>JAEUHG010000233.1 GCA_016795425.1 Verrucomicrobiales bacterium
TGTGGGTGACGAAAACTCCGTCGTCCATGAATTGACCGGCTTTGAGCATGGATTGTTGAACTTGAAGCTCGGGTCAGGAGGACTTCTGAGGGGAGGGCCTCACGGACCGGGCAGCCAGAGGTGAGCGCGTCATGGTGTCGAACGCGCGGCACCGCACGCGGTTGGACGTGCGAACCACGCCGGCGGCCGATCTCTGAGATCCAATACCAGCGACAAGGTCACGCCGCTTGTCGTCGGTAAAGATGATGGAGGCCTCCGACCATTGGGAACTCAACCACCTTCCCCACTTTCGGCGGTTCGATCGCTCGCTCCAGCGGTGCGTCTTGGTCCAAGGAACGATGAGTCCGAGATCGGTGGTAATAGTCACAGTACTCGACGATCAGTCTTCTGAGCTGCCGCTCATTGATTACGATCACTCGGTCCAGGCACTCGCGACGAATGCTCCCGATCAAACGTTCGGCGATCGGGTTCTGCCATGGTGACCTTGGCGCAATCACCTTCTCCTGGATCCCGAGTCCTTTCACCCGCTTCACGAAGATGCCTCCGTAAATCGAATCGCGATCGCGCACCAGATAGTCGGGCGCGGAATCGAACGGGAGTGCCTCCACGACTTGCTGAGCCGTCCATGCAGTGGTTGGCGATTCGGTGATATTCCAGTGCACTACCATCCGGCGTTCGTGCCGCACGATCAGCAGCACGTACAACAGACGAAACGTCGCCGTCGGTACCACGAAGAAATCCATCGCTGCGATCCCTTAGGCATGATTCTTCAGGAAGGCCCTCCAAGTCTGGTTGGGCGGCCGTCCGCCGGACGGCCGATACTTCCTCACGGTCGAAATGGCCACTTGCAGTCCAAGCTTCATCAATTCTGCCCGAATCCGGGGACTCCCCCAAGTCGGGTTGGCCTCCCACATTCGCCGAATCAATATCACTAGGTCCCGGTCGATGCCGGGTCGACCAATCCGTCGACGCGATTTCCAACGCCAGAACATTCGGAATCCTCGGCGATGCCAAGCCACCACTGTTTCCGGTTTGAGGATCACCAGCGCTTGCCGCCATCCGGCCCAGGTCGCCTTCAGCGCGATCCAGAAAAGGCGGTCCGATCCTCGGATCCTGGGTCGGCGCACGGTTCGCGAGAGCACTCCCAGCTGATGGCGCAGAGCCAGGTTCTCCAACCTCAGAGCGGCGCCATCGCTGGGAAATCCAAACCCCCAGAAAAGAAGCATGACCAGGACACAGACCATGGGACAGGACCCTGCCTCCCGAATGTTGAGAATCAACAACTTCCGCAGCGTTGGAATTTTCAACACCCACAGGTATCGGCACGCTCGACATCGTCGCCCAGGCTCTTAATGTGGCGACATGAAAGGTGCCGTTGAAACCTTGGTCGCGGATGCGATGCAGCTGTCGCACGACCAGCGATTGACGCTGGCTCACCGAATTCTAAGCAGCGTTGAGCCAATGCCTTCCGGCGCGAACAATGAGGCTTGGGACGTCGAGATCCAAGGACGCATTGCCCGATTTGATGCGGGCGAGACCCGTGCAATTCCGGCGGCAGAAGTTTTTGCTGATCTCGACCGACGACTGCGGCGATGACGCTCCACTTTCTGTCGGAGGCGTCTTCCGAGTTGTACGAGGCTGCCGAGTTTTACGAGTCGAGGGAGCCCGGTCTTGGTCATCGATTTCAAATCGAGATCATGGAAGTATGCCGCTTGATGATTCAGAATCCGCTGCTTTGGAGGGAGCGAACTGGAGGTTATAGGAGGGTAAATTGCCCAGTCTTTCCGTACTACGTGGCCTACTTCATTCGAGATGAACGAGTCATTGTCGCAGCGGTGGCACACGGACATCGACGACCGGGGTATTGGAAGGACCGTTTGATCGGACAATGACGCCGAACCAATCTCTCATCCGAAAGTCGGGAGCTGCAGTGGTTGCAAGAGTAGACCTGCTCTCCCGGCGTCGGATAGCTCGGCGTTCGGCGTCCCATGCAAATGAACAGAAGGCTGCGCAAGAAAAAGCACCTCGGCGAATTCCGGCAGTTTGGGGTCAGCTTGGAGTGTCGATTCCATCCCGGCCTGTCACCGCAAATGTTTGATCGGTTCACCGACGAGTTCATCGGCGCGGCGGTGGAAACCCGGTCACTTCTGTTTGGTGGGGGCGGCTCTGCTGAGTTGGGATGGAGTGGCATTGTCAGCACGAGTCGTCGCTACGATTCACTAACCGAGGAGGATCGATCGGCACTACTGGTCTGGCTGGAGAACCGACCGGAGGTGGCGATGAGCCGCTTATCCAATCCGTGGGATATCTGGCACGGGGCCGATCCGTTCGAGCCTCACATTACCGAACATTTCATTCACACGAACCGTGCAAGGGACAGCGGCTTTCAGGTTGAGCCGTAGCCCGCACGTTCGGTGACCACGGCGTTAAGCCTGATTGCGGCCGTGCAGTGTTCGTAGCAGCACCACTGAATGTCGGCATGATCAGAAACAATCTCCGGTGGTTAAAGTTCCGGGTTGTTCGCAATCAAAAGCGCGAGGGAATCTTCCCTCGCGCTTTTGATTCTTGCTGCTCTTGATTGGCGCCCTGGAACTGGATCCTTGCCTAAACGCCGAGACCTCCCTGCGGCACTGAAAATCGCCGCACACCTGGAATCAAAGTGTGTCCAAAAGTGAGTCTAAATGGTCGAAGAGGAGTACAGGCCGGTTTGTTCGCAAGTAGTTCTTGTGCAGCGTTTATAACCGAGTACAACTGGGCTCAGTTCGGGCTCTGTTAGAGCAAATCCGACAACTGGCTCCAGCTCCTCCAAAACTCCGGGAGTGCTCCGGAACTCCTCGGGACTCCTCGGTTGACAGGCTCCCCCCCGAGGTGGCTCGGAACTCGCGGATGGCAATTTCGTCGAGTGAACAGGTTCTGCAATCCCGCCGGTGTCTCCGACTCCTGTGGCGTGCTTGAATCCGGCGGCGCAGGTAAAATGCGAGATGAACCGGACCTCACCGACCACTCCGCCCCCCCAGCATCCGCCAGCGTCAGGCTCCTGGCCATTTGCTCCATCCAGAGCTCATCGGGTGCGCTCGTGATTCCCACTACCTGAATTCGCCGCTGCGCCACCCGCAGAACGAAGCACGCAGCAACCACTTGGTTTCCAGGGTGTTCGACTTTCTTGACCCTGTGAGACGCTCCCGAGTCCTTGCCAATTGCCACACCGGAATTGTCCGGAGTCTGGCCCGGAAGACGGCGGCCGGTTGCTCGAGCCCGGCCAACGGTACTGCGCGAATCGGTCGAACCGTTCGTCCCGACTGCAAGGATCGTCCAAACTCCGGCCATCCGTTCTACACCAAGATCAAGGACGGCTGGACGCGTTTGGCGTACAAAGCCGGGCACGCGGTGGATCTGGAGAGCGCAACCCTCGTTGCGGCGGAGATCCAGACGGCAGCATCTGAAGCTCCGTTCCGCAGCCGCCGTCGCCGGGTAACCGGGCGGCGTGGTCGACGACGGAGTCTGTTGCGCTGCGAACGCGTGAATGGACCTTCGCCCGTGCCTGTGAGACGGGACGGGTTGTCGGAGTCAACTGGGTGGGAGAATTCATCAAGCAATGAAGACCACTGCGACCGATCCGGCCCGCGAGGTGGGCCGGCCTGCCTTGCCACCAGCAAGGATCTCGGACACTGGGTTGCCCACGTTCACTCAGGGGTCCGGTCAGGGAATTGGGACCCGTCGCCAACTCGGCCCGAACGTTTCACCACGACGCTCCGGCCTCCCGGGGGCGCTGCCCCTGGTTGGCATCTGTTGCCTGATGTCGGCGGCGCTGTTCGCTGTATCGCCCGCCGCCGGACCGCGGCTGATTCCCCAGGCCACGCAGGTGACCTGGGAAGCCGGAACGTTTGAGTTGACCGAGCGCACCCCGGTCTTACTGCCGCCGAACTGCCCAACGGCGGCGTGGGCGGCGGCGGCCTTGAACCGTCACCTGGCCATGCACGGCTTTCAGGTGCGCGTCCAGGCAAGCTCCGAGAAGCCGGCCCGGCGGGCGATCCAACTTCGGATCCTGAGCCCGACCGATCCGCAACTGGGCGAGGAGGGTTACCAGCTGGCCATTTCAGGAAAGGGCGTGGTCCTCGCGGCCAACCAGCCGGCGGGGTTGTTCTATGGGGTCCAGACCCTGGCCCAACTGTTGCCGGCTCCAGCCAAACCCGCCCCATCCGCGGTCCCATCCCGGCTGGAACTGCCGGGGGTCAGGATTGTGGACACCCCGCGATTTGGCTGGCGGGGCCTGCTGCTGGATGTGAGTCGGCACTTCTTCACGACCACGGAGGTCAAGGCGAGCATCGAGACCATGGCGCTGTTCAAGTTCAATCACCTGCAATTGCACCTGACCGACGACCAGGGCTGGCGCCTCGAGGTCAAGGCCCGCCCCCAACTCACCGCGGTGGGTGCCTGGCGGGTGCCGCGCCAGGGGAACTGGTGGTCCTACGACCCGCCGTTGCCCGGCGAGGCGGCCACTGACGGCGGCTTCTTCACCCAGGCTGAGATTCGCGACTTGGTGGCTTTTGCCTGCGAGCGCTTTATCACGCTCGTCCCCGAGATCGAAACCCCCGGCCACTCCCTGGCAACGTTGGCGGCTTATCCGGAACTCTCCTGCGGCGGGGGCCCGTTCCAAGTCAACCCGGGCAGCCGGTTCTACGGCCGCATCGAGAACACCCTCTGCCCCGGCAACGACGCCACCTTCGCTTTCCTGGACCAAGTGATCGGCGAGGTGGCGGGGCTGTTTCCCGGCACTTACATTCATATCGGGGGGGATGAGGCCTTTCACGGCTTCTGGGGGAAATGCCCCAAATGCAAACAGCGGATGGTCGGCGAGAACCTCAAGAGCCTGGCCGAGCTGCAGAGTTACTTCGTCAAACGGGTCGAGAAAATCGTCGAATCAAAAGGTAAACGGCTGATTGGCTGGGACGAAATCCTGGACGGCGGCCTGGCGCCCAACGCCACGGTCATGTCCTGGCGCGGCACGGCCGGGGCCGAAACCGCGTCCAAGCTGGGCCACCTGGTCGTGCTCTCGCCCTCGTCCCACTATTACCTCGACCTCTATCAAGGGGATCCGGCGCTGGAATCCAGTACTTACTCCCAAGCCCGGCTGCGCGAGGTTTACCAGTTCGAACCGGTGCCCGCCTCGGTCTCGCCCCAGCTCGTTTTGGGGATCCAAGGTAACTTGTGGACCGAATCAATCCCGACCTTGCGTCAGGCCCAATACATGACCTGGCCGCGGGCACTGGCCATTGCCGAGTCGGCGTGGAGCGCCCCGGTTCGGAAAGACTGGCCCGAGTTCTTCAGCCGCGCCGAAGTCCAAATGGAGCGCCTGACCCAGGCGGGCATCAACTGCGCCCGCTCCGTCTACGATCCCATCGTCACGCCCAAAAAAGACGCCGAGGGCTTCCTGGTCCTGGAACTCAGTTCCGAGCTCGAGGAGGTGAGCCTGCACTACACGTTCGCCACGGCTAACCCGGACCCGACCTATCCGGCCTACCAGGCGCCGCTGCGCATCCCGCGCAACGCCGCTGAGATCCGCGTCGTGTCGGTGCGCCATGGCCGAGCGGTGGGTCGACAGCTGAACCTGCCGATCCCTGAGTTGGTGAAGCGGCTGGGCACCGCCTGCAAACTCTATCCCGAAAAGGACGCGCCATGATCGCGCTCCGCGAAACCCAACGTCCCCACCCACTCTGCTGGCCATTGAGAGCCATTGCCATGAAACACCTGTTGATTGCCGCCTCTGCGACCCTGTTGACCCTGACCGCGCTGGCGGATGGACCGGGGTTTCCTTCGCGCGATCCCCAACTGGACGTGCTGCCGGGATTCAGGAGTCCCCCGCCCGGGTATGGCGAGGTGCCCTTCTGGTGGTGGACCGGTGACAAACTGGATCCGGAGCGGATGATCGTCCAGCTCGAGGAGCTCCATAAAAAGGGGATCAGCGGCGTTCAGGTCAATTACTCCCATCACGATTCCGCCGGCTGGCTGACCGAACACGACGAGCCCGCGCTCTTTTCCGAGGCCTGGTGGAAGGTCTATGGCCAGGTCTCCGAAGCCTGCGCCAAGCTGGACATGGGCATCGGGATGAGCACCTACACGATCGACTGGCCCCGCGGTGCGAAGAATCTCTTCTACGACCTGTTTTACTCCAAGCCGGAGCTGAACGCGATCGAGCTGCAGGCGGGCGAGCGCCTGCGGCTGCGCGGGGGCGAGACCCAATCCCTGGCTGGCACGGCCGATCAAGTTGCCGTGCGGGCCTATCCGCTGGCGGAGGGCAGGATCCAGCGCGGCGGCATCGATCTCGCGCCGTTCGTGAAGGATGGCAAAGTCACGTGGACCGCGCCGGCCGGCGATTGGGAAATCTGGACCTTCCGCGCCGTGCCCAGGCCGGGATCAATGAATCCGCTCAAGGTCGGGATGGGTGACACGGTGGTTCGCGATTACTTCCAGCAATTCCAGGATCATAACGCGAACAAATCGGCCAAGGGACTGAATTACTTCTTCAACGACGAGTTGGACATCGGCGTAGGCAAGTTCGCCTGGAATCCGGATTTCACGCGTGAATTCGCCCGGCGGAAGGGCTACGACCTGATGGAGGTGCTGCCCGCCATGTGGATCGATCTCGGCAGCATCACCCCCAAGGCCCGGATGGATTACGCCGACATCCGGATGAGCTTAATGGAGGAACGCTACTTCAAGCCGATCCACGATTGGCATGCCTCGCGCGGCCTGATCTTCGCCTGCGATTCGGGCGGGCGGGGCACCGATCCGTCTGAGTTCGGAGACTATTTCCGGGTCACCCGCTGGTACACGGCGCCGGGACACGACACCCCGGGCGGCCATGCGGATCTCATCAAGGGCAAGGTCTCGTCGTCGGTCGCCAATCTCTATCAACGGCCGCGGGTCTGGCTCGAGGGCTATCACAGCCTCGGCTGGGGCGCCACGCCGGAACTGCTGATGCAGGCGACGCGGGAGAACTACCTCTTTGGCTGCACGCTCCTCAACCTGCACGGTCTCTACTACACGACCTATGGCTCGAATTGGGAATGGGCACCGCCCTGTTATCACTTCCGCATGCCCTACTGGGCGCACATGGGAGCTTTTCTCGCCTACTTCGATCGCCTGTCGTACCTGATGAGCCAGGGCCATCTCGTCGCCGACGTCGCGGTGGTCTATCCGGTCGCCCCCTTCGAAGCGGAAATGGACGGCGGAAAGGCGCGGGACACAGCTTTCGATCTGGGGAACCGCCTGATGTCCGCCGGCATCAACTTCGAGTTCATCGACAACGATTCGCTGGCCCAGGCCACGGTCGAGAATAGCCGGCTGCTGGTGAAGGACGCCGGCGCCTCGTACCAGGCGCTCGTGGTGCCTCACATGAATGCCGTGCGCTGGCCGACGATCGCGAAGGCCGCCGCCTTTGCGCAGGCCGGCGGGAAGGTCTACTGCGTCGGCGCCCTGCCCAGCGCCTCGGACCGGGCCGGCCGCGACGATGCCGAACTCGCGATGCTCAATGACCTCGCCTTCCCGCCTGCCTGCCGCCTGGGAAACGCCGCCGAAGCCGTGAAGGTCATCCGCAACGCCTTCGTGCAGGATGTGCGTGGAATGAGCCGGACGGTCCGGGCGCTGCATCGCCGGGCCGGGCCGCGCGATGTCTACCTGGTCATGGATGCCGGCAAGGATTCCGTGGTTGAATTCCGCGCGCGCGGGGCCGCGGAGTTACTCGATCCGTGGACTGGCTCTGTGAGTCCGCTGCGGGTGGTGACCGAAACGGCAACGGGGACACAGGTTGAGCTGCCGCTGGAAGCCTACGAGGCCCAGATCGTGGCCTTCACCCCCGGCCAGAAGCACGTCCAACCGCCAGCCCGGGACGAGCGTCCCGAGGGATCAAAATCCGTGCCCGGCCCGTGGTCCGTCGCGTTCGTCCCCACCATGGACAACACCTATGGCGATTTCCGCCTGCCGGTCACGGCCGACAACCGGACGATCGGGGTTGAGGCCCGCCGCTTTGCCTGGGCCCACGAAACCGAAGCATTGGCCAGAACCGCCATGCTGCCGGCCACCAGCGATGAGGCCTGGGACAAGAAGCTGCATGGGCACGGCACCCAGTTCTACGTGCTGGGCCCGGTCCCGCCGGAGGTCGATGCCGCACCACTCGACGCCGAGTTCGCCCGGCTCAAGACGGTGAATCCGCAGGAGCCGGTTACCGTGGCCGGCAGGAAGCTGTCCTGGCGGCCCTATGATTTCTCCTGGCGCTACGGCAAGGAAGGCGATCAAGGCCATCAGGGATATCACGGACTCAAGCGCACCGTGACTGACGATTTTCTGTGCCTGGGGAAATCCGTCGGCGGCCTGAACGAAACTCGCTACGAACCGGATGGCGGCCGCTATTATCTTTGGACGTCGGCCACGGTGGTGGGAGCGGCCAAGGCAGCAATTCTGGTCAGCCGTGGCGCCCCGGCGGACAAGAGCCACACCTCGCCGGTCCTCACCCCCGCCGCCGTATTTGTGAACGGCGTCCAGGTGCCGGATCTAACCCAAGCGGTGGGTCTGCAGGCCGGGGCCAATCCGGTGCTGGTGCGCTACGACCGTGGCGGCCGCGGCCACTTCGTCATGCGGCGCCAGTCGGTGCCCGCGCCGCCGGAACGGCAGCCGCTCGCGATGCGCTGGTTTGGCGACGCCGGGGTGATCCCCTTCGATGTCTCGGCCGGGAATCCGCCGGCCGAATGGTTCCGTTTTCTCTCTGCGCCGGGCACCGCGGCGATCCGGGTCCAGGCCCGGGGGACGGTCGAAGCCTGGATGGACGGCGAACCGATGAAGGCCGAAGGCCAAGGTCGTTTCGTGGCGGACAAACCCCGGACGGCCGCCGCGGTGGTGGCCCTGCGGGTGAAGCCGCAGACGGGCTGTTCCGGCGGCATCGTGATCCCTGACCCCATCGCCATCGAGACCGATGGGACGGGAACGATCGCGCTGGGCGACTGGTCCCGGGTCGGCATCCTGAACAATTATTCGGGCGGGGCACGCTACCGCACCCGCCTCCCGCTTACCGCCGATGAAGCGAAGGCCAAGGTCACGCTGGATCTGGGCAAGGTCGCCGGCACCGCCGAGGTTCACGTCAACGGCAAGATGGCGGGCCTCAGGGTGGCGCCGCCCTGGAGACTCGAGGTGACCGGATTCCTGAAGGACGGCGAGAACACCATCGAAGTGCTCGTCTACAATTCCCTGGCGAATCACTACCAGACCATTCCTTCGGGCTATCGCGGTAATCCGCTTTCCGGCCTGCTCGGACCGGTGCAGCTGTGGTCGCGCGACTGGCCGAAAGACGCGGCGACCGTGAACCGCGTGGGGTCGGCGACGGACGGGAAGGTGCGGATCTCGGTCGCCACCGGGCGGGACAAGTTCCTCAAACTGGCGGAGGTAGCCAACGACTCGCGGTAACTGGCACCACCCGTCCGGCCTTTCCACCTGTGGGTGACAAAAACTCCGTGGGTCCATGAATTGACAGGCTTTGAGCATGGATTGTTGAGCTTGAAGCTCCGCTCAGGAGGACTTTTGAGGGGCGGGCTTCATGGGCCGGGCGCCCAGAGCTGAGCGGGTCGAGGCGTTGAACGCGCGACGCCACGCGTCGTTGGTGGTGGGCAGTGCCAATTAGTCTTCACCTGAAAAAATTGATCGTCACTGCACATGGAGGTGCGAACCGTAAGCATGACGGCGACCGATTTCTGAGATCCTACACCAGCAACAAGGTCACGCCGCTTGTCGCCGGTAGTGATGATGTAGCCCTCCGAACATTGGAAACCCAACCACCTTCCCCCGTTCCGGCGGGTCGATCTCTCGCTCCATGGGGGCATCTTGACCCAAGGAACGATGAGTCCGTGATCGGTGGTAATAGTCGAAGTACTCGACCATAAGTCTTCTGAGGTGCCGCTCATTGATTACAATCACTTGGTCCAAACACTCGCGGCGGATGCTCCCGATTAGCCGATCGGCGATTGGATTCTGCCATGGCGACCTTGGTGCAATCACCTTCTCCTGGAACCC
>JAEUHG010000238.1 GCA_016795425.1 Verrucomicrobiales bacterium
GGTGGGGTATTTGCCGCCATCGGGCAAGAGTTCACGACCCCCGGAGGTTTGAAGGTCAGGCGGGATGGACGGTTCTATCGCCCGGTCGCCGTCATGCAGGAGGCGACCGCTAACTACCTCGCCGTTCTCCGCCAATCCTCCGAGAGACGGGCACTTCTCAAAGCCGAGATCGCCAAGACCACCGAGGCTTTGAATGAAGCCAAGGATGACGCCCAGGTCCAGAAATTGACCGGGACCCTCGTGACCCTTGGGACGGCCCTACAGGAAACCGGCGACCTCGTGGAACAGGCGACGGCCTCGGCGATCGTCCAAGACATCGCCACGCGAACCGACGAAAAGCGTCAGGAAGCCGCTCGGGCGGAGGAGAGCTCCGCCGAGTTCCATGAGGCGATGCATGCCTTTGGGCGAACCTTCCGAGTGATGTCGACCCCGACCGCCTTCCCCACCCGGTAGCTAACTCCATGGCCACATTCGAACAACTCTTCCCGACCTTCATCCAGAAGTGCGCCGATTTGCACGCCTTGCTTCGCTTGGTGACTTTCGGCCTCTTCATCGTCGGGACCATCGTCACGGTGGCGCCGGGGTTCACCACGCGGGGCCTCCTTTTGCACCTCGTGCGTTTGGTGATCCTGATGTCGCTCCTGATGCTCTTGCCCACCTGGGGAAACCAGGTGCAGGACGTCCTCCAGAGTTCGATCCTGGATGGTCTGGGGGTCGACCCGTCAAAAGTTCAGGAACAATACCAAAACCTCCTGGAGATCAAACGGGATCAGGGGCCATCGGAGAAATCCTGGTGGCTCATCATCGCCGACCTTCGCAATACGACCATTGAGGCCATCGTTTCGGTCGCCCTATGGCTGCTCGGGGTGGCCGCGGCCCTGCTCCTCTTCTGGGCCTATATCTTTCAAAAAGTCATTCTCTTTACTGGCTACGCCCTTTCTCCCTTGTTGATTGGGTTTATGGCGATCCCTGGCCTTCGCGGGATCGGGTCGAAGTACCTCCTCAATTTGAGTGGGGTCCTCCTTTGGCCCCTGGGCTGGGCAATGGCAGCCCTGGTCACCCAGGCGGTGCTCGACTTCATGACCGATCCAGCCACTCGGTTCTATGATCCGACCGCCACGGTCTACCGTTTGCAGGCTCTGGTCGGGTTGGCGGTGGTGGCGTTCTGGATCCTCTTCAGCACGGTGGCAGCACCGTTAGCGATCCAGCGGGTGGTGAGCCACGGAACCCTAGCTGGCGCCGATCTCCTGTACCACGCCGGTGGCGGGTTCCTCCAGACGACCGCCACGACTGCCGGAGCGGCCGCCGTGGCGTCTGGCGCAGGGTTGCCACTGGTGACCGCCGGTGCCGCTGGATTGGCGGCCGGGCTATCGACGATTTCGACCGCCGCCGGGCTCGGCAGTGCCGGTGCCATCATCATCGCTGGCAGTGGTCTCCCACCTCGAAGCGCCCGAGGGCGGCCCGGTGACGACATCACCGGCGACCGGGCCGTTCGTGAGCTCCTCGCCCGCGAATCCAAACAGTATTACTGACCATGGAACCATCCCTCCAAGTCCCCAGAGAAACCGTCGTCCCGGGAAATCACGGGCCCGTCCGGCGGCGTAGTTTCGATCCAACCCTGCTTTTCGCGCAACGCGACCGGCTGCCGTGGTTTTGGTTCTTTATCGCGGTCCTGGTCACCGTTTTCTCCGCCTGGGACCGGCAGCGACTGGTGGCGCATTTTAAGGAGCGCGAGCGGGTGGTGATCATCGATCCCTCCGACACCTACTATTTAAGTCCCTTGCTCGAGTTCACCGAAGCCAAGGATCTGCATGCCGATCAGGCCGAACTAGCCGCCCTCGCCTTCCTGGAACGCAACCCCAGGGATTTCGACCATCCGGAACTCCTCAAGCGGATGTTCCTCAAGGGTGCGCTCTCCAAGGCTTTGGAGGACCAACAGAAGGAGGTCCAGGAAACGCGGGCCAAGCAACTCCGCCAAAAGCCAGAGATCGCCAAGATCGAGATCCTGGCCACGCGGGAGAACCAAGTCCTGGCGAGTGTGAGCGGGCAGCTCATTCGCACCGGTGTCTTCCAGGATAAAACCTTCACTGAGGCCATGCCTTTTGCCCTGAAACTCAACCTTGCCCGAAATCCCAACCTAGCCGCCAACGGCCGCTTCCCCATGGCGGTGTCGGAGTTCAAATATGAAATCAAACGCTGAATCTATCCTGGTCCTACTCATTTGGCTGCCCTTGGCAGTCTCAGCCAAGCCGATCGAATCGTTGACGCTCGACGAGCGCCTCGTCGTCACGGTGCCGGTGTCCACGAATCGGGTAACGACCCTCACGTTCCCGGGGCCTATTGACGCCATCGACGTCAGCGGTGTCTCGGTGGATCCGAAAGTTCCCGCCGCCTTCCAAATGGCGCACACCAAGGGTTCGGCCTTCCTGTCGCTACGGGCGCTTGAAGCGGCCGGGAACGGAAACATCAATATCCGGTGGCAGGATGCCACCTACGTCTTCGAGTTGCGCGAAGACCAGACCCCTGTCCTCTGTCTCAACCTTAGGGCGGCCCCCGTGACGCCGCCAGTGCTACCCGCCCCCAGGCTCTCGGCCGCCAAAGCCCTGGCCCTACTCGACAAAGCAAAGGCGTTTCCTCTTCTCAAGTCTCAGCATCCGGGCGTCGTCCGTGGCGTTGAGGTTCGGACCTTTGGAGCCAACACCGAGATGGTCTCCGATGCGGGCGATTACGAAATCCGGATCGAAGAAGTGTACCGGTTCCAAGTGGAGGACTCTCTGGTGTTCAAGATCGTCATCCTGAACAAGACGGACAAGCCCCTGGAATTTGATCCCGGCAGCCTCGCCCTGCGGGTTGGCGCCCGGCGCTATCCCCTCTCGGTCAGCGACGCTTCCGGTAACGTCGATCCGAAGTCGGAGTCAAAAGTCTACTTCGCGGTCACCGGGACCCCGGATGGCGGTCGAAACGAACTCTCCCTGAAAAACCTGTTCGGCGTCGAACTGAGCCGACGCCAAGGGCCGGCCCGCCTCTCCGCCCCCGTGCCAGAGGAACCGGTGGAGGCGGAGATCGGGCAATAAGTCGGTCACGGACCCGTTCCACTCGGGGTCCATTGGCCGCACGCTGTGGATTGGTCACCTGAATTTGACAGCCATCTCGGCCGCACGCGCTATCCATGAATCCACGAACCTTTATCCAATTTTTCAAGACACCGGCTGGACGCCTGCTGGTTTTCGGTCTCCTCGCCAGCGGCGCAGCCCTGCTTTACCTGCGGATCCGCAGCTCTGGGAAACAGGTCGACATCGACCACGTTAGAAATGGCGACGCTGGCAGCGATGTGGCCCAAGTCATCGAGACGGTGACCAGGCCCATGGACGTCTTCCGGCCACCGCCACCAAAACGTGATCCAGAACCGGTAACGTCCCTGGTGGTGA
This sequence comes from Verrucomicrobiales bacterium, assembly GCA_016795425.1. Classification (GTDB taxonomy): domain Bacteria; phylum Verrucomicrobiota; class Verrucomicrobiia; order Limisphaerales; family CAIMTB01; genus CAIMTB01. The sequence goes on from JAEUHG010000238.1 coordinate 3,429, forward strand.
CCAACCCGCCCGATCTTGGGCAGGCATTGGCAAAGACGTCAGGTCCGGTAACCGCCATCAGCCTCTTCGCCGACCTCGCCGTCGGCCGACCGGTGAAGCGAGTCCGAAGCGAAACCTATGCCCCCTTCGGACGCCTTATCCCTGCGGAAACCGTCATCACGGTGGACTCTTCGTCCATTCAGACACCGATCGTCGGTTTGATCACCGAGGATGTTTATCATGCCGGGAAACTCGTGGTGCCGGCTGGCACCGAGGTTCACGGCTCAGCCCAGGTGGACCGGAAACGCGAACGCATCGCCAGTGGCAACTCCTGGCGACTCGTCTGGCAGACGGGCCACGAATTACCTCTCCGTGCCATTGCACTCGACCGAGAGTTCGAGAACTCCACAAACCAACTTGGCTGGGGAATCACGGATGGCTCAGCCGGGTTACGCGGGCGGCTCATCAAGTCCGATGACCTTGCGGAGATCAAACTCTTCGCCGCGACTTTCCTGGCTGGAGCGGCCGGCGCATTGACCGAGAAGGACCCCACCATCCTGGGACCAATCGATAGCCGCTCCCTCAACAATGCGCCCCTCAAAGGCGCACAGAATGTCCTGGCCGACTACGCCCAGAGCATCCGCGAGACCATTGCCCGGGACGGCTTCTACGTTCGCGTGCCCTCCGGAAAGCAGTTTTATCTCTACACCCTGCAAACCCTGGAGATCCCCAGCTGGGACGACTCCGGGCAGGAAACCGTCGAAAATGGTGACACCTCGGAATCGGTCGCCAGCTCTGGCGCCCCTTAAAGGCCACCATCCCCGCCGCCATCAAAACTTATGAACAACTATCTCACCTTCCTCTTGTCATTGCCCCTCGCCATCGCCGGTTGCTCGTGCGCCCAGAAAGCACGGCGCGATGTCGCGCCGGTGGTCCCGCCAGCACCCGCTACCGTAGACCTTCGATATCCGGAACGAGTGGCCATTTACCAACTCGGTCGACAGGTCGAGCCATCGAATGATGGCCTGATGCACGAGGCCCATCCAGTATACCGCCTCGAATCTGATCCAGCCTGGAATCTCCATCCCGGTCCCGGAGTCGTGCGCACTCCTGGCCAATCCTACGCGGATCCCGCCTCATCTCCCCTGCCCCTCCAGGATGACCTCAGAGCGGAACTCAACAGGCAGCGCGCCGAAACGACCAGGGTGATGAATGAAGCAGGTCGCTTGGCCGAAGCCTACGGTGAGCTTCAAAAGGCTCTCGCCGCCATCGCCGAGTCACCGCTCGTTACACTAGCTCCAAGACTCCTCCAAATGGAGCAGCGCCTGGAGCGACTAGAGAGTCATTCAGAAAATCCGGGGCGCGAATAGGATCGCCACCACTGAAGAACTCCCACGGGAGCAATCCATTTCCTTCCCGGTACAATGAACCCCAATTGGGGTTCGAAACCCGGTAAGGCTAAGGCACCCGACCTGAGGAGCCAAAAGGTCCACTTGAATTACAGACCAATCTTCAGGAGAGCGTGTCCAAATCCACGAAAACCAATGAACCAACGAAAGGTACCATACCTATGACCAAACCAAAACCGACTGAATCCCGACCTCCCGCTGGCGCTACATCGCCCGCTTCCGGCGACCAACCGAACCTGCGAAACAACCCGCAAATCGATGCCAAGATCGATAGCTACATTCAGGAGAACCCCAAGTTCTGGGCTCACGTCCAAGGCATGCCTCGGGAGCGTCTGGAACGTACCGTGGTGTTGAACGAAGTTCGCGCCGCCGAAAGGCAGCAACGCACGCGGGACGGCACCCTCCAACGCGTCAATAACAACCCTGCCCTCAAACAGGCCCTGGAAACTCTTGTCAAGGATCTGCCCGAAGCGCAGCGGGAAAATGCCATCGCGCAACTTGCCCGTCAGGCAGGGCAACTCGCCGCCCGCTCACGCACGCAGGAGGTGCCGGGTGCCATGAGGGTTTAAGGCACTCCGGAGGCACCTCACTGGGGTCGGGATCTTCAACAAGAAAAAATCCCATGCAGGGTCAATCGCCGACACCGGGACATTGCACAATGGGCAGTGGATCCGGTGTCGGCTTGGGGGCGAGGACTACTCCGCAACTACTCCATCAGAATCCTGCAAAAACCTTGTAAGAAAATGCCCCGATCTTCCGTTTTCCGGGGCGACGATTGAAGCACACCTGAAGGACCGGAATGAACAACCTCGAGGTACTCCTATTAACCTATCTTTTCCAAGCCTTCGATGCCGCCAGCCTCTGGGTTGTCCATCATTGGCTCTTCATTGGAGCGGTCCTTTCCTCGGCTGCCATCACCCTCCTGATCGTGACGATCCGCGTCTTGTATACTGAACCGGATCCGACTCTTGATCTGCCCAGCTCCAGGTACCGTGAGTCGAGCTTCGTGAAACTGGCCTGTGCTCCATCACGAAGATCACGACCCAAGCCGTCCCCAGCCCATGGCAATAGCCATCCGGGCGGCTGACCCGGCCCACGCCCTCTAAAATCAAAACTGCTCCAAAACTCCAATGGACCTGCGCCCGGTGCCTGGTCTCCATCTGGAGACGCTCCAACCTGTCTTGGGAATGCCGAAGAATATCCCTCAAAACAATCAGCGCCGACGAAAGTGGCCGCTCAACCTGATCGGACCCACCGTTGTTCGACTTCGCGCCGAAAGGAATTGGACGCAAGATGACCTGGTCGCCCATCTCCAGATTGTCGGCGACGAGAAAGTGACCCGATCGGTCGTCGCCAACATCGAAACCCGACGCTCAACCGTCACTGATTTCCAGGTCAGCAGGTTTGCTGAGGCGTTCGGAGTTTCGATGTTGGAGATGTTTCCGTCTTCCGTCAGATCTCAAGGCATCCCTCGGAAATCGCCGGCCTCCGGTAGCCGTGGATGCGCCTAATGGTCTGCACCACGCGCCACAACCCCTTGTCACGATCTCACCAACCTCCTCAATTCGAACCTCCGACCTGCCCTTCGTTCAATGCCGGATCCACTCTTACAACGCATGAAAACTCCTCGCCGAAACTTCGCTAGCTTCATCCGTGGCGACCTTTGGACCATCGGATTTTTGGAAATCGGCAGGTTATCGACTGGCTTCATCTAATGAACACATGTCCTTCAGGCTCAGAGAGTTCCTAGGTTCAAATCCTAGCCCCGCAACCAATTTCCGTTGCACCGCAACGACTTAAGCCGCTGGCCTTCAGCGGCTTTCTTCTTTTTCTGGCACGGTTCCTGATTCTCCCTGGTTTGTGGGCGCGCTGGGGCGCACAGGGGTGCACTCGGGCGCGTTTCCAAATTTGAACCAAACCGCTTCGCGGTGGCGGCTACCCCGTAGGCCGGTTCCCCACCGGGCTGTTCGAGTCGCACGGTGGTGTCGCCATGACACCCCTACGACAAAAGCTCATCGACGAACTCGAACTGCGCGGTTACGCCGCCACCACCCGGACCATCTACGTCAACTGGGTCAAGGACCTCGCCCGATTCCGGCGTGCCAGCCCCGACCAGATCCCCGACGACCAGATCCGCGAGTACCTGCTGCACCTCCTTCGCGTCCGGCGATTGGCGACCGGAACCCTGATGGTGGCGGTGAGCGCGTTGCGGTTCTTCTACGGGCGCGTGATCGGACGCCCCACCGAGGCCATCGAGAAGGCGCTCCCACGCATGAAGAAGCGGGTCCGCCGGCCCCAGGTCTACAGCAACGAGGAACTTGAACGGCTCTTCGGCCTCGAGGATCTCAACCGGAAGCACCGCGCCATCTTCATGACCACTTACGCGGCGGGCCTGAGGGTGAGCGAAGTCACCCACCTGAAGATCGAGCACCTCCTCAGCGACCGTGGCCAGATCCGCGTCGTTCAGGGAAAAGGCGGCAAGGACCGCTACACGCTCTTGTCTCCGCGCCTGCTGGAGGAACTGCGTGCCTACTGGCGGCTCTATCGCCCCGCTGAATGGCTCTTCCCCAGTTCACACTTCCCGGATCGTCCACTCACGCGACAGGCGGTCGAACGCGCCTTCAACCATGGGCTGGAGATGGCGGGACTGCCTCGGCGAGGTGGAGTCCACGCCTTGCGGCACACCTTCGCCACTCGACTCCTGGAGGGCGGGGTGGACCTGCTCACGCTCCAGCGCCTGCTGGGGCATGGTCAGTTCGCCTCGACCGCGGGCTACCTGCACGTCCGCCAGGAACGCATCACCGGCATCAGCAGCGCCCTGGACCTGATCGATTTCGAACGCGCCCGCAAGACGGACTGATGCCGGCAGCCTTTCCCCCGGGTCATGTCTGCTCCGGCGAGTGGTGCGCCGGCAAGCCCGACGTTGGCGAGCGTCCTGCGCTGTGGGCTTCCCGCGTACACCCAATCCCATCGATTGCCCGCGCATCACTGGAAGGTGCTGCGTGCGATCCAGGCCTGTCGCACGCCCGAGCTGGGCGGCCACCTCTACCAGTGTCCGCACTGCCGGGCCGACCACTTCGTCCCGCATTCGTGTCGCAACCGGCATTGTCCGACCTGCCAGGGGGCCAACAGCGTGGACTGGCTGCAGAAGCAGGCCCAAGCGCTCCTACCGATCCCGTATTTCCATCTGGTGTTCACTCTGCCGCACGAACTCAACGGCCTGATCCAGCACAACCAGGCGGCGCTTTACGATCTGCTCTTCGCCGCCGCCTCGGCCACCCTGGTCGAGTTCGGGCACAGTCGCCTCCAGGCTCGGATCGGCGTGACCGCCGTCCTGCACACCTGGAGCCAAACGCTCCTCGACCACTTCCACCTCCATTGCATCGTCACTGGAGGCGGCCTCGCGATGGACACCGAAGGCTGGCGGGCGGTGAATCCACACTGGCTCTTTCCGGTGCGGGCACTCTCGGTCGTGTTCCGCGCGAAGTTCCGGGAAGGCCTGGAGGCGCTCTACGAGCGGGGCGAACTCCAGTTCAGCGGCTCCGTGGAACCCTTGGCGTCACCGGCGAAGTTCCGACGTCTGGTTCGTCAGGCCTGCCGCCAGAAGTGGGTCGTGTACGCCAAGCGCCCGTTCGCCGGGCCGGAGGCGGTGCTGGGGTATCTGTCCCGCTACACGCATCGGGTTGGCATCACTAACCGCCGCCTCCTGAGCCTCGACGCCGGGGCCCGAACGGTGCGCTTCGCGTACAAGGACTACGCCGACGACGCCCGGCGCAAGGTGATGAACCTCGGGCTCGAGGAGTTCGTCCGCCGCTTCTGCCTCCACATCCTGCCACCCCGCTTCGTGAAGATCCGGCACTACGGCATCCTCTCCACGCGCAACCGCAGCCGGTGCGTCGAGCAGGCACGCACCGCTCTGGGCGTCAGGCCCGCATCCAAAGCGACGGCCGCGGTGGCGCCACCACCGGAGTCCACCACTCCCGTCGAACCTTCCGCCTCGACGCTCTGCTGTCCCCACTGCCAGAAGCCAGGCTTGATCCTGATTCGGGTGGTTCGGTCGCCTCAGCGCCCGCGTCCGCCACCCGACGACACCCCATGAACCCTCCGTTCGCGATGGAATCTTCGCCGCGCGCGACCGTTGGCTTTTCGAAGCTGACCGGTTCTGGCCCCGACGTGCCCTCAGACGCGTCCTCAACCCGAATCCCCACCTCTGGGCGGCTCCATTCCCGAGCCCGACGCTCCGTTCGCCATGCTCGATACCGGGTGGCCAACCCGACCGGAACGCCACCCGACCTCGCTTCCGGCCGACGCGTCGACATCCCGAGGCCGGCGGGTGGATTGATTCCCCTGTAGATCGAGGTCCACGCGCGGCTCAGCGGCTCGGTCCAATGGCGGTGTATGCGCCGCGGCCGCCAGCCCTCTTCAACATTCTCGCGCCCAGCGACTTGGCCGCAGCGCAAACACCGCTACACATTTTGCCAAATAATTTGGCCCGAAAGCCCCGCCAATCATGGGTTCATTTGTGAACGGAAGCCTGAAGGGCCGAGGTTCAAATCTGGTGGAAGCCATGGTCGGGCGACGCCTTGTCGGAAAGCAGCCCCGGGCGTACGGTCCTGCTCAATCGAGGTACTCAAAGTCCGGCGGCCTTTTATGAACTCCGGGAATGCGAACGGTTCGGATTCCAGCGCTCCCTACCAGTGGCGCGCCATTGCGGAGCATTGGGGTCCGACGATGCTCCTGATGCTTATCGCCGCCGGGCTTCAAGTCCTTCTGTTCTTCCGCAACCTGACCGGCCCTGGCTGGACCGCACTTCTTTGGATGGCATTCGGGGCGCAGTTGGTCGGCGCGGCGTTGATCGCGGCTGCGAAGATGCCGGCCTATCGAGCCGGCCGCCACTTCACGTTCGGTCAGTGTTCAATTCCGTCTCCGCTGCGGGGAGCGTATCGATGGGGCTGGCGGTGTTTCACAACCGGGGCCTTGGTCTGCATGGGACTCCTGCTTTCGACCCATGGCTGACCAACCGACTCGGCGATGCATAGCGGCGTTCGGCGCACAGACTTTATGTCACTGGAAACATTTCGGGGGCGATGGCCCAAGAACATCCGCGGAAGGTTCTATGTGGATCGGTGGTGCCTGGACTGCGATCTATGTCGCGAGACCGCGCCGTGGAGCTTCACGCGAGATGACGAAGCGGGTAATTCATTTGTTTATCGGCAGCCAACAACACCAGACGAGGTCAAGGGTTGTCTGGAGGCTGTCGAGGGCTGCCCGCAGGGTAATGTTCACGATGACGGAAGTTCTTTTGATTGGGATGCGGTGCCGCCAGATCCCTTGCAATAGATGGAACCCCGGCAAGGATGCACCCCAGCTAATGCCGACTATCGGCTCCAGGCAACCGCGGGATGCGCTCTCGTTCCATGCCTGTCCGTTCGGCCCGCCGTGCCTGCGGCGGTCCCTTCGACGCGAAAACGCTCTCTACAGCGACCTCGCATGAAGTGGATTTCCTTGTCCGGAAGGATGGCACTTGGCGCCCTGGCACTGATGTCCTTTGGGTGCAGGTACCCCAACCAATTTCAGAACGTCGGCTCGAATTCACCACACGCGGTGTTGACCGCAGAAGCCGGAGCCACGTGGCGGGACAGGGGGCCAAAGGTCTTCACCATCAATGCTCAGCCCACTTCGTTTTGGCGATCCTCAGAGCGTTTTCAGATCCCTCCAGGGCAAGTGACGCTGAAGGTGATTGCGGATAAGTTTCCATATGACTTTGATCCCCTAACCTTCATGGCTGTTGATGGTCGCCACTATCACATCCGATACGAAAAGGAGCGTGCGGCCGTCGCGCTTTTCGATCTCACAGCCGGTCACCCCGGGACCTTCGTAACCAATTCTGCCCGGAGGCTGGACAAGCCTCCTCAAGGAAGCCCGCGATGACCGTATCAACCTCGAATGATGTCGCGTCGAACCGGTCATTCAGATCTGGCGACGGCGTTGTCGCCAGAGTCTGGGGCGTGGCTTTAACGTTGGTGGGGCTGATCTTGGGCGTCGTTTCGGCGTACCCGATTGTATCGGGAGTCTTGACGGGAATCGGAGCGCTCGTTGCTTGGCGCGGGATACGCTATCGGAGAACTCCCTATGTGGTATTCGGCGAATCGCACCTGATGGTCTACGAACTTGGACGAGCGAAACATTGTATCCACGTGCCTGAGATCGCTGAAGTAC
>JAEUHG010000279.1 GCA_016795425.1 Verrucomicrobiales bacterium
GAATGCACCTTCCTGATGTCTCAATTGAAAGCGGAGTCGAGCTTGAAAGCAGCACTTGAGGAATTACTTCAAAAGATAGATGAAATCACCGAACCATTTGATCCACACGAACCGTGCGAGGGACCGTGGTCCCCAAGGTGATCCGTAATCCGCACGGTCGGTGATCACGGCGTTGGGTGACTCCGCTTCTACGCGCATGGACGATTTGACCGTCATCGGAAACCAGATCGAGGCGGTCTTATGGTTGGCCTTCTCCGTCAGCTTCGGAGTGATGGCATATCGCGGCCACGGTACACGCCGAAGACTCTGGCTGATGCTAGCCTGCGGATTCCTGGTCTTTAGCCTTTCGGACGTTATTGAATCACAGACCGGAGCTTGGTGGAAGCCATGGTGGCTATTAGTGATGAAGACAGCCTGCATTGCCGTGTTTCTTTACGGAATGCTTCAATACACAGCCCTTCGGAAAGAAGGGACCACCCAACCATTTGGTCCACCGAACCGTGCGAGGGACCTCAATTCCCAGGTTGAGCCGTAGCCTGCACGGTCGGTGACCACGGCGTTCGATGAGCAGGCACGACGGCGGTCTTCCCGGCTTGAGCTTACAATCCAGATGGGCATGATCAGCTCATGAATTTGAAGGCAATTATCCACGACGCAGAAGACGGGGGCTTCTGGGCCGAGGTACCGGCGCTGCCCGGTTGCGTTACGCAGGGCGAGTCCATAGAAGAAGTAACGCTCAATTTGCGCGAGGCAATTGATGGCTGGCTGTCCGTCGAGGTCCCGCCCCTGACTGGTCAGGACGGTGTACGAGTGATCGAGCTCGCTGTGTGAAGCAGGTTTCGGGAAAAGAGTTGGCCAGGTTGATCGAGACCCGGGGTTGGGTGCTCGCGCGCATTCATGGGAGCCATCACATCTACATCAAGGAGGGGCGTCGGGAAAGAATCGTCATCCCCGTCCATCGCAACCAGACACTCAAGATCGGATTATTGAGATCCTTGATGAAGATCGCCGAACTCAACGAAGCAGATCTTTAGGATCATCGAACCATTTCGTGCACCGAACCGTGCGAGGGACCGCTTTTTCCAGGGTAAGCCTCAGCCCGCACGGTCGGTGACCACGGCGCTCGAGAGGTCATCCCAGGTGCCGACTTCCGGTTGGACAGAACTCCACTTGGTTCCCTAAGATCTGCCAAGTTCATGAGGATCGAGATTGAGCAAGAAGAAGATGGCCGTTGGATCGCCGAGGTGGCCGATCTGCCTGGCACCCTCGTCTACGCGCCGACCGCGGAGCTTGCAGAAGCACGCGTGAAGGCTCTCGCCCTGCGGGTGATGGCAGATCGATTGGAGCACGGTGAGGTCATTCCTGAGCTTCGCGAGGTGTTCTCTGTCGCTGCATGAGCCACTGGGGCGCACGCAAGGCTCGCGCCGTCTTGTCGGCGCTCATGAGGATTGGCTGGCAGGTTAAACGCCATTCGGGAGGTTCTCATCGCGTATTGGCTCGTCCCGGGTGGCCAGATGTCGTGTTCGCATTCCACGACGGTGATGAGATCGGGCCACGCATGATGGCTCGTATCGCAAGGAATACCGGTCTACGGCCCGAGGACCTCTGAGCAGATTCGCACGATGGAGCAGTCCCCTGGTTAGATAATCCATCCGAGATCTTTCGAACCATTTGATCCACCGAACCGGGCGAGGGACCACGGCCTCCAGGTTAAGCCCTAGTTCGCCCGGTCGGTGACCACGGCGTTCGGCATACCAAGAACCATACCAATCATCGGCATATGCAGCTCGGATCATTCTCTATTAGCCTGACCGTAAAGGATCTCGTCGCCTCAAAGGCATTCTACGAGAAGCTCGGGTTCACTAGATTCGCAGGCGATCCAGCACAGAACTGGCTTATCATGAAGAACGCCGAGCACGTGATCGGCCTATTCCAGGGCATGTTTGAGAAGAACATGCTGACTTTCAATCCAGGTTGGGACAGCCAAGCCAAAGCGCTCGCGGACTTTACTGACGTCCGCGAACTTCAACGGCAGTTGAGATCCCAGGGCGTACAGTTTCTCCAGGAGGCTGACGAAGGCGCCACCGGCCCAGCCAGCTTTCTTGTGATAGATCCAGATGGAAATCCCATCCTCTTTGATCAACACGTCTGACCGAGAGTCCACTGGACAGGCTGCAATCAAGGATCTGAAGACCTGCCGAACCAGCGGCTCGAGCCAACCGCGAGTCGCGCCACGTCCGCAGCCTTCGTCCTGTCCGCGGTGGCTCAGCCGCGGCGTTCGGCAAACGGATGCGGGCGCTTAGAAGCATGAACAAAGGGACGATCGCGCTTTTAATCGGAGTGTTCGTGGCGGTTGTGTGCGGCCGTTTCATTGTCCCATTCATCGCCGGAGCTATGGAGGAGGTCATGGCTACATACCCCATCCGAAAGCGGCCATCCGCTTTCCCCGACTTTCAATGTTTCACCAACCTTTCACACTCGGGCAGCGCATCGCCCGAAGCTGCCTTCCAGACGATGCAGTTTCGAATGCATCGTCAAGGATCTGAACCCTTGACGATCCCGATCCAGAGGGAGATCTGGGACCTGCCAAGCGATTTTGGAGATCCAAATGTTCGATACGCCATTAACCTGGGGCTAGCCGGTGGTTCCGAGACGGGTTATCGTATCGCGAAGTCGGAGAGCTTCGCGACAAATCAGGTTAGCTTGAGTATCGACTACGAGACGCATCGGGGCGGCACGCGCCGACAACGGTACACCATGGTGCTGCGTGATGGTTCTTGGCGATTAGCTGTCGGGGTTACCCGCCAATGAATGGATTCTCCCATCTGGGAACCGCCGAACCATTGCGTCGAGCGAACAGGAGGCAGCCTTGACGCTTGTCTCGACTCCTGAGTTTGCAGCCCGCTGCCTCCTGTCGCTCACGCAGGCGTTCGGCGAGATCTACCCGCTATGCCACTTCCGCGTGATCAAGCGTGGTTCGCGGCCAAGACTTACGGCTGGGGCTGGGGCCTACCGCTGCGTTGGCAAGGCTGGGTAGTGATGATTGGCTTTCTCGTCGCCATATGCGCGGGTGCACCACTCGCACAAAACCACACCGGGCTTTTCACGGCCCACTGCATTGTCCTCAGTCTTGCCCTCTTCGCCCTCTGCT
>JAEUHG010000283.1 GCA_016795425.1 Verrucomicrobiales bacterium
GGTGGCTGGTTAGGCCTTCCCATTCGGTTCTTTCGTTCCGAACTCTGTTCATTCTCGCTCATGCGTTCATGTCAGACTGGAGGGACTTTCACCCTCGGCGTTGTTCGACTTCTCCTGTGACGCACCATCTCCGAGTTGTCGACTGGGAGGCACCACCGCCTCGCTCGGGTATGGCGGTTCTGGTCAAAGCGCCAGAGGACTGGCGCAGTCCACGACGCTTCGCGACGGTCGACACGCCCGGGGAAGGCGAACGCTGGTCGTCTTGGAGTGCGGCAACCTCCTGCCGCTTTTCCAACGAAGGCCGTGGTCCTCCAGACAACTCGGAGAGGCGCGCATGGCCGCCAGACCTGGGTTCCTTGTGTTTCCTTCCACCCATGACGCCTGAAGGTTGCCAATTTCGTCCCTTCAGGCCGGAATTCAAATCGCGGTCCCACGTTCCCGGCCCGTCGGGCCGTCATGCGATAGCCCTCAGCCTTTCTCGACCTTTGGAGTCGGGGTCGGTATCGGAATCGGTATCCAACCGCATTCCGCATTTGCGCTAGGCCCAACGGGCCGCCCACCCACTCTGCGCCGTGAGGACACGTCGCGCTCCGACGCGCCTGGGACCATTTCTGCTCATCTGGATTCTGGAACTTGTCCATGACGCCCGCTAACGTCACTGGGTTGTCCTGGTGTCACATGACCTTTCGGCCACTCGAAGTGCTCCGCCTCCTGGTGATCCCGTTGCTCGCGGGTCCGGTCCTCCGTGCCACGGCCTCGACCGCCGAAGAGTTCTTTGAGAACCGAATTCGGCCGGTGTTCGCCGATCACTGCCATGATTGCCACAGCACCAGCACCAAGACCCAAGGCGGACTTTCCCTCGATTCCCGAGCCGATCTGCTGAAGGGCGGCGATTCCGGTCCGGCCATCGTGCCCGGTCAGCCCGAATCCAGTCTCCTGCTGGCCGCAGTGCGCCACCAGAATGCCGATCTCGCCATGCCGGCGAAGCGCCCCAAGCTGCCGGACTCCGTCCTCCAGGATCTTCAATCCTGGATTCAGGGCGGTGCCAGCTGGCCGAGTTCCACCCACGCACCCAAACCGGCCGCGTCCTTCGATTTGGCCGGGCGAAAGGCGCGACTTCCCTGGCTTTGGGAGACACCCCGCCGTCAAGCCGTCCCCCCAACCCCAGCCAAAGGGAAGGCAACGACCGACGTCGATCGCTTCCTGCTCGCGAAGTTGACCGAGAAAAACATTCCGCCAGCGCCGCCAACGGATGAACACACCTGGCTGCGCCGCGTGTTTTTCACCATCACGGGACTTCCCCCCGCGCCGGAAGCCATCCACGCGTTTATCGCGGATCCTGACCCGGAAAAGCGTGAACGCCTGGTCGACGGACTCCTGAGTTCGCCGCACTACGGCGAGCGCTGGGCTCGCCACTGGATGGACCTGGTCCGCTACGCGGAATCCCGGGGACACGAGAGCGACTTCCCCATCGCCAATGCCTGGCAATACCGGGATTACCTCGTGCGCGCCTTCAACGCCGATCTGCCCTACGACCGATTTGTCTCGGAACACCTGGCCGGCGATCTTCTGCCTCCCCGACTCCAACCCGGCACCGGTGCCAACGATGCGGTCCTCGGCACCGGTTGGGCCTTCCTCGGGGAGGAAGTCCATAGTCCCGTCGATATCCGACAAGACGAGTGCGAGCGGGTCGACAACAAGATCGACGTCCTGTCGAAGACGTTTCTGGGCCTGACGCTCGCCTGCGCCCGTTGTCACGACCACAAATTCGATGCCATCAGCCAGCGCGATTATTACGCCATGGCCGGTTTCATCCTCGGATCGCGCTATCGCCAAGTCCGGTTCGAGACGATGGAGGAACACGCCCGTACCGCGGCCGACCTTGAGGCGCTGCGGAACCGCTTCCGCTCCGAACTCGCCGTGTCGATGGCACCGTCGTTGGAATCCGAAATCAGCCGGTTGCTCCAGCAACTGCGGGCGGTACCCCAGTCGCTCGAAGCCGCCGCGAGCCTTTCCTGGCTCCTCAGCACCAACCTTCCGTCCCACCCGCTTCGACTCTTTGCCCAAATCGCCAAGGATCCCGCCACACTGCAGGCCACCGGCCCGGCGTTTCGCGAACCTCTGGTGTCCCTTCAACCCCGGCCCGTTTCCCTTCCCGCGGATGCCAAGGTGATCGCCGATTTCACCGCGCCGGGAAGAACCCCGTGGAAGACCGACGGTCCAGGTTTCGGTACCCGACCAGTGGCTATTGGAGAAGTCATCCTCGGCTCGTCCCCCACCAACCCCGTCCTTCGCGTGATGCCGTACGGGGCCGCGCGGCGCGACGCCTTCTGGAACCGTCTCGCCAACGCGCCAGGCAATGAATCGGAGTCGGGCTCGGTTCCGGCCACAACTCAAGCCGGGCGCATTCTGCACACCCCGACCCTCACGCTGACCTCGGGACGACTCCACTACCTGATCCGAGGCAAGGCGCGCGTGTATGCCGCCGTCGATTCGCACCTGATGTTGGCGGGTCCTCTCCACGGTGTCCTGGTCACCACCTTTGACGGCGGCCCGGAACCGTCCTGGGTGACCCACCATCTCGAAGCGTACACCGGTCACCGCGCTCACCTTGAATTCTCCCCGGAGGGTGACGGCGATCTCGAAGTCTTGCAGGTGGTCGAGGCCGCGGAACCGCCACGCACCACCGCAGTGGATCTCTGGTTTCCTCGAAACCCGCCGAGTTCGTGGCTGGAGCTGGTGGAAGCGTTCGCCGCCGACAGCGCCGAAGCCGTTCGCCGACTCCAGAAGAATGACCTCGCCAGTGATCCCCGGCTCGCCGCGTTGGCGGACGGATTGCTCAGAAACAGATCGCTGTCGACCGGGGCGACCAACGCCGCGTCCACAAAAAGCGACTTCTTCCGCGAACAGGAAATCCTGGCCCAGGGCGTGCGCTGGCACTCGCGCACCGCGGTCGCGTGGTTCGACGGGACAGGCGTCGACGAACGGGTGCTCTCGCGGGGCAAACCGACCAAACCTGGCGATCCCGCCCCGCGCGCGCTGCCGGCCGCCTTTGGCACGCCGACGGTGACCGCCAACGAAACCAGCGGGCGCGAAGAACTGGCGCGACAATTGGTCGACCCCTCGAATCCCTTGGTGGCGCGCGTGATCGTCAACCGCGTCTGGCAGCATGTTTTTGGACGCGGCATCGTGGGGACCCCCGACAATTTTGGGTATCTCGGGGAACGCCCCACCCATCCCGAGTTGCTGGATCATCTGGCGTGGCAATTTGTCCATGAAGACGCCTGGTCGCTGAAACGCCTGATCAAGCGGTTGGTTCTGACCGACGCCTTCGCCCGCAGCAGCGTTGCCGCCACCGGACGCGCCGCCGAGGTAGACCCGAGCAACCTGCTGCTGCATCGCATGCCCGTGCGTCGACTCGAAGCCGAAGTCATTCGCGACGCCGTTCTCGCCGTCTCAGGTCGGTTGGATCCACGCCTTGGCGGACCGCCCGTGCCGGTGCACCTCACCGACTTCATCATCGGCCGCGGCAGGCCCGAGCGCAGCGGCCCGCTGGATGGCGACGGACGACGCAGCGTCTACACCGCCGTGCCGCGAAACTTCCTTCCGACCATGATGGTGGCGTTTGACTACCCGACGCCGTTCAGCACCGTGGGTCGACGAAACACCACCAATGTTCCCGGACAGCCGCTGACCCTGATGAATGATCCGTTCCTGCACGACCAGGCGAGGTTCTGGGCCAACCGTGTCCTGCGAACCTTGCCGGGAGCCACGGAAGAAGCCCGGGCCCGATGGATGTTCGAAACGGCGTTTGCCCGTCCGGCGACCGACCACGAATTGCAGGTCTGCCTGAATACTCTTGGCGATCTGCGGAGGTTGCACGCCAGCGCCGACGAGGCCAGCGCCTGGACAGATTTGGCCCACGCGCTGTTCAACGCGAATGAATTCATCTATCTGAACTAGCGCCCGGACATGACCCCGCACTCCCATTTCCTCCCTCGAAGTCTGTCCCGCCGCGCCTGGCTGGCCGGGGCGGCCAATGGGTTCGGGGCCCTGGCCGTGCGGGCTCTCCTGGGACAGACCTCGTCGGCCGCCACCGCGACCGGAACCATCCCCCCGCTGGCGGTTCGAGCCCCTCATTTCCGGCCCAAAGCGCGTAACGTGATCTTCCTCTTCATGGAAGGCGCGGTCTCGCAGGTGGACAGCTTCGACTACAAACCGTTGTTGGAGAAGCACCATGGAAAGGACGCGCGGCAGACCATCGGCAAACTCGAAAAGACACAATTCGAGAACATTGGGACGATGCTCAAGTCCCCCTGGCAGTTTGCCCAGCACGGGCAAAGCGGTCTCTGGGTCAGCGAGTTGTTCCCGCATGTCGCCCGCCATGCCGATGAACTGTGCGTCATCCGGTCGATGACCTCGGTCTTCCCCGAGCACACCAGCGCGAATTACTTTCTGCACAGCGGACTAGGCCTCCAGGGCCGACCTTCCATGGGTGCCTGGGTGGTCTATGGACTGGGAAGCCTCAGCGAAAACCTCCCCGGTTTCGTGGTGCTCAATGGCGGACAGATTCCTTCCGGCGGTCTGGATTGCTTCGGCAGCGGCTTCTTGCCCGCGACCTACCAAGGCTCGTTGCTCAATGCCAATGGCCTGCCTTTGGCCAACGTGGTGCCCGTCGAGAAGGCACCCGCGCTGCAACTCGCCAAACGGCGCTTGGTCGAACGTCTGAACCGGACCGGCCTGGCGTCGGCGGGCGGCGACGACGCCCTCGAGAGCGCCATCTCCAACGCCGAACTGGCGGCCAAGATGCAAACCGCCATCCCCGAGCTGATGGATCTCACCGGCGAGTCCGCCGCCACCCGCCAGCTCTACGGCCTCGATGCCCCGTACCCGCACACCCGCACCTACGCCCGCCAATGCCTCATCGCGCGCCGCATGGTCGAACGCGGCGTGCGCTTCATCGAACTCACCATTCCGATGGTGGACGGTTATTCCCGCTGGGACGCCCACGGCGGACTGATCAAGAACCACGGCGACAACGCCCGCGCCGTCGATCAACCGATCGCCGGGCTTCTCGCGGATCTGCGTCAACGCGGTTTGCTCGACGAAACGCTCGTGGTCTGGGCCGGCGAATTCGGCCGAACCCCGTTCGCCCAGGGCTCCGACGGCCGGGATCACAACGAATTCGGATTCAGCGTGTGGCTGGCCGGAGGTGGCGTCCGACCCGGGATCGCCTTCGGCGAAACCGATGAGTGGGGCTACAAGGCCGTACAGGACAAACTGGAGATGCACGACCTGCACGCCACCATCCTGCACTTGCTCGGACTGGATCACACCCGGCTCACCTTCCGCTTCGGAGGCCGCGACATCCGTCTCACCGACGTCTACGGCCACGTGGTTCGCGGGATCCTGGCGTGAGACTCCGGACCGCGACGCGTCCCTGCGGCGCATCTCCTCTTCGCCCCCTTCCCGTGCGGGTCCGGAGGCCCCGCGCTCCTCCCCGGACCGCGCCGCGTCCCTGCGGCGCACCTCTATGCCTCACTCGGCCCGCGCCCACCCATCGCGAGGCGCTGTAGCACGTCTGAAGATCTAGGCACTTATTTGCTCTTGAACCCGATAACCTCCGGCCAGGTCGCCCCCGGGGCGTCGAGCAGATGGTTGTCGATTCCCCGAAGGTGCTTGTCGAAAAACGCCACCACACACGCGCTCATCGCTTCGGCTTGCCGGCGTCGGGCTGCTGACGGACTCAGGATCCATGCGTTGTCGGTGAACCCTTCGTGATTCGAGCCTTTGATCGTGAACAGATAGGCGTCTTTCACCGCCTTGTTGAAAAGGGCCGTGTTTTCACTCATCAAGGCCCCCGAGTTCATGCTCAGGAACGGCTTGCCCACTCCGGTCCCCAGTGCCTGCGGCGAGGACGCGAGATAGGCATCCACCAGGACCGCGGCCTTCAATCGATCCTCGGACTTGGTCGTTTCGGCCGCCGTCCCTCCACCGAATGACCATCCCATGATCCCGATTCGTTCCCGATCCAAACGCCCCTGTAGCCATTGATCCTCGAGATCCCACGACGCGATCCAGTCCAGCAACAGGCCAATGTCGCGCTTGCGTTCGTTCATGAAATTGAACGCCCAGATGTTTCTTCCCATCAACACGTCGCCGGACGCTAACACGCAGGCAAACGCTTCGGTGTGATCCATCGACACCACGACATAACCGTGGCTGGCCAGATCCTCGACCATACGCGAGTTCTCCGTTCGCACAGCCCTTCCTGCCGCATCTCCCAAACCGTGCGAATAGATCACCACCGGGAAACGCCCACCCACCACAGACATCGGTGCGCCCTCGACGGAATGGGTATGCAGCCGCGTCGTGATCAAGGTGCTCTCTCCCCAGTAGGACGACATTCTTGCCAACCGCGGATCCTCGTACAACGCCGGCATCCCTCCCGCCACCCGCTCAGCTGGATACCAGACATTGACCATGAAAGATCGATTCCCCCGTATGCCAAACCGGTTGGTCCGCTCTGAATCCTCCATCTGCATGGATCGCACCCCCACGGAGTACGCTCCCGTTGGAGGACGAAAGGCCGTCGACAACGCCTCGGTTGGGGTCCGATAGAATCCCATGGCACTGCCGGCGGGCATTTCCGCCGAAAACATCACCGCGTTGGTCAGATTGGATCGGAAAACGGTGGCCACGGATTGCCAGGTGATCAGATCCGCCGATCGTTCCACTGGGAAGAGGTCGAAATACTTGGTCATGGCCGGAACGACGTCCCCCGAAAGCCGAAGCTCGGCCGGCGATCCCGGCCTAAGGTTCAAGGATTCGATGCGGTGGCCTTCCGGCGCACTCGCAGCCAAAACACTGCCGCTCACGCCTCCCAACAACCCCACCCACGCCAGACGCCTCGCAAACCGTCGAAGCGCCGATCCCTCCCTACTCCACCCCTCGGGAGACCGGCACCCCGCCGCTGGGTTCACGCCGGTTCCCCTCCCCTCGCATGAATCAGACGGGAACCGCGACTGACTCAACCATCCACTGGCATCCCACAACGTTTTCATTGAAGACGAGGATTTCTGGTTTCGTTTCCATGGACGTTCCAAAGAAGAAAACCGGCGTTGTTACACGGAATGCCGCGAGAGGGGATTCGACCTCAGTTGGCCGACCGGCCGTCGATCTCGTCGAACGGCGGCGCAAACCACACCTTGATGGTGTTATCCACGCCAGCGCTGACCAACCGGTTGCCGTCCGCAGAAAACGAGACCGCCCGACAGGTGCTACGGTGTGCCGGGATCGATGCCACCTGGGAGCCACAGACCAGATTGTACAGCAGCAGACCGCCGTTGTGCCCGCCAACGGCCAGGGTTCGTCCGTTGGGTGAAAAGGCCAAAGCCCCAATCCAGCCCGGGGTACCGTCCAATGCCTTGAGACTTCGTTTCGACGACACGTCCCATAGCCAGAGAGTCTGACCGCTTCCCTGCGCCGCGAGGATCCGATCATCCGGCGAGAGTGCCAGCGCCTGCGTGTCCGCGTGCCCCACTGGGATCGTGCCAAGCAGTTGAAGGCGCTCCGTGTCCCAAAACTCAATCAGCCCATGCTCGGAATGGCCGAGGACCAGCAACCGTCCGTCGTTGGAAAAGACCAGATCCCCATCCGACAGCTCCCAAGGCCGTGCGATGATCCTCGGCGTCTCTGAACGACGAGTGTCCCATAGCATCACGCGATTCGTCCTCGAACGGGCCGCAATCCAGCCCCCGTCGCGCGCCATCGCGAATGAATTGTTCAAGGGGCTGGGGCTCGCCAGAACCCGAGTCTCTGCGATTCCCTGGTCACCCACCTTCCAGACCGTGACGTTCGTCTCGGAAGTCCGGGTAGCCAGGACCCCGTGATCCGCCAAACAGAACGGATGCCCAGGAACATCGCCGTGGTAACGGAAATCCACACCCCCGCGATCCCGGCGATAAGGAGGAACCGAGTAGAGGGCGGTTCGGTAGGTCACCTGCCCAGTGCCTGCGTGATTGGTCCGAGTCAGGTTGGTCGATGTGGCGAGCCAAGCGCCATCCGGTGAGAAACCGGCCTTCACATCCCAAAGCGCCCGGTGCCCCGTCAGAACCAGCGGCTCTGGCGCTTCGGGTAATCTCCAGAGTTTGACCGTTCGATCCCAACTCGCGGAGGCCAAAAGCGAGCCCACCGGCGAGAAGGCGACCGAGGTCACCCGATGGTTGTGGCCGCGTAATGTTCCGACCAACGAAGCATCCGCAACTTCCCACAGTTTGATCGTCTGATCCGCGGCCGCCGAGGCGAGGAGGCGTCCGTCCGGTGAAAACTCGACGCAATGAATCATTTGCGGATGGGCGGCGAAACTCGCCTTTTCCTCCCAGGTGCCCGTATTCCAAAGCGCGATCACACCCTCGGAATCCGAGGCGGCCAAAAGTTTTGAATCCCTCGAAAAGCTCAGCCCGAAAACGAACTCACGCAGTCCGCGCAACACGGCCACTTCGGAAAAGGTTGCCGCGTCCCAGACCTTGATGAACCCGCTCGCCCCGCTTCCCGCGATCCATCGACCGTCCGGTGAACACTTCACCCGCGCCATCGAATCCGTGACTCCCGGGAGATTCGTGCGAATGCCCCAGCCCACCGTGTCCCACACCCGAACGGAACCGGGAACGCCCGGGCTGAACCGATGCCCGGAAGCGGCCAGCAACCAGCGTCCCTCCGGCGAAAACGACACGCTGTGCACATGGTCGTCCATCGGTAGCTGGCGCGGAAGGGCTGACCGCCCGTCGACCTCCCAAAGGGATACGCCCGGAGGGGTGAACTGCGAGACGGCGAGCAACCGGTTGTCCGGGCTGAAGGCGAAATCCATGGCAAGGAACGAGGGACCATCCCGATTCAAGACCGCGATCTCCCTGCGGGCGGGGAGATCGACCAGATGTATCTCCGAGTACCCGGAGGCCAGAAAACGTCCGTCGGGCGAAATGGCGCAGCAATAGTTGGCGATCCCTTCAAAGGAATAAACCTCCTGGGTTCGGTACTGCCCCCAAAGATACCGCCATTCAAAACCTCGCAGGTCCGGTTGGTTGCACGCCGCCAAATTCGCCCGCGACAGACGAAGGTTGCCGGACTGGAGGGATTGAAACCCCTCGCCCATCCGACTGGTGTACAGGCTGCGCCGAAGCCTCTCGTTCCCGGCGCGAATATTGATCGCCGCGATGGTGGAGCCGATGGCCAAGGTCACCAGCAACACCAGGGTGACCGCGCTCAGGACCGCGACCGCCGGACGCCGCCGAGCCCACTTCTGCACTCGCTCCAGCGGGGTCACTGGCCGAACCTGAATCGGCTCGTGCCGACGCCAGCGTTCCAGGTCATCGGCCAAGTCGGCCGCCGACGCGTAGCGGCGTCCCGGTTCCTTTTCCAGGCACTTCAAACAAATGGTCTCGAGGTCGCGATCCACCGTCGGACTCAGGACGGAGGGTGGTCGGGGTTCCCGTTCGAGGACCTGGCGGATGGTCTCCAACGAAGTGCCACCAGCGAACGGCGGCGCCCCGGTCAGGGCCTCATAAAGAACTGCGCCGAGCCCATACAAATCCACGGCGGTCGTCACCTCCTTGGTGTCCCCCCGAGCCTGTTCCGGGGCCATGTAGGACGGCGTGCCAAGGACCGCATTGGTGTGGGTCAACGTGCTGCCTTTTTCGACGAGCTTCGCCAGCCCGAAATCCGTAAGGAACGGTTCGCCAGTCGCGTCGATCAGGATATTGCTGGGCTTGATGTCGCGATGCAGAACACCTCGTTGGTGGGCATAGTGGACGGCTCGCGCAATGGTGATCACCCACCCCACCGATTCCTTGAGGTCCGCGCAGCCGGCAGGCCGGTTCCGGATCACCTCGCGCAGGTTGGAGCCCTCAACAAACCCCATGCTGAAATACTGCTGGCCCTGGTGTTCTCCGATCTCGTGAATCGGCACGATGTTCGGATGCGCCAAACTCGCCGCCGCCTCGGCCTCGGCCTTGAATCGTTGAATCAATTCCTCAGTGGCCAAGGCTCCGGAACTCATGAGCTTGAGTGCGACCACTCGATTCAAGCTCACCTGCCTGGCCTTCAGCACCACCCCCATGCCGCCACGGGCGATCTCCTCGAGTACCTCATAGTCCCCGAAATACCGGATCGGCACTCCCGTGAAGGGTGTGGTGACAACAAACGGCTCTGATGACGCCGTGCCCGACGGACCAGTGACCTGGGTCGGTTCCAGCGCCTTGAGTCCCGCCTCCAGAACACATCGGGCGCAAAGTCCTTCGGGATTGCTGGGCGGCAAGGGTGCACCGCACTGATCGCACTTGCGTGGATGATCGACCATGTCTCTTTACCCATTACTGAAGCAACCGCGGTCGATTGTTACGAACCCACCCACCTTAGCCGGCGAGGACCCGGACGAGATGTCGCAACTCGTCCTCGACATCGTCAGGACTGGCCACGGTGTTCGCAATTTCAGCACGAAGCAGCTCGCCATACCTTCGTCGCAATCGATGCACCGCCACTCGAACCGTCGCCTCCTTCAGGCCGGTCCGTCCAGCGGCCTCGGCGTAGGAGCACTCCTTCGGATCCGGAGAGGACAGGAATGCCTTCAAGGCATCGAAATGGTCCGCCTTCTCCCCCGCGACAAACTCCCGCCGCAACTGCACGAGCACCTGGTCCAACAACGTCATCGCCCAGCGCTTTTCGAAAAGCGATTCAGGCGTCGCCGAATCCGCGGGCTCCACTTCGTACCGGGACTCCGCCAATTCCTCGTCCAAACTGAGGATCACCTTGTCGCCCCCCCGCTTCTGCGCCTTCACACGGTCCCATTCGTTGGCGAGGAAATTCTTGAGAGACGACAGCAGAAACGACCGAAACCGGCCGCCCTCGGGATTCACCGTGTCGAGGACTTTCTTCTCCAAAAGCCGGGCAAAGAAAGACTGGGTCAGATCCTCCGCGTCCCCCGGGCTCTTCCCCTGGCGTCGCACAAAGGCGTAGAGCGGGTACCAGTAGGCCTCGCAAAGCGCCGAGAGCGCCTGGTGCGCCAAAGGATTGTTCTGATCCCTCACGGCCAACACCACACTCCAGTGAGTCGTGTGAAACCCGGCGCCAGCCGCTTCCGGCCGATGAAAATCTTCGTTCGTTGCCACAGGATGGATCATCTCTGGAAGCGCTTGGACTTCCGCCCAGGAATGGATTGGCGGAGGCTAAGTATTCGGCGGTTTCCTGCAAGTGACGAAAAGCGGCAGGGGTCTGCCGCACTCCAAGACGCTTCGCGCTCGTCCGCACCCGGGTCCATGAAAACGCCGGCCGCCTTGGAGTGCGGGAGCCCTCTACCGCTTTTTCAGCGAATGTCGTCGCGTCCAATCGCAGATGCGCTCCTCAAGACCAAGCCACAACTCACTCGCCGAGCCACGGGACGCCGATCATGCTCGTGACACTCATGCGACTCGTGCTCTCCAAACCGTGGATAGCTTTGCTGTTCGTCATAGTCCGCTTGTCCGTTGGCGCCCAATCCCCCGTCCAACTGCGATTCGAATCCGTCCCCGCCGCGATCACACAACTCATCCCCACCTCGGTCCGGTTGATCGCCCTGGATGCCACCGGCGCCATCGACGCCTCGGTCCAAGGCACCGCAACGCTCTCCGCCCGTCGTCGTGACCCGGCCCCGGCCCTGATCTCGGTGACACCCTCCTCCGTCCAGTTGGTCAACGGAGTCTGGGCTGGAACCCTCACAATCTCGGAGGCGGGCGAAGCGGTGACCCTCGTGGCGATGGCAGCGGACGGACGGCTCTTTGAAAGCTCCCCCATCTCAGTGGCTCCCGGTCCCACGCTTCAACTCCAACTCCCGGCCGCGGCGCTGGATGCCAGGGAGGCCACGGCGGGTCCCTTGGGAACGGCCGTCGTCTCGCGACCCGCGCCCACGACGGAATCCCTGCTCGTCACCTTGGCACTCGATCAGCCTGGTGAGTTCGGCGTGCCAGCGACTGTCATCATTCCGGCCGGTGCAGACTCAGCCTCGTTCACCCTCACCAACCTGGATGACGCGGTCGCCGACGGGCAGGCCCACATCCGACTGACCGCGAGTGCGCCGGGATTGGTTTCCGCGGAGTCGTGGCTTCTCAACGATGATAACGAAATCGGTAGTCTCTTCCTGCTGACTCCTGCCGCGCTCGTGGAAGGTGCAGCCAATGCCAGCGAGCCCGGCGAAGTGGTATTGTCGGAGCCTGCCCGCCACGACGTGGTGGTGCGTCTCAACTCCGATCCAGTGTTCGAGGTCCCGCCCAGTGTCGTGATTCCCGCTGGCAGTGACTCCGCCACGTTCCCGATCCGTGCCATTGACGACTCAATCAACCAACCGCACGGCGCCCGATGGAACGTCCGCGCGATGACCTCCGAATGGCCCTTGGCCGAACAGGCCATACAGATCTTTGACGACGACCTTTCAGCCGCCGAATTCGACCTTCCCGGTTCAATCATCGAAGGAGAGTCCGTAGCGGTCCGGGTCCACTTCACCTTTCCCAGTGCCTTCGACCGCGTTCTCACGTTTTCCGAGGTCTCGTTGCGGCTCGAACTCCCCAGTGCCATTCGAATTCCCGCCATGGCCACCGAAGTGAACTTCGTAATCCGAGTGCGCGACAACCTGGTCCTCAATCCCCCGGAGCAGGCGAGTTTCCAGCCCCTCATTGACGGCGCTACCTACAACCGAGTCGGCATTGCGATCCTCGACAACGATGCGGCGTTCACAGGCGTCGCGGTGGCGATTCCGCCGGCTGTTTTTGCAGATGAACCCGTGCCGATCCAGATTCAGTTGGTCAATGATCTCGGTTCGGTGGCTCGCACCAACCTCCAAGGTGAAGCCACGTTGAACCCGTCTGCGGATGCCGCCGTCTATCCTCTCAGCTTCAGCAATGGGATCTTCGCAGCTTCCCTCACCTTTCCGACTGCCGCCGTCGACACCGCCTTCCATGTCAGTGTCGGCCACCTGGATCAGGACGCTGCCCAATTCGATGTCGTGGAAGGCCATCGCCTCGCCGGACCCTTCGCGGATCTCGCCGCGTCACCCGCATCCACCAACCGGGTCCTGGCTCTGGGCGGGGGGACCACCAACTCCGGATCCACCTTGATCGAGATCGATGTCCGCACGGGGCTGACCAACCGCACCCTGACCCTGCCCCTGCCCGCCCAACTCCTGGCAGTCAGTGAGTCGGGACAGACGGCCTGGTGTGCCTCGAGCAACGGTATGCTGCAGCGCGTTCACCTCCCCGATTTCTCGCTGAGAGAGGAAGTGAATCTCGTCCGACCAGGTAGCGCCGCGTTTCCCCTCGAAATGGTGGTCCTCGCCGGGACCGAAGATCGCCTGGTGCTGTCGGTCATCACCAATCTGGTGATCCGGCCCTTGCCGCGAAGCACCCAACTTATCGTGGTGATCGACGGAAGCCGCCGCCCCCTCGAAACCAATTTCGTCAGCAATGTCGAACGCCCTGCTCTCGCTGCGGGTCCCGAGGCCACCCAGGCCCTTCTCGACAACGGCGCCGCCCGACTCCTGAACATCAGTGCCGATGGAGTTCGATTCGGGAACAGCGTTCCCGGACCGATTCCTTTCCCCATCCCCCTCGCCAACCTGATCCGTGTTGGCGACCGCTATTTCCGTGGTTCCGGCGATGCATTCACGGTTTCACCCCTCGCCCATCTGCCGGCGGAACTTCAACCTGGCATGGTCGCGGCTGCCGGCGGTTATCGCGTCTATCTCGGCACCAATGGAACCTTGCGAGTCTTCAACCCATCCCGCGACCTCCTCCTCGGGACACATCGTGTTCCTTGGCCGGAGTCCGACGGTTTGGCAACACGCCTGGTGGCCACGCTCGACTCGACCTTCGCGGCACTCCTGCCGGATCGATCCGCGATTCATGCGTGGCGCAGCCCAGTGGCTTCCACCGTCCCGGCCGACCTCGCCATCGTTGGCCAAGGTCCAAGCCAGGTTCCGGTGGCCACCATGGATCCCATCATGACTCCGTGGCACTGGATCGTCACCAATCGCGGTCCCGGCACCGCCTACCTCGTCACAGTCACCACCGATCGCGGACTGAAATACGATTTGGGCACTCTGCCCCAAGGAGCGAGCCGCAGCATCGAGGATCCTCGCTACATTGGCATGCTGGGGATGATTCGAGGTCGGGCACAGGTGGAATCACCAACCTCCGACCTGCACCCCGACGATAACACGGCCGACCTCACCACAGCAGTGGTCGAGGCCGCCCCGCCGTGGACCTCCCAATGGCTGGGAGTGCGCGACATCGCCCCATCCGCCGACGGTGCCTTCCTGTGGATCGCCCAAACCCCACCCGGCACGGTGACCAACACCGTGGTTTCCACGATCGATCCCGCGACGGGTGCCGTCGCGGCGATCCTGGAGCATCCCGATTTCATCGACCGCCTCCATCCCACCGCCGACGGCCGGTTCCTCTATCTGCGGATCGGCACTCAACAGGTGGCACGTTGGAACCTCGCCGAGCGCCGGTTCGATCTTCAACTCAACAACGACCCAGGGACGGTGCTGGATCTCCTCCCACTCCCCGGCAACGGACAGGCCTTTGTCCTGGCGTCCGCCCATCAGATGGCCGTGTTCGATGATGCTGTCAGTCGTCCCAACGTCATCCACGCCGATGCGGATTTCCGGTTCCTGACCTTCGCCGCCGATCGGCTCTGGGTCCATGAACCTCTGAAGTTGATCCCCTACCGTGTGTCATCCCAGGGACTCCAACCCGACGGCGACGCCATCCGTGTCCGTTCCGATCTGCCCCTTGGCCCTTTCACCAGCGATGGCCGGCGATTGTTCGGCCAAGGCACGATGGTAGACCTGGCCACCCGACAAGCACGCGACGAACTCGAGTTTCGTTGGATCACTCCCGACCTCGCCGGCAACGGAACGTATGCTCTCAGGAACGGAACCGACATCGTTCGACTCGATCCGGAAACCCTTCAGCCAACCGCCAGCCAATCGTTCCTTTGGCCGAATCAGATGCCGCTGCAAATGACACGCTGCGGCCCCGATGCTCTCGCATTCCGGTTTGATTCGGGCGTGCTCTGGCTCAAGTCCTATCCCGTGATCGCGGCTCCCGGCGGTGGCGATATCGCCGTGTCGATCACGCCACCCGCGCAACGGATCGCCAATGCCACGCAGGATTATCATATCACCATCACCAATCACTCCGATGTCGCCGCGCATCGGATCGAGTTGGAATGTCGCCTGGGTGAATTCCTGCGCCTGTCCAGGGAGGTCCCAAGTGAATTCATCGATTTCTATGGCCGCGCCTGGCTCCGACTCGACGCTCTGGGGCCGCACGGAAGCAGGACGATCACCTTGCCGCTGCTGCAATTCCAAGGGCCGATGAGTCTTGACGCCCAGGTGCGCAGTAGCGATCTCGGCGACGATCCTGGAAACAACCTCGCTTCCGTCACCGGCTCCATCGAGAACCTGAGCGGCAA
>JAEUHG010000067.1 GCA_016795425.1 Verrucomicrobiales bacterium
CCTGCCAAGGTGATCCAAGCGAGGAGATCGGGCCGAAAATGGCGGGTGGCTTCGAGGATCTCGGCGAACTCTGCCGGTTTCCAGATTCCAATGGCGCCAGACTCGACGCGCGGTCGTTCGACGGCTTCGAGTTCCTCAAGAAGCTCTCGGGGAGCGAGTTTTCGCCGGACGGACCAGCGCAACATGGTAACGATGTGGCGCCAATGATTGAGACGGGTGCGGGAGCTCTTGCGCATCCCGTCCAAGTATTCCTGAAGGGCAGGGCCCGTGAGTTCGTTCGGAGGAATCCCGAATGCCTCAGCGAATGGCACAAGCCGCGATTTGAGGTCGGCCAGATGGCGGTCCGAGAGTCCGGCCTTTTCTTTGGAGGCGATGAACTCGGTGACCAGGCTCGGGATTGGCTTGGTTTCGCGAACTTGGCGAAAGCGATTCGCGAATTCGGCGACGGCATCGTGCAGGCGAACGCCAGGCGGCAGAAGGCGAAGTGCCCCGACGTACTCTTCAACCGCCAGGTTTAGCGGCTTGTTGAACGGCTTCAGGAGTTCGGTTGCCTGGGCGTAAAATGCTCTGTCGTCGTCGGAGAGGGAAAGGATCGAAGCCTGTCTTCGGGAGAGCCGCATGGCGATCTGCTCGGCTTCCTGCTTGGCGTCGGCAAGGTCGTTGAAGCGCCGTCGTACCCTCCTCCCATCGGTCTCGTGATAGACGACGGTGTGCTGTGGGTAATCCCGCCCGGCGACCTGATTGATTCCATGGTAGATCCGCACCGTGACGGAACCGACGACCACGCGGGAGATCTTCTTTCGGCGGTCGGCGCGACTGGAACCGGGCTGGAGGTCCATTGGGGAGAACTTGTCCCCAAATTGGCCCCAAAAACAACCGGATTTTCAAAAAGCCTAATAAAAAGTGGTGGAGGCGGCGGGAGTTGAACCCGCGTCCCGTGGTCGGTCCGCCAGTAGCGCCTACATGCTTAGTCGGAGGAGAGTATTCCGCCGCGCGATAACACCCCGACAAGAATCGCGCCGCGTAGTCCGCATGGAATTGTCTCGGCAGGTGACGCGCAGTCTCCGTCCCCTGCCTAACCTGCTTCGGCGTCCGACCCGGTAAGCAGGTGTCCCCGGGAGACGTCACAGCCTAATTAGGCTGCGAGTGCCATTTCTTCGTTGGCAGTCGATTTTTGACCCGATGATTAACGAGGCCAACGGATCGTCCTCGGCATGCCGCCATTGACGGGTCGTCCAGGTCGAAACCAGTACGCCCCCACTCAAAGAACTCCAACGCGCCTACTCTTGCGCGGGTGAGGGGCAGGGGCAAGGGGTTTGTCTGGGGCACTGGAGGGTGCTCAACTCTGACTCCCGCGAGGGGGGGAGGAATAACCCTCGTCCACCTTCATCAAGGTTGCGGTGGTCAGAGGTTGGCTCGCTCCCGGCGAGCGAGACTGAAAGGGAGAAGCGTGGACCAATGAGGTGTAAGGAGGGAGAATTCCACGTAACGAATTCGGGTCGGGTTTGTCGGATCGGGCGTGGGGCGCTGAGGCCCTGGTTGACGAGATTCTATGCTGGCAGAGTTGCCCATACATCCAGGCGCGGTGCTGAGCGCCTTGTCGTTCGCCCTCCTATTCGGGTGGATCTTCTGGCGTTGGAGCCGAAAGAGCGAGGACCCGCCGCTGGTGCTGGGACTGAAAGTCGGGATTTCCTTGGTGCTTACCCTGGGTGCGGGTTGGTCCATGCTGAGGATGCATCCCATCATCGGGGTCCCCTTGGCAGCAGCGGCCGGGGTGGTGGTTGGGATCCTGTGGGGACGCAACATAGGCGGGGCCATCGCCAAGCCGTTCGCCAGCATGTACGACGGAGGGGATGAGGAGCCTGAGTTGAAGCCCTTCTACGCCATCGCGGAAGCCCATCGAAAGCAAGGACGGTTCCAACAGGCGATCGGGGTGATTGAAGAACAGTTGAGCCGATTCCCGGACGATCCCCAAGGATGGTTGATGCTCGCCGAAATCCGCTGTCGGAACCTCGGTGAATGGGAGTTGGCGGAGGAAGCGATCAACGCCGTCGCCTTGAATGAATCGTTAGCCGTCCCCACCCGGGCCAAGTCTCTGCAGGCCCTTTCCGACTGGTACTTGGATATCGCGCGCAATATGGCGGAAGCGGAGCGCTTATTAGGGCGCATTCAGGAACTGTTTCCAGGCACCCCTGAGGCGGCGGAAGCCGCTCAGCGGATCGCGCACCTGGGAGACGAGAATTGGCGGAAAGAACGCGGGTCGCCGTCCACCCTCAGGGTCAAAGCGACGGATCAGCGCCTGGGCCTTCGAACGGCGCCGGTCGAACCCGAGCCGGTGCGAGATCCGCAGGTCGAGATCGATCGCTTACACCGGCAGTTGGTCGAGCACCCGCAGGACACCGAGGCGCGAGAGAGTTTGGCCCTGCTGTATGCCGAGGATTTGGGTCGACTGGATTGGGCGGTGGCTGAGCTTGAAAAACTGATGGCATTGCCGAATCAGCCCGCCAAGCAGGTATCGCGCTGGCTGCATTTGATGGCCGACATCCAAATTCGCCGTGCGGGCGATGAAGTGGCGGCCCGGGCCACGCTGCAGCGGGTCATCAGTCTTTTTCCCGAATCAGCGCTGGCTGCCAAAGCTCAGAGCCGGATCGAACATTTGAAGCTCGAACTCCGGGGACTGCAACGAACCCAACCGCTGCGCGGTCGGCTCAGCGCAGATTGATGGCGATCTGCTTGTCGATCTCGGCGGCGAGATCGACGTCTGCGCCGCCGCCCTTGGTTCGGGCCTGGACCAGCACTGAGGTCAGATTGGGCTCCAGTTCGGTGAGGCGAACGTAGACCGTGCGGGTGTCAATTTTTCCCACCAGCACGCGATTCACGATATCGTCGGCAGTCAGTGTGCCATTGAACTGAAGCACCTTGCGGGCAGCGACTTGAACCTGATCGATGCTGCGTTCGTACTGGCCACCGATGCGGTCCTTTTTGAATGGGACGCCCGCCCGAGACCGGTCATCGAGGGTCTTGTAACAACCGGGAGTGGCGATCACCAGGGCAGTCAGCAGCGCGCACGCGGCCGCGAAATTCTTCATGGCCCAGATGCAAACAAAAGGGGGCAAAGCCTTCAAGGGGCAAACGGAAGGGGAAGGGTGTTTGGGGAAGGGGGAAGGGCGAGCGCGGCGCGGGGCGCGGTCAAAACATGGGTAACACTCTTGGTTCAGAACATAGGTAACACTTATTGGGAAAGAGTTTACAGGTTGAGGCTGGCCTGGCCCGGTTCATACCTGGACCGGGCTGCGCCGCAGGGGGCGGTGCAGTCCGGGGTCGGGCGAAGGTGCGAGTTCCGGTGCGGCGCTTACCAGATTCGGGCGCGATTCTCGGGGGCTTTCCACATGGGATCGCCCGGCTGAATTCCGAAGGCGGCGTGGAAGGGATCTAGATTGATCAGAGGGGCGAAGGCTCGGAACTGGGGAGGGGAATGGGGGTCGACGACCAGGCGCCGACGGATTTCGGCTTCGCGGGTGTTGACGCGCCACGCTTGGGCGAAGGCGAGGAAGAACCGCTGCTCGGGGGTGAGGCCGTCGATGTTTTTGCGCTTCGAGGGATCTTTGGCCAGAGCGCGCTGAAGAGCTTCAAATGCGATGCTGGAACCACCGAGGTCGGCGATATTCTCGCCGAGCGTCAGGCGCCCATTCACCTTTGCGCCCGGGACCGGCTCGTAGGACTCATACTGGGACACCAGTTTTTCGGCGCGCGCGGTGAATTCCTTGGCATCGGCTTCGGCCCACCAATCGTGGAGGTTGCCGGCGGCATCATATTTGCGCCCCTGATCATCATAGCCGTGGGTGATTTCATGTCCGATGACGGATCCGATGGCGCCGTAGTTTACGGCATCGTCGAGGGTAAGGTCGAAGAAGGGGGGTTGAAGGATGCCAGCAGGGAAGACGATTTCGTTCTGGGTCGGGTTGAAGTAGGCGTTCACCGTTTGAGGCGTCATGTGCCATTCGGATTTGTCGACGGGCTTGCCGATGCGCTCAGCATCGCGACGGAACTCGAAGGCGTCCGCTCGGTGGATGTTGCCGAGGAAATCATCGCGTCGGATGGCCACGCTGGAATAATCACGAAAGGTTTCAGGGTGACCGATCTTGGCACGAAACCGGTCGAATTTCTTCAGCGCTTCGGCGCGGGTTGCAGGGCTCATCCAATCGAGTTTGCCCAGGCGATCGCGGAAGACGGCCTGAATGTTTTGGACAAGTTCCGCCATGCGAGCTCGTGCTTCGGGTGGAAAGTGGCGTTGGACGAAGATCTGTCCGAGCGCTTCGCCGACGGTACCGTCGATGACTTTGGCGGCGCGCTGCCAGCGGGGTTCCGGTTTGGGTTGGCCTTGGAGGACGGTTCCGTAGAACCGGAAGCTCTCGTCAGCTGCGGCGGCGTGGAGGTACGGGGCGGAGTTGCGCAGCAAGTGCCAGCGAAGGTAAGCGAGCCAGTGTTCGGGTTCGCGTTCGGTACCGAGCCGGGAGAGGGCTTGGAAGAACTCGGGTTGCCGGACGACGAGTGAGGAAGGCGGGGTGATGCCGGCGCCGGCGAAGTAGGCGTCCCAGGCGATATCGGGTGTGGCATCCTTGAGTTCCTGGAAGGTGCGACGGTGGTAGTTCTTTTCCTGGTCGCGGAGTTCGGTCCGGGTGCGGGATGCTTTGGCCAGTTCGGTCTCGATATCGATGACGCTGGCGGCGAGGGCATCGGCGTCGCTTCGGGCTTCGCCGAGGAGTTGGAATTGGCTGGCGATGTGTTTGCGGTACTCGTCGCGTTGCTTGGCGAAGCCTTCCGCAAGGTAGTAATCACGGTCCGGAAGGCCGAGGCCGCCTTGGGAGAGGTAGAGGGCGTAGACGTCGCTATTCTTGGCATCCGGATAGACGCTGATGCCGAAGCACGAGGCGATGCCGCGGCGGTGCCAATCGCCGATCAATCGGGCGGCGTCGTCGGGACCCTGAATGGCATCGAGTCGGTCGAGATCTTCCTGGATAGGGCGCAGCTTCAATTGTTCGATCCGGTTGGTGTCCATCGCGGAAGCGAAGAAATCGCCCACCAGGCGCCGGGAATTGGACTTCGGATCCTGATCCGGGATGGACGGGGCAATGGCTGCCTCTTCGAGGATCGCCTTGATGAGGTGCCAGTTCCGCTGCTGCAATTCGTCGAAGCTGGCCCATCGCGACTTGTCGTCGGGGACGGGATTGGCTTTGACCCACGAGCCGTTGGCGTAAGTGAAGAAATTGGTGCGCGGGCTGACTGAGGGGTCCATGTAACTGGTCGAGAAGCGGGGAACATGCTCGGTGGCGCCATGGGCTGGGGAGGTGGCGGTGGAAAACGCGACGAGCGGGAGGGCGAGGATGGATCGCACGAGGGTAACGTGGCGCAGCATAGAACGGGGTGGGAGGATAGGGTTGGGCGGGGCGGGAGGCGAGATCGCAGGCGCCAGGTTCGTTCCAAGCTTGCTAAGAGAAGGGAGCTGTCGATGCTCACCCCGTCTTGTCACGCCTTTGTCACAATCGCGCAGGGGTCGATCCCAGTCGGCTCGGCCCATGGGACGCGGTCGCTTATCTTGCCGGGAGAAGGGGCGGCAATGGCGTGTCACGAGAACATTTTGAACGAAACGGGGGGCGAACGGCTCAAGACATGGAACCCGATGCATCCGGAGGCGGGTTTCGTGGGTCATGGGACACGCAGTATGGAAATTGCCAAGGCGTCGAGGGCCGGACGAATCCCTCTTTCAACGGAACCGCTCGGGAACAGACCGCGATCGGGCGACACGGAACCTCGGGGCGAGGCGACATTCGGTGCAATGAAACGCGAATCTGACGGAGGAGTGTTCGAAATCAAATTTCCGGTGCCGGCGGACCGGATCGCAGCGGTCCTGGATTGGATGCGGGCGGTGTTACGTCCGGACCCGCACGGTACCGGGGAGCATGGCGACAGTTACCTGGTGCAGAGCGTTTACCTGGACACCCCCGATTTTGATGTCTTTCACAAGCGTGGCTCCTACGGTCGGGCCAAATTCCGGATCCGCCGGTATGGATCCGACCCGTCGATCTTCCTGGAGCGGAAGCTGAAGCGAACTGGCGTGGTGCGAAAGCGTCGGGTGCCGATCCAAGCCGGCGAATTGGGGGGGTTGAACGCGGAGGCGAATGGCCAGGTGTGGGCGGGATCCTGGTTTCACCATCGGCTGGCGCTCCGCCGGTTACGGCCGGTGGTGCGGATGACCTACCGGCGAGTGGCACGTTTCGGGGACGGGCCGGAGGGTCGGTTTCGGGTGACCTTGGATCGGGATGTCCGGGCGGAGAAACTGGAGGTGATTCAGGCGCCGCAGCCGTTTGAATCGGACGATCTGCTGGGTGGCGGCGCGCTGTTGGAAGTGAAATTCAAGGAGACCCTGCCAGCCGAGGTAAAACGATTGTTGGAGGCAACGGGGCTGTCGGCAGGTCCGTTCTCGAAGTACCGCCTGGGGGTAAAATCGTGCGGATTGGCGGTGGAGGAATCGACCGAGGCGGCGGCGACGGTTCCGGTGCCGGAATCGGAGAACGCACCGTCGGCGACGGGACCGTTGGCTTTGGGCGGGCGGATGTGATGGGATGACGGCTCGCCCTAATGACCAATTTCGTTGACCAACTCAAGCTGGCGGTCCAGGAGGGACCCGAGGTGTCGGTCACCATTCTGGTGACGCGTTTGGCGCTGGCGTTTTTCTTCGGGATATCGGTGGCGTGGCTGTATCGGTCGACGCGGAACGACGGGGGAGTGGACAGCCTTCCGGCGACATTGGTGTTGCTGGCGGTGCTGATCGGCGCGGTGACGCAGGTGATTGGGGAGAACGTGGCACGCGCCTTCAGCCTGGTCGGGGCTCTGAGCATCGTCCGGTTTCGGACGGTGGTGCGCGACACCCGGGACACGGCGTTCGTCATATTCTCGGTTGTACTGGGCATGGGAGTGGGGTCGGGGCACGTCGATGTGGCCATCACGACGTTGGTGATCGGGGGCATCGCGGCGTGGGTGATGGCGCCGGGGCGTGGCATTCAGTCCGAGTTGGACGAGTACGAATTGCGACTGAAGATCGGGGTGGGGCAGGAGATGGAACCGTTCGAGCGAGGCGTTTTTCCGAAGTACCTGAAGGTTTGGCGGAGCAGCGGGGCATCCACGGCGAAGCAGGGTTCGGCCTTGGAGGTGGTGTGGGTGGTGGCTTTTCTCCCTGGGCACAATGCGACGGGTCTAGTGCGCGAATTGAACCGGCAGGAAGGGGTGCAAGGGGTGGAAATCAAACCCCACGATCCGTCGGCCTAGCGACGGTTCGAGGCGGTAGGGGCGAAGCGACCCTGGAGCGAGCCAACGCCGATGGGACGGGGGTGGAGGCGGGCGGCGACGCTGGGAACGGTGATTCACCCCGGCCGACTTGTAAGATGGTGGGGAATCCGGGCACAGTCACGGGCGTTCACTGTTTCAACCGCACGCGAAGGGCCTCATGCATCTACAACTTGGCGCGATCGACTACGCGATTCTGATCATTTATTTCCTGTTCGTGCTGGGGATTGGCGTGGTGCTCCGCCGGAGCGTGAGCGGCACGAAGGATTTCTTCGAATCCGGGCGATCCCTTCCGGCATGGATCTGCGCTTTGGGTTTCATTGGGGCGAATCTCGGGGCCCAGGAGGTGATGGGAATGGCGGCGTCGGGGGCCAAGTACGGGATCATGACGAGCCACTTCTATTGGGTCGGCGCGATCCCGGCGATGGTGTTCGTGGCGATCTTCATGATGCCGTTCTATTACGGGTCGAAGGCGCGCTCCGTGCCGGAGTACCTCAAGTTGCGTTTTGACGAGAAGACGCGCGGGTTCAACGCGCTGACCTTCGCCGGGATGACGATCATGTCGTCGGGCATTTCAATGTACGCTTTGGCGAAGCTGTTGAACGCGATCCTTGGATGGAATTTTCATCTCTGCATCGTGATGTCGGGGGTGATCGTCCTGGCGTACATTTTCATGGGTGGTTTGACCTCGGCGATTTACAACGAGGTGTTGCAGTTCTTCCTGATTGTCCTGGGATTTCTGCCGTTGATCCTGATGGGGCTCAAGCAAGTGGGTGGCTGGGACGGCTTGGTGTCGAAGTTGAGTCCGGTGGCGACCAACGCCGGATTCGCGTCGAGCGCCTGGACGGATTCGTGGGCGCACACGGGCTCGGCGCAGTCGAACCCCATGGGCATCGAATGGTTTGGATTGGCG
Source organism: Verrucomicrobiales bacterium (assembly GCA_016795425.1). GTDB lineage: Bacteria > Verrucomicrobiota > Verrucomicrobiia > Limisphaerales > CAIMTB01 > CAIMTB01. Next base: position 8,258 of record JAEUHG010000067.1, read on the forward strand.
ATGGGTCTGGGATTTGTCCTTTCGTTTGGTTATTGGTGCACGGACTTCCTGGTGATCCAGCGAGCGATGGCCGCGAAGGACATGGGGGCGGCGCGGCGGACGCCGATCATTGCGGCAATTCCCAAGATGATGTTTCCGGCGCTGGTGATTCTGCCCGGAATGATTGCCATCGCCTTGCACACGGCGGGTGAGGGCGGGTTCAAGCTGGCGCCCAAGGGGAACGGGTTGGACTACGACATGGTGGTGCCGGCCATGCTGGCGCACTATTTCCCGACCGGCATGTTGGGGCTGGGGTTGACGGCGCTGATGGCGTCCTTCATGTCAGGCATGGCGGGGAATGTGACAGCGTTCAACACCGTTTGGACCTACGACATCTATCAGAGCTACATCCGGAAGAGCGCGTCGGACGCGCATTATCTGGCGGTGGGTCGGGCGACGACGGTATTCGGGATTTTGGCGAGCATGGCGGCGGCGTATGCGGCGGCACAGTTCAACAACATCATGGATATCCTCCAGTTGGTGTTCGCGTTCGTGAATGCGCCGTTATTCGCGACCTTTCTGCTGGGAATGTTTTGGAAGCGGGCGACGGGGCACGGGGCGTTCTGGGGATTGGTCTTGGGAACCGTGGCGGCGGCCATTCACCATGGGCTGTCGCTTCCGAAGGGGGCATTGACCGGGCTGAAAGGGGGATGGCTGGGAACGGCGATGCACACCTATCCGAGCGAGATGGCGCAGAATTTCTGGACGGCGATATACGCTTGGACCGCCTGTTTTGTGATGACGATCGTGATTTCCTTGATGACGCGGCCGACCAAGTCGGATGCGGATTTGAAAGGGCTGGTTTATTCACTGACACCCAAGGCGCGGGATCATGATCTGCCGTGGTGGAAGCGTCCGGTGACGCTGGGATTGCTGGTGATGGGGGCGACGCTGGTCTTGAACTTCCTCTTCTGGTGATCCGCGACCGAATTCCGAACCTTTCACTCGAAGCCACATTCATTCCATGAACCTGGATGTCCGCATGCCGATCGGTTTGATGTTCACCATTTTCGGGGCCTTGCTCAGCCTGTTTGGTCTGCTGGGGGATCCGAAGACATGGGAGCAGCACCCACTGAAGGTGAATATCAATCTGTACTGGGGGTTGGTGCTGCTTGCGTTCGGCGTGGTGATGCTGGTGCTGGCGATGCGTGGCCGGGGTGGGGAACGCTCGTAGGGCTGAGCGGACGGTTGACAAGCTGCGGCGAGTCGCCAAGTTCCGCGCACCATGCGCTTTATTGCTGCCTCCCTCCTGGCGGTTCTGGCGGTTGCCGGACCGCTGGCTTACGCCGCCATGAACAACATCGCCGAGATTCCCGTGAAGGACATAGACGGGAAAGACACCAACCTGAAGTCCCAGAAAGCCAAGGTCCTGCTGGTGGTGAACGTGGCGTCGCAATGCGGCCTCACCCCCCAATACGAGGGTCTCGAGAAGCTTCACCGCAAGTACAAGGACAAGGGCTTCAGCGTGGTTGGATTTCCCTGCAACGATTTCGGCGCCCAGGAGCCGGGGACACCGGAGGAGATCAAGCAGTTCTGCAAGTCGAAGTATGACGTCAGTTTTCCGATGATGGGGAAGGTGCATGTGAAGGGCACCGAGCAGCACCCGCTGTATGCCGCTCTGACCGGCAAGGACGCGGCGTTTCCCGGGGACATCAAATGGAACTTCGGGAAATTCCTGGTGACCGCGGATGGCAAGGTTTTGAAGCGTTTTGAGCCCAAAACCACGCCCGACGACCCGTCGGTGATCGCGGCCATTGAGGCAGCATTGGGTAAGTAGGGCACCGGGTGAGGGGATGAGGGGGAGGCGGGGGCAACCGGTGGGCGATTTTGGGCGGCGCTGCCGTCGGCTTCCTCGGCCTCGCCGGCAGCGGGGGTGTTGCTTGTAATTTGGGCGGCGCGGGCCAGAATCGAGGCCATGAAGAACGACGTGGTGCCGGTGCAAATTCGCGGAATTCTGCCCGCGAACAACGGCGTCGCGATCTTCATCGGCAATGACGAAAAGGTGTTCGTCATCCAGGTGGAGACCGGGATGGGGCGGATCATCTCGAATTTCCTGCGCAAAGCGCACAACGAGCGTCCCCTCACCCATGATCTGATCGGCAGCATTCTCAAGGGCTTCGGAATTTCACTCGAGAGGGTGGTGATCTCGGATCTGCGGAACTCAACGTACTTCGCGCGATTGATTCTTAAGGAGCAGAACGAGTTGGGAATGAAGCTGGTTGAGATCGATGCGCGGCCCAGCGATTGCATCGCTCTCGCGGTGGCTCACGGGCGCCCAATTTTCGTGGCGACGCCGCTGTTCGAGCAGGTGGAGGACATGTCCGAAGTGCTCGAACAGTTGAATCAGGCGGGGCAACAGGACAAGCCGGACGACGAAGGCACCTGATGGCTGAAGCGTCCCCTGCCGCTGCCGCCCCGGTGTCATTCGTATGGGGCGATGACGACTTCGCTGTTCAAAAGCGCGCCCGTGAATTGTGGGCTGGATGGCAATCGGAGCACCCGGACGGCGATGCGGAGGTCATTGAAGGTGGGGCCTCGAACGTGGAGGAGGCCCAGAAGGTCATCGGCAAAGTCCGCGAAGCCCTCCAGACCCTGCCCTTCTTCGGCGGCACCAAATCCATTTGGCTGCGGGGATGTACTTTCCTGGGGGAAGACCGGTTGTCGGAGGCGCAGTCCGTCGTGGCGATGATGGCGGATTTCGGCAAGGAATTGGCGGGTTTTCGGTGGTCCGGCGTTCGGTTGTTGATTTCGGCGGGCAAGGTGGACCGTCGGCGGGCCTTCTTTAAGGTGCTGGACAAGTTCGCGGTGGTGGAGCAGTTCGTTGGCTTGAGTGCCGACGACCGGGAATGGCAGGACAAGGCCGAGAGCCTGGCAGCCGGGTCCTTCCGCACGATGGGCAAGCGTATCGCAGGGGATGCCTTGGAGATCTTCGTTGCCCATGTGGGTCCGAACACCCGCCAATTGTCGTCGGAAGCCCAGAAACTGGTGGATTATGTGGGAGACCGTCCGGACATCACGGCGGTCGATGTGGAGGCAGTGGTCACCAAGGGGAGGCATGCGAGGGCCTTTGCGCTGGCCGACGCGATTGGCGACCGGCAATTGGCCAAGGCCCTTCGGCATTTGGACGAGGAGCTTTGGGCCATGCAGTCCGACAAGAGCAAGAGCGAGATCGGGCTGTTGTACGGAGTGATTTCGAAGGTGCGGACGATGTTGTTGGCCCGCGAATTGATGGCGGAGGGCCAGCTAAGGTCGACCTCGGATTACCGGAGGTTCGCCGCCCAGTTGAAGGACCTTCCGGCGGACCGGTTTCCCCGGGACAAGCGTTTCAACCCGGCCGAGATCAATCCGTATATGTTCTTCCGTGCGGCCCAACAGGCGGTGAATTTCACGACCGACGAGTTGGTGGCCGCGATGGAGGAATTGTTGCAGTGCAATCGACGGTTGGTAGGCAGCGGGTTGGAGGCGGGTTTGGTATTGCAGATGGCGGTCACTCGAATTCTCGCCAACCGACCGCGCGAGGACCAAGGACCGCGGGGTCGGTCTTGATGGTTGGCGGACAAACAACGCCATAGCCCACCTGGGTGGGTAATGGGCCCGGGAAGGGGGCCCTCGTCGCGCGGGGACGAGGGATTTGCGGCGCGGCGTTTGCGGCTCATGGAGGGAGGTCTACGGAACAACCTTGGATTGAAGGACTCCGGAATGGATGACGTCCAAAAGGCGGTGAACGGACAGTCTAATCCCATTTCAGGCGCCGAGAGGTCTCGAAGAGTCGTGGGCTGGCCAGCGTTTTGGGACCGAACAGGGGTCGGCCGACGGGTCGTTCCGGGCCTAAAGTGCATTCTGAGGAATGGCCCCCTCGGCGTTGACCTGTTCCGGGGATCTGCTGGAGAGTCCCGCCTGTTGATTGGAGCCATGAAGCGTGCCCTTATGTTTTCTACCCCTAAAACTATCTTCGTCGGCGTGGTCGGATTAGCGGCCTCGCTGACTCAACTGTTGGCCGGCGACGAGACAGCCAAGGTGGCGGTCGATGAGGCCGCTGCGGCCAAGGCGATTCACGAACACATCGTCAAATCGACGACGGAAAAGGAGCCGGGCGACGTCAAGGCTTACAAGGAGAACATCACCGGGACGGGCATCGGCTTCGAAATGGTTCCGATTCCAGGCGGGGAATTCACGATGGGCAGTGCCGACGGCGAGGCCGGGCACCAACCGGACGAGGGTCCGCAGGTCAAGGTGAAGATCTCGCCCTTCTGGATGGGCAAGTTCGAGGTGACCTGGAACGAATATGAACTCTTCATGCGCCCCGAGATCGAACTCGACCTGCGCAAAAAGAACCCGTCCGAGGAGTATGTGAACAAGCTCTCGGATGCGATCACCCGCCCGACCAAGCCGTATGTGGAGATGAGTTTTGGCATGGGCAAGGATGGTTTCCCGGCCATTTCCATGACCCAGCATGCGGCCAACAAATACTGCCAGTGGCTGAGTGCGCGCACCGGGCACTTCTATCGTCTGCCGACCGAGGCGGAATGGGAGTACGCCTGCCGGGCTGGAACCACGACCGCCTATTCGTTCGGTGACGACGAGGCGCAGTTGGAGAATTTCGCCTGGTACGGAAAGAACAGCGATTGGAAGTACCAGAAGGTGGGAAAGAAGAAGGCGAATCCCTGGGGTCTGCATGACATTCACGGCAACGTCGTGGAATGGACGCTCGACCAGTACGACGCGGATTGGTTCAAGAAGAATGCTGGCAAGACGCTCGAGGACCCGTGGAACCGGGCGACCAAGGCGTATCCGCACGTGGTTCGCGGCGGGTCCTGGGACGACGAGGATGCCGCTCGGTTGCGCAGTGCGGCCCGCCGGGCCTCCGACAAGGCGTGGAAAATCCAGGATCCCCAGCTTCCCAAGAGCATCTGGTACCATACCGACGCCCAATTCCTCGGGATGCGGGTGGTGCGACCGCTGAAGGTCCCGGCGGCCGAGGAGATGCACAAGTACTGGAACAATGGGGTGGAGCGAGAATAAGGGAAGAGGTCGAGGGGAAGGGGGAAGGGTTCAGGCCTTCCCTTGCGTCGACGTCACGGTCCTGGCTTGAGGTTTCCGTCCGGGCCCCGGAGTTTTCCTCATGATGGACCTCCGGCATCTGCGCTATTTCCAAGCGGTCGCCGAAGACCTGAGCTTCTCCCGCGCCGCGCGCCGGCTGCGAGTCGCCCAGCCGGCCCTTAGTCGAGCGGTCATGGAGCTGGAGGCGTCCTTGGGCGCCCAGGTCTTGGAGCGCAGTCGACATCACGTCCGGTTGACACCGGCCGGAGTCGTCCTGCTCCGGGAAACGGCGGTGCTGTTGGATCGACTGGAAGAAGGCCTTCAGCGCGTCCGCCGCACTGCCAGTGGTGACGAAGGTGAGTTGCGCCTGGGATATGTTGGTCCGCCGACCCGCCAATTCTTAGGGGCCCTCCTGCGTGAGTATCGCCGCCGTCATCCGCGAGTTTCCCTGCACTTGGAGGAGCGGACTCCCGAGCGCGTTTGGGAAATGGTCAGTAAGCGACGCCTGGCGGTGGCGCTGACGCGGCCGGTGTCGGGCACGTCGTTTCTGGGTTTGGAGACGGTGTGTCTTCGGGAAGAGGGCCTCGGGGTGGTGGTCCCCAAGGAACACCCTTTCGCCCGCCGTCGATCGATTCCCTGGCGCGCGTTGGAGAACGAAGCGTTGGTGGTTCTGGCACGTCGGGAAGGAATGGGACTACACGACGCGGTGCTCGCCGGTTGTCGGGACGCCGGGATCACGCCGCGATTGGCGCATACGCCGAGTTTGATAGGGACGGTGATGCTGTACGTGGAGGCAGGTGCGGGTTTGGGGGTGGTAACGGACTCGGTCGTTCCGAAGGGAGGACTCGCGTTTGTGCCTCTGACACCCCGGCGGGCAGTTCCGCTGGTGGTGGTCTGGCACCAGGACGAGGAGGACCCGGCGTCGCGGCATTTCCGGGAGCTGCTGTTGGAATGGAAGGCGCGCGGCATGCTTTGGGGACGGCCCATGGCGGATGGGGGGCTCGCGCCAAGGTCGGGGGTCACGTAGGGTGCCGCCGTGACGTTTGAATTGCAGGCACCGTATGGTCCGGCCGGTGATCAACCCGCGGCCATCCAGGGTCTTTGCGCGGGCATCGACGCGGGCAAGAAGCATCAGGTGCTGCTCGGGGTGACGGGATCGGGAAAGACCTTCACAGTGGCGAACGTGATTCGGCACGCCAACCGGCCGACCTTGGTGATCTCCCACAACAAGACCCTGGCGGCTCAGCTCTATGCTGAATTCAAATCCTTCTTCCCGAACAACGCCGTCGAGTACTTCGTAAGTTACTTCGACTTTTACCAGCCCGAGGCTTACATCCCGCGCACGGACACGTTCATTGAGAAGGATTCGAGCATCAACGAGAACATCGAGCGTCTGCGCCTTTCGACGATGAGTTCGTTGTTGTCACGCAGGGACGTGATTGTCGTGGCCAGCGTCTCGTGTATCTACGGCATCGGCAGCAAGGAGGATTACGAGGCCCTGCTGCTCCCGATCCACGCGGGAATGGCACTGACGCGGGAGACCTTCCTGTCGCGGCTGGTGGACATGCAGTACGGGCGGAACGATATCGCCTTTGAACGGGGTGAGTTTCGCGTCCGCGGGGACACGGTGGAGTTGCGGCCGGCATCGACGGAGGATGCGGTGCGGGTGGAGTTCTTTGGGGATGAGATCGATCGCATCACGCGGTTCGATCCGCTGACGGGCGAGCCGATTGAAGCGTTGAAGTCCCTGACCATTTTTCCTGGAAAGCAGTTCGTGACTCCCCAGGACAAGTTGAAGCGGGCGATCCTCTCGATCCGGGAGGAACTCGGCAACCGGGTGGCCTGGTTCGAGAAGCAGGGAAAACTGCTCGAAGCCCAGCGGATCAAGATGCGGACCGAATACGACCTCGAGCAACTGGAGGAATTGGGTTTCTGCTCGGGCATCGAAAACTACTCGCGTCACATCGCCGGACGCCCGCCGGGGTCGCGCCCCTACTGCATCATCGACTTTTTCCCATCCGATTACCTGATGGTCATCGACGAGTCGCACGCCACGGTGCCGCAGATCGGCGGCATGTATGCGGGGGACATGGCGCGGAAGAGTGTCCTGGTGGAGCACGGGTTTCGATTGCCGAGCGCCTTGGACAACCGGCCACTGGGTTTTGAGGAATTCCAGGCCATCCAACCGCAAACCGTGTATGTGAGTGCGACGCCGGGTTCGCAGGAGTTGAAATGGGCGGAGGGCGCGGTAGTCGAGCAGATTGTTCGTCCGACCGGCCTGGTGGATCCGGAGATCGTCGTCAAACCGTTGCAGGGCCAGATCGATGACCTGATCGAGGAAGCGCGGCGCCGAACCGAACAGCGGCAACGGGTGCTGGTGACGACGCTGACGAAGCGGACGGCGGAGGAACTCACGGATTACCTGCGGGACATCGGGATCAATGTTCGATACCTGCACAGTGAAATCGACGCCATCGAGCGGGTGGAGATCCTCCGGGCGTTGCGCAAAGGCGATTTTGACGTGTTGGTAGGCATCAATCTTCTGCGTGAAGGTCTGGACCTTCCGGAGGTGTCGCTCGTGGCGATTCTGGACGCCGACAAGGAAGGATATCTGAGGTCAACGACGAGTCTGATCCAGACGGCTGGACGGGCGGCCCGTCATCTGAACGGGCGCGTCATTCTTTACGCCGACGTCATGACCGACAGCATCAAGCGATTCCTGGCGGTATCGCAGTACCGGCGTGAACGGCAACTCGCTTACAACAAGGAGCACGGCATCGTGCCACGGAGCGTGGAACGACCGGTGGAAGAGGGCCTCGCTCCCGGGCAGGCGGGCAATGCCAAGGCGATGAGTGTCATCCGGGATGCCGGCGGCAACTTCGACGTGACCGAGACGATCCGGGAACTCGAGGCGGAAATGATCGAAGCCGCCAACGCGCTGGAATTCGAGAAGGCCGCGCTGCTGCGGGATCAGGTCAACGAACTCAAGCGGGGCGCGGGAGAAACTTCGACCGGACCGCAGTCCCCGGGGAGCCAGCGCTATTCGCGAGGAAAGGGCAGACGCGGCGCGAGACAGACGCGGCGCTGAGTGCGAAGCCCAGTGCACGAGTGGGTTGGGAACGAGGGCAAGGGAAGCGGGCTTGACGGAGAGTTTCGGACACCGGCCTGGCCATGGGATCAATGAAGGAAAGCGGTCTGAGAATGGAACCAGAATTTGAGGGAGTCCGCCGATGGTAAAGCGGCATGAATTCCATGGTCCGGGCGCTTGACCCGGGCAGGGGCGGGACCCATTTTGCCGCCCGTGTTTAGCACGCGCTGCGCGATGGGACCCGACCCTGGAGTCGGGAATTGGGGTTCGGACGCCACTGGGTCCGAGAACTCGATGACGGTACACCGCCGGAAGCCGAGGGGCTCCTGGTCCTTGGCGGTGCTGCTGGGAGGTGTCGTGGCGTTGGCTTGGGAGGCAGGGGCCGCGTCGATGGAGAAGTCGGTCATTCAGATCTTCAATTTCAGTCAGCAACCCCTGTGGGAATCCCCGTGGCGTTGGCAGCCGGTGCGCCGCGAGGGCGGGTCCGGGTTTGTGGTAAAGACGGGCCAGGGGTTGAGGGTGATGTCGAACGCGCACGTGGTTTCCTGGAGCCGCCAGGTGCTGGTGCGTCGCTTTCAGGATCCGCGGCCCTATCAGGCGGAAGTCGACTTCATCGGCCACGACTGCGATCTCGTCTTGCTGCGGGTCGCCGATGAGTCCTTCTTCGAGGGGATTCCGTCGGTGGAATTCGGAGACTTACCGGAGGTGCGTTCGACCGTGGTGACTTATGGCTATCCGGCGGGTGGTGAACAAATTTCCTACACGCGCGGCGTGGTGTCCCGGATTGAGCTGCAGAATTACGTTCACATCGGCAACCGATCCTTGCTCGCGGTCCAGACGGACGCGGCCATTAATCCGGGAAACAGCGGGGGGCCGGTATTCCAGGAAGACAAGGTGGTAGGGGTGGCCTTCCAAGGGGTGCCGGGATTGGAGAATGCGGGCTTTTTCATTCCACCGGAGGTGATCCGGCATTTTCTCAAGGACGTGGAAGACGGGACCTACCACGGGTTTCCGTTGGCAGGAATCCGATTGGTGACCCTTCAGAACCCGGCGTATCGGCGGCATCTGGGTCTCCCCGTTTCGGGGGAGTTTGGGGCACGCATCGACAGCATTGCGGATGTTGCGACGACCGCGGAGGTGTTGCGTCCGGACGATGTGCTGTTGGAGGCGGCGGGATTTCCGGTGGCTAGCGACGGCACCATTGTTTATCGGGAAAACCGCGTGGCGGCGGCCCTGGCCTTTCAGCAGGCGCAGCATGGTGAAAAGTTGAGCCTGAAGATATTCCGGGACCGGAAGGAGATGACCGTGGATCTTCCGGTGTTCGTTTATCAGGCGGATCGGAGCGCCGGGAACCAGTATGACCGTCCGCCACGCTACTATGTGCACGGGGGGTTGGTTTTCACTCCCCTGAGCCAGGACTATTTGCGGACCCTGGGTCGTGACCTGGCAGACGCTGGCGCATCGGAGTTGGTGTACCAACTCTTTTACCTGAGGCAGGAGAAACCGGAGCGGGTACGCAAGGAGCCGGTGGTTTTGGGGGGCCTGCTGGCGCATCCGGTGAATGCCAACTTTTCGGTTCGATCCCGCGCCCTGGTGGACAAGATCAACGGGATTCGAATCGAGAGCATCGATGATGTGATCCGGGCCTTCGGGGAGGGACAAGGGGAGCAGCACGTCATTGAGTTTGTGAGCCGGCAGGGATTTGAGTGTTTGGACCGCGGGGAAGCGGCGGCCGCCAACGAGGAGATACTGAAGACCTACGGAGTACCGAACGACCGCCGCCTATGATGACCATGACAAAGATCGCCTTTGGTTGCGCGGTTTTCGCCGCGATGATGTGTGGCCGTTGGTGCGCCGCCGCGGAAGGGAATGGACGCAGTCCGTTCGAATCCTCCGTCGTGACCCTCGAAGTGACGTCGAAGGACTACGACTACTTCCAACCTTGGACCAAGCCGACGCGGTCGGTGCGCAAGCATGCGTTGGTCGTGGGCGAGAAGGAGTTGGTGACGACCGCCCAGAATCTCGCCGACCAGACCCTGGTGCGAGTTCAGAAGCGGGGTCGCGGACGGTGGTACAACGCCGAGGTGCGTTGGGTGGATTACCACGCCAACCTGGGAGTGATATCGGTCGCCGATGATGCGTTCTGGACCGGACTCAAGGCGGTGGAATTGTCGGGAACCGTTCCGCGCCGCAACGATTATGAGATCCTGCGATGGCGGGACGGCAACCTCGAGATGCGACGCGCCGATTTCAGCAAGTTCACCGTGTCCGAAGGTTCCATGAGTTTTGCGCCCCGCATTCAACTCGAGTTGAACACGGAGATCGGCGGATTGGGATGGGCCGAGCCGGTGCTGGCGGACGGCAAGGTCGTGGGATTGACGGTTTCAAAAGGAGGGAACGTCTGCACGGTCATGCCGACGCCATTCATGGCCCGCGTCCTGGAGGCCAAGAAGGCGGGTCGGTTTCCTGGGCTGGGCTTCTTCGACTTTGTTTGGCAGGCGGGCCAGAACCCCGCGACCCTGGAATATCTGCGTGTGCCCGGCGAACCGCGGGGAGCCGTGGTGATTGAGGTGCCGAAGCGCGCGGCGGAGGATTATGCGCTCAAGACGCGCGACGTGCTTCTGGAGGTTGACGGTTTTCCCATCGACATGGAGGGCGATTACGAAGATCCGGACTACGGCCACGTGATGTTGGAGGGATTGGCGACGCGCGGGCACTTCGCCGGTGACAAAGTGCGGATGAAGATCCTGCGCGAAGGGAAAGAGGTGGAGATTCAGTACGAGCTGCCCAAGGCGGATTTCTCGGTGGACCTGCTGCCGATGTTCGTCTTCGACAAGGAGCCCGAATATTTGGTGGCGGGCGGACTCGTCTTCCAGCCGTTGCATCAGCAGTACCTGCGGGGGTGGGGAGATGACTGGCGGCGGCGCGCCCCGTTTCGATTGGTGTATGCAACCTCGGAAGGTCCGACCAAGGAGAGGCCGACCGTCGTGATCCTGAGCCAGGTCCTTCCGGACCCGATCAATGTGGGGTACCAGGAGGTGCGAAATCTGGTGTTGGAAGCAGTGAATGGAAGGACGGTGCGCAACCTGAAGGACCTGCAGGAGGCGTTGAAATCACCGAAGGACGGCGTGCATGTGATCGAGTTCTTCCGCGGCGACAACCTGCGGCGCCTGCTGCTGGATTCCGGTGATCTCGAGGCTTCCACGGCCCGGGTCCTCAAACGGTACGGAATACCGTCCGCATCCGTGATCCACTGAAGCGATCAAGCGCGGACCCGCAGAGATCCCGCCTGGGAGGTTGGAAGAAACATGCGGGGTTATCGGGGACGGCCGCGTCGGAACCTTTCCGGGATGGCTTCGGGTTGGATATTGCGCAAGGCCATGACCGTCGGGCGATCGTCCCGAGGGTCGTCATTCGAGAACAGGGCGACCATGGCGGGAACGGCCGGCACGGCGCGCGCGCCCAAACCTCCCAGTGCATCCAACGTCTTCGCTCGCGCGGTGAGATCCCGAGCGCGGAGCAGGCTCACCAGTCGGTTCAAGCTTTCGTCCGTGTGGACATCCATTTCGATCAGCGCCGATGCCGACTGCCGCGCGGCATGGAGTCCGCCGTGGCGCATGGCATCAAGGAGTTCTGGAACCGCGAGACGCGCCGATTCACCGGTTTGGATCACCGTCATCGCCGCTTCGGCGCGAAGTTCGTCGCCGCCGGTTTTCAGGATTTCCCGAAGCGCGGGCACGGCCGGACGGGCCTCGGGACCGAATCCGCGCAGGGCCTGAACGGCTTGGAAGCGGACGGACTCGACCGGGTCCGAGAGCCCCTCCACGAGATGCGGGACGACGAGTTGGGGGTGACTGGGAAATTCGCCGAGGGCCCAGAGGACGGCGGAGCGAACGGAAGGATCTTTGTCCTGGCGGGCGGCGAGCAACGAGGCGAGGCCGCCTTGTTCCGCGGGTGGAAAACGACCGAGAGCCATGGCAGCGCCGGCCCGAAGGGCGGGATCAGGATCGTTGAGCGTCGCGATCAATTCCTGGCTGGCGGCGGGACCGTAGGTACGGAGCAAGGCGATGGCGGCTTCGCGTCCACCGAAGCGCCTTTCCGCCAGGAGCGGAAGGACCGCAGGAGCGGCGAGGGGGCCCATGCGCTGAAGGACTTCGATGGCATTGCGTTCGAGTTGGAGTTGGCGGGCCCGCTGGCGGGCGACCTGCGGGACGCTGTCGAGCCAGGGCAGGATGTCGGTATGAAGGCGGGTTTTTCCGCGGCGAAGGATGCGAACCAGGACGGGAGCGTAGTCGCGAGGCTGGGCAATGAGTTCGCTGCGAGCCCGACGCCGATCCTCAGGATCGGCGCCGGCCATACGTTCGAGCCGTTCGATGACGGGTCGATGCCGACGGGCTACCCGTTCGGCAGCGGTCCAGAAGACGACGAATACCGAGACCGCGGCGATGGCCAGGAACGTTCCGAAACCGAAGCGTCGAACCGGCCGTTGGGCCGGCGGGGTTGAGGGCGCGATGGCCGGGAGATCCGTGGACGATGGTGGTTGAGTGCGCATCGGCCGGGACTCCATGCGGCGGATTATTTGATGCCGGCGAGGCGGTCGCGCCAGATCCGATGCAATTCGACCGTGGCGCGGACGTCCCGGAGGCAGTATTCCGCGATCTCGCGGAACCGGCTTTCGGCGACCAGATGGGCGACGTCCATGCCGCTCACGCCTTCGGCTTTAGGGGAAGGAATACCGAACGCTTTGCAGTAGAAATCGAGATTGAACTTTCGGGCGGCGCCGTCGCGTCCGCTGACCGAGTAGAACGTCAGTTGTTCGGCCAGGTCGCAGTGGGGTTCGGTTTGGAACCGATATCCGAGCCAATCCTTGCGCGAGATGGGAACGGCGAGAACTGCCGAGCGCAGGTAGAGGAAGGGAACGTCGAATCCGCGTCCATTGAAAGTCACGACGTGATCGTACCGTTTGGCGAGTTCCCAGAAGTCGTGAAGCAATTCGGATTCGTCGGCGAAGGGCACGAACTTCACCTCGGCCTCGTCGTCGGGTTCGTAATCCTCAGCCATGTAGAGGACCTGGCCGCGGCCGCTATCGGCGTTGACCATGGCGATGCAGATGACCTGGGCCGTGAGAGGATAGAGACTGAGTTGGCGTTCGAGTTCGGCGCGTCGGGCATCGCGCTCCGGACCTTCGGGGAGGCGCAGGGCATCGCGCATGAGGTATTCCTGTTGGACCTCATCAAAGGCCTCGATAGGCAGGCCGTTGGTTTCGATATCGAACACTAGGGTGGCCATGGGAGGATGGGGTGTGGGCCGCGAGGTGGGAGCGTGGCTTCAAGGGGCGACGGCGACCGATCCCCCTGTGCGCAAAGCCTCGAGGGTGGCGAAGGTGAGGTTCATGGCGCGACGAGACTCCGCATAAGGCAGCGGGTGTGGGGCTTCGGCCCGGAGATATCGAGCCCACGCCTCCATTTGCTCGCCATGGCCTTTGCCCTGGTATTTCTGCTGGACCGTTTTCCGACCGCGACGGATTTCGAGTTCCTGAAAATTGACGACTTTAAGGACCACTCCGGCGCCGAACACGGTGCAGACCTCCTTGGGCCACGTGCTATCGCCCTCGGCGGTGTAAATGAGCTGCCCGCAGGAACCGTCGGCATACTCGATCTGCGCGGTAACACTGTCGGCGAAGGGAAGGCGTCCGGTGGCAGGCCAGGTGGTCTGTGCAGAAACGCGGACAGGCGACGAGCCGAAGAGGAAGTTGAAGAAGTCGAGGAAATGGCAGGCCTCACCGAGAACCCGGCCACCGCTTTCGGCGTGGTTGGCGTACCAATGAGACGGGTCGAGTTTGCCAGCCATTACCTGGAAGCTGGCAGACTTGGGTCCGGGGACGGCGGCGAGGAGGCGACGCATCTCCTGGCTCGCGGGGGCGAAACGGCGGTTGAATCCGACCTGGACACTGCCGCGCTGGCGCGCCATGGCGACATCAATGGCGGCGAGTTCGGCCTCCGTGAGGCAGAGCGGCTTTTCGACAAAGACATCCAGTCCACGTTCGAGCGCCCCGAGCACGAAGCGGGCGTGCAAATGATGGCGAGTGGCGATGAGCACCGCGGATCGTCCCTCCGACGCCTGGGCGAGCGTTGCATCGGCGTCGGTGGACGCGTTGGCGAACTGGAACTTGGATTTGACGTGATTGGCGCTGAGTGCGGTGTGGTTGACGATAGTACCGAGCGGGAGCCTCCCTTGCAGATGAGGCAGGAGCATGGTGCGGGCGAAGTTTCCGGCGCCGATGACGTCGAGGTGCGCAACGGGAGACGTTCGGCGGGATGGAGTAGGGTTGATTGCCGGTGCGCTGGCACGGCCGTGATCTGTGGCCGGAACCGGGGAGGCGGGAGGTTCGGCATCGGTATGGTACGTCAACACCACGCCGATCTCGGGGGCGCCGCCGGCGAGTTCGCGGTAGACGGCAAGGGAATCGCGGAACGGAACGCGGCGGGTGGTGATGGCGTCGAGTTTGAGGGCGCCCGTTTTCATGAGGTGCAGACAGGCGTCGAAATTGCGCTGCTCGGTCCAGCGCACATATCCGATGGGGTAATCGGCACCGCCCCACTCGTAGGACGGATCGTAGCGGCCGGGTCCGTAACTGCGCGAATACCGGATCTCCAGTTCCTTTTCGTAGGTGGTTTTCCACGGCAGCTCGACGTGGGTGTTGCCGACCACGACGAGACGTCCGCGATCCCGGAGGGCGTCGATGGCTTGTTCGGTGGGCGTGTTGCTGGAGGTGGCGGTGGCCAGCACAACGGCGTCGACGCCGTGGCCTTCGGTCCAGGATCGCACCTCGTCGGGCAGACTCTGTCCGCCGAGGATGACCACGCGCTCGGCGCCCACGGCGGCGGCGGTGGCGCGACGGGGTTCGGCAAGGTCGACCGCCATGACACGGCAGCCATTCGCGTGAAGCAGGTTGGTGACGAGGAGGCCGACGAGGCCCTGGCCCAGGACGAGAACGCGATCGCCGAGGCGAGGATCGAGTTGTCGAACCGTTTGGAGTGCGATGGAGGCGATCGTGGTGTAGGCAGCCTGCCAGGATTCGACGCCGTCCGGGACGGCGGCGGTGAGTAAATCAGGGACGGCGACGAACTCCGCGTGGAAGGCGCACTCTGCGCCCCCACAGGCGACGCGTTGTCCGACGCGCAGTCGGGTGTTGCCGGGATCGACGGCCGCGACAATGCCTGCGGCGCTGTATCCGAGCGGGGAAGGGGTCTCGAGTCGGTTGCGGACCTTGTCGATGGCGGCGCGCCATCCGAGGTTGCGGGCGGTATCGAGGACTTTACGGACCTGGTCTGGGCGGGCGCGGGCTTTTTGCAGCAGGTTCATCTTGGCCTGCTCGACCTTCATTTTCTCGGTGCCGGCACTGATGACGGAGTGGGTGACGCGGATGAGCACGCCGCCGGGAGGTGGGTTGGGCTTGGGAACTTCCTGAAGTTCGAGCCGGCCATCTTGGTATTGGGCGATCTGAAGCATGGGCAGAAGAGGATTCTCTCGGCAGACCTCGGGTCAGGTGGCATGGGCGTCCGGTGCGCCGGTGGGAGTGCCGGAGGCATGCGTCAGTGTGCTGACGAGCCAGCGATGCTTGCCTCGCGCGGTGCGTTCGGTTTCACGAACCTCGCGGAAATCGACGACGAAATCATCGCCGAGTTTTCGCGTGACGCCGCTGCGGATGGCGTCCAGACGGGAGGTGTGGAAAGCCGGTGACGGAACGTAGCGAAACTCCGCGCGTCCGGGTTCCGCCTGGGCGAACTGGACGGCGTAGAGACCGTCGAAGATGGCATCATGCATGTTGAAGGCGGTAAGGGAGATTCGGCGGCCGGTGCGGCTGACCAGGAACTCTTGTTCACGTCCGGCGATTTCGGCGACGGCGGGCCAGGGGAACTCGAGATCGCCATGGGTCTTGGGATCGGCGAGCCGGACGTAATCACCGGTGCGATACCGAATGAGTGGCATGGCGAGATTGTGGAAACTGGTCCCGATGACTTCGCGAAAACCGTCGGAGTCCGCCTCGCCAAATTCCACGAAGCCGTAAGTCGGCCAGAAGTAGAACAGGTCCGAAGAGCGACCTTCGGCGGCGAGCACGGCGCGTTCGCTGTGTCCGTACCATCGGTAGACCCGGGTACCGAAGACGCGTTCGAGAAGTCGTTTCTGCGGCAGGTTCAGGCGTTCCGAGCCCGCCAGGACGCAGCGCAGGGGCAGGCGCCAGGTCTGACCGGCGCGCTCGAGGAACTCCGCGAGTTGCAGGGCGGCGGAGGGATAGGCATGAAGGATGTCGGGGCGGAAGTTCTCAATGGCTTCGAGGTATTCGCCGAGGCGCGATTCGGTGAGGTGATAGCTCGAGAGCATCAGCCAATCGCGGGTGGCGTCGTAAGTGGCGATGCGGCCTTGGGCGCGATCGGTGGTGACGTGGCCACGAATGACGGCGAGCCGGGCGCCAGGGAAGTATCCGCCGCGGGACCATTGGGCTTCGAGGAAGGCCTGTTCCTTGGGGCGGCTCACGCCCTTCTGAAGGTAAAAACCCACCGGCACACCGGTGGATCCACCGGTGGTGATGTAAAGTCGTTGGCGCTCCGGCACCGCCGAGGAGGTGATTTCGGCGAGGTGACGTTGCAGGTCGGATTTGGTCAGAAACGGACAGCATCCCAGGTCGTCCGGCGAATGGATTCGGGCGGGGTCAAACCGAGCCTCGCCGAAGCGTCTCTGGTACCAGGGGGAATAATTGCCGGCCTGGATGAGGACCTGGCGGAGTTGTCGGACCTGATATTCGCGGATGGCGTCGAGGTCCCATGATTCGGACTCGGCGGCGAGTTGGCGGAATTCGCCATAACGCCGCCCCAATCGCCAGCGGGTGGGCAGTTGGCGGTAGGTCCACCCCGCGGCCCGCTTAAAGCCGTCGGGCAGACGCTCATAGAGCGACA
Organism: Verrucomicrobiales bacterium; assembly: GCA_016795425.1. Lineage (GTDB taxonomy): Bacteria > Verrucomicrobiota > Verrucomicrobiia > Limisphaerales > CAIMTB01 > CAIMTB01. Next base: position 25,382 of record JAEUHG010000067.1, read on the forward strand.
GCAGCGGGTAAAGTCGATCCTCGAGGCTCATGGAGGACTCAAGGGGGCGGAGGGACCGGTAGGTGGGCCGTTCCCGTTCATGGCATGGTCCGACCCGAACCTGAGTTCATCGCGCGCATGGGTGAGGTTCCTACGACGCAAGGGCCAAAGGCAAAACGGATTATCGCGGGTCCTGACGCCGGTATGGCGGGCGGCTGGGAAGGGCGACGAGGAACCCAAGAGTGGAGAGCAAGGGGCCAAACGTGGCGAAGGGTGTTGGGATCCCGGACTTCAGGGTCGGTGAAAACGGGGTTAAGTCATCGTAGGGATGTGCCGATATGGGACTCGGGTTAGTCGGTAGAATCGGCATCAAGCCACCCGGGATTCGACTGGGTGATTCGTCGGTAATGGATTAGGGCGCGCCCTGTCCGCCTGGGTTGGGCGATGAGAGTGATTTGGGTCCGACTCTTCCCGTGCTGTTCGACATGAATCAATTCAGGGAATTTCTTCGTTTTCACGCTTGGGTGGTATGTGGGGCTTTGTGTTGGGGGGCGCCAGCCTCTCAGGGCGCGACCGGGCCGTCCGCGGACGAATCCCTGTCCGCCTTGGAACAAGGCAACATCCGCTTCGTTTCCGGTGGTGCCAAACATCGCGGACAAGATGCTTCGAGGCGCGTCGAGGTGGCCAAGGGGCAGCATCCACGAGCTGCCATCATCACATGCGCGGATTCGCGGGTGTCGCCAGAGATCCTCTTTGATCAGGGCCTGGGTGACCTGTTTGTGGTGCGTGTGGCGGGTGCCGTGGCCAATACCGACCAGGTGGGCTCGATCGAGTACGCCATCGAGCACCTGCACGTCCCGGTCCTCGTTGTCATGGGGCATAGCAAGTGCGGGGCCGTCGCGGCCGTCGTGCGGGGTGACAAAGTGGAGGGCAACATCCCGGACGCGGTGAAGAACATTGATCCGGTGGTGCGCCGGGTGAAAGCGGCGCAGGGAGGGTCTTCCGTGGACGCTCTCATCGCCGCCTCCATCGAGGCCAACACCTGGCAAACGGTGGATGACATCTTTCGGTCGAGTCCCATGGTGCGGGAATGGGTCGCCGCCAAAAAACTCCAGGTCTTGGCGGCCTTGTATGATTTGGATTCGGGCGGGGTGAAGTGGCTGGGGACACATCCGGAGCAGGCCCGGTTATTGGCCTACAAGGATGGACCGGTTGCGCCGGGTGAGAGTCATGCGGACGCGGGCGAACCGGTCCGGACGGTGGCAGCGGTGGCGACTACGGGTTCGGCCCATGCGTTGGCCGTCGAGCCGGTCTCCTCGCAACACGCTGGCGCGGCTCCGACGGGTCCAACAGCTGCGACTGCCGCTCCGGCTGAGGTCCCATCCCACGCCCTCATCTGGGTGGTGGGCACTCCATTGATTGTTGGGCTCCTGATGGCTTTTGCTGCCTTCTTCGTCCGATCCTCGGCGATGAAGCGGATGACCGTGCCGGTTCGGTTGACAGTCGGATTTGGAGCGTTGCTGGTGGTACTGGGCGGATTGGGCACCGTGGCATACGTTGAACTGCATGCTACCAAGCGTGGATTCGAGGAGTTCAGCCGGGATGCGGACCGCAGCGATCTTGGGGCGCAGATCCAGGAACACGCGATGGACATGGAGTTGGCGACGCGGGATTGGATGCTCCACCGAACAGCGAAGGTCGTGGAGGAATTTGAGCGTCATCGGGAGGCGTTGAATGGTGTTCTTTCGGTGGCCGAAAAGCAGATTCACGAGTCGAACCGCCTGGAGTTGGTGGGCAAACTGAAGCAGCACGCGGCGGAGTACAGCGCCCTTTTTGCACAGTTGCGCGACCACGGGAAAGGCGGTCAGTCGGGCGAGAAGGTGCAGATTCAAACCCAATTGGAACGGGTGGGCACGGCACTGGGTGAGGAGGGGGCTGCGTTGGAGCACGAGTTCCAAGCCGATCAGAACCATGCGGAACCGATCATTCATCAGCAGATCGCCGATGCGCAGACCGCCATCGTTTGTGTCGTGCTCGGCGCGATTGTCCTGGGTGGGTTTCTTTCCTGGATCATCAGTCGGAGCATCACTGGACCATTGCGGGAGGTGGCAGATGGTTTGGCTGCTGGAGCGGAACAAACGGCCACGGCATCCAGTCAGGTGGCATCGGCCAGTCAGACCCTGGCCGAGGGCGCCAGCGAACAGGCGGCGAGCCTGGAGGAAACCAGCGCGTCCCTCGAGGAAATCACCAGCATGGTGTCCCGCAACGCCGAGGCTGCGAGACACGCCAATGCGTTGGCCAATCAGACGTCTGCGGCGGCCGATGCGGGTGCCTCGACCATGAGTGAACTCCAACAGGCCATGGGCGACATCAAACGTTCGAGTGACGAGGTCGCCAAGATCGTGAAGAGCATCGATGAGATCGCCTTCCAGACCAACATTCTGGCCTTGAACGCCGCAGTCGAGGCAGCTCGCGCAGGCGAAGCGGGCGCTGGATTTGCCGTGGTGGCGGACGAAGTGCGCAGCCTGGCGCAGCGGAGCGCGCAGGCGGCCAAGGAGACGGCGAGCATGATCGAGGCCGCCATCAGCAAGAGCGGACGCGGGCATCACATCAGCGAGAAGGTGGCCGCCGACCTGGGTGAGATTGTGGCCAAGGTTCGTGATGTCGACCGCTACGTATCGGAAATCGCGGCGGCATCCCGTGAGCAATCGGAAGGAGTGCGACAAGTGGCTGCAGCGGTCACTCAGATGGACAAAGTCATTCAATGCAACGCGGCGAGCGCGGAGGAAAGCGCCAGCGCCTCGGAGGAATTGAATTCCCAGGCGAGAATGGTCGAGGAGGCGGTGGGCATGCTGAGGGAACTCGTGGGTGGCCGCACGAGACACGCGACGCCCGCAAGAGGAAGTGCCTTGATAGAGCAGGTCGGAAAGGCGAATCCGTCCGTCTCGCGCAATCAGAAGCCGGTAATCAGCCAGAAAGTATCGGTTTCCAAGGTTGGCGCCGTCCCGGTCCCGCGGGCAACAACCCCGGCGGCCCATGATCCGTTGACGTTCTAAAGCGTCAGGGGACGGCTGCAATCCGCGGCGCTCCGGGCCAGGCGGCACCCAGGACCGGGTATACGCTGGTCGTCTTGAAGTACGGGGCCATCCATCGTTTTTCCTCGGAATGGGTCGTCGTCCAGGCAACTGCAAGATGCGCACGCGCCAGCCGAGAGTTCGGGCTTGAGATTGTCGGGTTTGCGGCGTGCTTGGTATCAAGGCGCGGTGTTCCGGAAGTTGTTGTGCCTGCTGCTGACAATCGGAGTCGTCGCCCCGATCGTCTGGCTGTCGATCGAACATGTCCGTGGACGCCGGGCATTGGCGGCAACGCTGAAGGAATTCGCGGATCGGAAAGAGGTTCTCGACCTTTCATCCCTCTGGCCGACCCCGGTACCCGCCACTTCGAATGGACTGAATGAGGAGCTCGCCGCCGTGGGGCGGATGAGTGACCTGGTGCGGCTGAACGTGCCGGTGATGATGCTGGGGGGTCCGGGCAAGGCGCTGGCCGGGACGCGCGTGGACGGCTGGGCCAAGGGGCCCGACCGTCACACCTGGGAGGAAGTCGGCGCTTTGGTGGAACGTCATGCGGCGAACTTCGACGCCCTTCAGTCAGCGCTGGAACGGCCGTACCGAAGGATGTCGTTGGATCTGTCGGCGGGCTTCTCGAAGCTGAGGGTGGCTCACCTGGGCCCGGTGAAATCGGTGGTGATGTGTCTGGGTTTTTCTGCCCTCGCAGCTGCGCGACGGGGAGACTTCGATGGTGCCTTGGCCGACTTGGAGTTGGCGCGGGTGGTGGAGTTGGATTTGGAGGCCGAGCCTCTCTTTATCAGCCAGTTGGTGCGTCTGGCTTGTATCTCGATTACCCAACGAAATGCCTGGGCGGTCCTGCACACCGCGAACTGGACGCCGGAGCAGATGCGACGACTGCAGGCGCTGGTGGAATCCGGATCCGATTCCTTCGCGCCCATGTTCAGAAGTTTGCAGGGAGAGCGGGCCGGTTTGTTGCCGGAACTTCAGGGGCGGGGTGGTACGGATGTTGCGGAAGTGTTCTCTCTCATGGGAGGCCTGTTCGGCGGCGGTGGGTCGTCGAACCTGGAGATGCCGGGCTCGGTCGACGAGGCGATCGAAATGGCGCAACCGGTCCTGGCGCGAGTGGCCAACTTCGTGATGACCCGGGTGTTGTTTCCGATCTGGTATTACGGATGGGGCGACCAGGCGATCAACGAGTACCTGAGATCGATGGAGGTCCTGGTGAAGAGCGGGCAAGAGGCTACGTCGAGCGTAGATTTCAGGAAGCGCTTGGATGAGTCGCTGATGCCGAGGATTCGTCCTGGCCCTGGCTATCGGCGGTTGCGATCGGTCTTCGCTTCCTCGCTCGTGCCGGCATTCGAAACGACCGTGGCCAAGGTATTCCGGGCGGAGACCGAACGGACCTTGTTCACCACGGAAATTGCCCTGCGCCGATACCTGGCGAGTCATGGCCAACTGCCTGAAACGCTGGAGGCGTTGGTTCCGGAATTCCTCAAGGCGTTGCCGGTGGATCCCATGGATGGGAAACCGATTCGCTATCGGCGCGAGGAGACGGGCGGCTTCACGCTGTGGAGCGTGGGGGAGGATGGAATTGATGACGGAGGTCACGCCGCCTTGCCCGAGAACGCGTGGCACGGTCGAGCCTACTCGCCCTGGGTGCGAGGAAAGGACGCGGTGTGGCCGCAGCCGGTGTCGGATGAGGAACGCGCGCAGTGGGTGGCGGCGGACGTCCGACAATGGGAGAAGGCTCGGCAACCGACCACGAACCAAGTGCCGCCGATCAGCGCCGAGATACTGAACACCCCGGAACTGCTTAAACGCTATGGCTTGGCGCCTCGTTCGGCGAAGGCTGCAGCGGCGAAGGAAGCGCCGGGTCGGCAGGAGGGAACACTGCGGCTGCGAGTGGTGGATTCGATCACGGGCCAACCGATGGCCTGCACCGTGAAGCTGACGGATTCCCAGGGCGTGGTGTCCTTGGATGGTGAGGGGTTGCGCGAAGGATTTCGTTGTGTCGGTACCGTCGAGAGAACGGTTCCCGCTGGGCCGGCGCATCTGCGCATTACCCGGGGTCTCGAGTACCTGGCTGAGGAACGGGCGATCGAGATCGCTGCCGGTGGGGTGGCATCGATCGAGGTGGCCATGCGGCGGCAGGTCGATCTCCGGGCACGGGGTTGGTACGCCCAGGATCATCACGCGCACATGCTGCATGGGGAGCGGACGTTGCCGGTGAGCTTCGAGCAGGTGGCGCTCGCGGCCAGGGCGGAGGATCTGCAAGGGCTATCCGTCGCTCAAGCCTGGGCCATGGAGAACCCCACCGCGGAGCGTTTGCAGGCCGAGTTGGACGCGCATTCCACGGCGGAGTGCCGGCTCGCCTGGAATCTCGAAGCCCCGAAGAACTATTATCTCGGCGATGCGGGGCGCTGCTTGGGCCATTGCTGGAACGTCGGAATGCGTGGACGTACGCCGTGGGGCGAGGATGTGATCGCGATACTCCTGCAGGCCAGCGCCTGGGACTACGAATCGGAGAAACCTTCGTTCGCCAACTTCGAGTCCCAGGCATTGATTCGTTCTCAAGGCGGTGCGGTGTTCTATACGCACCCGGCTCGATGGTGGACGGGTGCGTGGGGCGGAGCGGGCGGCTATGCGAAACAAGCCTCCATGCGGATCTCCAACATGGCCGTGGAGTTGCCGTTCGATGTGTTGGCGGGTCCCACCTTCGATGGATTGGATGTCATCACAGGGACGGGCGAGGTCGATGCGGACGAGAAGGCCTTTCGCTTATGGGGGCTGCTGTTGAACCATGGGTATCGGGTGGCGGCGACGGCGTCGTCGGATGCCTGCTTTGATCGGCCCGGGGGTGCCACGCCCGGTGCGGCGCGATTGTACACCTACCTGGACGAGCCCTTTTCTTTCGCAGCGGCGGCTCGGGCTGCGGCCAAAGGCCGGACGTTGGCCACCACCGGTCCATTACTGGTGGCCTCGGTCGAGAGCGAACCTCCGGGGACGGCGTTTCCCGCGGATGGTCGGTCGTATTCCCTGCGCTTGGAAGCGTGGCCTTCGGGGGCGACGACTGCCCGATTGGATCGGGTCGAAATCTTTCGAAACGGGGAGGTCTATCGGACCTTTCGACCGAACGCCGACTCGTGGCCTTGGACCACCAACCTGACACTGGCGCCGACGTCATCGGAGTGGTATTGCGCCCGCGCGTTCGATGCGGATGCGCGAAGACAACGGGCGGTCACTGGCGCATTTTTCTTTGATGCGACGCGGTGGCGATCACCCGAGCCCGTTCCGGCCACCGTGCGGGCGAAGGTCTTGGCGGAGGACACCGGAAAGGAGATCGACGCGACATTGACCGAGGTGAGCTATCTCGGGACCCATCCGGAGCCGGGGCCGCGTCATCTCGCGGCGGGGGGCGAGTTATTAGTGAAGATACCGGGCACGTCCAGATTGCGGGCGGAAGCGACGGGATTTCAGCCGCAGACGTTGAGTCCGTTTTTCGATCATGCGGAACTCATTCGCGAGGTGACGATGTTGGATGCGGAAGCCTTGTTGGATTGGCGGACCTACGAGCGGATTCGCGCGCGAATGGGGGAGGTATCCTTGACGTTTCGATTGCGGCGCGCGGTAGCCCGGTGAGGGTGGGCAGGCCTTAAGGCTTGCCGCTACACAGATCGCGTGCGCCGCCGGCGCCAGTGGAGAGCCGGCGGATTTCCTTCCTCCATCGGGCGGCGATGCGTTGTTTGACCAAATAAACCTGGGCGATGTTGACATCGACGTCAGCCCCTTCCTGCAACCGATTCAGAAGACTGGACCGCGACGGGATGGAGGGTCGACTGGGCATGGAAATCCGGGCGTGAGGATTGGATGACGCGAGACTAACGGCATCGGAGGTGGGTGCCAGTCGGCCGCACAGCGGCGATTCGGTTGATAGAATTGACGGAACGGCGCGTTGAAGGCTTGGAAGCTATTTCCCATGCCATGAAGAACACCATTGCATTTGATTCCCAAGCTCGCGCTTTCACCCGGGACATCCATCCGAGGCCAGGACACTCCGTGGCAAGGAGCGCCATCCGGCGTTGGCTGGCAGTCGGCGGGATGGCGGCGGGACTGCTCTTGCTTCCGCGGGACAGCGCCGCGGCGCAGTTCATTGAGACGACCGTCCCTGGTTGGACCAACATGACACAAACCCCGTGGGTGACCGCGTGGGGTGACTACGATGGGGATGGTTACCTCGATGCGTTCGTTCCCAGGTCGGCGGGGTTCAGTGGGGCGGCGACCAATCTTCTGTTCCACAATAACGGCGACGGATCGTTCACCGCGAAATCGGCGTTCGAAGTGGGTGCCATCGTGGAGGACTGGGATCTTTCAATCGGCGGAGAATGGGCGGATGCCAACAACGATGGGTACCTCGACCTGCTGGTGGTCAACAACATGACGGGCGCGACTGGGGCTGCGGTGCCGGCGCGATTGTATTTGAACAATGGCAACGGAACGTTCGCCTCGGTCGATGCCGGCGCCCTGACTCGTCCGCATTACGCCTGGGGTTGGGGGCATTGGGTCGATTACGACCGGGACGGTTGGTTAGATGCGTTTCTGGCCACCGCGGTTGCGGCGGGGTCGCATCGGACGAACTGCCTGTTCCGGGGTGTTGGCGACAGGATTTTCGTGCAGGAGACGACCGGGCCGGTGGCGACGAACCGCGTGGCGTCGAGCTTCTCAAATGAATCCCTATGGACCGACATGGATGGCGACGGCGATCCAGACCTGTTGGTATCCAACATCGATCGCGACTTCGTGTATCGGAACGAGGGGCTGGGGCAATTTACCCGATGGACCGGGCACATTCTCGAACAGGCGGGCAATGGATCCGCCCGGTACTTTCCCGCCGATCTCGACAACGACGGCGACATCGACCTTCTTTGGAGTTCCGCGAATACACGCGTCTATTTCAATGATGGGCAGGGGAACTTTGTCCTTCAGCAGACGATCGCGGCGAGCACGCCGGAGGCGGGGGATTTTGACAATGACGGCGACCTCGACGTGCTGTTCGTGGGCGATGGTAACCCCCAAAGACTTAGGGTCTACACGAATGACGGCACCGGCAAACTGACCTTGGACAACTCGGTTCTGCCGGAAACGGGCTTATGGATCGGCGGGGTTTGGGTGGACTTTGATAACGACGGCTTTCTCGATCAGTTTGTGCAGCGTCCGTCGGGCGCTGGACGAACCCAGGTGCTGCTCAGGAACCAGGGGAATGCCAACCGGTGGCTCAAGATCCGTTTGGTTGGGACGGTCTCCAATCGCAGCGCGTTGGGGGCCAAGGTACGCGTCTTGGCGACCTGGGGTAATCGCAGCGTCTGGCAACTTCAGGAGATCACCTCTTTTCTCAATACACCCGACGGTCTGCGCGCGCATTTTGGATTGGCCGAGGCGACGCACGCCGACGTTGTTCGCATCGAATGGCCTTCGGGCACCGTCCAGGAAATGGCCAACGTCGCTCCCAACCAGATTCTCACGGTGGTTGAGCCTCCGGCGATCCATGTGACGGCGACGCGAATCGCCACCGGCCTGCGACTTCGTTGCGAGACGGCGCCCGGCACCGCGATCGAACTTCAAGGATCCTTGGACGCGAAGCATTGGAATGTTCTTTCGAACTCCATCACCGATGCGGAAGGGCGGGGCCTCATGGAGGTTCCCATGGAGGGCGAAAGTGGATTCTACCGGGCGATCCGCCGGTAATGACGATTTCCGTCCGGGCGGACGGAAGGCGGGCTTTGGCCGTAAAACCGTGTGTCGGCCAAGGCCCGCGATTCGTCACCTCCGTGTACTCGGTGCGGTCGGTGGCAAAGCACTTGGTACATGGGTCCTGTTGCTTATTCCTTGAGCGGTTGGATCGGGACTGGCCAAACATCCAGACCGACCTTTTTGAGCAGGGCGAGAAATCGCGGATGATCCTGGAGTTGGTCCCAGGCCGGATCGGTGCGCAGGCCGCCGAAGTCGGCGAAGACCAGATGTTCCGATCGTTCCTGTTCCGCGCGTTCCAGCCAGTCGAGCGCTGACTCCTTATCGCCGAGGGCGGCGTAGATGCGGGCCACGAAGTAGGGTTGCAGGTAGGGTTGGGTTCGTTGTTGCTCGATGAGTTCGTGGAGCACGTCGCGGGCCTTCTCGGCTTGTCCCATGCGTGCGAAGGCATAGCCCCGCAGGGCCGTGAGCCCCTGGATCGCGTTGACCTGTTCCACCTTCTCGATCGCCTTGAGGCCTTCCTCGTAGTAGCCGCCGTCCACATAGAGGTGGGCCAGCCAATGATGGGGCCAGATGCGGTCCGGTGTGATCTCCAGGATTTGTTTTCCGAGGCCTATGCCTTCGTCGTAGTTGCGATACACCCAGCGGCTGGTGAGCAGGAACCAGTCGTGGACGCGTTCGCGAAGATCGGGTTTTTCCACGAATGCCTGGTGGACTCGCGCTTGTTCGAATTGTCCATGGCTGCGCAGCCAAACGCTGTAGATGGCGTGCTTGCCGTATTCGGACTCCCACTTGAGTTGGCGTTGGACCCAGGCGTCGTGGCCGACCCAGTTCCAATCCCGGTACCAGGTTGGGCTGCACATGAAGTTCAGCGCGCCCGTGTGGGTGTCGTCGTATTGAAGGATGGTCTCCATTTCCCGCTGGTTCTCCGGCCAAATCTCGGCCGGGGGACGGCTGAAAAGGGCGAGGTCGCGGAGCATGCTGGCCCGCAGGTAGCGGGCATCCAGATAGAGCGGATCCAGGCGTCGAGCCTCCTCGGCCAGGGAGATGATGCGCGTGTAGCTGGCGTAGACCATGTCGTCGCGGTCGTACAAGGCGAAGCCCGCGCTGATCTTTCGGCCGGCCTCGGCGTTGCTGCGAATCAGGCGTTCAATGCGCTCCCAGGACTGGGCGTCGACCGGGATGGCGAGGACGTGCAGGAGGTTGGACAACGCCATTCTGGCCAGGGTCTCGGTGGCATAGTCCGGCGCCAGCAACGTCCGGGCCCAGATCGGGCGTTGGGTGGATCGATCCGACAACTCGAGATGCAGGCCGAGGCCATCCGGATTCTGCCGTAATTCGCCGGTCAAGACGTGGCGCATGTTATTGGTGCGGGCGAGGGATTCGCGCAGTTCCCTTTCGGGGCGTGTGATCCAACCGGATTTTCGGGGGCTGCGCCGAACTCCCTCCAGCGAGGCTAACCCATCAATGATGGCATCGGTCAGCCGGTTCGGCTGCCAGGTGGCGGTGGTTGTTGAGTTGGTGCCGCCGATGCGAAAGGGAAGCACGAACACGGCGGCCCGCTCGGTATTGGGGGCAGCGGTGGAAGGGGCGTTCCAGTGGATCCATTCCCACAGGATCATGAGTATCACGGCGGCGGTGCCGATCGCTGGAGCGAGTCGTCGCACTCGGCCCCCGAGCGTTTCCCACATCCGGAGTCGTTGAATGGAACGGCCATGCTCAAGGCGTTCCAGATCGATGCGCAGGGCCGTGGCGGTCGGATAGCGGTCTGCCGGCAGGCGGGCGCAGGCTTTGAGGACGATCGCGTTCAGTTCGCGCATCCCGACGAGTTCAGAGGGTTCCACGGCCTCGGCGGGGAGTTCGGGGAAGTGGCGGCGATCGAGTCCGGTGCTGACTTCGTACAAGACCTTGCCGAGGCTGTAGACGTCCGCTTCGGGGGTCCCGGCTCCTTCAGGGGGAAGGTAACCTTCGGTTCCGACGATGGAATGCTCGTCCCCCATGTCGGCGACCAGTCCGATGTCGGCGAGCTTGGGACGTCCATTCACGTAAACGATGTTGGACGGCTTGATATCGCGGTGAACCAGTCGCGATCGATGCAGGTATTCGATCGCTGCTGCCATGGCGATTCCGACAGCAAGGCATTCATGCGTCGTGAGACGTCCCCTGGTCTTCAATTCATGGCGAAGGGTTCGCGGCGAGTAATCCTGGGCGAGGTCGACGACGGATTCGGCCGTGGCGGATTCGGTGGAGGGCTCGGGAGAGGAACTCGATGGGAGGCGGAGGGATTCCCTTGGGGCGTTCGGAACGGTGGAATCCGCGAGTTCCATCACATAGTAGAAGTAACCTTGGGTATCGTTTCTTCCGACTTGGAGGATATCGATGAGGTTGGGATGAACTCACGAAATGGGTTCGTACCTTTGGATCCCGCGGAACTCGCGGTCGAAGGGCTTTGCATCCGGGAAATCGGTCCGTCGAATGACCTTCACGGCGCGGGGTGTCCCGAGGGCACTCCTTGCCAACCAGACTTCCCCGTAGGCTCCGTGGCCGACGCGACATATCAGGACGTGATCAGGAACCGTAATCGGGACGACGTCATCGAAAGCGGTTCGCGGCTGGGGAGTGTCGTTGAGCTTGGTTAAGGCTTCGGGAGATGAGGCGGAGTCAACGGCTTCAGCCGGGTGCGACATCGGTGGGGAAGGCCCCTCCCATGCTTGCCGCTCCTCTGGACCCTGGTCGTTCATCTGGGTCTGGTATCTCGTTCCGGGCATAGACCTGAGGATCCCTACGCGCAAGGGATCCGGGACGAAGCGTCGTGGCGTGGGTCGGTGAGGGAGAGGAGGGATTCCGAGGCCGAGGGATCGGTCTGAAATTCCGGCTCGCCAGACGAAGGGTTTCGGGCAAGGAATGCGGGCATGTTAGGTCGGTGCCCGAGACGAGAGGTGGCCGGGCAGCGGGGTCGGCGGTGCCGAGGTGCGTTCACACTGGTGGAACTGCTGGTGGTGATCGCCGTGATTGCCATTTTGGCTTCCTTGGCGCTTCCGGCGCTTTCCGCCGCGCGGGGCAAGGGCCAGGCCGCCGTTTGTCTAAACAATCACCGCCAGCTTTCGCTGGCGTTGCAGCTCTATGCCGATGAGTCGGAAGACCGCCTGCCTTACAACTTTGGGGCGGCCGGGACCAAAGCGGCCATCGATTCGGGCCGGTATAACAACTGGGCGACCAGCTTGTTGGATTGGGAACTGAATCCGGCCAACACCAATCTCGCCTGGCTGCGGGCGGGTGGGCTGGGGCCGTTTCTTTCGGGGGGCGTCGCGGTCCTGCGCTGTCCCTCCGATCGCGTGGTCAGCGCGCTGCAAAAAGCAGCGGGGTGGACGGGGCGCGGACGAAGCGTTTCGTTGAATGCCATGGTGGGCAACGCGGGCGAGTTCATGGTGGGCTACTCCAACACCAACAACCCGAGCTACCGGCAATACTGGAAGCTGGGTGATATCTGGGCGGCGTCGCGAATCTTCACCTTCATTGACGAACACCCGGACAGCATCAACGACGGCTATTTTCTCAATCGAGTGGGTTACCGTGAATGGCTGGATTTGCCCGCCTCCTATCATCAAGGCGCCGCCACTCTCTCCTTCCTGGACGGGCACGGTGAGCGACGTCGCTGGGTGTCCTCCCGGACGCGGCCACCGGCGCGTCCAGACGCCGCGCAATTACCCATCGAGCTGCCGGAGACCGACAAAGCGGACTATGACTGGTTAATGGACCGAACGACAGTGGCGACTGGTCAGGCCATCGTCATTCAGAACTAACTGGAGGTCCGGGGACCGCGCGGGTCCCCACCGGGCGCGGGGCGATGCCGGTGCCGGTGGCAGGAAAGGGCGTAGTTGATCGGGAGCGGTGGCTGCGGCCAGCAGGTAGGCACGATCCCCTTGCACCCAACTCGCCGTGGCGAGCCGACTGAAACTCCCGACCGACGGGACGGTTGGTGAGCCGGCATGGAAGGCCGACGCGGGGACGATGAACAGGTACATCATCCCTAAGTTGGCATTTTCCAGGCATACCATGGAGACGGCATGACCGTGCCAGGAAAGGGCGCCGCCACCGACCGGGCGCAACGCGGCGAGCGCAGGTGCGAGATCGAAATCGGAGGGAGCCTGTCGGCTGGCGAGGAAGGTGCGAATGGCGGCAAGGTCGTTGGTCACCACGTCCATGCGGTATTCACGCACCGCGGCCTTGACCATTCGGGACCGGAAATTGTCGAAGTCCTCCAGCTCGCCAGCGTTGCGGACGAATCCGATCCAAAGCGCAACGGCGGTGATCACCGCGGCGGCAAGGGCGAGGGCGAGGCCGAAGGGGCGGAAGCGGGGTCGGACGACCTTTCGTGAAGCCAGAATGCGCGCCGCCAAATCGGTGGGCACGCGGTTGGAGCGCAGTTGGGCGGTGGTTGAAACCTGGAAACTCTGGTGGGCCGCGTACCAGGCCTGGAGTGCGGGATCCTGGTGAACGCGCTCAAGCGCTTCGCGCACCTCGGGATCGTCGCCGACCGGGTGGCCGGGGCGCCAGGCGAGGAGCACGCGTTGGACCTGGTGCGGAGTCATCGTGTTCGCGTATCGGGTCCGGGCCGGTTTTCGGTGGCCGGGCGGTTGGCGGGGGTGGTTTGGGGTGGACGGGTCAGGATTTGTTGGAGTTGGGCCACCCCTCGGGCGACGCGGCTCTTGGCGGTTCCCACAGGCACCCCGAGAATATCGGCAATCTCGGGGTAGGAATAATCCTCGAGATAAAACAAAGCGACGGCCGCGCGAAAGGGGTCATCGACTCGGAGGAGGGCGTCCTGGACGAGTCGGGCATCCGCGCCTTGCGGAGCGATCGCGGGAATCTCCGGCAGTTCCGCTTCGACATCCTGGAGATCCTGGTGAGGGAACTTGAGCAACCGTTTGCGTCGGGCATTGGCCTCGCGGAACAGGGTGGTGTAGAGCCACGCCTTGACGCGCGAAACATCATCCAGTTGGTGTCCGCGCTCCGCCCATCGAAGAAACGTTTCTTGGACCAGGTCGCAGGCGTCGGCTTCGTTGCGACTCATGCTCATGGCGAACCGGTAGAGCCCAACGTGATGCTCGAGGACCAGGGCCTCGAAGTCCACTTCGGACCGAGCACGGGATTCGCTGTTAATAGGAGAGTCCACCCAGGCCAATGGTTCCCGGAAATTTTAGGGCGTTGCCGGGGCCCAGGTTAAAGCGGGATCCGGGGCTGGCAAATTTTGTCGGGAACCAAAGTCGCGCCTCACGCCTCTAATGCGGTTGGAGCGTAGTGAAACCCGACGTTGAAACCAATGATGCAATTGAATTCCAAGACCAAGGAGGTTGGGGGATGGGGACGGTGGGGAGGCAGCCCGGGGAGAGCTGTCAGTTTGGTGATGAGTCTGCTGATCGCGTCCTCCGCGATGGGCCGTGATTTCCGTGTCAGCCAGTTGCCGAACGGAAATCGCCTCGGTTGCGGCGCCTGCCACAACAGTTCCGGCGGGGGCGGGCCGCGCAATTCGTTCGGCCAGGCGGTCCAGGCCATCACGGGATCTGCCAACCGCGCTTTCTGGTCCGCGACATTGGCGGCCGAAGACTCGGATGGGGACGGATTCTCGAACGGTGTGGAAGTGGGAGATCCGGAGGGTGACCGATCGGTGATCACCGGTTGGGTCCCCACGAATCCGGGAAACGCCAATAGCAAGCCGGCCGTCAACCAAGCCCCGCAGGTCCAAATTGCGAGTCCCGCCAACGGGACTTCTTTCCCATCCACCGCTCCTGTCACCATCACGGCCACGGCGTCCGATACCGATGGCACGGTCATCAAGGTCGAGTTTCTCGACGGCGGCCAGGTCATCGGAGAAGACACCACCGCCCCCTTCAGCCTCGAGGCCACCCTCGCTCCCGGCGACCATGTGTTGTCGGTCAAGGCCACCGACGACGACGGTTCGTCGACGACTTCGGCCTCGGTGACGATCACGGTCACCGCACCGCAGAATACCGCGCCCGCGGTCGTGGTGACCGAGCCGAGTGCCGGGGCGACCCTCACGGCGCCGGCCCTTGCGGCAGTGACCGCCACGGCGTCGGATGCCGACGGAACGATTGCCAAAGTGGAGTTCTTCTCCAACGGCCGTTCGTTGGGAGTCGTCACCGCGCCGCCCTATACCTTGATGGTGGATTGGCCGCTGGGCGGCCACCTTATCACCGCTCAGGCCACGGACGACGACGGTGCCGCAACGACATCGGCGGAGGTGATCATGACGGTCAACGCGCCGGAGGCGCCGACGATGGGGGCCCTGACGCGAAACGGGGCGAATACGGAACTTGGATGGACCGGAGGCGGCGGACCGTTTGCCGTCCAATCCAAGACCAGCATGGCGGATCCGTGGTGTGCGGTGAGCGATGTGGTGACCAACCGTGGTATGACGGTGTCGGCGACGGCAGCGGCTGGTTTCTATCGCGTGGTCGATTTGGCCTCGCAAGGAGCCATTCCTTTGACTGCGTATCTCAGCGGCGCCTTCGAGCGCCCGAATCCGGTGACGACCCAGGGTGCTGGAACGGCAACCTTCAAGTTGCAGGGGCAAACGCTGACCTTCGACATTCAATACAGCGGGTTGTCGGGGCCGGCGATTTTGGCGCACATTCACGGTCCCGCGGGGGTGGACGCCGCGGCGGGCGTGATGGTGGATCTGGCACCCTTTAACGGCGGTTCCTTCGAAACCGCAGGAACCTTGTCCGGTTCGGTGGTGCTTACGGCCGCCCAAAAGGCGGCGCTGTTGAGCGGCAAGACCTATGTCAACATCCACACCGACGCCAATCGCCCGGGTGAGATTCGCGGCCAGATTCTGCCGGTGGTGATGCAAGCGGTGCTCAATGGTTCGAATGAACGTCCCAATCCGGTCTCGACGACGGGGGCGGGGCGCGGACTCTTCATGCTGACGGGCAATCAACTGACCTTCAGCGTGTCGTATGGCGGCCTCAGCGGTCCGGCGATTATGGCGCATATCCATGGTCCGGCCGATGCCGAAGGAACCGCCGGCGTCATGGTGGACCTTGCTCCGTTCAACGGCGGGGCATTTGGCATCTCGGGCGGATTCGCGGGCTCGGTGACTTTGACCACCGACCAACTCACCGCGCTGGCGAGCGGGCGCACCTACGTCAACATTCACACCGATGCCAACCGGCCGGGCGAGATTCGTGGACAGATCATTCCCTGCCCGACCGCCGTGCCGCTGTCGGCGAACCTGGCTGGGGACTTCGAGCGCCCGACTCCGGTGACCTCGACTGGCACCGGCACGGCGATCCTGGCGCTGGAAGGGGACACGCTGATGTTTAATGTCCGATATGGAGGACTGAGCGGCGCAGCGACCCTGGCTCACATCCATGGCCCGGCGGATGCGGCGACAGCCGCGGGAGTGATGGTGGATCTGGCTCCATTCAATGGCGGGGCTTTCGGAGTTTCCGGAACCCTGGCGGGCAGCGTCGTGCTTACCGCGGAACAGAAGGCGGCCGTCTTGGCCGGCCGGACGTACGTTAACATCCACACCGCTGCCAATCGCCCGGGCGAGATTCGAGGGCAGGTGCAGCCCGCGTTAATGACGGCGTCGCTGTCGGGCGAAAACGAGCGTCCGACACCCGTCGTGACCGGCGGCAAGGGCACGGGCCATTTCGTGGTCGTGGCCGATCGGCTCTGGTTTAACGTGACCTACCGCGGACTCAGTGGACCGGCGACGCTGGCCCACATCCATGGTCCGGCTGACGTGAATTCCAGCACCGGAGTGCTGGTGGATTTGGCGCCGTTCAACGGCGGGGCGTTTGGTGCTTCGGGTTCACTGGCCGGCAGCCTGTCATTGAACCCGGCTTCGGCGGCGGCCCTCGTGGACGGACTGACGTATGTCAATGTGCATACGGACGCCAACAAGCCAGGGGAAATTCGCGGTCAGATTCTCCGCCCGGGGAATCCATAGCCCAGGGCTCCACGGTGGCGGAGGAGGCGCGGCCGGGAGGCCGCGCCTTTTTCTTGGTGGGGGCTGATCCCCAAAGCTGGGGATGCAGCCCCAGGATCCTTCGGCGGTTATGGGACCAGGGTTGGCGCAAGTAGGCTGAAATCAGGCAGCCTGGGCGAGCCGACGCGCTTGGCATGCCGCTTGCATTGAAGGGATAGCGGCCCGGTGATGACCACGGCGATGGGGCCGCTGAGACGGTGATCCGGGAAATCCCATATGCAACAGCTCGTCACTCGAATCGTCCTTCGTACCCTTACTGTGGTCGCGTTGCTATCCGCCGCTGTCGCGGCGCGAGCTCACGACGCAATCCCTGCATTGGAACATCCGCCGCTGCCGACCTCGGGGACGAGCGACGGGGAAGTTGGCGACCCTGTCAAACCTGATAAACCCAACCTACCCGGCAAACCAGGCATCAGGCCCGAGTTCCCTCGGGCGTCGGAGGTGAGGGCCCTTCTCCAGCAATTGGCCCAGCAACAGCGGCAGGAGCGGCATGATTTGGTGGATCGAACCCGGGATGCCATGGCGGCCACCCGATCCCTTCCGAAGGAGGAACGGGACCGAGCGCGAGCCGAGGTGCTGTCAGAGGCGGATGCAGAGCGTGAGGCGTTGTTCGCGGCGCAGCGCGAAGCACGCCAGGCATTGCAGACCCGACTCGAAGAGATCCGGGCCGAGCGATCCGGTCTGGAACCATTGATTGACACCGCCAAGGAGCGGGGTGTTGAGACGTCGCGTGAACGGCGTGGCGAGGGGCGTCGCTGAAGTCAGCAGCGACGCGGGGTCTCATGGGGCGATCGTCCACCGCCAGGGCGATCGCCCCTTTCGCCATCCCTTCCGATTTCTGAATTCTCCGGGCGCCGACTTGGTGCCAGACTGAGTTCATGCCCGACACGCCCTTGGCAGGCACGAGCATCCTGGTGGTGGAAGACGACGCGCTGTTGCGTCGTCAGATCACGGCGTTTCTCGAGCGCGCGGGCGCCGAAGTGACCGCGGTTGGAGACTTGGCATCGGCACGCCAGGCTCTGGATTCGCTGGTTTTCGAGTTGGCGTTGGCTGACGTGAACCTGCCGGATGGATTGGGGACCGACCTGCTGCGGGACGGTGTCTTCTCGGCCAACACGGGAGTCGTGGTGATGACGGGGGAGGGTGGCGTCAAAGGGGCGGTGGAAGCCATGCGCCTCGGGGCATTGGACTATCTGCCGAAGCCGTTTGAAATGGCGGAACTGGGCCTGGTGTTCGGTCGAGTGCGCCAGCGGCGTCAGGCGCGACGACTGGAGGAACATCGGCGGGAGGATGCCACGCCCCGCGACGATGAGTTTGTCTTCGGATCGGCGCTCGCGGGACTTCAGGAGCAGATCGAGAGGATCCTCACGAGTGATCGGCGCATGAGCGGGGGATTGGCGCCGGTTTTGATCCAGGGAGAGACCGGGACTGGAAAGACCACGATCGCACGCTGGTTGCATCATCGCGGCCCCCGGTCCGAGGAACCTCTCGTCGAAGTGAATTGCTCCGCACTTCCGGAGACCCTGGCGGAGTCGGAGTTGTTCGGACACGAACGTGGCGCATTTACGGACGCGCGGACGGCGCGGTTGGGCCTTTTTGAGGCGGCGAATGGTGGGACGCTATTTCTCGATGAGTTGGCCAGCCTCTCGCAGGCGACCCAGGCGAAAGTGCTGGTCGCTATCGAGGATCGTCGGATTCGCCGCGTCGGCGGAAATCGACCGATTGCGGTGGATGCGCGGGTGATAGCGGCCTCGAACCGCGACCTGCGCGAGTTGGTGGGTCGCGGGGAATTCCGCAGTGATTTGCTGCATCGGCTGGACCTGTTTCGACTTCAGATCCCTCCCTTGAGGGAGCGTCGGCAGGACATCCTTCCGTTGGTGGAAGCGCTGATGAAGCGGATCTGTCGTCGGCATCGCCTGGAGCCGCGTGGGATCAGCGAGAGCGGACGGGCACGACTCCTGGCTTACCCGTGGCCGGGCAATGTGCGGGAGTTGTCCCATGAACTGGAGCGGGCCTTGGTGTTTGAAGACGGTGAGCTGCAGTTCCTGCAATTGGCGGTGACGGATCGGGGCACGGTGATGGCACCGCTTTCGCCGACGGCCATGGCGGCGGAGGAATGGTTGAATCCGGCCTTTGAATTTCCGGGGCAGGGGTTTTCGTTGGAAGAAGCCATTGACCGATTGGTGAAAAAGGCGGTGGATCAGGCCGACGGCAATGTTTCGGCGGCAGCGCGATTGTTGGGGGTGACACGGGACGTGGTTCGGTACCGGTTGGAAGGGAAGCCGGCGCGTCGCGGGGAAAAACTCCCAACTTGATTTGGGGAACGGCGTCCGATTTGGGGGAGATTCCCCAGTGAAGAGGCGGGTGGGAGGCGAGTGAAAGTCGTAAGTGATTGGATATCAGGCAGGTTTCGGCACGGGTAGGCTCTGGCATGACGGTTGCTTAAGATGACAGCGTAAGCCGATGGCGGCTTCGAGCTGGAGCGAGCGTGTGGAAACAGAAATGGAACCAAGTATGCAGACGCTCCAAAAGTTCGCGATCACGGCGGTGTTCTCGCTGACATGTTTTACGGTTCCGGTGATGTCGGTAGCAGCAGCGGACGCGGTCCCGAGTCTGGGAGCGGGTGCGGGGCTGGGGACTGGCACTGGGACGGGGACAGGTCCGGGGCAAGTGGCTCCTCCGGTGGGGCAGACGCCAGTGGAAGTGGGGAGCGGCCTCGGTGCCAATGGAACCGACGGAAACGTGTCCAACGAGGCGCAGGTGCCTGGGGGCCCCGATGGAGCGAACCTTGGGGGCGGGACGTCGGCGGATGACGCCCGGAAGGCGGAAGCCAAGGCTCTGAAGGAGATCTTGGAAGAAGCCTTCAAGGCGAAGAACCGAGAGGCCTCGCTGTATCTGAAGGAAAAGGCGGGCTCGAAGGTGAGTGAGCGAATCCGGCAGGAACGGTTGAAAGCGCGGAGTGAGAAGCAGGGTGAAGTGATTTCGGAGCAGGGAAGCATGGCGCGCAAGGCACTGCTGGAGGTGAATTTTGAAGAGTTGAAGAAAAAGTCCACGGAGCATTCGGACTTGCTGGAATCGGCGAAGGAGCAGGCGAAAGACCGAAGCAAGGATGCCAGGGAACGCCGGGATCTGGGCGGCCGATAAGTCGGCAGGACGGCAGCGGGTGGACGAAAGATTTGCCCCGGAGACTGGGTGGGTGTTCGGGGTGCCTATGCCAGGCGGCCTTTTTTAAGGCCGCCTGGTTCATTTTATGTTTGGCGATGTCGAGGCTTCTCGTCCTGGGCGATTTGGCCGAGAATACCGTTGCCGGTAGTCACTCGCACCATGCGGTTGGCCCCTCGTGAACTCCGACAGGACCCCGCGTTCCGCGGGTTGGTCCGCGCCGCGGCGATCGGCGGACTCGGCCTATCCATCCTCCATGGTGGTTGCCCATCCGCCATTGCCGACGCGGAGCCGACACCTGCGGAAGTTCCAGCCCCTGCGGGTACCTCCGCCGACCCGGTCGCCGAATCGCCCTGGACCGGTGGGTTATCCCTCCGGACGTGGTCCGGGTATAGCGACAACCCGGGCTTATCGTCGGTGAATCCCCAAGGGTCTGCCTTCATCGCGGGTGGCGGCGATTTCACCTTGCTACGACTCAGCGAAGAAGGCGATCTGCTCACGTTTCTGGTGACGGTGGAACGGATCGCCTACCTGACCCGCGGCGTGAATCCGGAGACGATCGCGTTGGCTGAGGTCGAGTTTGACGAGGGATTGGGTGGGGATTGGACGGTCGGTGGGACGTTGGATTATCTCTATCTGAACCAGGTCTTCGATGCATCGGAGTTGGTGGGCGTGCCGGTCATCATCCCGGCCGAGGGTCATCAAGTTTCGGTGCGGCCCAAATTGGAATGGGACCTGACGCAGCATTGGAAGGCGCGGGCCGAATTTGAATGGGCGCGCCAATGGTTTGCGAAGCCTTTGGATGGTTTCGAAGATAGGGCTCCCAAAGCGTCGATGTTGTGGTCGGACGCGACCGGGACGGAAGCGGGCATCAGTTATACCCACCGTTGGCGGGGATTTGATGAGCGTACCGCGCGGGCGGCGGACGGAACCTCCCTGTCGGAGACGCTGGAGTACGGGCAGCACGAGGTGGAAGGATTCGCCGAGCGCAAATGGGGTCCATCGGGTCGATGGCGAGCCCAACTCCGCGGCGGCTATCGATTCAACGGCGACAATGGCGGCGGATTCTACGACTATGAGCGGTACCATGCGAACGCGGGACTCCGATACCGTCTTGGGCGGTGGGAGGTGCGGGCGGACGCCCGCTGGCGTTGGTACCAGTATCCGGTGCAACTGGCGGGAACGGCCGGCAGTCCGAATCGGCGGCGCATGGAGGTCTCCACTTCGGCGAGGCTCGAGTGGAAGATTCGGGATGGATTCCGCATCTTTGCCCAGTACGCCTATGAGATGTCCGACGAGAACGTGGTGGCTGCCGATTATCGAGTGAACTCGATGAGTGGCGGAATCGAAATCGAGATGTGATGCTGAGACGCCCATCCACATTCCGGACCGGATCCGCCCTGGGTTGGGCGATCAGCCTCACGTGGCTGGCGACGGCCGTGGTGGTGGGGTTGGGGGCCTGGCATCTGAGAAATCAGATCCGAGCCCAGGTGGTGGGACGCGACGGCGAGATTCTGCTGACCCTTGCTCATGCCACCCAGGTCCGGTTGAAACGGGAGGGCGGGCCGGTGGATCGCCCGGGCGAAGTCATGGTGGAGATTGCCGATATGCCCGGGATCATTGTGTCGACGTTGCACACCTTGGATGGCACTCCCGTGGTGGCGATTCCTGAGGAAGCGAAGTTGGTTCCCGTACCCAAGGAATTGCTGCCCGCGCTGCACCGCCTGCGACCGGTTAGCCGCTTTGTGGAATCGGTGTCGTTGAAGGATTTGTATGAGCAGCCTCCCCCGGGCACCGAAGATCGTTATCCGGAGACCATTCCGGCGGTGCGAGTCTACGTCCCGTTGACCGTTCCGGGCAGCGGTGAGTTGGGTGCCCTGACGCAGTACGTGTTCGAGGGAAGCGCGATGGCCCGTGAATTCGAGGCCTTGGATCGACGCATTCTGATCCAGGCTTTGGGGACCTTGCTCGCGGCTTTTGGCGTGACCGGAATGGCCGTGGTTTGGCCCTTTCGCCGGTTGGCGCGAACCCATTCTTTGCTCGAAAAGAGGACAGCCGATTTGCAGCGCGCCAACCGTGAGCTGTCGCGCAGCGCCCGAGTGGCCGCCTTGGGAGCTGTTACGGCGCACCTCATGCATGGACTGAAGAGCCCGGTTTCCGGGCTGAAGTCGTTCATGGAGTCCAGATCAGAAGCGGAATCCCAAGGGGACGAGGGTTGGGAGGATGCGCTGGCGGCGACACAACGGATGCAGGATCTGATCCAGCGTGTGGCTCGCGTCCTTCAAGAGCAGGAAACGGAACAACCTTACGAGGTGCGGTTACGGGAGGTGGCCGATGCGGTGGTAGTCCGGTGTCAGGCCGAGGCGAATGAATCGCGGGTGCGGTTGGAAGTGCAAGGGGATCCCTCGGTGCCGATTGACAACCGGACCGCCAGTCTTCTGACGCTGGTGTTGGCGAACTTGATCGAGAACGCGATCCAGGCATCTTCTCAGGGTGGCGTCGTCATGGTGCGCCTCTCGGAAGGGGAGGTTCCGATCTGCGAAGTGGAGGATCACGGCCCCGGTTTGCCACCGGAGGTCCATGCACGGCTTTTTCAGCCCTTGCGAAGCACGAAGGAAGGGGGCAGCGGTCTGGGCTTGGCCATTGCGCGTCAGTTGGTTTTGGCGATGGGAGGGCACATCGAACTTGCCTCGTCCAGCGCGACAGGGACCGTATTTCGCGTACGATTGCCCGCTATGGACGACCATGGCGCCGGGGCGGCAGGATCGTCGGACGCCAGCCATGTTCCCGAACGTGCCTGAATCGAAATCGAGCGAAGGGTGCCTTCCAGAGCGAAGGGGACCGGGGCGGTCGGTTCGCTGGTCCCTGCGCACGTTCCTCTTTCTCTGGGCCTGGTTACTGTTCGTTTCACCGCCCGCGACGGCACAAGCTTCTCCGGCCTTGGACTGGCGCTGGTCTCACCCGCTTCCCCACGGGAACAACATTGCCGATCTCGCGCATCGCAATGGGCTGTACGTTCATGTCACCGACCTCGGTGGCATCTATACCAGCACCAACCGGTTTCTTTGGGATCGGCGCGCGTCTTCGACCCGCCTCGCCTTGCGGGGCGTGACGTTCCTGGGCGGACGGATCCTGGTGACCGGACAAGAAGGCACGGCGTTGTGGAGTGATGACGGAGTCCGTTTCGAGGCGGCTGTTGTCGACCCGCCCACCTCCGATTGGCTCGAAGGCGTGGCTGCCTCAGACGGCGTCGCGGTTGCGGTGGGTGACAACGGAGCGGTTTATCGGAGCACCGACGGCAAGTCCTGGACGCGGGTGACCAGCGCTGGCATTACCGCCTGGCTCAGCAGTGTGACCTATGGCGCGGGTTTGTTCGTCGCGGTCGGAGAATCCGGCTACATCGCGACCAGTCCGGACGGTCTGCTTTGGACGGCGCGGACATCGAACAGCGGCAAGAACCTGTGGCGCGCGACATTCGGGGCGAACGAATTCCTTGTGGTGGGCTCGGGAGGCGAGGCGCGGATCAGTACCAACGGTCTCAATTGGACGGGCACGGGACCGGTGACCGACGTGACCAATTCGCTCTACGCCGCCGCACGCACCACCGGTCTCCGCATCGCCGGCGGTCCGCTCGCCCTGCTGATGCAGGAACAGCGCGAAGCGTGGAAATCGCAGCTGGAGTCATTGAACACCGCTTCGCCGGCGCCGACCTGGAGTTACGCGGCGGCGTTGTGGGACGGAGAACGTTTCCTGGTCGGTGGGAGAACGGGTGTTCTGGTGGAAAGCGCTCGCGAACAAGGCACGAACGGGACCTATACTTTTTGGTTCCGCGAGGACGAATCGCCGCGGAACGGGCTTTGGTCCGTCGAACGTCTGGGTGGGACCACGTTGGCGGTGGGCGACCGGACCACCGTGCTGTCCAGTACCTCCGGGGTGGATTGGTATTTGGAGACGGTGCCGGTGACGAACTTTCCGGCGTTGTACGGCGTCGGGGGCTCCCCGGACCTCGCCCTGGCTGTCGGTGAAGGGGGATTGATGCTTCGCAGCGTGAACGAGAAGACCTCGGTTCTCGTCACCAACGAAATCGAGGTTGCCGGCCGGACGGAAACCCTGCTGACCACCAGTGTCGTCGAGTATCTCGGAATCGTCTGGACCAATGTGAATCATGGGCTGACGACGAACACCTTGCAGGGCGTCACCTGGGATGGCCAACAGTACGTCGTCGTCGGTGGCAACGGCACGGTCCTGCGCAGTCCCGACGGCACCAACTGGACCTTGGGGCGCATTCAGACTTCGAAACGGTTGTTCAGCAGCGTGGCGCGGAGTGGCGCCACCTGGGTGGCAACGGGGGCATCCGGAAGCCTGTACACCAGCGAGAACGCGGTGGATTGGACCGAACGAAACCAGGGAACCACGAATTGGATTTATCGGGCTCGCCCGGTAGCCGGCCAGTGGGTGGCGGTGGGGCAGAACGGACTCTTGCTGGTCAGTCCGGATGGCACGAGTTGGACGGCGCGCAATAGTGGTACCACGGCCTGGTTGACCGACGTGCGCGAAGTCGGCGGCCAAGTGTATGCCTGTGGCGTCGAGGGGACGGTAGTGCGCAGCGCCGACCTGGCGTCGTGGGAATCCCTGGAGTTACCCACCGGCAAGGCGCTGTACGCGATGACGGTCCAGCGCGGACAAATCGTCGTGGCCGGAACCGAGGGCATTATTCTGCGCGCGTCGGCCGGACAGAATGCCGCGCCGGTCGCCCTGTCGGTTTATGAACATCGGAAGTCCGGGGATCCCGCCGTGGATTTGTTTGGGTTTGAAGGAAACTCGGAACAGCCGTTTCGATTGCAGGGCAGTTCCGGCGTGGAGTCCTGGGAGAATGAAGCGGCACTCGAGCTGGATCCCGAAGGATCGGCGGTGGCGGGGGTGCCGTCCTCACGTGCGGTGCGTGTCTACCGCACCGTCACCGGCCATTGATGGGTTGGACGGAGGTGCGGGCGGGCCTTGCGGATCGCGGGGGACGCGCCGGAGTTGAACGGCGACTTCGAATCCGCGGGGCGACAGATTTCGCACCGAGACCGTTCCGCCACAGGCGTCGATGCACGTCTTGACGATGGCCAGGCCCAATCCGGCACCGCCCCATTGACGGTTTCGGGAGGCCTCGGGGCGATAGAAGGGTTCGAACAGATGGGCGAGGGCTTCCGTGGGTACGCCTGGGCCGGAATCCGCAAGGTGCAAGGTGGTGTACGTGGCGTTGGATTCGGAACGTGCCAGGATAGGGCCGGCGTCCCCGGCGTAGCGGACGGCGTTGCGCAGCACGTTGGCGATCGCGCGCTGCAGCAGGGTGGTATCGGCTAGCACGGTGGCTTCGGATGGAACCTCCAGTTTGAAAGGCATCGTTTCCGACCCTTCGCGCGCCCAGGCGTCCTCCACGACCTTCCGCAGATTGATGGTCTCAAGGCGGACCGAACGGCCGTGCGACGCGCGCGAGAACGCGAGCAACTCCTCCACGAGGGCCGCCATTTCCTCAACTTCTTCTTCGAGGTCCCGCATCGATTCGGCGAGCAACGGATCAGCGCGGGTTTGCAGGATGGCGAGAGCGGTCTGCATGCGGGCGATCGGGGAACAAAGTTCGTGGGCGGCATCGCCGAGAAAACGGCGCTGACCCGCGACGTGATCCGCCAAGCGGGCGGCCATTTGGTCGATGGCTTCGGCGAGGCGTCCGAGTTCGTCCCCGCGATGCATGCTCAACCGCGCCTCCAGGCAACCTTCGGCAATGGTCTCGGTCTGACGGGTGAGCGTTGCCAGGTCTCGGGTCATGCGTCGCACAAAGGGCCACCAGAAGAGCCCGGAGACCACCAGGGCGCCAAGTCCAGCCATCGCCCACGGCCAGGCATCCAGGAACAAACCGCCGGTCCAAAGCGAGGAGGCCCGGGCCAGGAGTGCGAGTGGTTGGGCGCGGTCGGGAACGGGTAGTTGCAGCCCTATCCAATACGCCGAAGGTTCGCCGGCTCGGATGACGAATCGCGGAAAGGGGGCCCGGTCCCGTCCGGCGCGATCGCCCTGGCGGCGGGTTCCGCGGAAGGGTTGGATGGGTTTGGGCAGACCGTTGGTGGTCTCCAGATCGGGTTGCCGTCGTATCATCTCGTTCTGCCGCTGGGCGCGGAGTGCCCGGCCAGCGGGAGGCCGAAGCATGGGAAGAGCGCGGTGCAACACTTCGGGTGGCAGGAGAATGTGGGAACCCCCGACGCGTTGGGAGCCGCCATCGCCGAGCAGCAGGAAATCGACGTCATAGGCTTCACCATAGCGACTCAGGATATTGGGCCACTCCGAGGCTTCGGAGCGTGCGAGGTCGTCGGCGATGAGTTCGGCCGCCGCCTGGAGTCGATCACCCGCCCGGCCGGTGAGAAGCCAGTCCGGTTTCAGGCGCAGCTGAATGGCGAGTGCCAGGGCGACCACGGCGGCGACGACCACCAGGTTCAGCATGAGGCCGACCAGGATCTTGGTGGCGAGCGAGGTGCGCCTGGGAGCCATGGCAGCGGAGTCAGGCGTTTGGGTTGATCAGGCGATAACCGACGGATCGAAGGGTCTCGATAAACCGCGGCTGGCGGGGGTCATCGCCGAGTTTCCTGCGGAGCGACGAAATATGAACGTCGATGGAGCGGTCGAAGACGTCGTAATCCCGCTCGCGAACCTCTTCCAGCAGTTGTTCGCGGGACTTCACTCGGCCCGGCGCGCGGACGAGGCAAAGCAGCAGATCGAATTCGACAGCCGTCAGGAGCAGGGGTTGATCGCCCAGCACTGCCACGCGTGTCCCTGGGTTCATGCGCAGGTCGCCGACCACCAGTTCCGCATCTGCGCGATCGGCCGGGGCCGCCAGGCTTTGCCGTCGAGTGACGGCTCGGAGTCGCGCCAGCAGCTCTCGTGGCGAGGACGTTTTGGGAAGGTAATCGTCCGCCCCGATTTCGAGTCCCACAATACGGTCCGGTTCCTCGCCGCGGGCGGTTAGCATGAGGATCGGCACATTGGAACTTCGACGGATTCGCTTGAGGACTTCGAATCCGTCGAGGCCGGGGAGCATCACGTCGAGAACGACGGCGTGCCACGATTCTTCGGTCGCTGCGGCAACCCCGGCCGGTCCGTCGTGCACGGCATGAACCTCATAGCCCATCGGGCCGAGGTAACCGGAGAGCAGGCGGCAAAGCTTGCGATCGTCGTCCACAAGCAACACCCGGGGCAGGCCACCGGGCACCTGCTGGGAGGCACGGGCATCCATGTCGGGGAAACCATGCCGGCGCAGCGGTGCGTCGGCGACGAGATTTACCGTGGCTTAACAATTCTCCGGGCACACGCCCGCAATTCCTTAACATGGGAGGTGTCTCCTGTACTCGGAATAAGGACGGTCTGCGGGCTTCGGCTGGCAGACCCCTCATCAGAAAACCTCAATCATCAATGCCCCAGATCGAAAGGAAGACCATGAACTGGAATACCCTCAATCCTCGGTGGACCTCACTGCTGTTGGTCGCTGCCGCCTGCACCTTCGGCAGTTCCAGCCCGGCCGCGGAAGAACACCTGTCGGCCAAGCGTCCGATACCCGGAATCCTGTCGGCGGTGGATGAAGACAAGGATGGAACCTTGTCGGAATCCGAACTCGATCGCGCCGGCAAAGCGCTGCGCGCCATGGATACCGACGGCGACGGAAAGGTCGGAATCAACGAACTGCGTCGAGGCCGGGGCAACCGGCGTTCGGCCGAGGCGGATGCCAACGATGGACCACCACGGCGCCGCCAGGAACGCGCGGTCGGTGAGGAGACACCCGACGGCAAACGCGCGCTAGGTCGCCAGAACCGCGAGGCTGCGGGCGCCAGCGCCGTTGAGCGCGAACGCGGCCCTGGGGGTGAGCGGCGGGAAGCCATCGCCGAGGGTCGCCCGGCGCGGGAACGCCGTCGGGAGAATGTCGATCGGCCCGGCGCGGTGGATCGTTCCCGGGCGGAGATTCGGCGCCAGGACGATGGGCGCGGACCGCGTCGTTCGGCTCGTCTGGAAAACAAGGCGCGACGAGGCGAACACAACCCGAACCGCCCCGAAGTGGCGCGTCGCGGTGGAGATGGACGCGACAGCAGGGAGCGGATCTGTGCGGGATGCGGACGTCCGATGGGCCCGGCCCACCGGGGACCCGCAGCGACGGAACGCCGCGCCCCCGGTCGTCGCGGCTGACAACGGTTGGCGAATGGCTACGATCCGGCCATGCCAGCCGGCCTGAATCGGCGAATGTTTCTGACAAACTCGGCCCTCGCCCTCACGGCGGGGGCCGCTGCATTGCGGGAAAGATCGTTGGCGCAGGGTGCAGAGTCAGACGCCCGGGTCGTGACCGTGACGGGAGAGATTTCCGCGACAGAGATGGGGCGGACACTCTCCCACGAGCATGTGACCACGGATTTTCTGGGGGCGGAGAAGCTGCCGGCGCCACGCTACGATCGCGACGCTGCCTTTCTGGCCATACGACCGCACTTTGAGCGGCTGGCGAAACAGAGCGTGCGCACCTTGGTGGAATGTACGCCGGCGCATATCGGCCGAGACGTTCGCCTGCTCAAACGGCTGAGCGAGGCGACGGGAATCAGGATCCTGACCAACACCGGCTACTACGGCGCCGTCGACAACAAGTTTCTGCCGCGCCATGCGCATACGGAGTCGGTGGATCAACTGGCGGCCCGGTGGTTGGCGGAGTGGCGGGATGGAATCGACGGGACAGGGATTCGGCCTGGCTTCATCAAGCTGGGCACCGGTGGCGGACCCTTGCCGGATCTGCATGTGAAATTGTTGCGGGCGGCCTGTCGCGTCCACCGGGAAACCGGCATGTCGATTGCCATGCACACTGGCGACGGCGCGGCGGCACGGCACGAGGTGGCTGTATTGCGGGAAGAAGGCGTCGCACCGTCCGCGCTGATTTGGGTTCACGCGCAGAATGATCCGGGTCCTATTCAGCTGGAACTGGCGCGTGCCGGGGTTTGGGTCAGCCTCGATGGTTACAGCACCGCGACACGAAATCCCGAGCGGTACCGAAATTTCCTGATGGAACATCAGAAAGCCGGGACCTTGGGTCGGGTGTTGATCTCGCACGACGACGGGTGGGCGGTCGACGGGGAGGCCCCGACCGGGTCCACACTCACCCTCTTCGGCAACGGCAATCAGGAGCCCTATCGGTCCATATTCGAACGGTTGGTGCCCGACTTGCGGCGTGTTGAGATGGGCGATGCCGAGATTCGGATGCTGTTGGAGACGAATCCACGGGAGGCCTTCGCCATTCGTCGACGCCTGCTATGACGACCTCCGATGAAACCTGGATGCGTCGTGCGCTGGCGCTGGCGGCAAAAGGCTACGGCCGGGTTTCACCCAATCCGATGGTGGGTGCGGTGCTGGTCCGGGACGGCCGTAACATCGGCGAAGGTTGGCATCACGGGCCTGGCCTTCCGCATGCCGAGGTCGAGGCGATCCTGGATGCGGTCCGTCGCGGGCATGCAACCCGCGGATCGACGCTCTATGTCACCCTGGAACCGTGTTGCACCCATGGCAGAACCCCGCCCTGCAGTTGGGCCATCGTGCGATCGGGAATCCGGCGTGTGGTGGTGGCGGCGACCGATCCCAATCCGGCCCATGCCGGACGCGCGTTTCCCTTCCTGGCCGATGCCGGGATCGAGGTGGCGACCGGCGTTTTGGCCCAGACGGCTCACCGTCTCAACGAGGTGTTTGATCGTTGGATCGCCACCCGCATGCCATTCGTGACCGCCAAGTCGGCCATGACATTGGATGGTAAGATCGCGACCGCCGGTGGCGAATCAAAGTGGATCACGAGTCCGGCCGCCCGCGCCTTCGGAATGCGCCTGAGAAAGGGTGCGGATGCCATCGTCGCCGGGGTTCAGACCGTACTGATGGACGATCCTAGCCTGACCGTGCGAGCGGCGGGAGATCTCCCCGGTCGCGGGGTGATGACCCGGCAGCCGACGCCGTTGCGAGTGATCTTGGATTCAAAGGCGCGGACGCCGACGACCGCGAGGGTGGTGACGGATCAACAAGCGTCGCGCACGCGGGTGGTGGTGACCCCAAGAGCACCGCGCCATCGGGTGGCGGCCTTGCGTCGCCAGGTCGCCGTCGTCGTCGCCCCGGAAGATTCCAACGGGCGGGTGGATCTGGTTTGGCTGATGAGGAAGTTGGGGAGCGAGGGTGTGGCGGGCGTCCTGGTTGAGGGCGGCGGCGAGACGCTGGCGTCGTTTTTTCGGGCCGGACTGGTTCAGCGGGTCGCGTTCTTTTACGCCCTCAAGATCTTGGGAGGACGGGGTGCGCGTCGGGCAGTGGCGGGCGAGGGCGCGTCGACCAGAAAAGAAGTGCTCACCTTGCAGGACATTGAATGGCGACGGGTGGGTCCGGATTTGTTTATGACCGCCAGGGTCCAGGGATAGTTGGGATGCGGCTGCGTTCGGGGGCACGACGATAGAGAAGCGACCTCTTATCGATCCGCGCCGCGAATGGCGGCACGATGATTGATTTCGAAGCGGAGATGCGGGGACACTGTGGTCCATGTTTAGCGGGATTGTGGAGGAAGCCGGCCGGATTCACCGAATCCGGCGCACCCAGCAGGGGATTCGCATGGAAGTGCAATGCGCCAAGGTTGGGCGCGGCACCAAGATAGGCGACAGCGTGGCGGTCAACGGCTGTTGCCTGACCCTCGTTGGATTGGCGCGAATGGGACGAGGATGGCGGCTGCACTTCGACCTGTTGGAGGAGACCTGGCGGAAGACGAGTTTTGACGGACTCGACAAGGGTTCGCTGGTGAACCTCGAGGGCTCGCTTCGGTTGAACGACCGAATTGGCGGACATTTCGTCACGGGCCATGTGGATGGCACCGGCGAGATCACGCGGTGGGAGAAGTCAGGCGCGGACTGGGTATTGGAGGTGAAGCCGCCGGCTTCGATGATGAACTACTTTATCTACAAGGGGTCGGTGGCCATCGACGGCATCAGTCTGACCGTGGCTGAGGTGATCAAGGATCGGATCCGGATTTGGATCATTCCACACACGTGGGAGGTGACCAACCTCCAGGAGAGGACGGTCGGGCACCGCGTCAATCTCGAGGCCGACCTGCTTGGCAAATACGTCGAGCGCCTTATTGAAGCTCGGGACGAGAGAGGGTCCGGCCGGCGGCCTTCTTCGAGTAGGGCTCGATCACGCGCACGCGCATCGAGCTGATCTCGACCACCTGTCCCGAGCCGTCCTTGTAGACGTATTTGCTTTGGACGAGGCGGGGTTTGTTGGCGGTGACGATCTTGGCGCCCGACGTGGTGGTGATCAGGTAACGCCCGGAACAACCGGTGGCAACCAGGGCGCAACCGAGAATCAGGGCGGACAAGGAACGGCGAAAGGGTTTCATGGGATCAGGCAAGGGCCGGCGGGAGTCGTCAGGGTCTGATCCGGAGGAGACGAATGGCGTCGGGATCGGGATCGGTCGTTCGTTGGTGCGCACGGCAGGACTTGAACCTGCACGGATTACTCCACTACCACCTCAAAGTAGCGCGTCTGCCAATTCCGCCACGTGCGCGACCGGCCGGGGATTTATGAAGTGCCGATGCTCCGGGTTGCAAGCGGTTTTCCAAACTCCTAGACGGGCATGGCGAGGTTCAATCGGGCGGCGACCTGGGCGACATCCTTGTCTCCGCGCCCCGAAAGGTTGACGATCATCAGCGCGTCCTTCGGCATTTCCGGCGCGCGCCGAATGGCCTCGGCAACGGCGTGCGACGATTCCAGGGCAGGAATAATCCCCTCCAAACGGGCCAACCGCGTGAAGGCTTCAAGGGCCTTATCGTCGGTGGCATAGGTGTATTCCACCCGACCCTGATCGTGAAGCCAGGCGTGTTCCGGTCCAACGGCGGCGTAGTCTAGCCCCGCGCTCACGCTATGGGTGAGTTGGATCTGGCCGTGGTCGTCCTGGAGGATGTAGCTGCGGGTTCCCTGGAGCACGCCGAGGGAGCCGCCGTGAAACCGGGCCGCGTGCTTTTCGGGCACGATGCCAAGGCCGCCGGCTTCGACGCCGCACATGCGAACCTTGGGATCCTCGAGAAAGGCATGGAACAAGCCGATGGCATTGGAACCGCCACCGACACAAGCGAGCAGAAGGTCGGGAAGCCGCTGTTCCTGAGCCAGGATCTGCGCGCGGGCTTCCTCGCCGATGATGCGGTGGAAGTTGCGGACCATCACCGGATAGGGGTGCGCACCATAGGCGGTGCCGAGGATGTAATGGGTGTGGCGAACGTTGGTGACCCAATCGCGCATGGCTTCGTTGACGGCCTCCTTCAGCGTTCGTTGGCCGGCGTGGACGGGGACCACATCGGCTCCCAGCATCTTCATCCGGTAGACATTGAGCGCCTGGCGCTCGCAGTCGACGGCCCCCATGTAAATGACGCATTGCAGTCCGAACATGGCGGCGACGGTTGCCGTGGCGACGCCGTGCTGCCCGGCGCCGGTCTCGGCGATGACGCGCGTTTTATTCATCCGCTTGGCGATCAACGCCTGGCCAAGGGCGTTATTGATCTTATGGGCTCCGGTGTGAAGGAGGTCTTCGCGCTTGAGATAGATCTTGGCGCCGCCCAGTTCCCGGGTGAGCCGTTCGGCGAAGTACAGCGGCGTGGGACGCCCGACGAACTCGCGCAAATAGTAGCTCAGCTCGCGCTGGAATTCGGGATCCTGCTGGCACCGGAAATACTCCCGCTCCAGCTCCTGAAGCGGGTAAACCAGCGTCTCCGGCACATACCGCCCACCGTAAGGGCCGAAATGGCCCGCGGCATCGGGGACGTTGGAAATGGCGGCTTCCGCGGCGGCAGTCATGCGGCGGACAACATAACGGGGTGGCGCCAAGGGAAAAAGCAAAGTTGATCGGGTGGGATGGGATTTGGCAGACGGCGGGTTCCCAGGCATGGTCGCGGCCTTATGATGACGCTTCTCGTCGGGACCAATCGTCCTGGCAGCAATACCCGAAAAGTGGTTTCCGAATTGGAGCGGTTGTACGCCGAAATCCAGGTCCCGGTGGCGGTCGTCGATCTGGCCAAACTGCCGCTCGACCTGTTCCTGCCCTCCTCCTATGGCCAGAAGCCGGCTGGGTTTTCCCCGTTCAATGATGCGATTCTGGCGTCGTCCGGCATCCACGTGGTGACGCCGGAGTACAACGGAAGCGTTCCGGGTGTGCTGAAGTACTTCATCGACATGTTGAAGTTCCCCGAAAGTTTTGAACATCGACCCGTGTGTTTCACCGGGGTGGCGGCTGGAATGTGGGGCGCGCTGCGGCCGGTCGAGCAATTGCAGGCCATCTTCGGGTATCGGAATGCGTACCTCTACCCCGAGCGGGTCTTCCTGGCGCGCATTGGGGATTTGTTGGACGACCATGGCCGTCTGAAGGACGCGGAGTTGGTGGATCGTTTGCGCAAGCAGGCCGCCGGTTTTGTCGACTTCGTCGAAAAACTGCGCCGAACGTCCTTGCGCAAGGCAGCGTAACCCGAGGCTGATTCCTGGATTTAACAACGATGGATGTCTTTGGAATCCAACCCACCATGAATTCCCTATCGACCCGAGTGGCTGTTTGCAGTTGGTCCCTGCAGCCCAGGACTCCCGCCGAACTGGTTCAACGCCTTGGCGAGACGGGCGTTGCACGCGTGCAACTTGCCCTGGATCCGCTGCGTGACGAACCGGCCGTTTGGGGGGACACGCCTCAACGGCTTGCCGACGCCGGCCTCGGAATTGTCTCCGGAATGTTCGGCACCCTGGGTGAGGACTACACCAGCCTCGAAACCATCAAACGCACCGGTGGCATCGTGCCCGACGCCACCTGGGATGCGAATTGGCGCAACATCCAGGCAACCGCTGATTTGGCGTCCCGCCTCAAGATTCCCCTGGTCACCTTTCACGCCGGCTTTCTGCCTCACGATCCCTCCGACCCCGACTGTCAGAAGCTCTCGAAACGGCTGAGACAGGTGGCCCAGGTGTTTGCGGACCGCGGGATTCGGCTGGGACTGGAGACTGGACAGGAGTCGGCGGACACCCTGGACGCCTTCCTTTCGAGCCTTGGAAGTCCCAATGTCGGAGTGAATTTCGATCCGGCGAACATGTTGCTCTACGACAAGGGCGAGCCGGTGGCAGCGTTGCGCCGCCTGGGGCGCTGGCTGCAACAGGTGCACATCAAAGACGCGCGCCGCACCCGGGTGCCGGGAACCTGGGGGGAGGAGGTTGTTGTCGGTACCGGCGAGGTGAACTGGGACGGCTTTTTTGGTGCCTTGGGGGAACTGGGATACGGCGGCCCGCTGTGCATCGAGCGCGAGGCCGGGGACCAGCGAGTGGCCGACATCCGTACGGCCGCGGTATTCTTGGCCCGGCGGTAGCAGCCAGATCAGTTTCGACCATCAGGACACCGGAGATTCCAGGAGGGTCAGGCGGCCCCGCGACGCATCGAGGCGCGCCCGAACTCCTTGGGGAAGGGTCATCTTTCGTGGGATGTGGCCGTAGGCGAGGTTGGTCAGGACCGGGCCGCGAAAGTCGGCAAGCGTTTCTGCCAGGATTTGGTCCAGGCTGAGGTGGGGTTCCTTCGGCTCGGGATTCGCCTGGGTGAACTGCCCCACGACCATGCCGGCGAGATGTTCCAGAATACCGGCGTTGTCGAGTTGGGAGAACATGCGATGGATGCGATGCAGTTCTTCGCGCACGTCTTCCACAAAGAGCAGGGCGTGGTGGAAATCCGGTTGAAACGGGGTTCCCAGCACGCTGACCACCAACGAGAAACAGCCCCCAAGCAGGCGTCCCTCAGCGCTGCCCTTCCGGAAGATCGTCGGTGCCATGTCCTCCGGGTGGGGCAAGGTCCGCCGCGCCCGGCAGGAGGTCAGCAGGTCCCAGAAGGCTTCTTCGGTGAATGGATCCGGATTCGACCAGAACTCCACGCCGGGCATGGGGCCGGAGAAGGTGATCAAGCCCGTTTTCCGCCATAACGCCAGCTGAAGAAACGTGAGGTCGCTATATCCTACGAGGATTTTTGGATGGCGCCGAATGCGGTCGTAATCCAGCCGCTTGAGCAACCGACAGCAACCGTTGCCTCCGCGGATCGCGAACAACGCCGCGACATGGGGATTGGCAAACATCGCGTTGACGTCCGACGCCCGTTGATCGTCGGTGCCGGCGGAGAATCCGTGCCGCGATTCCAAATGTCTGGCGACCTCGACGCGATATCCCAGCCCTTCGAGGTAGCGGACGCTTCGTTCGACGATTTCGTGTCGGGCGGGCGGGCTGGCGGGGGCGACCAGACCGATGACATCCCCGCGGCGCAGACGGGGGGGAGGACGCGGGGTCACGACGAGGGGTGGTCGGGAGGCCGGTTAGGGTCGGCCGGCGGTGGTTTGCGCGCGTGGACAGGTTCGGGTCTCGCGCCCGATCGGGTTTGGAGTGAGGCGTTCGGATCCTATCGTGGCGGCCTCCACACCGACCCTCTAACGTTTTCAGCGCCGGGCTGTCAATGAAGGCATAGTCGAGCGTTGATTGCCGTGAATCGGTGGCCGGGCGATGAGGGGCTGGCACGGGTTGAGGCGAAATTGAGGGAGGGAATCCGCGGACGAGGGCGGGGTGCGGCATCAGGATTTCGGCCAATCCGCCGATAACCTAGAAGTCGCCACGCGTCCTGGGTGGTCGGGTTTGAGGAAGTCCCGGCTCCGGCGTTGAAATCGAGGCGCGGCGATTCTACTTTTGGACCAGATGCTATACGACCGCGACTACATGCGGGGATCCGAGGGGGCATGGTGGCGTTCCCCGGTGTTCCAGCTGCTGGTCGTGCTGGGGGCGTTGTTCTTCGTCGAGTGTTTTCTCCGGGTGTTCCAAGGATGGTCGCTGGGGGAATATTTTGGATTGAGTTGGCAGGCGGTGCGTCGGCACGAGTATTGGCGGCTATTCACCTATCAGTTTCTGCATTCGGCGCCCTGGCCGCTCCATTTTTTGTTCAACGCGCTTGGGCTTTGGTTCTTCGGACGCCCGGTGCTGGAGACCGTAGGGCGAGGCAGGTTCTGGCTGGTGTATCTGGGCTCGGGCTTTATCGGCGGGCTCTTCGAGTTGGCCGCCCAGGCCTGGCATCCGCACTACGGCGTGTCCTGGACGGTGGGGGCATCGGCGAGCGTGCTTGGGTTGGCCGGCGCCTACTGCCTGTTGTTTCCGACGCAGGAGAGCGTTTTCTTCTTCTACGTGATCCCGGTGCGCCTGAGGTCGATGACCATGTTTTGGGTGCTGCTGGGTTTCAATCTGTTCGGGACGGTATTCCCCCACGGTGGCATCGCCTATGCCGCCCATGTCGGCGGCATTCTGGCTGGCGCCGCCTACGCTCAACTCCTGCACCAGGACGAGGCGCGGAGTTGGTTCAAGCGTTTGGCGGAGTCCCGAGCCCGGCGGCGGGATGAGGTGGCGGTGCCGGCGGTGAAGGCGGCCGGCAAGGCGCCGCGAACGACGCAGCAGCCCGAGCCGGAGTCTTCCGAGGATTTCATTCGGCGCGAGGTGGATCCCATTCTGGACAAGATTACCGCTCACGGGATTCAAAGCTTGACCGAGCGCGAACGTCGCATTCTGGAGAAGGCACGCGAGCGAATGCGCAACCGCTGAGGCGGCGGCGCGGGCTCGGGTCGACGGTTTTTTCGGTTTCGTTTCGCGCTTCTACCCGGCCCCCGGCGGATTGCAGAATCCCCCTGTGATTACGCGCTATTCGCGGCCCGAGATGCGGGCGATCTGGACCGACGAGAACAAGCTTCACCTTTGGTTGCGCATCGAATTGCTGGCCAGTGAAGCCCTGGTGGCCGAAGGAGTGGTGCCGGCGGACGAGTACGCCCGATTGCGTGCCGGGGCCGAGACATGGTTGAAGGACCTGCCCGGATTGGTGGCACGGCAACGGGAATTGGAGAAGACCTTGAACCACGACGTGATTGGATTCACGACGGCGGTGACGGAGCGAATTCAAGATCGATCCAGTCGGT
The DNA here is from genome assembly GCA_016795425.1 of Verrucomicrobiales bacterium. GTDB lineage: Bacteria > Verrucomicrobiota > Verrucomicrobiia > Limisphaerales > CAIMTB01 > CAIMTB01. Next base: position 62,383 of record JAEUHG010000067.1, read on the forward strand.
GGCTCCACTTCGGCCTGACCTCCAGCGATGTCGTGGATACCGCGTTCGCGGTGCAGATGGTTCAAAGCGCCGAGATCCTGATCCGGGACGTCGAAGAGGTGCGCGAAGTGATCGGGCGCCGGGCGCGGGAGCATGCAATGACGCCCTGTATCGGGCGCAGTCACGGGATTCATGCGGAACCGACTACCTTCGGACTCAAACTCGCACTGATGTACGATGAGTTTGGGAGGGTCCTGGGACGGTTGCGACAGGCGCGGGTGGCGGCGGCGGTTGGAAAGTTGAGCGGGGCGGTGGGGACCAGCGCGCATCTTTCGCCGCGCGTCGAAGAGCAGGTCTGTCAGGCGCTGGGGTTGCGTCCGGCGCCCATCGCGACGCAGGTGGTTCCCCGGGATATTCACGCCGAGTTCATGAATGCCCTGGCCATGGCCGGTGCCAGCATCGAACGCTGGGCGGTCGAGTTCCGGCACTTGCAGCGCACCGAGGTATTGGAGGCGGAAGAGCCGTTTACTCGCGGGCAGAAGGGCAGCAGCGCGATGCCGCACAAGCGGAACCCGATCACCTGGGAGCGTCTCTCCGGCCTGGCGCGGGTTCTGCGGGGCAACGCCCTGGCAGGCTTGGAGAATGTCGCCCTTTGGCACGAGCGGGATATCAGCCACAGCTCAGTGGAACGCATCATCTTTCCGGACTCCTGCACCCTGCTGGACTACATGTTCGGCCTGTTGGTTCGAATGATGGAGGGTTTGAATGTGTACCCTGAGAACATGAAGAAGAACCTCGGGTTAAGCCTGGGCATGTGGAACAGCCAAACCGTGCTTCTGGCGTTGATTCGCAAGGGACTGACCCGTGAGGAGGCCTACGACTTGGTGCAGCGCAATGCCATGCAAACCTGGGCGGTGAAGCATGCGGGCCGTGACGACGCCGATTTCTTGCGGCAGCTCCGGTCCGATCCCGAGGTGGCCCGGCATTTTGGTCCGGGCGAACTGGAGGGCCTGTGCTCCATCGACTTCCATCTCAAGGAAGTCGGACGACGCTTGGCCGCGGTCGGGTTGCCGCTCGCGGCGTCCTGATTCGCGTCAGCGCTCGATCCAGCCGTCGCGCAGACGGAGAATCCGGTTGCCGTAGGCCGCCCAATCGTTGTTGTGGGTGACCTGGACGATGGTGGTGCCTGCGGCATTGAGCTTCTTGAACAGCTCCATGATCTCTCGTCCTTGATCCGTATGCAGATTGCCGGTGGGTTCGTCGGCGAGCAGGAGCGTGGGTTTGGCAATGATCGCCCGGGCGACCGCCACCAACTGCTGTTGGCCGCCGCTGAGTTGGCTGGGGTATAAATCCTTCTTGGCCACCATGCCGAAACGATCGAGCAGATCGGCGACCATGGCGTCACGTTCGGCTTTCTTGAGATCCCGATAGGACAGCGGTAAGTCCAGGTTTTCGGCGACGGTGAGGTCGTCGAGCAGATGGAATTGCTGGAACACGAATCCCACTTCCTTTTTGTTGAGGGCAGCGCGCTGTTTGGGTGAGAGCGCGTGAACGGCCTCGTTGCGGAAGTGGTAGTCGCCCGTCCATGCGTGATCGTAGAATCCAAGGATGGCCAGCAGCGACGATTTCCCGGCGCCCGAAGGCCCCATGACCGTCACGAAATCGCCTTCGGCGATGTCGAGGTGGATCTGGCGAAGGACAAACGTCTCGCCGGCGCGGGTCTTGTACGCTTTCTCGATGTTTTGAAGTCGGATCATGGCGGTTCAGGCGCGGGAATCGACGAGGGTGTCGGCTTCATGCTCTTCGACGACACGGCCGTCGAAGAGATGGATGGTTCGATCGGCGTGGCGGGCGAAGCGCGGGTCGTGGGTTACCATGCAGATCGTGGCGCCTTCTCGGTGCAGATTGCGGAGCAGGTCCATCACCGCGTCGCCGTTCTTCGAGTCGAGATTTCCGGTCGGTTCGTCCGCGAGCAGGATGGAGGGATTACCGACGAGGGCGCGGGCGACGGCGACGCGCTGCTGTTGGCCGCCGGAGAGTTGGGAGGGGTAGTGATTGACCCGGTGCGACATGCCGACTTTTTCGAGGGCAGCTTGGGCGGCGGCGCGGCGTTCGGCGGCTCCCAGGCCGCGATAGGTGAGGGGCAATTCGACGTTCTCGAAGACGGTGAGGTCGCCGATGAGATTGAAGCTTTGGAAGATGAAACCGATCTCGCGATTGCGAATCCGGGCGCGTTGGGCGAAGTCGAGGTTGGCCACCGGTTGCTCGTTGAGGGTGTAGGTACCGTTGGTGGGGGTGTCGAGCAGCCCCAGAATGGAGAGCAACGTCGATTTGCCGCAGCCGGACGGGCCGGCGATGGAAACATACTCGCCTTTGTTGATGTGGAGGTGGATTCCCGAAAGGGCATGGGTTTCGACCTCGTCGGTCAGGAATACCTTGGTGATGCCGTCGAGATGAATGAGGGGCGTGGGCATGGGAATGGCAGTGGAAACGAGTGGAGCGTTGGAGAAGGGCTATTTGAGCCGGACACGTGAATGGGCGTCCCATTGGCTCATATCGGAAAGGATGACTTGATCCCCGGTCTGCAGCCCGTCGCGGACCTCGATACTGCTGACCGAGCTTCGTCCGAGTTTGACCGGAACGCGCACGGCTTCCTTGCCGCCTTCGATGACGCGGAACAGGCCGGCCGTGCTGTCTTCCTGGCCTTGGACGGGTTTGCCGACATAGAGGACGTTGGTGAGGCGCTCCAGTTCGATGGTGCCTTCGACGCTGAGATCCGGGCGGGCGCCTTTGGGAAGCGGTCCGGCAAGCTTGATTTCCACCAGGACGGTCCCGTTCTGGACGGCGGGATCGATGCGCTGGACGCGACCCGGGACGATGCCATTGCGGGTGTCGATGGACGCGACCTGATCGCGCAGGATATCGCGGGCCTGGGTTTCCGAGATGCGGACATCGGCGCGCAGGTTGGTGGGTTCGACCACCTTGGCGAGAGTCGCCGATGGGGAGATTCGTTGTCCGACCTGCAAGGGTTCGCGATCGCCGGTTTGTTGGAGTACTCCCGAGATGCCGGCGCGGACCTGCAGGTTGGCGACCTGGCGCTCCTTGAGGGCGAGCATGGCGCGCAGTTTTTCAACTTCAGCCTGTTGGACGGCGAGTTGGGCGGTGGCGCTGTTGCTGAGGAACGCGGAGCGTTGCTCCTCGATGTCCACACGCGCTTTGAGATCATCGGCGCGCGAGCGCGATTTTTTGCAGAGAATGGCGGGAACCAGTCCGTCACGTCCCAGGGTGGCGTCGGCCTGTGCTTCAATTTCGGCCTGGGCATGTTCGGCTTTGAGAGTGGCGAATTGGGCCAGCTGGGTGAGCCGTTCGCTTTCGAGATTCGCCCGGAGACGTTCGAGTTGGGCCTCGGCTGCCTTGGCAGCCCACTCGGCGTCGAAGGCCGCCTGTTTCAACTCAGGGTTGCTCAGCTCCAACAGAATCGTGTCCGGAGTTACTTCGGTGCCGGGTTGGACGAGAATGCGTTCGACTCGGCCGTCGCTCTCGGCCTGCACATATTGGATGCGTTCCGGAACCAGAGAGCCCGGTCCGCGCACTTGCCGCAGCATCTCGCCGCGCTTCACCGTGTCGATCCAGACCGGCGAGTCCACCATGGGAGCGGCCGGTTCAAGCCGGGAAACGAGGTAGGTGATCAGGGCGAGTCCGGTCACGGCGGAGATGGTCAGCCAAGTTCGCCGCCGCCGAATGGCGCGGGCGCGGTCGGGACGGGGGATATCCATGGCGCGGCGAACAGGTTGCCTAACTTGGTTCTGATCGAGCAAGGGAGTCATGGGTTGGGGGACGAACAGCGGACTACTCGAGCGGGGCGATGGGTTCGGCCGGAGCGTAGGTGGCGCAACGGTTCCAGGCTTGGATCAGTTCCGTGTAGTGGGTGTGGGCCCATTCCAAAACCAGGTCGCGCACCCGTGGAGGCGCATCGCCTTGAATGATGCGAAGCGGGTTCAGTCCAACGACGATCTCCGAATCCTGGTAAGTGGCATGAAAGTGCGCGCCGGCCTCGCGGTTGAAAGCCATTCGGATGATGATGCCGTAGAATCGGGAGAGAACAGGCATAGCGACCTCACTGGTGATTTCTGCGATCGACGACGACCGCAATCCCGATGATGCAGGGGGCATGCCAGCGTGGGATGTGTGATCCTGGGCGCCCGGTTCGACGTGCTTTCAATCGCGAGTACGGGTACGGAGGCGCCTATCCTGGCCCTTTTAAAGGCCGTTCGATTCAGGAATCAGAGGCCGCCGGGGAGGACACGGGATGGGCCTCTGGGCGACCTTGGCGCAAGGAGGGAGTGAATTCCGTCGATGGAATCGTTTGTCCCGGTATTGGGACGAACGCTTACGACAGGGGCAGGCTCAGCCGGGCGATGCAACCGGAGCGGTCGGTGCGGGACTCGAGGGTCAGGCGGCCGCCGTGGGCTTCGGCAATTTGGCGGCAGAGGGAGAGTCCGATGCCAGAACCCTTGGGTTTGGTGGTGAAGAAAGGGACAAACAGGTTGGTGGGATTGGCGATGCCCGGACCTTCGTCCTCGACGCAGACCTCGACACCGACGGCGGACCGGCTCCAACGGATGTTGATGGGGGCCTGCGAAGGATCGATGCCGCCGGAGACTTCACGAACTTCGAGCACGGCATCGGCAGCATTGCGGACAAGATTGATCAGAAGCTGCTCCAGTTGATCACGGTCCGCTTCGAGGGTGAGATCGGGGCCTGGGGAGACCCGGGTCGGGACGCGCACTTCCAATCCCGCGACGCGATGAATCCAGTCGCCTACCGACATGGGGACTCGGTTGGGTGCCGGAAGTCGAGCGAGCGTGGCGTAGGCCTGCATGAATCGACTCAAGGCGTCGGCGCGCGAGGAGATCAAGGCGAGGCCGTCCCGGATATCTTCCTGCCAGTCGTTGGGTTTGGGGTCTTTGCGGCAGAGGGTTTCCAGACTTCCGGCCACGGATTTGATCGGGGCGAGCGAGTTGTTGAGTTCGTGGCCCAATACGCGAAGAAGGCGTTGCCAGGCCTGGCGCTCTTCGTCGCGCAAGGCGCGGCTGAGGTCGGTCACCACCAGGAGTTGATGCGGGCGTCCCCCCTGACGAAAGCCGGAGCGCCGAATGCCAAAGCGTCCCAGGGCGCCAGGAAAGGTCATGGAGATCACCCGAGCCGGTTCGCCGTCGAGGCACGATTCCAGTCCCAGTTCGCCGGCGGTGCGGCCGAGCAATTGTTCGACGGGTCGAGCCAGCAGGCGCTCGGCGGCCCGGTTGGCCAGTCGGAGGCGGCGGTGTTCGTCGAAGGTGAAAATGGCGGCATCCATCTCCTCGATGGCGGTGCGCAGGAGCGCGGACGCTTCGACTGCGCCGAGGCGTTGTTCACGCAGCGTGTCTCCCAAGGCATTGATCTCACACGCGAGGGCGCCGAGGGGATCCTTGGCGTTGCTGCTGTGGGGGCGGATCGAGAAATCACCGTCCCGCATGGCCGCAATGACGTTGGTCAGTGTGCGCAGCGAATAGGCGAAACGTTCGCGGAGAATGTAGGAGACGGTGGCGGAACCCAGGACCAGGACGGACGTGGCGGTCCATTGGATCCATCGCTCGTAGGGGCCGATCCAAATCAGCACGATTGCCGCGAGCAGCCCTGGCAGCGGCAGAATCCAGGTGCACCGCATCAACTGCCGGTGAAAGCCGACCCGTGTGGCTTTTCGATAGGGATGGGGGGTCGGCATGGAAGCGCTGCCCGACGATCAAAGGCCGTACTTTTCGAGTCGGCGATAGAACGCGCTCCGACTGAGTCCCAGCGTCTCGGCGGCCTTCAAGGCGCTGCCATCGAAACGCGCCAGAGCCTTGCGGATCATGAGCTTTTCGACGTCTTCGAGGCTCAAATCCTCGAGGCGCGGCTCGGCTTCGCGGGTGGCGCGGAGTCCGAGGTCCGCGGCCTGCACCCACTGCCCGCGGCACATCAGGATGCCGCGTTCGACGGCGTGCTCGAGTTCCCGGACGTTGCCGGGCCAGGGGTATTTCTGGAGCGCCTGCAGGGCAGATTCGTCAAAGCCTTCGATGTCTTTTCGATAACGGCGGGCTTGCTCGCGCAGGCAATGGGCGGCGAGAAGGGGGATATCCTCCGGGCGCGTGCGGAGCGGGGGCAAATGGATCTCGATGGTGTTGAGACGAAAGAGCAGGTCCTGCCGGAATTTGCCGCTGGCAATCTCCTGGTGTGGATCGGCGTTGGTGGCGGAGATGAAGCGGACATCGGCCTTTTGCGTGCGGGACGATCCCACGCGTTCATATTCACCGGTCTCGAGCACGCGCAGCAGCTTGGCTTGCTGCCCCAGCGGCATATTGGCGATTTCATCGAGAAACAGGGTGCCGCCCTCGGCGAGCTCAATGCGACCGACCCGATCGCTCTTGGCGTCGGTAAAAGCCCCGCGCACATGTCCGAACAACTCGCTCTCGAACAAGGCTTCGGTGATGCCGCCCATGTTGACGGTCACCAGGGATTTGGCGTTACGCCCGGAGACCGCGTGAATGGCCCGCGCCACCACGCCTTTGCCGGTTCCGTTTTCGCCGGTGATCAGGACATTGGCATCCGAGGGGCCAACGCGTGCGATCAGGTCCAGGACCGGTTTCATGGCGGGAGACTCGGCGATGAGCGTCGGGCCGCCGCCTCGCAGCAATTCGTTCTCGGCCTGCAGGCGTTCGCTTTGGCGTTGAGACCGTTGCAGGGCGATCTGATTGCGCACAATGGCCAGCAGACGGGCGTTTTCCCAGGGTTTCTGGACGAAATCGCGGGCGCCTCGACGCATCGCTTCAACGGCGAGATCGACGGAACCCCAGGCCGTCATCACCACCACCGCTGGCGGATGATCGAGAGCTTGCAGACGGTCCAGCAATTCCAGGCCTTCCTGTCCCGACGTGGTGTCGCGGGAGTAATTGAGATCCATGAGCAGCAGGTCGCAGTCGCGACGCTGGAGCGCGGAAAGGACGGCGGCAGGCGACGAGACGGTCTCCGTTTCAAAGCCTTCGCCCTTGAATACGAGTCGCAGAGCCGCAAGCACGTCGGCTTGGTCGTCAGCAATCAGCAACCGTCCCGGGGTAACTGGCATGCCCGGAGTCTTGAGAGGCTCATCCATGGTTCGCAAGAGGCAGAATCCGTGCCAGGACCGGATTCGGGTGCGCTGCCGGGGACGCGGCCTCCGGCCCGTGGCCCGTGCCGCCGCGGGGATCGCGCAAGCGGGACGTGCCCTCCGCTGCCATCAAGGCCTGCCCATCAGACGTCCCGGGAGCTTTTCCCCAGGCATGGTTCGGTCTAGGTTTCCGCGCAGAACATCGCAGTCACCGTCTATGCCGATCTACGAATTCGCCTGTCCGAAGTGCCGCAAGATCTTCAGCTTCCTTTCCAAGCGGTTGAATCCGGACCGGACGCCGGTTTGTCCGAAATGCGGCTACAACCGTTTGGAGAAGCAGATGAGTGGGTTCGCCATGCTCAAGGGCGTTCCGGAGCCGAAAGCCAGCGATGGCCCGGAAGGCGACGCGGAACCCATGCCCGACATCGATGAATCGAAGATGGAGAGGGTCATGTCGGAACTCGAAAAGGACATGGATCACCTGGACGAGAACAATCCGCGCCATGTGGCCCACATGATGAAAAAGATGAAGGAAATGATGCCGGAGGGCGCCATTCCCAAGGAGTTGGACATTGCGATCAAACGGTTGGAGAAGGGCGAGGATCCGGAAAAGGTGGAGGAAGACATGGGCGATGTCCTGGGCGACTTCATGGGGGGAGGGGACGAAGCCGAAGGTGGCGGTTTGGGCGGCGGCGGTTCCCGCCCGTATACGCGGGACTCCGGTTTGTACGACTATTGAGCACTCTGCCGGCCGGGAGGTCGGAATCCACTCGCATGGCTAAAGTGCGCTTCGGAACCGATGGTTGGCGCGCCGTCATGGCCGAAGATTTCACCTTCGACAACGTGGAGCGCGTCGCCGCCGCCACGGCGCGGATCTGGAAGGACGACCTCGGCGTCGCGTCTGTGGAAGGCAGTACGGCGGTCGTGGGTTATGATCGGCGGTTCCAGTCGGACTCCTTTGCCCGGTGCGCGGCCGCGACGTTGGCGCGGCTAGGTTTTCGCGTGGTTCTAACGGATTGTCCCACTCCGACCCCGGCCGTCTCATTGGCCGTGGCGCGCAACGCCCGGGCCGTGGGGGGACTCATGATCACGGCGAGTCACAATCCCCCGGAATTCAATGGGATTAAACTGAAGGCCGCGAATGGCGGCCCGGTGCCAACAGAGTTTTCGAATCGGGTCGAGCAGGTGCTGGCCTGCCGGGAAGCGATGGATGAGGCCCCGGTGGATGGCGGCGGCATCACGGAGCGGGACCTGCGCACCCCGTACCTGAAGCGATTGGGCAGGCGGGTGGATTTGGCGCTGATTCGGCGAAGCGGACTTCGGGTGGCGCATGATGCCATGCACGGTGTCGGGGCCGGCTGCTATGAGGCCCTGCTTCACGGCGGGCGCAGCCGAGTGACGGCACTCAGGGCCGAGCATGATCCGCTCTTTGGTGGCGTGAATCCCGAGCCTATTCCGACGAACTGTGTTTCGACCGCCGCATGGCTGCGTGCGAATCCGCACGACATCGGCCTGGTGAGCGACGGCGATGCGGATCGGTTGAGTTTGATGGGCGGTCGGGGCGAGATCCTTACCACTCACGACGCCATCGTTCTGGTGTTGAATCACCTGGTGCGTCACCGGGGAGAACGGGGCCGGGTAGTGACAACGCCGAACACGACCGCCCGAATACCCAAGCTGTGTGCGCTTTTCGGGTTACCGATGACGGAGGTGCCGATCGGCTTCAAGCATCTCGGCGCGGAAATGCTAAAGGGCGATACTCTGGTGGCGGTGGAGGAGAGCGGAAGTATCGGAGTCGGATGGCACCTGCCGGAGCGCGACGGAATCCTGGCCGGACTGCTCATCCTCGAGATGTTGGCGGGCCACGGTCGATCTCTGGCGGTTCACCTGCGCCGTCTGGAGAAGGAATTGGGGCCGCATCACTACGGTCGATCGGACCTTCGTGTTTCGGAGCAGGTACGGATGGAGTTGGCAAATGCTGCCGCCGCTCGGCCGCCGGCAAAAATTGGAGGGGTCCGGGTGGCGAAGGTGGAGACCCTGGATGGCGTGAAGTACGTCGGGGTCGATGGCAGTTGGCTCATGGTGCGCGCGTCCGGCACCGAACCCATCGTGAGGGTATATGCGGAGGCAACCTCCGCCGGCCGTCTGGAAAAGTTATTGCGGCTGGGACGGACTCTTGTCGGTACGGCGGCGATGAACCAGAAGAGGGTGCCCTGTCGCTGCGCGACGGGACCCAACTGAGCTGAGACCTTGCCCAGTCAGGTGGTCCTCGTCGCGCGGCGGCGAGGGTGCTGGGTTCGGAGGTTCGGGGAAAGTGTGGCCGAACCGGAGCGCGCACCTTGGGACCATGAACGGCAGAAGGTGTTCACCACGGCAGCACCGGGACACAGAGGTGATGAGAAGGGCCGGCCCATTCGTGCGCTCACGCCAGCAGTTCCTTGATGACGTGGGCGGGTTCGACGCCGGTGAGGCGTTGGGCGAGGCCTTGAAATTTATAGGTGAAACGCTGGTGATCGATGCCGAGCAGGTGGAGGACCGTTGCGTGGAAGTCGCGCACATGGACCGGGTCCTTGACGATGTTGTAGGAGAAATCGTCGGTTTCGCCATACATGGTGCCTCCCTTGATGCCGCCGCCCGCTGCCCACATGGTGAAGCACCTCGGGTGGTGATCGCGGCCGTAGTTGTCCTTGGTGAGTCCACCCTGGCTGTAGATGGTGCGGCCAAACTCGCCGCCCCAGACAATGAGGGTTTCGTCGAACAACCCGCGTGACTTCAGGTCTCGAATCAGGCCGTAGATGGGTTGATCCACGTCCTTGCATTGGGACGGCATGCGCCCGCCGAGATTGGCGTGGTGGTCCCAGTTGTTGTGATAGATCTGCACGAACCGGACGCCGCGTTCGACGAGGCGTCGAGCCAACAGCGCAGTATAAGCGAATGTGCCGGGCTTCTTGGCGTCGTCGCCGTACAGTTGGTAGGTCGAAGCAGGTTCCTGGGTCACTTCCATCAGTTCGGGGACGCTGGCTTGCATGCGAAAAGCCATCTCGAACTGTTGGATTCGAGTGTGGGTTTCGGGATCCCCCACCTCCTTGTACGCCATTTCATTCAGGCGATTGAGGCCGTCGAGTTGCTGCCGTCGGAGGTCGGAGGGCACTCCGGGCGGGTTGTTGATGAACAGGATCGGGTCGCCCTGGCTGCGGAATGAGACGCCGGCGTGTTCACCGGAGAGGTAGCCGCTGGACCAAAGCCGCGCAGAGATGGCTTGGAGTTGTTCCTTGTTGCTGGGTTCCGCCACCAGAACGACGAAGGTGGGGAGATTGCTGTTCATGGAGCCCAGTCCGTAGCTGACCCAGGAACCGAGGCACGGCCGGCCGCCGATCTGGTTGCCGGTCTGCATATGGGTGATGGCCGGTTCGTGGTTGATCGCCTCGGTGTGCATCGACCGGATGAAACACATCTCGTCGACGCACTGGGAGGTCCATGGGAGCAGTTCGCTGACCCACATGCCGCATTGGCCGCGGCGCTCGAATTTGTATTTTGAGGGGGCGATGGGAAATCGGGCCTGGCCGGAGGTCATGGTGGTGAGGCGCTGGCCCATGCGAACCGAATCCGGCAGGTCCTTGTCGTACCACTCGCCCATGACGGGTTTGTAGTCGAAGAGATCCATCTGCGACGGCCCTCCGACCATGTGCAGGTAGATGACGCGTTTGGCCTTGGGGGCAAAATGAGGGAGCGAAGGCTTGGTGGCGTCGGCGCCCTCGGCCCAGAGACGAAGTTTCGGGCCGAGCAGAGACGCGAGGGCGGCGTAGCCGAGCACGTTCTTGCCCCGGCCGAAGAACTGGCGGCGGGTCAGGTGGGCGGCGAGTGGGTCGACGTCGCTGGGCCCAAAGGGAGAGCGGATGGAACTCATAGGGTGGCGATGAGAGGAAGGAAAGGTGGGAAGAAATTCTTAGGAACGCCCCCACCCACCTTCGCCAAGGCTTCGGTGGACAGGCCCTGGTCCTCTCCCGAGGGGAGAGGGGATGTGGGACGGGACGACTCGCGCATGTTGGCGGGGGACCGCGACGCGTCCCGCGGCGCATCGGCGCAATTCTTTGGCGCGGGGGCCCAGGTTGGGAAAGCGGCAGGGGGCTGCCGCACTCCAAGACGCTTCGCGCAGCCCTCACTTTGGCCCTCTTCCGGGGGGAGAGGGGATGTCGGACGGGATGAAGTCGACATTACTTGTTGAGGGCCTCGTCCAGATTGAGCAGTTGATTGGCCACCAGGGTGAGCGCGGCGAGTTGGGACCGGGGAGTCGAGGTGTCCACGGGCGAGTCCCCGACAGCGAGCAACTGGTCCGCCTGGCTCGGTTGGCTTTCGTAGAAGCGGCGCATCCGGTCGAGCGTGGCATGGACCTCGCCCCATTCCTCCGGTTGCAGGGGGCGCCCGAGAACGCGTGCGGCTATCTCGGACAATGCGCCGTCCGGATCGCCGGTCCGGCGGAGGGCGCGTTCAGCCAATACGCGAGCCGCCTCGATGAACTGGGGATCGTTCAAGGTGGCGAGAGCTTGGAGAGGGGTGTTGGTGCGTTCCCGGCGAACGGTGCAGCTTTCGCGGCTGGGCGCGTTGAAGAGGTCCATGAGCGCGGGCGGGGCGGATCGTTTCCAGAAGGTGTAGAGACTGCGGCGGTAGAGGTTGACGCCGGCGTCCCGTTTGTATTCGCGGGTGTTGCTTTCGGGCATGGCGACGGCTTCCCAGACCCCGGCGGGCTGGTAGGGCTTCGCGCTGGGTCCGCCGAGGTTGCGATCCAGCAAATCCGCGGCGGCCAGGGCATAGTCACGGACCATTTCGGCATCCATGCGGAAGCGCGGGCCTCGGCTGATCAGGCGATTGGCGGGATCCTTCTCGAGCTTCTCAGGCGTGGTGGCGGCACTTTGCCGGTAAGCCGAGGATGTCACCAGAAGGCGGAAGAGGTGTTTCACGTCCCAGCCGCTTTCCTCGAACTCAACGGCCAGCCAATCGAGCAGCTCCGGGTTGGCTGGGGGTTCGCCCATGATGCCGAAGTCCTCGGTGGTGCGGACGAGTCCGATGCCAAAGACCTCCTGCCAGAATCGGTTGACGGTGACTCGGGCGGTGAGGGGGTTATTCGGTGACACGAGCCATGTGGCGAGCCCCAGGCGGTTGGTGGGCGCTCCCTCTGGCATGGGATGAAGCACGGGCGGAGTGCCGGCCGCCACCTTGTCCTTCGGCTTGTCGTATTGTCCGCGGAAGAGAACCGCCGCCATGGGCATGGAGTCCTTCTTTTCCTGTTGAATATGGGTCACGGGGTAACGGACTCGCAGGCTTTCCCGTTCCTCCTCCAATTTGGCCAGGGACTGGCGGGCCTCTTGGAAGGGAGTGTAACTGAGCAGGAAGTAATCAAAGACTTCGTCCCGTGCCTCGGTTTTCCAGTCCGCGAAGGGACTGGCGAGCAGGGCGCGAACGTCCTCCATTCTGGCGAGGGCCTTGACTTCAGGGGCTGCGAGGAGTCGGTGGTAGAGACGGAAATCCTGCACGGAACCACCCTTGAATTCCGATCCTTGGTGGCGTCGACCGAGGCGCAGGGGGGTGTTGATCTTGATCGAACCCCGGACGCGCTTGGGGCCCTCGGTCTCGGTTTCGGCGGCGGCTCCGTCGACGTAGATGCGGGTACCTTCGGGGCGTCCGGTGCCATCGAAGGCGACGAAGACGTGTTGCCATTCCCCTTTGCGCACCAGGTTCTTCTTGGTGCGAATCTTGAGGGCGTCCTCGGGCCAGCGGTGCACGAAGTGGGTGGCGAACTGACCTTTTTGGATCCACAGATCCCAGCCGCGATGTTCGGTGCCCTCGTCCATTCGGGCGACGATGCTGGCGGTGTCATCGTAGTCCTTGGGAACGTAAACCCACCCGCCGAAGGAAAAAGGTTGGCCGAGATCGAAGTCGCCGTGGTTTCCGAGGGGCACATTCCCTTTGTTCTCGAAGCGGAAGGAGGCGCCATCGCGGCCGTCCTTGGTCCAGACGGGATCCCCGTCCACGGTCACCTGTTGCGAGGTTCCATCCAACTCCACCGAAACTTCGCGTCCGGTGCCTTCATTGAGCCGCGCGCGGAGGACAAGACCGGAGGCCAAGGCTTTCTCCACTGATTCCGGAGTGAGTTGTTTGGCCCAGGGTTCGAACGGGATGCGAGCGGATTCCTTTTGCTCGGCGACGCGCGCTTTGGCAGCGGTGACGTCCTGGGGCAGGGCCTTCCACCGTGCGCGATCCGCCGGGTCCTCGATGACGGTGACATGGGCATTGCCGCCTTCCTTGATATTGCCGTCGAAGCCCGACTGGGTGGTATTCCTGAAATAGGCCGCCATTGAGTAGAAGTCCCGCATGGTTAGGGGGTCGAATTTATGGTCGTGGCAGGACGCGCAATTCGCGGTGAGTCCGAGCCATACCCAACCCACGGTGGTCACGCGGTCGTTGGCGTAGTTGACGAGGTTTTCCTCCTCGATGGTGCCGCCCTCATTGGTGGTGGCGTTGCACCGTTGAAAGCCGGTGGCGATCAGTTGGTCGTCGGAAGGATCGGTCAATAGGTCGCCGGCGATCTGTTCGACGGTGAAATCGTCAAAGGGTTGGTTGCGGTTGAAAGCGCGGATCACCCAGTCGCGGTACGGCCACATTTCGCGATAATTGTCGAAGTGCAATCCGTGGGTGTCGGCGTAGCGGGCGGCGTCGAGCCAGTAGCGCGCCCGATGCTCGCCCCAGCGGGGTGAATCCATGAACTTCCTCACCAGGCGGTCATAGGCATCGGCGGAGGTGTCCTGAACGAACCGTTCCACGTCCTGGGGTTCGGGTGGCAGTCCCGTGAGATCGAGCGCCAGCCGACGAGCGAGGGTGCGGCGGTCGGCCTCGGGGGCAGGGGTGAGGCCGCGCGCTGCGAGGCGGGTCAGGACGAAGGCATCGATGGGATTGCGAATGGCAAAGCCCGGGGAGGAGACGTTGGGAGTGGCGGGGCGGGTGGGTTTGATGAAAGCCCAGTGCGGTTCCCACGGGGCGCCATCCGCGATCCAACGTCGAAGCAGGTCCTTTTGTGGGTGGCTGAGATCCTTATGCGCCTCTTTCGGAGGCATGAGATCATCCGTGTCGGTGGTGATGACGCGTTTCCACAGTTCGCTGTCCTCAGGCTTCCCCGCCACCACCGCCGGTCCGCGCTTTGGCGTGGTCTCGAACAGGCCTTCCTTGGTGTCGAGTCGCAATCCTGCTTTCCGTGAGCCCGGGTCGGGGCCGTGGCAGGCATAGCAGTGATCGGAGAGAATGGGTTTGATGTCGCGATTGAACGCCGGGGCGGGTTCTGCGGCGGAGACGCGGTGGGGTAGGGTGAGGACGGCAACCGCCAGCAGGTTCGCGAACGCGAGGCGGGGCAGGGAGAGGTCGTGCGGCGAGGTCGGGGACCGGGACATGGCGGATGTCCCTAGATAATCGGAGGGACCCGCCGGCCGGCAAGCCTGGGGACGGAGTAACGTGGGTTACTTGGTCATCGCCGGACGCGGGCGCGGTTTGTGGAGGGCGAGAATGTCGGTTTGATGGCGGTTGCCATGCTTATGGGCGCCGTTTTTGGCGTGGGTAAAGAAGGGGCTGTCGGCGAAGGGGGCTGGCTGGCCGGTCTTCACCTCCTCGACCAGTTCGGCGACACTGTGAAGAATGCGAGTGGGCTGGTAGACGTAGTCGCCGACGTCCTCAAGTTTGGTGGATCCGGTGAGGACAAGGTAGGCGAGCAACCCGGCTTCCACGGCGCCGCGGATATCGGTTTCCATGGTGTCACCGATCATGGCGACTTGTTCCGCGGAATTAAGGGCGGTTTCCGTGAGGCGGACACGGGCGCGGTGGAACATGTAACCGTTGGGTTTGCCGAGGTAATAGGCGCGGCGTCCGGTGCTGGCTTCGAGGTACGATGCGATGGCACCGGCCCCGGGGCGTGTTTTCTCGCTGGATACGGGGCACCAATTGTCCGGATTGGTGGCGACCAGTCGTGCGCCTTTTTCGATGAGCTCGTGGGCTTTGGTCAGCTTCTCGGTGGTGGCGGCGCCTTCGCCCACGACGACATAGTTCGGGTGGATCGCGTCGTTGGCGATTTTTCGTTCGTGGAGGGCGGCAAGAAGACCTCCTTCGCCGACGACGAAAGCCGTGCAGTTCGGATGGATCTCGGCGAGGAAGTCGGCGGTGTTCATGGCCGAGGTGTAGAAGTGCTTGGGACCGAGGCCGGTGATGCCGAGGTGTTTGAGGCGAACGGTGAGGTCTTCACCGGTCGGCGCGGAGTTGTTCGTCAGAAAAAGAAAGGGCGTGCCGGTGGAGAGCAGGGCGTCGACGAAGTCCACGGCACCGGGAATGAGTTGGTTTTCCCGATAGATCACGCCATCCATATCGATCAGGTAACCGGTCTTCATAGGCATACAACTCCTTGTCACAGGCAATCATGGGAGACAGCGACCGGGATCTGGTGGGGAGTGCAGGTCGCTGGTCAGGTTGGCGGGTTGAGCTCCTGACGCGGTTATTCTCGGCGCGATCTCCGTTCGGGCAATGTCGGTGTTTGACGTGAAACTGCCAAATTCTGACGTCCGCAACGACGAAGGCCGGGGCCTTGTGTGCCCCGGCCGGATCCCCACAGAAGCGGACGGCGGTCGATGCCTCAGAACCAGGAAAGTTCAAGGGGCGTATCGGCGCGACGCCATGCTTCCGCGAACTGACGGTGAACGTCGTCGGCCTGGGCCTCCTTCTTCTGCGCACGCAACGCGGCTTCCAGTCCGAGCAATCCCCACCCATTGCGAGGCCAGCGTCGGAGGTCCTCGCGGAAGACGGCCTCGGCTTGAACTGGGTCACCCGCGGTTAGCAGGGCCGCTCCCAGGGTGGGGCGAACGGGAAGCGGCCAATACGAGGGCTCCAT
This sequence comes from Verrucomicrobiales bacterium, assembly GCA_016795425.1. Classification (GTDB taxonomy): domain Bacteria; phylum Verrucomicrobiota; class Verrucomicrobiia; order Limisphaerales; family CAIMTB01; genus CAIMTB01. The sequence continues at coordinate 78,444 of JAEUHG010000067.1, forward strand.
GTAGGGCATGGCGTCTTCGGCCGTCACGGCGTCGCGCAGGTGCTGGATCATGGCGGTCGAGTCGCCGCGTGCGCCGGCCACCTTGCCGGCAAGCCAGTGGCGGGCAATGGCGAGCGTGTCCGCGACGGGGAAGAGAGGGCTGGAAAGTTTGCGCACCTCGTCGCTGCCGGAGATTTGGTCGAGAGCGCTCCATTCACGTTGAGCCGCCCCGGCATCTTGGTTGGCGCAAAAGGCGAGGCCGCGGGAGAAGTGCCAGAGGGCGCGATCCACCAGGAAGTCGTTGGTGCCGGGCGGTGTTTCGACATTGAGGACGGACTTCCATTCACCAAAGCGAACGAGAGTCAGCCACGGCAGGTGCCGAAGGCGCGGAGCCTCGAAGGCCTTGCTGGGGCCGCAGTAGTTGTCGAGGGCATAGTCGGCGGCCTTGTTGGCGGCCCGGAGTGCGTCCTTGCGGCGTCCCTCGAAGAGCAACGCCCACCAATGGAAGTGGAGGTTATGCGGGTAATACACACCGGGATAAAATCCCTGCGCCAGGCAGTGCCGGATGTAGGTGCGATCCGCCTTGGCTGCGAGTTCGTTGGCGACGGCTGCCGCGGCGTAATTACCGACCCGCATATAGATATGGGCGGGCATGTGGACGAGGTGCCCGGCGGCAGGGGCGTAGCGGAGGAGTCGGTCGGCGGCGGGGATGCCCCATTCCGGATTGGGACCGGCTTCAACGGCGTGAATATAAAAATGGTTGGCACCGGGGTGATTGGGGTCCCGGTCCAGCACCAGGCGGAGGGCACTCAGGATTTCCTGAGTCTCGGGTTTTGGGGTGCGGTCCCGGGTCCAGTAGTCCCAGGGCATGGTGTTCATCAGGGACTCGGCGAAAAGAGTCTGGGCATCAAGATCGTCGGGGAACTGGCGGACGAGGTCGCGCATGGCGTCGGCAAAGGCACGATCGAGAGTGAGTCGATCGTCCTGGTGGGTGGGTTGATAACGCTTCCCGAGGGCGGTGATATACGCGCGATCCTTGGGAGAAGCCTGGGCCTGATGTTGGAGCGCGCGTTGCAGCGCCTGCCACGCCGCAGCCGTATCCGTGGCGTCCATGGGCCGATTGACGTGAGGTCCGTGGGCGTAGGCCACCCCCCAATGGGCCATCGCGCATTCGGGATCAAGGTGGGCGGCGGAGGCGAAGGCGCGGATAGCTTCCTTGTGGTTGAATCCGAAAAGCAGGCGCAGGCCCTGGTCAAAATATTGCTGCGCCGACTTGGAGTCCGTGGTGACGGGGTGGTGAAGGTCCCCGAGACCGTCCAGCACGGGACCCGGCAGACGTGTGCTGCCGACGGCGGTGGCGATAGCCATTACCGAGGTGAAAAGGCCTATGGCCAAATAGGATGGAGATCGATGCATAGTGTCGAGGATCCGATGGATTCAGTGGAACGCATCCGGGAATAACTCCGGATGTACCAGATAGTGCGCGATCGAGCGAAGGATTTGGCCAGGAAGGGTGGGGAAGAGTGAAATGGGACGTCCTTGGTTCCTTTTGGAACTGCTCATCGGCCATGAACCAAGCCGGGATTGCCGTGTCGCAGCGCGACCGGGTCCACCTGGATTGGAATTGGGCCCGGCCAGGTGGCCCTCGTCGCGCTGCGACGAGGGTTCATGGAGGGTGTCCTCCCGCGTTTATTCCCTGGCGCCCGCGCCCATGCTCCGTCGACACCGCCGCCGCGCCCGGCGCGGTTGGGGTGCAGGGCGCTGGGCCGGTGGTGCGCACACGGCGGGGGAGGGACTATTCCGACGCTTGGGCGAGCCGGGTGAGGACGTTGAAATCCTCGAGGGTGGTGGTGTCGCCTTTGACCTCCACGCCGGCAGCGACCTGTTTGAGCAGGCGCCGCATGATTTTGCCGGAGCGTGTTTTCGGCAGACCTTCAGCGAAGCGAATATCGTCGGGTTTGGCGACGGGTCCGATCTCCTTGGCGACATGCTGGCGCAGTTCGTCGCGGAGCTCGGGTTTGGCATGGATGCCGGACTTGAGGGTGACGAAGGCGACGAGGGCCTGACCTTTGAGTTCATCGGGACGACCGACCACGGCGGCTTCGGCAACACTCGGATGGCTGACGAGGGCGCTCTCCACCTCCGCGGTGCCGATGCGATGTCCGGCGACGTTGAGCACGTCGTCGATACGGCCGACGATCCAGAAGTACCCATCCTGATCCTGGCGGCAGCCGTCGCCCGTGAAGTAGGTGTGAGGAACCTCGGTCCAATAGGTTTGCTTGAAGCGTTCCGGATCACCCCAGACGCCGCGGAGCATCGAGGGCCAGGGTTTGCGGATGATGAGTTTGCCGCCGGCGTTGCGCGGGACTTCGACACCCTGTTCATCGACGACCTCGGGTTGGATGCCGAAGAAGGGAAGAGTGGCGGAGCCGGGTTTGAGGGGGGTCACACCAGGCAGAGGGCTGATCATGATGGCACCGGTTTCGGTTTGCCACCAGGTGTCCACGATGGGGCAACGTCCGCCGCCGATGACCTCGTGGTACCACATCCAGGCCTCGGGATTGATGGGTTCGCCGACGGATCCGAGAAGGCGGAGCGAGCGGAGATTGTGTTTCTTGGGCCATTCATCGCCCCACTTCATGAACGCGCGGATGGCGGTGGGGGCGGTGTAGAGGATGGTGACGCCGAATTTTTCGACGATGCGCCAGAAGCGATCGGGCTCGGGCCAGTTGGGAGCGCCTTCATACATCAGGCTGGTCGCCCCGTTGGCGAGTGGCCCGTAAACGAGGTAGCTGTGGCCGGTGACCCAGCCCACGTCAGCGGTGCACCAGTAGACGTCTTCCGGTTTCAGGTCGAAGACGTACCGCGAAGTGAGTTTGGTGCCGAGGAGGTAGCCGGCGGTGGTGTGGAAGATGCCTTTGGGTTTCCCGGTCGAACCACTGGTATACAGGATGAACAGCGGTGCTTCGCTTTCGAGCTTGGCCGGCGGGCAATCGGCCGTGACGTACTCCAGTTCGCGATGCCACCAGAAGTCGCGTCCTTCCTGCATGTGGATATCGTTGTAGCATCGGCGGAGCACGATGACGGCGGTGGCGCTTGCGGCCAGCGCCTTTCCCTGGGCATCGCGAAGGTTAAGGGCGTCGTCGACGTTCTTCTTGAGTTGGACAATGGCACCCCGGCGGTAACCGCCGTCGGCGGTAACCACCAGCTTAGCGCCGCAATCGGCGATGCGATCGGCGACGGATTGCGCGCTGAATCCGCCGAAGACGACCGAATGCACCGCGCCGATGCGGGCGCAGGCGAGCATGGCGATGGCGGCTTCGGGCACGAGGGGGAGGTAGATGAGGACGCGATCGCCTTTTCCAACCCCATGCCGCTTGAGGACATTGGCGAAGCGGCAGACTTCGCGGTGCAGTTGTTTATAGGTGAGGATGCGCTCCTCGCCGGGACGGCCGTCGGAGGCCGGTTCACCCTCCCAGATCAGCGCGGCTTTGTTGGCGATCGGGGTGTCGAGCCAGCGGTCGAGGCAGTTGACGGCCACGTTGGTCCGGCCTCCGACGAACCATTTGGCGACCGGTTCCTTCCATTGGAGCACCTTTTTGAATGGCGTGAACCAAACCAGTTCCTGGTTGGCAAGTCGGCCCCAAAACTTCTCCGGGTCCTTGATCGACTCGGCGTACAGCTTCTTGTACGCGGCCAGCGACTTGATATGGGCGCGTTCCGCGAAGTCCTTGGAGGGTTTGAAAACCCTGGATTCGTTGAGAATGGAGGTAATCCCCGTGGCGGCGGGCGCAACGCTTGGTTTCGGCATAGTGAACTTCCTAATCGGGAGCGACGCGGGATGTTAGGTGCGTCGCTGGCGAGGTCAACGGCGGTGTCAAAGCGGGAGGCGGTCAGGGGGCCAGCAGCATCAGGCACGCACCGGCGATGAACGTCGGGCCAAGGGCGCCCAGCAACAATCCGAGGGGCGAGACCCCTTCCGGAAAAAATTTGGCAAGGATGGATTGTCCGGCCGGATTCGGCGCGTTGGCGATGACGGTGAGGCCGCCCCCGGTCACGGCGCCCGCCACGACGGCGTGCTTCATGGTCTCGGTGAACCCGGGGACGAGCGTCGCAAGGTAGGTGATGGCAGCGTTGTCATTGAACGCCGTGAGCACCGTCGCCATGCCGAATAACGACCACTTGCCGAGTCCACCCAGGGTCGGCGCAATCCACCATTGTTGGAGTCCGCCGTGAATGACGAGTCCGGCGAGAAAGAAGCCCACGAGAATGGGTCCGCGGAGATCGAGTCGGCTCTGGAAATCCTCGGTCGCGGTATAGAAGGCGAGGAAGAAGAGGAAACCGCCGACCATCAAGACCGGGTGATGGGCATTGAGGACGGTCCAAGCCATGGCGAGCAGGTGGACGCCGGTGACCCAATGCGGGACTCGATGGGCCGCGGTTTCCGCCGCCTCCTTTTTCAGCATCTCCGTTTCCCAGGCATCCGCGATTCCTTTGAAGTCGCCGCGCAGTGCGAGGTAGACCGCGACATTGGAGGCGACCACGGCGGCGCACGCCTGAAGTCCGAAGTTCTCCAACATATAGGCCATGCCCCAGCCCCATTTGCCGGCGACCATAAGGACCGGCGGGGCGGCGAAATGGGTCAGGGTGCCGCCGATGGAGATGTTGACGAAGAGCAGGCCCAGGCTGGCGTAGGCGAGGCGGCGGGGAGGGTTGAGCCGGTAAAACTGACGTCCCAGAAGCATGGCGGAGATGGTCATGGCGCCAGGTTCGGTGATGAACGAACCGAGCAACGGTCCGACCGTCATGATGGAAAACCACCAGGCGACGGGTGTTCCGCGGCCCACCGACGCGACGAGGCGGAGGAAGCGTTCCGCGAGTTCGAGAATAGGCCGGGTGGACGAGAGGGCCATGATGACCACCACGAACAGCGGTTCGATGAAGTGGACCCGATGTTCGAGGTAATTGACGGCTGTGCCCTGGCCCAAGCGTGTCGCCATCAGAATCACCAGCGGGACTGCCCACAGACCGAATACGGCCTCCACTTCTCCTAGAAAATGCAGGAGACGCGACGCGACCGAGGCCGTTTCCGGCGGAGGCGGGGTCCCGGCCTTTTCAGCGGCTTGGACGGCGGCCCACCATTGGGCCTTGTGTTTCTCCTCGAGGTGATGGGCGAGGTGACGAAAGCGGGCCGCGAGGAAGGTGTGCAGGATGGCGCCGGCGAAGAGGACGGTGGCGAGCAGGTTGAAGGGTTCTGCGCTGATCCGGTGTTTCAGGATTTCGGGCAGACTGGTGAGGTGGCTGTCCTGATAGGACTCCAGCGTCGGCGGAAATTCACGGCTTCCAGCGGCTGCAGTGTCAGCCGCCCACCCAACCGCGGGCAGGAGCAACCAGGACAGGATCAGAGCAAGACGGCACATCGCGCCGTCCGCGTATCAGAAGCGGGGGCCTGTCACAAGGCGATCCGACGCCGAACCGACCCCTTGCGAGGGGGACCGAGAGGTTCAACCCTTCGGTCCTTCGGCGCGGCGGGCGGCTTCCCGATCGAGTTGGAAGAGGCCGGCAGCGGACGTGCCGATCAGCCGGAGCTTGGCGATCATGTCGGAGACGGTGCGTTCCTCCTCAACCTGTTCATCAAGGAACCACTTGAGGAAGGCGACCGTGGCGTAGTCCTTGGCGGTTTGGGCCTGTTCGTAGATCTGGCAGATGGCAGCGGAGACTTTTTGTTCGTGGTTGAGGCTGACTTCGAAGGCGGCGAGCGTGTTATCGAACGTCATGGCGGGTGCGGCGATGCTGCCGAGCGACACTTTGCCGCCGCGATCGAGCAGGTAGCCGAAGAACTTGTTGGCGTGGCCGAGTTCTTCCTGACCTTGCAGCCGCATCCAGGCGGCGAAGCCGGAGAGTCCTTCATGCTCGAAGTAGGCCGACATGCCGAAGTAGGCATAGGCGGACGCCAGTTCGAGATTCACCTGACTGTTCAAGGCCTGGGAGATGACAGGGTCCAAATGCATGGTTAAAGGTTAGTGGACAAGAAGTGCCGTGCAAGTCGCGGGTCTCGCGCTCATGGCTGTTCCTCACCATCGTCCAGGGCTTCGCGGATGGAATCCTGAATCTCGCGCGTCACCCGTTCCATGGTGGTGGCGCGGAGTTCAAGGTGCGTGGTGGTGCCTTGGCTGGTGCCGTCGAGCAGGAATAGGTCGCCACGACGGGTGACCTGCAGACTTTCGGTGACGAAACCACCCACGGCGTTGGGATAGGAGACCTGGAGCCGCGAAGGTCCGATGAAGTAGGTCCAGGTGCCTTCGCCCGTCCGACGGGTGCCGTCGAACTGAAACAGCATGGAGAAGGTCCCCAGCACATTGAAGCTAAGGACTCCCTGAATCGATTGACGCGCGCTGCCCGGGGCTTGTTCCCAACCCGTGACTTCCCAGTATCCGACCGGTTGCAGGGGGCTGGCCGGTTGGAAGGTCGCGCCAGCGGGTTGGGCCGGTGTTTCGGAAGTCGATGAAACCTGCTTGGTGCTGCCTTTCCCGACGTCCGACTCCGATGCAGCCGCTGCCGAGGCGGATTCGGATGGACGCGTCGGCGGTTCGGCGGGTGCAGGAATGTGGCTGGCGAGTTCCGGGATGTCGCGCAGCGCGGTCCACGTTCCCGAGGTTGCCGGGCGCACCTGGGTGGAACCGGTTAACCGGCGATCACGGATCCACTCCCGGATTTCCGCATCGGTGGCTTCGTGTTCCCGTCCGTCGGCAGCGATGACTCGCCAGGTCGATGGAGGTGCGGTCGGGGCAGGCTTGGGCGATGCCGACGGCCCCTGGCTGGATGTATCGGGGGCTGTTGGCGGACGAATGGATGCGGAGTCTGAGGGGGGCGTGCCAGGTCCGCGGGACCAGAGAATGGCGCCGACGATGACGATGACCGCGGCAGTGCCGGCGGCGGCGAGCCAGATGGGAATTCCGCGGTGCGCCGGGGGTGGGACCGGTCGTGGCGGTCTGGGGTCGTGGTCGGGAACTCGAGGTCCGCGTGGATCCGGAGGGGGACCCACGAGATTGTCGCGCCATCGGCTCTTGGCTTTCTCCAGCTTTTCCGCGGCATCACGGTATTGAGGACGTCGCTGGACGACCGCTTGAAGTGCCGTCGCCGCCTGTTCCCACCTGCCGGCGTCAAGATGACGCATGCCGTCGCTGTATTCTTGCGCCAACTGCTGTTCGGAGCGCGTGCGAGCAAGGAGGTCGGCGGCGGCGCGGTGGCCGGGTTCGAGAACGAGGGCCGCTTCACATTTCCCGATGGCCGTCGGGAATTCTTCGCGGGAGAGGGCGGCCTCCGCCTCGGCGACGAGTTGAATCAAGGGCGTCGTAGTCTTCTCGAGATCGAAGATGCGGCCGTCCGGTGACCGCAGGTAAAGGACCGGGGTGCCCCATTCGACAAGGTTACCGCCGCCATAGACGGCCTTGCGAGCTTCGGCGAGAGAGGCGTCGACCGGCCAGCCATCGGCCAGAGCGCGGTAAAATTCCGTGGCAAATACGACGGCCGCCTCGTCGCTGATTTCAAACTGCATGGCGATCACCGCAGGGATGTTGCGGCGGACGAGGGTTTGGGCGACGCCGGCGAAGAGGTCCTCGGGCGAGGTTCGGGCGCCCTCGCAGCAATTCAGCACCACCAGGCGTAAGGTGTCTTCGTCCTTGAGATAAATCGCGAGATCGCGACCTGACACCTTGCGTCCCCGACCGGATTCATCCTGGACCACGAGCACGCCTTCGGGGTTGGGGCTGGAGGTTTCGAAACCGCCGTGGCCAATGAAATGGAAGATGTGATACTGGCCGCGCCGGAGTTGGCTTTGCAGTCCGCTCAGCGTGGGTGATGGGAGCCGGTCGACGACCAGCATCCCCTGTTCGACCAGGGGGGCGAGTGCCGACTGCAGTTGGTTCCACTCGTGGTCGACGTCGAGGGCGTCATAGTCCGAGGGACTGGACACCATGACCAGGGCGCGCAGTGGGGCGCGGAGCGCAAGGGGCTGAATGCGTTCCGGAAGTTCGAGGTAGTGAACCAACGGAGTTCCGGCAGACAATTGCAGGAATTCGCGGTCGCGCGGGTCGTAGAGGTACTCCCACGGCAGTCCCGCAAGTTCGGGAGCGTCGGTGAGTCTTAGGCGAAGCCGAAGGCCGCGGTTCTGTCGATGCGCCTCGGCGAGGCTTTCGTGCCAGCGCTCACCGACGTCTCCACCAAAGACGGCATCGAAAAGCTTGCCGCCGAACTCACGTGCGGCCTGGGACCCTGGCGATTCGGCGCGACGAACGCCCGACCTGCGTTGCCCAATTTGGAGCAGGTAGACCTGGAGTTTGTCGGAGGTGAAGGGGATCTGGAAGGCGTGCGTGCCGTGGCCTCCCGGCGCATTGACGATGACGGCGCGATAACCGTCATCGGCCGGCTCCACGCGCAGATCAAAATCGAGATAGTCCTGTGAGGGCATGGAGGAGAGAGGGTGGATCAGACCGTTGAGCCGTGCCCATGCCTGGCCGGGACACCAGGATGGATTTGATGGGCTATACCACGAGGAACGGCGGGCGACAATCGCCGAGCGCCTCACCTACAGAGCGTGAGGGCCGGTCACGGTTGGGCTGGAGTGATGACCTGATAGAATTGAACACCGTTGGGCGGCGCAGTGACGGGCACAAGGATGGTGCGGTCGAAGTAGTCCGCAGGCACATCGGCCACCTTGATCCACAGTCCGCGTTCGGCGTCGGCGCGCTGGAGGACCGAGTAGGTGCGCTGCGCCATGGCGTCGAATCGCACGGCGACGCCCGCGCTTGGAACCCATTCCAGGCGGATGGCCAGCCGGCTCGTGGCATCGCGGGGATGGGTTCCGGCGAGGAGTTCGGCGAAGTTGGTTTGGCCATCGTGATCGGCATCGAGAGAGGCATCTGCCGGTGAGTCCGGGTCAAGGCCGTAGGTCGTTTCCCAGTCATTCGGCATGCCATCGAAATCTCGGTCTGTCATGGGCGGTTGGGTTCCCGAGCCCGGCGACGGAACGTTGAGCACCCAGTTGGCGGGGTCATTGGCGTACTCGGCGGAGTGCCAGCGTTGCAACGACGCGCCAGGAATGGCTGAGGCGTTCGGCCACGGCGCGTCCGTACCATATTCCACCACCTCGACCAGGAGCCAGGGCACGAAACCCGCGTCGGCGCTGGGCGGTGCCTGGGGCGTGTCGGGACGTTCCAGGCGGACAGCTTCGCCCTGGTCGGAAAGGCGTCCGCGGAAGGGGCCGAAATAAGAGGCTCCCGCAGGAGTGCCATAACGCGTCTTGAACTCGGCGAGGAGCGTGGTGTTCGTTGGCGGGAAATTCAGCACCACGGCGAACTGTCCGGGCGCCAGGGTGCTGCCGAGTGGAAACTCGAAGTCCACGCCACCGCGCAGCCGCCAGGTATTGGTGGACACTGCCGGATCGTAAAGCGCCACGGTTTGGGACTGGCGGTTGTGCAGCTCCACGAACTCGAATTCGGGTGTCTCGACTTCGTTCGTGCCGGCACCAGTGATCGGTCGGAAATGGAGTTCGGTGATGGCGATGGGACCGACGCTGGGATAGGCGTTGGGCAGCCCGCGACTCTGTCGGAATTCGTCGATTGAGGTCGGTGCGTCTTTGCCGAAAGTCCGACGACTCTGGGGGGCCAGGGTCCAACCGAGGCTCGTGCGATGGCGGCCGAGGGAGACGCCGTTCGCCAATGCTTCGAAGGCGGCGTGGATTCGTCGACCCGTCAGGCCCCCGGCGGGATCGGGTTCCGACAACCAGAGGGTGCCGCCGTGGGCGGAATTGAGGGTGAATGCCAACGGATGTCCGGTGGGATGAAACAGCGACTCGAAGAGGACGAGGAAGCCGCCGGGCTCGATGAGGGAGGGGCTGGGCAGGACGAATTTGCGCAGTTGTTCAGGATCATCGCTGAGGTACCAGCCACCGAGATCAACGGCGGAGGCGGAGGCATTATGCAACTCGATGGCGTCCTCGAGCGGTGGGTCGGTGTGGGTGAGGAGTTCGTTGATGACGACGCCCGGGTGGGGTCTCCAATTGCCGCTGCCTGGAGAGGCGGATCGCGGGAAATCGAGGATGGCATCCGAACCATCGGGGAAGCGACCGGACGAAACACCGGTGGGTTGCGGGGCGAAGTCGATCGCGTCCCGTAATGCTCGGCTCGAATCATAGAGACGCAGGCTTTCACCATGTCCATCGAGGCGAAAGGGCAGGTGATGCAGGCCGAGGGATGCATCACCATCGGCCAGCCAATGTTGGAAGCCGCCTGGGGCGATCAGGGTCAGCGGAGGAAAGACGTGGCGTTGGACGCCAGCCAGGGACGGATCATCCGTGAGCGACCATCCACCGATATCGGCTGGGATCGTTCCCGGGTTGTAAAGTTCGATCCAGTCATCGCCGGTCGGATTTCCCGCGAGCCATTCATTGAGGCGGATCTCGGCGGAAGAGGCGACTTCAGCCGCGGTGGTGTTGGAGGCGCCAGGAGTCGGGGAAACCAGCAAACGGGCCGACCCGCCGGTACTTGGAGTTCCGACGGATTGATTGACGAGTTGGGCGCCGTAGATCACCTCGTCGAGCCGTTGACCTTGGGGATTGGAGAGGCGGAGTCGGGAGCCCTCGCCGCCGAGGTTGAAGCCGGTTTCGAGTACCGGCGTGTTATTGGTCGAACCCGGACGGCTGCCATCACACCAAAGCACCAGGAAACTGCGGGGACCCAGGTGGACACCCGGCGGAATCTTCCAAGGCTTGGCTTGATCGGTGTCCAGCGTGCAACCCGTAAGGTCGAAGGTGGTCGTCGCCGGATTGAACAGCTCTACCCAATCGGCCACGGTACCGTCCGGTCGACGTACGGCGGTCGCATTGCGAGCCATCCATTCGTGGATACGCGGGCCATCGGCATGGGCGAGATAGTTGGACGCACCCGGACTCGCCGTTCCCGGCGTGACGATGGGCGTTCCCGTGCCGTCGGGAATTCGGCCGAGAGCGATTCCTTCCTGGGCGTTGCCATAGGTCACTCGGGACCGTTCCGTGCCAGAAGCGTCGTACAGGGTTATCGAGGCGCCGGAGGCTGGGAGCTTCAATGCAAGATGATCCGGCCCCGGTTTGTCGTCCGCCTTCAGAACCACGAACCCGGAAGCGGGAACAAAGGACGGCACACCCAAGCGGGCGAGTTGGTTGGAGACCGCGATCGTGAGTCCCAGCAGGGGAGCCGGCCGGGTGGTGTCGGTGTTGTGGAGTTCGATCCAGTCCTCGTCGCCGGGCGGTGGATTGGGCAGGCATTCATTGAGGACGACCAGGCCGGCATCGGCGGTCTGGGCCGGTTCGTTCCGGGCCAACGGCGTGGGTTCGCAGAGGGACCACTCGCGGTCGGTGCCCAGACGTCCCAAACTGAAACCCGATGGGATCCGGCCGAAGGTGACGGCATCCACGCGCACGCCTTGGGCGTCGGCAAGCACCAGGATCTCGCCGTCGCGATCGAGCCGGAAGCCCGCCTGCCAGCCGTCGTCCGCCGACGGCGTATTACCGACCAGCCACACCCTCAGCCGGCCTGCGGGTGCCAGCGTTGCGCCCGCGGGAAAGTGGAAGGGAGCATTGCCATCGCGGTCGATCAGGCTGCTGCCCGCTAGGTCGATGATTCGGGTGCCGAAGTTTTCAATCTCGATCCAATCCGGAGCGGATTCAGTGCCGGGGGCGATTTCGGACAGGCGCAAGGAGTCCAAGGCAGGCATCGGGTTCGGTAGTCCGGGGGTGCCGCCGGCGGTCGCCGACGCAAACCAACGGGACGGGTCATTCGGGTCACCCTCCGGCAAGGTCGCCAGCCATTCGAGCGACGATCCGTCGCCGTCGGCTTGTGAGGGCCATGGCAAGGCGTCGCCATAGGTGACACTGGTGATGAGGGTGCCATCGACGGCTCGCAGGGCGAGGCGTTCCCCGCCGTTGTTGAGCGACCCACCGAACCAACCGACCACTTCGACGCCGGGATAGCGGGCGGCGAAGTCCGTGGGCTGGGAGTCATTGGCGAGGATCCAGCGCGCCCCGGGAGGCATGGGGGGGGTGGGGTTGGGAAAACGGAAATCGACACCATCCAGGGTGAAGCCGGAGAGATCGAGGGGCAGGTCGCCGAGGTGGGACAGTTCGATGAACTCGAACGCATCGCCGCCGGGCGGATGAAACATGATCTCGGTGAAGCGCAGCGGCAGATCCAGGCGGTTGACGGAGAAATCAGCCTCGGTCACGGCACTCCAGTTGGTGCCGTTGAGGGATCGAGCGCGGAGGTGGAGTCCGGCGAGAACGGGGATGGCATCCTGGTACATGAAGGCGTCGGGTGCCACCTGTCCTGTGAACGAGATGCGGGGATCGGCGCCGTTGGTGGTGTAGTAGATGCTGCCGGCGAGGTTGGTGATGACGAGACGGTAGCCGACCGCGACGTTGCCACCGTGCTGGCTGAAGGCAGGGGCGTTGGAGGAGGCCAGCATGCCGGCGCGCTCGAAGTGGAGGAGGACATTGCGGCGGCGTTGCGGAATCCAGACCGTACCGATGCGATTGTTGAATCCGCTGACCACGCCGTTGAGGCGATTGGTGACCTGAGCGTAGGTGGAGCGGATGCGGTCATCGGTCAGGGCACCGCCGTTGAAGAAATGCCGGTGCACACGATCGGCGACGAACAGGCGGAATTCGGGAGACTTTTTGAGGCCATTGAAGAGGCGCTGGATGTCCGTACCACCCCAGGGTGGGTTCACGGACGACAGTTGGTTGACGATGGTGTTCCAGGTGGGCGCGTGGCCGTTCTGGCTGCCCACCGCCCATTCGGCATCCCAGACGTACATGCGGTAGAGTCCGTTGGTGGTGCGTTCGCGCGCGGCTCGCCAGTTGTTGTGGGGCCAATCGTCGTTGTCGACGTAGATCAACGGGCAGAGGTAATCGACGAAGTTGGTGAGATCCAGTCGCGATGCGACGTCGCGATAATGCTCGGGCAGCGAGAGGTCCTTGGTGTTGGCGAGGGTGCGGAGGGCGTTCCAGGCCGTGGCATCGCCTTCCCGGACTTCCCCCAGTTGAGCCATGAGATCCCAACGATCACCTCCCCCGTGGTAGGCCCGGAGAAAATCGACGTCCACTCGTTCACAAGGATTGTAGTAGCCCTTGTAGACGCCGTTGAGGAAGAGATGGACGAAGGTGCCGGCGGGTGAGGGTTGGCCGCAATCACGGGCGAGGTCGCGCACGAATTCATCGATGAGATAGGGGTTGGAATGGTCATTCATTCCAGCGCGCAGCACGACGGTATCGAACGAGGATTGGGTGGTTTCGGGAAACAACGGGTATTCGAGTCGGCCCTGGCCGTATTCTCCGCGGAAGTAGAGGCGGAAGGAATACTTGGAGAACGGCAGGCTGGTGGAGCGATAGTTGTATTGGCCACGGACATAATCGCCGCCCTGGAGACGCAGGCCACAATCCACCTGGAAGCCGCCGTTGTCCTCGACGCGGATAAGTTCGACGGACACCGGCCGTTCCCAGGCCGGACCCCGTTGGGTGGTGTTGCGAGGCGACACCTCCATGATGCCACTGCGTCCATAGAGGTTGTTGGTGGCGGTCACCAGCGACAGGGCCGGCAATCGAAGACGGGTTCCGGTTTGATTGACGAGATAGGTGTGGGTGGCGACCGGCGAAGGAAGACCGTTGGTCTTGAACGCGGCGGCGCGGATGACGCGGTTGGAATGGATGGAGATGGGACTCGAATAGAGGAAGCCTTGCAGTTCGGTGGGCGGGCTTCCGTTGGTGGTGAACCGAATCTGGGCGCCAGGGGTGGTGCAGGATAAATGAAGTTGAAAGGCGCGGGCGAAGAAGCCCCGTTCCACCGAGAAGTGGACCGGTGCCACCGCTTCCTGAATGGTGCTGGCCGGATTCCGCTGACCTGGGGATCCGGTCCTGAAATAGCGCCACGCGCCCACGCCCTGGTCGCGGCCCCAGGAATAGTCGGCACCCTGGGAATCGTAGGGGACCTCGCTCACTGCGGCGCGGGGAAGCTCGGGTGCGAAGAGGGCGAGCGTCCCGCCATTGGGATTGAGTTTGAAATTGGTATGAAGCCGGCGGCCTGGTGTGACGGCACTCCGGTCCTTGGCAGAAGCGAACACCACCAAGTACGCGTCCGGCGCGAGGGTGACGGCCGGCAGGACCCAGAGTGACGGGTCCCCGGAGTCGTTGGAGAGCGACCAGCCCTCGAGGTTGACGGACGTCGATCCCTCATTGTGGAGTTCAATCCAATCCTCCGGGTCGGCGTCCTCGTCCTTAAGGGCGTTGAGGTTCTCCGCCATGATTTCGGTGATCGAAACGCGCGGAACAGGTAGCGATGGGTCGATGGTGCACGACCAGTCGCCGCCGTTGAATGCGTGGGGTTCGAGGACATCACTCTCGATGCCGTGGTCAGGGGCCCAGGAGAAGCGGACCTCACCTGCGGACGCTGAGGCGAATTCGAAAAGGTACGGGCCGGCTCCGATCCCGGTCACCTGCCGGGCTGGGACCCCATTCAAGGTGAGATCCGCGGCATCGAGATTTCGCACCGCTTTGTTGAAGGTGACGGCGACCTGAGCGAGAGATCGCAATGTGGCATTCGCGGGCGGCAGACGCAGCGTGACCGAGGGGCCGTCGGGATCCATCAATTCGTAGCCCCAGGTCGATCCCGGTGCGCCCAACTCAAACCGGGTGGGGGGAGTTCCAAGATCCTCAACCGTGTGGAACGTGGACCATCCGATTTCAACCGCCCCGTAATGGGGTTGCGGGAAGGTGAACGTGTAAGTGGTTCCACTGCCGGAGACTTGAGTGGCGCTCTGGCCATTGATCAGAAAGTCATCCGCGCGAACGCCGCGGACGGGTTCGCTGAAGGTGACGGCGATTTGTCCCAGGCTATGGACCGGTCCAGGGGTCGGGGTCACCGCCACGATCGTGGGCGGCCCGGCGAGGGTGGGTTGGGCGACCAGCTGGGCGTCGAAGACAAGATCGCTGCTTCCCAAGCTGGTGTTGAAAACCTGGACGGCGAGGGTGTTGTCACCCGGCTTCAGGAGGGCGCCAGGATTAGGGATGGAAACCGATGTCAGCGCGACGGGCTCGCCGGCATTGATGCTCGCGACGCTGTTGTAGGCCGGTTGGCCGGTTGGGCCGCCGACGTTGGCCACCTGGGTCCCATTGATCCACGCCATGAATCCATCGTCACAAAGGAATTGAAGTTCCAGCGATTCGAACGCGGCAGGATTCGTGACTGGAAAAGAGCGTCGCAGATACAACGTCGAGTAGGCGTTCTGCATGTCGGTGATCTCGGAACCGGTTCCGCCGAACAGAGCCGACTCGCCATACCAGAAGGGTGCGGGGCCGACCGGCCAGGTGGCGTCGGCGAATCCGGATGGACGCCAAGCTGCCGGATTTCCTGGTGCGGGCTCGGCGGTGCCCTTGAAATAACGCCAGGTGGCGTTGGTGGGGCTGAGCAACACGGGTTCCGCAGCTGAAACCTGCAGGCTGACGGCCAAAGCGGTGGCTGCAATGAACCGGGCTAACGTCGAAGGACCCATGGGCAAGCGCTTCTATCGCTCATCCCGGGGAGGGCGTCAAAGCACGCCTCAACGATTTCCTTGGAGCAAGGCCGTCACTCCCCTATTTTGCGGCCTTCGCGATCAACCCCTTATGAAACCACTTCGCATTGGCATCATTGGCTATGGATTCATGGGCCGCGCCCATTCGAATGCCTACCGCAAAGTCACCAACTTCTTCGATCTCGAGTATCATCCGGTCCTGCAGGCCGCTTGTGCCCGAGATGAAGGCAAGGTGAAGGCCTTTGCCGAACGCTGGGGCTATGCGTCCATCGAAACCGATTGGAGAAAGCTGATCGCGCGGGATGACATCGACGTCATCGACATCGCCGTCCCCAACAATCTGCACGCCGAGATGGCCATTGCTGCCGCCAAGGCGGGGAAGATGATCCTTTGCGAGAAGCCGCTCGGCTTCAATGCGAAGGACGCGGAGAAGATGACCGCCGCCGTGGAGAAGGCGAAGGTTGCCAACATGGTCTGGTACAACTACCGCCGTTGCCCGGCGGTGGTGCTCGCCAAGCAACTGATCGATGAGGGCAAACTGGGCCGCATCTTCCATTATCGCGCCAATTTCCTCCAGGATTGGACCATCAGCGCCGACCTGCCACAGGGCGGTGCCGCGCTGTGGCGATTGGACGTCAAGGCGGCTGGCTCGGGCGTGACCGGCGATCTGCTGGCGCATTGCATCGACACGGCGCTCTGGCTCAACGGCGGGATCAAGGACGTCAACGCCATGACCGAAACGTTCATCAAGGAGCGCAAGCACAACCTCACGGGCAAGGTGGAGAAGGTCGGCATCGATGACGCCTGCGCTTTCCTTTGCCATTTCAACAACGGCTCGCTCGGGCTTTTCGAATCGACCCGCTACGCCCGCGGACACAAGGCGCTTTACACCTTCGAAGTGAACGGTGAACACGCCTCCTTGAAGTGGGACCTGCATGACCTGCACCGCCTGCAATGGTTCGATCATCGCGATCCTGGAATCGTCCGTGGTTGGCGCAGCATCCACGTGAGCGACGGCGATCAGCCCTACATGAAGAATTGGTGGGTCCCCGGCCTGCAAATTGGCTACGAGCACAGTTTCGTCCACCAAGTTGCCGACTTCCTCAAAGGTCTTGAGACCGGAACACCGGCCCGCCCCAACTTCCGGGACGGTTTGGCCACCGACTACGTCGTCGACGCGATCCTGGCTTCCGCCAAGTCCAAGAAGTGGACCAAAGTGAAGCAGGTCAAGTAACGGCACGTTACGGCTCGCGGGTGGCGGCGAGCCATGCCAGTCGTGCGGCTCCCAGCAGACCCGCGTCGTTGCCCAAGGTCGCTCGGGCCAGGTCAACTTTGCCGCGCGTGAACTGGGTTGCCGGGTCCAGGTGACGTGCCACCGCAGCGAACCGAGGATATTCGGTGTCCATGATGCCGCCGCCGAGGATCAAGCGTTGCGGCAGAAGGGTGTGGAAAAGGGTCCAAGCGGCTGTGGCCACGGCGTCGACCGCCTGCTGAACGATAGCCGAAGCGCGCGGATCGCCAGCGGTCGAGGCTTCGAAGACCGCACGCGTCGACGCAAATCCTGATGCCGCGCCCGCGAGGGCGATGGCGGTTCCGGAAGCGATGGACTCCAGGCACCCGCGGGTTCCGCAATAGCACTCGGGGCCATCGGGACGGACCACCAGGTGGCCCAGTTCGGGATGTTCACCGTCCACGCCCCGTTGAATGCGGCCCTGATGGATGATGGCGCCGCCGACTCCGGTGCCGAAGGTGAGCATGACCACCGGATCGCAGCCGCGACCTGCCCCGACCCAGCACTCGCCCATGGCGGCGGCATCGGCGTCATTTTCGAGCACGACCGGCAGCCCGAAGGCGTTGCGAAGCGGAGAGACGATGTCGCACCGATCCCAACCCGGGAGCGTGAACGGATTGTTGATCAGGCCGAGACGGGGATCGACCGGGCCCGCGCACCCGATGCCAATGCCAATGGTTGTTCCTCGGGTCAGGGAGGCGGCACGGATTTGGTGGATCGTGCCGATGAGCCGCTCCACCGCTCGCGGAAAACCAAGATCGGCTTCGGTGGGAAAGCTGTGCCGATCGAGAACGGTCCCGGCGTCATTAACGAGTGCGACGGCGGTTTTGGTGCCGCCGATGTCGATGCCGATGGCCGTGGTCGGAGACCTCATCGGAAGGGTGACTGGGTTCACAGAAGTCGGTGGTGGCGCCCCATCCAGTAGGGCAGGAGCCAGAACACGCCATCGCTTTCGCTAAGGCCGCCTTCGCCTTGCTGACTGAGCCAGGGATTCTGGTCAGTGCGTGAGTACCCGATCTCGGAAGGCGGCAGGAGACGGGAGGTCTGCCAGCGTTCGACCTCGGGAAATCGGACCAGACGAAGGTCTTCGCGGCGGGTGTTGTCGACGGACCAGCGGACGAGGTCGAGCGGTGTGTCGACGAGAAACGCTTGGGCGGCGTCGAGACGGGCGTGGCGGCGGTGGCGATAACTGGCGTAGAGGAATTCGAAGAAGGGATTGCCATCGCCACGAATGGCCTGGTGCCACCGCTCGAAGCTATCGAGAAAGACGCCGCGCCGCGCGGCGTCCTTTTCCAGGGCGAGGAGCGCCGGGTAGGCGAAGGCGAGCAGCTCCATGTCGATGTAAGTGCGCCACGCCGGATTGAGGTTGGGCGCCTGCAGGACGTTACGGCGGTAGTTGTGCCCATCGTAGAGCTGAAGGAAATGGTCCGCGTATTTCGCATCGCCGCTCACGTGATAGGCCAGTTTGAGGAAGGAGAGGATTTCGACGGAGTTGATGCCCCGTTCCATCGCCCAATTCGGGTCGGCATTCAGCCGGTCGGGTGCCCAGACGCCCCAGCGGGTGGGTTGTCCATCCAGGTCGCGAAGCACATAGCCATTCTCAATCAAGTGATCGACGATTCGGCACACCTGCTGTCGAACCCGGAGGCGATCCTCCGCGTCGGCAGCGAGTTCGTGGAAGATGTAATAGCCGAAGAAATGAGCGGTGATTTCGTCGCTGCTGGTGTCGCCTTTCCATAGCCATTGACCATCCGACGACGCTCGCCACCGGACCGGGACTCGTTTGTCCCGCGGATCGTTCACCCGCTGCTCAGCCCAGGCCTCGGGTGAGATTTCCTCGTTGGGATCATGCATCTCCTTCCAGTCCTTGGGAACGACGCTGCGGGCCAGGAACCCCGACGTGCCGGTGACCCGCTGCAGGAATTCGCAGGCGGCGAATGCGCGGCGCGCGGCCGCGAGTGCGGCGGGATTCCGGGTGGCGGCGAACCGGTAGGACTCCATGGCCATGGCGATGGCGGTGTAGCCGCCATCATTGTCGTCATCCATTGGCTCCCAGGTGGACGTGTCGCCGGCCACGCGGAGCCGGCATTTTTCTACAATACCGGGTGGCCGCACATGCCGGGCTTCCAGGATGGCGTGGAAGTGAGCCGCTTTGTCCTCCAGGGACATGAGTGCGGTTGCGATCCGGCCGACGCCGTGGTCGGTGCCGATCCACGCGGCGCCTTGAGCATCGAGCACCAGATCCCGCGCGTTATCGGCGGGAAGCCAACGTGGACCTCGCCTCACACTCCAGGTCTTTCCTGATTTCCTGGCAACTCCCTGGTCTGTGGCCACCCACCAAGTGCCATTCGGGTTGTGGCAGACGCGCCGAATATCCGCGGATGGCAGTCCCGCATCGGGGGTGATCAGCCCCACCCAGCGTTTTCCTCGGAAGATCTGAATGCCGCCCAGGGTCGCCAACCATTGTTCCCCGTCGGTTCCCCACCCCAAGCCGCGGATGGCGGCGCTGGCCTGGTCGAGAGGCGCCCGCACGTACTCCGCGCCGTCTCCCCGCCATTGGAAGGCTCCCATGCCGGTGGCGGCCCAGAGCGAGCCTTCCGGGTCCAGCGCCAATTGGGAAACTTGCGTGGTGGGACCCTTTGGGAGCGCCATCCAGGAAGTCCCATCCCATCGAAAATACCCGTCGGGACCGCCGACGTAGACGATGCCTTTGGGGGCCTCGACGACGGCGGATACGGGGCCTTGGAACGGGGCCGCCCGCCAAAGGCGATCGGAGTTGGCACGGTAGAGGCCGTTCCAAGCGCCGACCCAAACCTCCCCCGGCGCCGAGAATGCCGGGGCGATACAGAATGCCGGGGCCGCTGATTCTGCCGACGCGGGTTTTGACCACGTTTGGGTGGATCCAAGCAGGACGTAAACCCCGTCGGCGGTGGCGGCCCAAACGCGCGAGCCATCGGCAACGGCCAGTTGGCGTACCTCCTGGGCGCGTGGATTGGGCAGAGGAAACCGAGACGCGACGTCGTGAGGGATCAGGGGGGCGGCAAGGATGGGATGGAGCGCTTGCTCAATGAGGAAACCCCCCGCGAACACCAGCGTGCCGGCATGCATTGCGGCCATGGTGGCCTTAACCATGCAAACAGGCCAAGCCGCCGTTCCGCGGCGAGCAAGAGGCGGGACTGGTTAGGTTCGGGCACCCGTGGTTTCGGAGAGTCCCGCAACTGCTTGCCGGTACACTCCCGGCACCTCTTCGAAACGTGTGACGGTCGCGTTCAGGTCGGTGAGTAACCCGTCCTGAAGCCCGTAAATCCAGCCGTGCACCGACAGTTCTTGCCCTCGATCCCAGGCATCGCGGGCGATCGAGGTGTGGCAGACATTGGCGACCTGCTCGATGACGTTGAGTTCGCACAATCGATCGGACGCCAATTGGGGATCGTTCGGCAGCGCGAGCAGTCGGTCGTGTTTCTCGCGCACATCCTGGACGTGCCGAAGCCAGTTGTCGGCGAGGCCGAGGCGGTCGCGGCGGAGCGCGGCGAGGACACCGCTGCAGCCGTAGTGACCACACACGATGACGTGGCGCACATTCAGAATATCGACGGCAAACTGTAGAACCGACAGGCAATTGAGATCGGTGTGGACGACAATGTTCGCGATATTCCGATGCACGAACAATTCACCGGGGAGCAGCCCGACAATCTGGTTCGCCGGTACCCGGCTGTCGGAACATCCGATCCACAGGTACTTGGGAAACTGTTGGCGGGACAACTTGAGGAAGAATTCGGGATCCTGCTGCCGGATGCGATCCGCCCAGGTCCGATTGCTGGCAAAGAGGTGTTGGAGATTGCGCATGCCCTAATGGATGAAAGCCGTCGAAGGGGACACGCTGCATGCCGAGGCGCATGGGCGTCAACTGGGCGATTCGGTTCGCCCGGTGTGGGGGCGCATCTCCGAGTTGTCGAGTGGGCGGCACCACCGTTCCGGCAGGGAATCTCCGTGCTGGGAAAGCGGCAGGGGACTGCCGCAGTCCACGACGCTTCGCGCCAGGTCGCGCCCGGGGCCAGGCAGGCGCTGGTCGTCGTGGAGTGCGGGAGTCCTCTCCCGCTATTTCAACGGAAATCGCCCCGACAACTCGGAGATGCGCCCGGCGAATCCGATGCGTCTCCGAGTTGTGGAGCGGCACCACCGTTCGGGCCGGGAATCGGCGTGCAGGGAAAGCGGCAGGGGACTGCCGCAGTCCAAAACGCTTCGCGCCCGTCCGCACCCTGGGGCCAGGCCAACGCTGGTCGTCGTGGAGTGCGGGAGTCCTCTCTCGCTATTTCAACGGAAATCGCCCCGACACCTCGGAGATGCGCCCGGCGAGGGCGGGCGCAGCTTGCAAAAGCGGCGATGGGCCCGTTATATCCGCGGCGTGTCGCCGCAGCAGACACTACGCACGTCCGTTAGCCTGGCCGGGGTTGGCTTGCACGGGGGGAACAAGGTGCAGATGACCTTCCTCCCGGCGCCGCCCAACACCGGGATCCGGTTTCGTCGGATTGATCTGGAAGGCCGCCCCGAGATTGAGGGGCGGGTGGATCATGTTGGAGATACGACGCGTTCGACCACCTTGGTGCGCGGCAATGCACGCGTGCATACCGTCGAGCACATCATGGCGGCATTTTCCGGGTGCGGCATCGACAACGCCGTGGTGGAGCTGGACGCCAGCGAACCGCCGATCGGCGATGGCAGTTCCTTGCCGTACGTCCAAATGATCCAACAGGCGGGACTCCTGCCCCAGGCCGAAGGCCGACAGCCGTACCAATTGACCGAGCCCATCGAACTGGTGGCCGGTGACAGCACGCTGGTGGCGCTGCCGCACGACCGGCTGAAGATCACCTGCACCAATGCCGATCGTACCGGGCGTTACACCCAGGTGTTTTCAGTCGAAGTGACCCCCGAGTCCTGGGTGTCGGAACTGGCGCCGGCGCGAACATTCTGTTTCTTTGAGGAGATCGAGGCATTGGTGAAGAATGGGTTGATCAAGGGCGGCAGCCTGGAGAACGCGGTCGTGATCCGCGACGATGCGGTCTTGACGACCGAGCCGCTGCGCTTCGCCGATGAATTCGTGCGGCACAAGATTCTCGACGTCGTGGGCGATCTGGCGTTGATCGGGCGGCCATTGCAGGCCCATGTCGTGGCGGTGCGACCCAGCCACGGGACGAACTGCGAACTGGCACGGCAAATCGTCGAGCAGATGCGGAGGCCGGAGGCAGTGATGAACGCCTTCGTCCCGCCGGCTCCGCCGAAAACCACGTCCGCGAGATCGACCCCTGCGTCAGAGGGTGGATCGAACGCGGTGGCGGCAGTTGCCGAGGTTGCGAACATGGGCATCGATTATGTGATGCGCCTGCTGCCGCACCGCTACCCGTTTTTGATGGTGGATCGGGTGACCAAGGTGGAAGGCAACCACATTGTGGCCCTTAAGAATGTGACCATCAATGAGCCGTATTTCGTGGGGCACTTCCCCGGACACCCCATCATGCCGGGCGTCCTCCAACTGGAGGCAATCGCCCAGGTGGCCGGGATCCTGATGCTCCGCCAGGCTGAGAATGTCGGAAAGCTGGCCTACTTCATGTCCGCTGAAAGCGTGAAGTGGCGGCGTCCGGTCCGGCCTGGGGACCAATTGATCATCGACGTGGAACTGACCAAGAGCCGGGGCAAGATCGGGCGCGCCAAGGGCGTTTGCTCGGTGGGCGGAGAGACGGTCAGTGAAGCCGAGGTGACCTTTATGCTTACCGACGGTTGATGCACGCGGCTGTTCCAGCGACCCCGGTGATTCATCCGACCGCCGTCGTGCATCCGACGACCCGAATTGGGGACGGATGCGAGATCGGACCCTATTGTGTCTTGGGGCCGAATGTTGTGTTGGGGGCACGGAACCGGCTGCATAGCCACGTGGTCATCGATGGTCATACGGTATTGGGGGACGGCAACGAGGTGTTTCCGTTCGCCAGCATTGGTCTGAAGACCCAGGACCTTAAGTTCCGGGGCGGCACGACGCGAACCGAGATCGGCGACGAGAACACGATTCGCGAGGCGGTCACGATCCATAGTGCGACCGGGGATGGCGAGGTCACCCGACTGGGGTCGCACAATCACATCCTGGCCTACAGCCACATCGCCCACAACGTGGAGCTGGGAAATCACGTCATCATTTCCAGCGCCGGTTTGGCGGGGCATGTGGTCGTCGAAGACCGTGCCATCGTAGGGGGCCATTCGTTGGTCCACCAATTCTGCCGCGTCGGGACCATGGCCATCGTGGGGGGGTGCTCCAAGGTCGTGCAGGACGTGCCGCCGTACATGTTGGCGGACGGAAACCCGGCCACAGCCCGCACGATCAACAAGGTGGGGCTGGAACGGAACAATGTATCGGAGGAGGCGACGGCTGCATTGAAGCTCGCCTTTCGTTGGTTATTTCGCGAAGACCTATCCATCTCGAACGCGCTGGCACGCATTGAACGTGATTTGCCGCCTCTTCCCGAGTTGCGGCACCTGGTTCGTTTCATCCGCGCCAGTGACCGGGGCATAAGCAAGTAATGGCAACGTTGCTGAAAGGATGTACCGCCCCGTCCACCATGCAGAGCCCGTGCGTTCCGTCGGTGAAAACAACAACTGCAAGTCCGAATCCCTAGCTCATGAGTTCTGAAACCGACACTCCGTCCTCGTCACCGGGCGGATCACGTCCCGCTGCGCGCCGCCGAACCGGCCGCGGGCGGACATTTCGTCCCCGGCATCGCCTGTCCAAGCCGAAGCTCGCTACCCAAGAGGAATCCGCCGGAGTTCCGGCCGCTGAGGGGACCGGGGCCGCTCCGGCCCATCTCGACGATGGCGTTCCGCCGGAGAACCTTCCAGTACTGGGGGCATCCGAGGTGACCCCTGATTCCGAGGTCGGCGACGTTTCTGACGGGGAACACCCCCGCGCGGAATCGCCACGGCGACGTGCTTCGGATGACGCCGACGAGGAGCGCGCCCCGGACTTCGACGCTGAACCGGATGCCGATCCTGGCGCTTCGGACGACGAACCGAGTTCCGAAAGGAACCCGGAAATCGAGCGAGACCCTGCCCGCGATCGCGAGACCTCCCGCCGAGGCCATGAGGATACTCCCCCTTCCTACGCTCGCCGTGAGGAACTCACCGAATGGGGCCCGCCTCCCGAGCCCAGGCGCCAGCCCGGCCCGCGCCGGGAGGAACCGCGGGGCCTTCGACGCGATGAACCGCGAGACGTCCGACGTGATGAGCCGCGCGATATTCGGCGCGATGACCCGCGGGATGTCCGGCGCG
Source organism: Verrucomicrobiales bacterium (assembly GCA_016795425.1). GTDB lineage: Bacteria > Verrucomicrobiota > Verrucomicrobiia > Limisphaerales > CAIMTB01 > CAIMTB01. The sequence continues at coordinate 102,628 of JAEUHG010000067.1, forward strand.
ACGAGCCGCGTGACATTCGACGTGATGAACCGCGTGAATACCGTCGGTCTGAGCCGCGCGAGCCGCGCCGCGAGGAGCCACGCGACCCCCGGCGCGAGGAAGCGCGCGAGCCACGCCGTGAGGAATCGCGCGAGCCACGCCGTGAGGACGTGCGCGAGCCTCGGCGTGAAGAGTATCGCGATCGGCGCCGAGACGAACCACGTGACTATCGCCGGGACGATCCGCGCGAGCCACGAGAGGTGCGGGAACCGCGGCGAGATTATCCCCACGACGAGGTGAGGGACGACGTGCAGGATCCTGCGCTCGACGAGGGACCCATCGAGGCCGGGGATGGCGGACGCGACGATGTGCCGCCGTCCATGGTTCCGGGTTCGGTCGAGGCGCTGTCGTACCGGCCGGCGTCACCGCGTTCGGTCGAACAGGCAGTGCTTGAGGTCAAGCAAGTGGTCGACGCCTTGCATCGTGCCTTGCACGACATGGAGGAAGTTCTGGAGCTGCTCGAGGACGCCGAGTTGCAGAAGGTGGCGGACGAGAAAGAAATTCAGCGGTTGCAGGAGGTTCTGAAGCAGTTCACTCAGGTCCGGGAGCGCGTCAGTAGCGCACCGGCCGCCGTGACTCAGTCGCTCCGCCGCCGGGAACCTCCGCCGCCTCCGGCTCCGACAGCGCCAACGGCCAGCGCTCCGCTTCCGCCACCCATGGCGGCTCCGGTGCCGCCGCCGCCGCCAGTACCTCCCCCACCGCCGGCGCCACTGCCTCCGCCTCCGGCACCAGTGATTCCCACCGACCTTCCACCCGGCAGCTACGGCTACGGCCAGCCGATGCCGCCGCCGTATGGCTCCGGCCAGGGCCAGGGGTATGGATACGGTCAGAGTCATGGACAAGGACATGGCTACGGCCACGGACACGGTCATGGCCATGGACAGGACGATCGGCATGGCGGCGGGGGCCGTCGCCGTCGCCGCGGGCGCGGACGTGGACGTGGACGACCCCAGGGAGGTCAGGGCGGCGGATCGCAGAACAAGGGGGCGTCGTCGCACTATGGAGGCGACCAAGGCTACCGCTATGACGGCCCGCGTTCGGGGAACGAAGGGATTCGACCTCCGGACGGCGGTCCTCTGGAGCGCGGCGAAGACGCACCGTCCTGAGTCCGTCACCCGCCTCGGATATGCACCCTTCATCGCACTTGGATCGCCGGCGCTTCCTGGCGTCGGCGGGAATCCTCATGGCTGGGGCCGCCGGTTGGACGGCGGCGGCGGCGGACGAGTCACGCCCGAAACTTCGCAAGGCGATCATGTTCGGCACCGTCGGCGTTCCCGGCTCGGTGCTGGAGAAGTTCAAGGCCGTGAAAGCGGCCGGTTTCGAGGGGGTGGAGCCGAACGGAGGGATGGACCAGGACGAAGTGTTAAGGGCGATGGACGCCACTGGGCTTCAGGCGGCCAGCGTCTGTTGTCACACGCATTGGGCCAAGCCGTTGTCTGATCCTGTCCCGGCGAACCGGGAGATGGGACTGGAAGGACTGCGACAGTCTTTGCGCGACGCCAAGCGTTACGGGGCGGGATCGGTGCTGCTGGTTCCGGCGGTGGTGAACCAGACGGTCAGTTATGCCGAGGCCTGGGATCGTTCCGTGGCCGAGATCCGGAAGGCTATTCCGTTGGCTGCGGAATTGAAGGTGACGATTTCCATCGAGAACGTCTGGAACAACTTCCTGCTCAGCCCCATCGAAGCCGCCCGCTACGTTGACGAGTTCAACAGCGAATGGGTGGGGTGGCATTTCGACATCGGCAATGTCGTCGTTTATGGCTGGCCTGAGCAGTGGATTCGCGTGCTCGGCAAACGCATCCGACGCCTTCACCTGAAGGAATACAGCCGCGAGAAGGCTGACAAGGAAGGCAAGTGGGCCGGCTTCAACGTCGAGTTCCACAAGGGGAGCAACGATTGGCCGGCCATTCTCCGTGCCCTCGGCACCATTGGCTACGAGGGGTGGGCCATTGCCGAACAAGGCGGAGGGGGCACGCCTGCCGGACTCGCAAAGTTGTCCGACGATATCACCAGAATCTTCGCGGCTTGAGAAAGCGCCGCCGCGGAATGCCTCGCCGCTGTTCCACGGCTGCGGCCGTCATTCAGCGTCCGGCACCTTCCACAAGGACGGAATCCGGTCCTTGCGCGCGTCCTTCCAGACCGACGGATAGGTTCGTCGGGAAAAGGCGCGTTCGGTGACGCCGGCGGCGGTGCAGGCCATCAGGCGTACTTCGGCCTTCAACAGGCGGGGTCGCCCCAGTGTCCGGACGAGCTCGGGGGCCAACGCCGGGGCTGGGTTTCGATCGAGCACCAGGTAACTCACCGGCAGGCTGCGAAGGTCGATTTCGAGCATTTTGGCGAATCGCCCCCAGAAGGGGTCCATGAACACTTCGGGGGGTGGCGACGCAAAATGGTGGCACCAATGGGATTCATTCCCGGGGGCGAGAATGCCGCAACGCTCGGCGTGGGGGCACGGGGCGATGACATGAAATTGGGAGCGGAGACGCTCCCGAATGGCGATCAAAGCAAGACTGGCCTCGTAGGTGCCAGGCTCCACCCATAGCACTGCGGAAGCGCCGGCGATTTCTTCGAGCAGGGCGTCGACCTGGGCCGGCTGCAATTCGGTGAGGACGTGGCTGAGCAGAATCATCGAGGCGACGGCCTCGCCGCGACCCTGGTGGACCGGCATTCCCGGGAACCGTGAGGCAACACGTTGGGCCGCGTAGCGCTGGGCCTGGGGCGACCGGTCGATCAATCGAACCGACTCGACAGCGTCCACGCCGAAGTGGTCAAGGAAGGCGCGGGTGGCGATGCCGGTGCCGCAACCCCAATCGACGAGTTCGGTGCGCGGAGGCTGCCAGCCGCGCCGGGCCAGTTCGGCCAGCACAAAGTCCCATTTCCAACCGATTCGCTGGGCGAAGGTGGCGTCGTAACTGGCGAGCGTCGAAGGGTGGTCCCAGTAATCCCGGTCGCCGGCGGTGCCCTTGAGAAAGGCGAGGCGAAGTCGTTCGAGCGCCTGCCAATCCACTTTGTCTGCACCGGAAGAACTCATGGGGATTCCTCTTTGCCGGCAGGGGACTCAAGCAGGTGCATCCACGGCGTGTCGTGAATCCCGAAATGGTGAAGCAACGCGCGCATCCGCGCTTGCAGCCGGGCGTCCGAAAAAGGAGTGCGGACACGCACGGCGGTGACCAGGAGGTTCTTCGGGGTGTGCTCGGAAGCGACGAACTCCGTGAGGCGCACCCGGTAGCCGGCCCACTCGAGAACCAGCGCCCGAAGGCCGTCAGTGAGCCATTCAGCGAACCGTTCCTCCAGGAGACCGTGCTCGAGCAGGGGGGCAAGGAGCTCGGGCGAGGCGAGCTGCGGGCGAACGGACTGGTGACAGCACGGGGCCACGACGATGAGCTGCGCACCGGCGTTGATGCCGCGCAGGACCGCGTCATCGGTGGCAGTGTCGCAGGCATGTAACGCGATGAGACCGTCGATGCGTTCGAAGCGGGCCTGATCGATGCGACCGGCTTGGAAGCGGAGGCCTTCGAGACCCAGGGACGTCGCCCGTTGCTGCGCTTCCATCACCAGTTCCTGTCGCAGTTCGATGCCGATGACCTGGGCTTCGAGGGCAAGCTTGCGGCGAAGCAGGTGCCAGGCGGCAAAGGTCAGCGCACCGCGCCCACAGCCCATGTCCACCACAGTGACCTGCGTGCCGGGCGTCCAGCCGCATTCAACAACATGGTGCCCGAGAATCTCGGTGTAGCGTTGGATCTGTTGATATTTGTCGGCCTGCTTGGGCGTCGGCTTGCCGTGGACGTCGGTAAGGCCGAGGGCGTGGAGCCAATCCTGGCCGGAGGCATCGACGGCGCGGTGTTTGGCGCGATCGTGATGGCGAGTCGGCGCCTCAGTCTGGCTGGGGCGATGACTGGTGAGTCGCGGGGGAGCGCCGGGCTTGGTGCTCAACTGCCAATCCTTGGCCAAGGTGCCGAGCAAGGCGGCAGAGAACCCGGTGGCCGAGTCGAGTTGTGAACGGAGCCAGGCCTCGGTTTCCTGAACCGCGAGGTTGCGGGTGCTGTCCCGTCGAGCCTCGCGGGTGGTAATCGAGAGCATGGGCGCGCCACGAATGGCGATAAGGCGCGCCTGGATGCGGTGGATGCCGGGTGCCGGGCTGAGCGGCGAGGACAGAACCAGGCGCACGAACGAGTCATTGGCAATCGCCGACAGGGTCAATCGCACGAACGCGTCGACGCCGGATTCCGGCGTCGACGTTGCGCCCGGTGATGCGTCACTTCGGGGTGACGACGCGTTCCATGAGTTCATGCATGCGGCGCAGGAGCACCTGCGGATCATCGAGCAGTCCGGCACCGAGTCGCGCACTGTCGAAGAGTTGTTCGGCGACTTTGGCAGCAAGAGGGGCGTCGGATTGACGGAGTTTTTCGAGTCCAACCACGACCGGATGGCGAGGATTGAGTTCGAGGTCGAGCTTGGATTTCTGGGCGGCGTTGTCCTGCTTCATGGCCTTCATGAGGCGCCGCATGGAGGAGGTCATGCCTTCCTCGCTGTCGCTGACGACGGCCGGACTATCGACGAGGCGCCTTGAGGAGCGGACCTCGCCGACTCGGTCACCGAGCGTTTCCTTGACGAAATTGGCCACCAACCGCGCGTCATCCTCCGAGAGTCCACCGTCGCCGGCTTCGACCTTGAGATCCGCCTTTTCGGCGGGTTTGACGGTTTTCCCCTCGAAGGCGCCGAGATGTTCAAAGACGAATTCATCGACGGGTTCGTAGCTGAAGAGCACCTCGAGGCCAAGGGAGCGGAAGCCTTCGAAGTAGGGGGAACCCTCGGCGGCGGCGCGATTCGGCGCGGTGAGATGGAAGATCTCCGTCTGGCCCTCCTTCATGCGCTTGACGTAATCGCCGAGCGAGGTGGTTTGGCCGGCGGGGACGGCGGAGGATTCGAAGCGCAGGAGTTTGGCGAGCGCCTCGCGGTGTTCGAAGTCGGTGATGGCGCCTTCCTTGAGGAAACGGCTATGCGCGCCGTAGACTTTTTCAAAAGTCTCGGGTTCTTTCTCTCCCAACTCGGCGAGGAATTTGAGGAAGCGCCCGGTGATGGCCTTGTTGAGTTTTTTGAGCAGGGCGCTGTCCTGCATCGTTTCCCGCGAGATGTTCAACGGCAGGTCCTCGGAGTCGACCACGCCCTTGAGAAAACGGAGCCAGTCCGGGAAAAGCCCGGGAGCCTTGGCTTGGATCAGGACTTTGCGGCAGTGGAGGTTGACCTCGGACTCGGATTTGCCGAGGCCCATGGTCTCGAGGTTGCGCGACGGAACGAAGAGCAGCGCCTGGATGGCAATTGGGGCATCGGCGTTGAAGTGGAGGCGAGCCAGTGGTGGTTCGGGATCATGCCCGATGAACTCGTAGAATTCCTTGTACTCCTCTTCCTTGATCTCGGATTTCGAACGGGCCCAGAGCGCCTGCACCGTGTTGATGGCCGCACCGTTGAGTTTGATGGGGAAGGGAACGAAATTGGAGTAGCGCTTGATGATGCGCTGAATCTGCCAGTTTTCGGAGAATTCCTTCGCGTCCTCCTTCAGGTGCAGGGTGATCTTGGTCCCGCGGGGTTGCTCACCCGCCGGCTCGATCTCGTAGCCGCCCGCACCGTCCGAGGTCCAGTGCCAGGCCGTGGAATCCGGCTGTGCCGACCGGGTAATCACCTCGACCTTGGTGGCGACCATAAAGGCCGAGTAAAAGCCCACACCAAACTGGCCGATCAGGTTGAGTGCCGGCTTTTCCTTGGCCTCCGCCACCTTTTGCAGGAACGCCTTGGAACCTGAATGTGCGATGGTACCCAGGTTCTCGACCAGTTCATCGCGGGTCATGCCGATGCCGGCGTCCGTGATGATCAAGGTCTTCTCCTTTTCATCCGCGGTCAGTTGGATCTCGAGGGCCGCCTCCGGCTGAAGGATGGCTTGTCCCGAGGTTTGGAGGAACCGGAGTTTTTCCAGCGCATCGGCGGCGTTGGAGATCAATTCGCGGAGGAAGATCTCCCGGTCGGTGTAAAGCGAGTGGATGACGATGTCCAAGACCCGCTGGATCTCGGCTTGAAACGTGTGGTGTTCCTTCTGACTCATGGGCGTTGGAAGTAAAAAAAGACAGCCCCAAGGTCAAGGGGCGCTTGAGGGGGTAAGGGTGGGTGGGGAAGAGGGAAGAAGGAAGGGCGCAGTTGGCGGCGGCCACCTGCCGGGTCAGAATCGGCAAGGAACTGCGGTTCGAGCCTGGAAAGCGGTAGGGGTCTACCGCACTCGGCGCGTTGGTGAGCGCGAAGCGTCGTGGAGTGCGGCAGCCCTCTGCCGCTTTACCCCTGGCATCCATGCGCGACCCCTACTAGGACCGCTCGGTCAGGCGCCTGATCAGGATCATGGTGCGGCCGCTTGGGCTAGGCGCAAAAAGTTGGCCATGATGGCCCGCGACGTCTCCGGGGTGCCGGTCATTTCAATGTGGAACTGTGCCGCGTACACCGGGTGATCGCCGTAGCGCAGGCATTGGTGAACCGTTCGTGTTCCCGGCCCCGCCGTCGCCACCAGGCGCCAACCCTTGGGCGGATATTCGATCTGTCCGCAATGGCTCTCCATCGACTCGAATACCTCCGGCAATCCGGCAAACACAGGGTCGTTTCCGAGCTGACGAATGCGATGAGGACCCCGCTCGAATTGGCAGGCGCTGTAGTCTCCGCACTTCAAGCCGTCGGTATGGTCATGTCCGATATGGCCGTAGATCGACAGTTTCGGATGCCGTGGATCCCGGCAATGCGGGCAATCCCACGGCTTTCGAGTGCCGGTGTCGGCCAGGATGGCCAACGCCTGCGCGCCGCCGCAGGAGGCCCAAGTCGGCGGTGGCCGGCGCTTCAGTACTTTCTCGGTCCCGACCCAGTGGCGGCGATCGACTTCGCACCAATCCTTGAAGCTGCCGGAAAAGAATACGGCCAGGGGACGTGGTTCGGACTCCAGGAATTCGGGTCCGAAGTCTCGCACCCATACCTGCTGGGCCCCCAAGTTTTCCCAGCCAGCGCAGGAGCGGGCGAGCGGGATGAATTCCTGCCCGTGCCCGGGCAGCGAGGGGTCGTGAGTGGAATTCACCACGGCAATCCAGGGTTCGGCCGGAATCGCCGAATTCGGATCGCCGAAGATCTCCAGTCGCCGGACCACCGGCGCGGGGCCGTTGCAGGTTTCGACTTCGAGTCGAAGGCCCATCAGCCGAAGGGTGCGTGGCAATCGCTGGATCCGATGGATTCGCGGGTTGCGCTGGACGCGGGACCCGCGCAGTTCGCGCCAGGAGTGGCCGTCGACGCTTCCCAGCCATCGGTAGTTCACGGGGGCATTGCGCAGGACGAAGGGGTGATCCCCAAACTCCTGTGACAGAGCGCCGACCTGACGCGCCGCCGCAAAACGGACCTCTCCGATCCACGGGCTATCGGGGGTCGCCCGGGACCAAGCCAGGCTCTCGGCGGGGGCGGAGAGCCCCACCAGGACGAGAAGCAGGGCGAGCGGGCGGGTCGTCCGGGTTGCCGAGATCAAGGCGCGGCGTGGTCGCTGACTTTGACGCCCTTCTTGTAGCCGTTGAACCCAAACATCGTGGGTTTGAATTCGCCGATGGGCGTGACGTCGGCCTTTTCAGGAACCGGCAATCCGGTGAGGTTCAGGCAGGCATTGACGACCAGTCGACGCAGGTCCTCGCTGACCAGGTCGATGGCGGCGCCGATGGTGCTGCAAAGGATTTTGGAGGTCTTGCCGGTTTCCCCTTTGTAGTCACGCAGCCAGACCAACGGCATGATGGCCTTCTTGATGTTCGGCGGATCGTTCGGGTTCATGCCGGTCAACGTCAGTCCGTGCATCAGGATCGTGGCGTCTGCCGGGAAATCGGGATTCACACCGTAGACGTCGCTGGGGCCGAACACGTCATTGACCGAGTTGAGGATCGGGTGTTTGCGGTTCTTGCCATCGACCAGGCCACGGGAGGCTTCCTTGCCGTGGTCGCCATGGTGATAGGTCCAGGTTTCGCCGACGGTCAGGCCGCCGAAACCGCCCGGGGCATCCGCGCCCTTGTAGTCCCAGGAGTACTTGGCGTAAGGGCTCTGCTTGTTCCGGCTGTAGGCGAAGGCGTGGGTGGCGGTGCGCAGCACGATCATCGGCTTGCCTGAGTTCAGGTAGTCGACGAACTGCTTCATGTCGGCGTCGGGCAACTCGCGGAAGCGGAATTGGTTGATCACCAGATCGGCGGACCCGAGCAGGTGCATGCCGGGGATGTTGGTCTGGTTGTTGGGATTGATGGTGCCATCGGCGTCCTGGGTGAAGAGAACGGTGCACTTGAAGCCGTGCCGTTGGCTGAGGATACGGCCCATCTGAGGCAGGCTTTCCTCGGAACGGTACTCTTCATCGCCGCTGAGCAGGACGATGGTTTTGCCGTTGGCTTTGCCGGCCGCAGGTTCGTAGGTGACCCATTGCGCGGCGCCTTGAGTGAGAATGGGGAACAGCGCGGCCATGGAAATCCACAGGAAGCGGTGCATGGCGCCAGCCTAGAATGCCTCCTGCCGTGCCAGCCACCTCAAAACCAAACGGAACACCCCTCGGACCATTGGCGGCCCCGAGGGGTGGGAGTGGGAGAAAGAGTCGGGTTGCGTTCGAGATCGACGGAACTACCACCAGAAACTGGGGGTGCCGTCGGTCCGAACGTACATCTTGTCGAACTTCCGCCACTCCGCGTGGCCATCGAGCATGAGCAGGTTCCCGCCTTCCGGCAGGCGACCGGTGCTGTTCAGGTGAGGCGACTGATGTCCTCTCCAACCGCCGTCGATCTTGGTATAACGGTTGCGGGAACGATCGGTCTGGTTGTCACCCTGCGAGATCGTCGCGTCGGCGGCGACCACCCGGGCGGAGGGACCCGGGTCGTAGGTGGTCTTGTCCGCCATGACCCAAGGTTGAGGGTTGAGGGATTCGGTGATGTTGGTGGGTCTTATGCGCCCCGAACCTTTGAAGGCCACGGCGTAGCCGATGACCCGATACCCGGTCGCCCTATCCCCGGCATCCTCATTGGTGATGGTGGTGGTGAACGCCCACAATTCGTTGTTGTTTTGCTTTGAGAAACCGGGGCAATACAAAATGTTGCGCGTGCCGCCATTGCGAACGAGTGAATTGGCAGCCGAAGCCGGAAGATCCCATGGCCAGACCGCTCCGCCGCCCACCGAGCAATCCGGAAACTTCTCGTTGTTGTCGTCGGCGTACATTCGAACTGCCAAGCCCAGCTGCCGGGTGTTGTTGGTGCACTTGATCCGGATCGCCTTGCTCTTGGCCCGCGCCAAGGCCGGAAGGAGCATGCTCGCCAAGATGGCGATGATCGCAATCACGACCAGGAGTTCGATCAGCGTGAACGCCCGACGACGGGCTGCCGGGGCGACGGAGGACGTGGCCGGTGCCAGGTCGGAGGGGGCGCAGGGCTTCGGGTTCATAAGGGGGATTGAAAGGTTCTATAGCGCAACTTCACCGTCCGGTTCTATGGGCGTCTATCCGCCCAGGCACGCGGTTCGGTGCGGTTCCACTTGGATAAGGCTTATTCTTGTCCCGAATTCGGGGCGCTGTCGCAACGCCAGTTTGCGCAATTGAATCGCCCGAATGCGAATCGTTGGGGGAAGGGGAATGGGGAGGAGGGAAGGGCCGCCCTAGAATCTCCCCGTTCCCAATTCCTTCGTACCCCTCGTCCCAGCCCGGAGTTTAACGCCGGCGCCTGCCGAACAGGAGCAAACCGCCGAGAAGCGCCACCACGGCCGTGCCGGGCTCCGGAATGGGGATCGCAATGTTGAAGGACTGAAGTCCTATCAGCGGTGCGGCGGACGTCGGATCGGTGCCCGTCCTGAGGGTAATCGTGGCGGACTCTCCGACCTCACCTTGGCCTTTGGAGACGGCTTCTGGGTAACTCAAACCCAGGCTGATGTGCCAGGCCACGAGTTTGACTTGCGCCATTTGACCGGGCGCCACGCTGGGGATCTCCACCGCCCCGCCATCGACGATATAGCCCCGATGTCCATCGGATCGAAAGGGAATGGGCTTCCCGATAGCGGCAAGCGTGCCGTTGGGTGGGGCCGCATAAAGTTGACCCAGGTAATGTCCGTCAATGAGCGGAATCTGCGAGCTCGGGCGCGCTACGCGAGCATTCACCTTGTCGGGAATGAACGTCGAGAAGTCCACGGTGCCTTGGGCGTTGGCGACGGCGCCGTTCATCGCCACGACGGCGGCAAACGTCTTGATGACGGTGATGATTTCGAGACGCGGTCGACGTCGCGCGAGCGCAGGGGTCGGGTTCATGAGCTGCGATTCGTGTCAGGGTTGAATTCGTTGAGTCCGGTAGAACCGGCGAGAGCCCGGCGGGGCGAGGTCCAGCCAATCGACCACGCCGGTGCTGTTGGTGACGACCTGCAATGGGGTCCAATTCGGTAATTCCGCGGCTGCTTGGATCTGCAGCACCTGACCCAACGGTCCATGGATACGAAGCGCCGGTGGGTTGGGGAGCTGAATGTTCTGCACCGATATCCGAGGTCTATAGAAGGAGCCGGGTGGATGCCCGGTATTGCCCAGATCGCCCCCCGCCTTGGGCCATCCTGAGGAGGCCAGCGGCGCGCCGCCTTGGATCGCTGCCAGGCGAGCTCCGACCGACGGCGAGGAGGTCGTCACGTAGACTGTCCCCTCCGGAGCGAGGGTGAGTCCGCCTTGAATCGGGCTGAGGGTGTCGTAGCTCCATTTCCTGGCGCCGGACGCTCCATCCAGGGCGTGAAGCTGGCGGTCGATTCCGACGTAGAGGGTGCCATCCGAGGCCACGACAGGGTTGCCAATCGATCCCAGGAATAACTTGGGGAAGGCGCTCCATACGAGTTGTCCTGTGGTCGCGTTCAGGGCCTGGAGTCCCTGGTCCCCGCTGAAGAGGTAAGCGAGGCCATCGGGACTGAAGACGGGGGAGTTGAGATGCCATACCGCGCCGACCTCGGTCGCCCATCGTCGTTGCCCCGAGATACGATCAAAGGCGATGAGTTCGCGGCCGTTGCCGTTGGCACAAAGGACGGAGTTGTCGGCGCCGAGGGCCAGGGAGCCGCCGACGCTCCAGACCACGTTGTTGGTCCATCGCAATTCGCCGGTATTCACGTCCAGGCACACGACGGAACCTCCTCGGGCGTTAGGGTTGCCTGTGCCTAGGATGACCGCCCCTTCGGGAGTCAGAACCGGCGAGGACTCGACGCGATCCCCGACGTCATAGGTCCATCGCTGAGCGCCCGTGGCCGCATCGAGGGCATGGACCTGTTTGTCCAAAGAACCGAAGATCACCGTCCCGTCGCTGGTGAGGGCCGCCGACGACATAACGGCGGCCCCTGCCGAGTACCGCCACCGTTGCGCCCCAGTGGCTCCATCGAGGGCATAGAACCGGGAATTGCCACACCCGATGAAGACGCGACCCAGGGAATCCAGAGCGGGCGAGGCTTGGAAGGCGCCGCCGGCGGTGAATCTCCACCGCAGGGTGCCGAGGAACGGGTCCAGGGCGTCGACATTGCCGTCCGTCGTCGCGAGGTAAATCGTCCCGTCACCGTCGATCGCGGGTGTGCCGGCCACGGCACCGGCCAGGGGGCGCTCCCATAACTTCTCGCCGACCGCGGTCTCGAACGCGGCGATAGCCTGAATGTTGGAATGAATCACCACGGTCAGCGGGTTGTTGGTGCCGGCGACGTCACCGAACCAGCCCAGGAACCGGCGCTGGCCTGTTGGGACCGCGGTGAGTTGGACCGGAGTGCCCTGCGGGTAGAGGTCGGAGTCGGGAGTGGTGGTGACGGTCCCTGGTCCGCGCGTGTGCCGGGTGATTTGGAACATGCCACCGGCGACGACCGGTTCGCTGAGGACGGAACCTAATTCGTTAAAGACGCGGACTTGGTATGTGCCCGTCTGGGCCTGGGAGAAGTTGGTAAGGATCAGACGTGGCCCGCGGGCCTCGGGCAGGACCAATCCATTCAGGGTCCATTCGAAATGAAGGTTGGTGCCGCCGGCAATAACGCCGACGGTGACGGTGGAATTCAGCAAGTGGAACTGGGATCGGCTTTGGGCGACGATTTGAGGCGGGCCTGTCAGGCGTTGTTGGGATGCTCGATTGCCTGAATCATGGCGCTGGCTGGGCCAAGGGGCGTCGGTTGAAAGGGGCGATGAACCGTGGAGCGCATAGATGACCGCTTCGGGAGCCACGGTGGAATCGGGTAGTCCCCAGTACCAGCCGGCGCCGGGATTGGATCCCACGTAAACGACACCTTCGGACCCCACGATGGGAGGAGTGTCGGTCCTTTGCGGAAACGACCATCGGATAGCGCCGGTTTGCGAATCCACGGCGAACAGACCCGGCAGGAAAGGATGGGTGCTCGAAACGTAGAGGGTCCCATCGGCGGCCAGAGCTGGGGCTGACCAACTGGCTCCGAGATTCAATTGCCAACGGAGATCGCCAGTGGAGCCGTCCAAGGCCAGGTGGGTTCCGCCGTACGTCGCGAGGTAGACGGTGTTGTCCGGCCCAACACACGTGAACGCGCCGAACGCCGGTGGAGAGATACTGAGTGTGGCCGACCGCTTGACGTCGCCGGTGAGCGGGTCGATGGCAATGATACTCGATCCCTGGAGCGCCATCACAGAGCTGTCAACGCCGAGGGCCATCGACGAAGGAATGAATCCATTAGCGATCGGTGTCGACCAGTTCGTTCGCGTTCCGCTGGGATCATACGACCGAATCCAGGCGCTGTCGGTGTTAATGGTGGTGTAAATGGCGGTGTACACAGTGCCGTCCAAGCCGACGAACGGCGCAGTGACGTTGACGTACGAGGAAGCCGTGCCCTCCCCAACGGTCCAACGAATCGTACCGCTCGCGGCGTCGATCGCTCTCAGGGCTCCGTCGCGGGTGGTGACATAGAGGGTGCCATCAGCCCCGATGGCTGTCCCGATCGCCAGCGCTCCCAAGTCACTCACCCATCTCCGCGTGCCCTGAATAGGGTCGATGGCCTCCAGGGTGTGGTCCAAACCGACAAATAGCGTGCCATCGTTTCCGATGGCGCTGCCGGTGAACGAGGTTGCGGTCGGGTGGGAGTAGGTCCAGCGGACTTGTCCTGACGCGGCGTCCAGGGCGGCCAGCCGCCCGGGGGCTCCTGCTTGGCGCGACATCAGGCTGGCGTAAAGCGTGCCGCCCTCGCCAAGGGTCAGGGTGCGAACCGATACCGACGGGAAGCGGGTTTGCCAGCGGGTATCGCCGGGTAACCACGGAAAATGGGCGACCAATGTCTTTGGACCATCGACGATCCACTGAATCGGATTGGACTCCGTATTCGTGGTACCGGTCCATTTAGCGAAGGTGTGGCCTGGCGAAGGTATGGCCTCGAACCGAACCGTACTTCCCGCAGGGTAGCTGCCATCGGTGGCCGGGCGGGGGACCGCGTCCACGGATCCGCGGCCGACGGTTTGTACCTCGACGCGGTAGCCGACCACGATCGACATCGGTGCGCTGATGATCGATCCGGCGGCGTTGCTGACGGTGACTTGATAAGTGCCGGCATTTTCGGCGGCGAATTGGGGAATCGCCAGCGTGGTTCCAGTCACTGTCGGCAGAGGAGCGCCGTTCAGGGACCATGCGTAGGTCAGTGGGAGGTCGCCGACGGCATCGACCCGAAGTTCGAGGGGTGAGCCGAGAGCGCGGGACGTGCTCGCGGACTGAAAGGCGATGACGGGAGGCCCGGTTGCGGACGGTGGTGTCCCACGGTTCTCGGCGTTGCCAAGAAACTTGGGCCACGCGCCGAGGGCGAGCGGGGCCGTTCCTTCCACCGCGTAGAGGGAGCGATCGGCCGACCCAATGTAGATGGTTCCGTCCGGGCCAATGGCAGGGGAGCCATAAATCTCCCCTCCGGTGGTCAATTTCCATAGCCGTTCTCCCGACACGGTATCCATGGCATAGAGCGCGCCGTCGAGGGCGCTCACCAGGAGGGTGCCGTCGCGGGTCAGGGCCGGGGCCGAGGCGATCGGACCTTCCGTGGTCGATTGCCAGCGAAGGGTTCCTTGAGAGCCCTCCACAGCAAAAACGGCGCCGTCATCATTGCCGACATACACCGTTCCCTCGGGTCCAACGATGGGGGAACTCCGGGAGGCATTTCCTAAAGGAAAGGACCATCGAATCGATCCATCTTTCAGGTGAAGGCAAACCAGCGTTCCCTGGGGAGCGAAGCCGCCCCCAACCACGAGGAATACCGTTGGTTCGAGCCCCATGGCGGCGGATCCAAGGATGAGCCCTCCCGGATTGCGAGACCATCGAAGCGTTCCGCGAGTGGCATCGATGCCGAGAATATTTCCGTCATACGAACCGATCACGAGCGTGTCATCGACACTCAGAGCCGGCGATCCGACCCAGCGAGCCGACGATGCGGAGGTCCAGAGGTTGGAGCCTGTGATGGGATCCACCCGACGGAGGCTGTCACGAAATATGGAGACGATGAGGTCACCGGACGGTGTCAGTACCGGCGTCGAAACCAACCACCATGCGTGATAGGGCAGAGCATAGGATCGCTGGGTCTGACCCGTGACTCCGTCGAGAGCGTGCAGGTTTCCATCGCCATCCCGGACATAGATCGTGCCATTGGCGGCAAGGACTGGCGATGCGGTAACGGGGCTGCCGAGTTGGTGGTGCCAACGCGGTTGGCCGGTGGCCGGATTCAGGGCATAAACGTTGCCGTCCTGAGAACCAAAGAGGACGTCGCCGTTGGCCGCGATGGCGGGGCTGCTGGAAACAGACCCCTGGGTCGTGAAACGCCAGCGCAGCTGACCGGGGGCGGCGAAGCAGGAAAGCGAAATCACCACCCAGAGAATCGTCAGGCTGGTTGCGGCTCCCGGAATGCCGCGTTGTCCCCTAGCACCCTCCGGTGAGTGGGTGGCCGGGGATCGCATGTGACCAAGTACGTTTTGAGGGTGCGTATTGTCAAATGTCAGGGGGCGGCTGGCAGAAGTGGCATCGGAGGCCAGGGTTTTATGGCGGGTCTAGGTGGACGACGAATTGGAGTGGAATAGGGAAGGAAAACCCTGTCGCAGCGCGACAGGGCCCACCTGGATTGGAATTGGATCCAATCAGCTAACCCTCCTCGCGCTGCCAGGAGGTGTGCAGGGTCCAACGGTTCGTGGAGATCAGTGCCGCGTCGGGAATTCTCGGGATCAAGGATTCTCTCGAATTCTGTAGAATCGAAACTCCTCGTCCGTATTCACGACCGGCTCGAAGTAGAGATCGCCGTTGGCCTGGAGTGGCGAGAGATTGGAATCGGTCCACGCAGCGGTCGGGACGGTCAGATTGGGGGAGGTGATGAGCCGAAGATTCGCGGCGCGCTCGGCGCTGACGGGTGAGCCGTCCGCGGTGCCGACCCGCAATTGGATTTTGCCCGCGGACGAGACGGAGCCTGGATTCAAGACCAGGGGTTGAGCGGGTTGAGGCATTGAAAGATCGAACGCGGTGCCTTCCAGGGTGCTTCGAACATAGAGAATTCCATCATTGATGGCGGGCACGTTCCAACACTTGGGATCGTTGTCCAACGCCTGGAAGATCTCGATGGGCCGGTAGGCTTCAGGACTGAGTTCAGCCAGGATGATTTTCCCGGAGGCGGTGAGCACCAGTAAGTGGCCGCCCACTTTGAGCACGCTTCCGTAATCGATGAAGTTCGGATCATTGAAGTTGTCGAGGGCCTGCCAGCGCACGTTGCCGGTGGCGATTTCGACGCAGCGCAGGGAGAGGCTGGACTGGCCAAACACTCCATACACGAAGCCATCATGCTGAATGGGACTCGCCCAGTGGAGTTGGTTGGCTGCGCGGCGCTTCCAGAGTTCGGTGGTGGTGAACGATCCGGCCGCCCCCGGTGTGGGAGCATGAATGCGAACCGCCCCGGATCCGCTTCCATAAGCGGCCCCGCAGAACACTGTGTCGCCAGCGACCACCGGCGAGGCTGCTGTGGAAGTGGAGTATGGAAGGGAGAATCGCCACAGGGCGTCGCCGGTATCGGGGCGAACGGACACCAACCCGGTCTGGGTGAAAAAGATCACCTGCAGCACGCCCCCGATCGTGGCTGCGGTGGGAGTCGCCTGGGTCATGCGATCATCATGATTGCGCCAGGCGGTAGTGCCATCGGTTTTGCGGATGGCGGTGAGTCGGCGCGGACTCGTGTTGGCGTTGACGAAGATGAGGTCGCCGATGACGAGCGGGGAGGCGGCGTTCTGCCAGGAGATGACAGTGGCGCCGAGTTCGGTTCGAAAATCGCGCTGCCATAGAACGCGGCCGGTGGCGGCTTCGAGGCAGTGCAATCGGAGATAGGAGCTGAACACGTAGACCCGATCTCCATCCACGGTGGGGGTCGAGCGGGGGCCGTCGTCGGAGCCGACTCCGCCGTCCGGGTAATCGGCAAGGTCGAGGTTGGCTGCCCAGAGCTCCTTGCCCGTGGCGGCATCCAGGGCAATGGCGAATTCGCGGCTTTCATTGCCGGTGCGACGAACAACCTGGGTGAAGAGTCGGCCGCCACCGACGGAAAACGAACTGAGTCCGGCGCCGAGGGGAATGCGCCAGAGTCTGCGTGGGGCTGCTTCGGACCAATTGGTGCGAATCGCACCCGCGTAGACGCCGTCGTGGCTGTTGCCGCGGTAATGCGTCCAGACGTCGGCGGCCGGGACGGGAGGTGCGACGCCGAGCAGGGCAAGACCGAGCAGAGCGGACGGCAATCGTCGGACAGCGCTGTTCACGAGGCTAAAGAAAGCCTGCCTCGCCCGAGCCGTCAAAATCTTCCCAAGAACCGCAGGACACCGCATATCCCTCGTCGCAGCGCGAGGAGAGCCACCTGACGGGATTCAATTCCAATCCAGGTGGGCCCTGTCGTGCGGCGACAGGGCAATGCCGCCCTGGTTCTTCCTGCCTTCCTCAAGGACGCAGCACCAGGAGCAGATCCTTGCTTTGGACGGTGTCGCCGATCTGGACGTGCATTTCCTGGACCACGCCATCCGCTGGGGCGGTGACAGTGGTCTGCATCTTCATGGCCTCCATCATGAGCAGTTTGTCGCCTTTGGAGACTTTGTGACCCACGCTGACAGCGATGGTGGCGACCAGACCTGGGATGGGGGCCGCCACGTGCAACGGGTTGCCGAGGTCGGCCTTGGGGCGGGCCTTGGCCTGGGGCGTCACCTTCTTGTCGGTGATGTAGGCCTCACGCGTGATGCCGTTGAGTTCGTAGGTGAGGGTGCGGCGTCCGTCCTTGTCAGGCTCGCTCACATTGACCAATCGGATGATCAGCGTCTTGCCTTCCTCGATGTGAACACTGACCTCTTCGCCGCGGCGCAGACCGTAGAAGAAGGCGGGCGTCGGCAGGACGCTCACGTCGCTGAACTCGCGCAGTTGCCGCGCAAACTCCAGGAAGACCTGGGGATACATCAGGTAGCTGTAGACGTCGCTTTCGGTGGGGTCGTGCCGCAGTTTTTCGGCAAGCTCCTGTCGAACCTTCGAGAGATCCGCGGGGGCGGCTGAGTCGACGCGTTTGCCGGACGTCTCCGCCTGATAACGGGCGCGGGCCTCGCGGAACCGCTTGTCGCCAAGAACGACGCGCCAGACCTCCTCGGGCCAACCCCCTTCGGGCCAGCCGAGGCCGCCCGACAGCATGTCGATGACACTCTCAGGAAAGGGAGTGGAACCGGGGTCGAGGTTAACGACGTCGGCCGCGCGGATGCCGCGGCTGAAGAGGAATAGCGCCATGTCACCGACGACCTTGCTCGAGGGCGTCACCTTGACGATGTCGCCGAAGAGTTGGTTGACGTCGGCGTAGGTGCGCGCGATTTCGGGCCAGCGGTGCGAGACTCCCATGCTGGCGGCTTGTTCCTTGAGATTGGTGTATTGGCCACCGGGCATTTCGTGGAGGTACACCTCGGCCGAACCGGTCTTGGGAGCGGTATCGAACGGCGCGTAATACTCCCGGACCTTCTCCCAGTAGTCGGAAAATTCGTTCAACGCGTCGAGATCCAGGCGGGTATCGCGGGGTTGGCCCTGGAGGGCGGCGACGATGGAATTGAGATTGGGCTGGCTGGTGGAACCGCTCATCGAGGCGATGGCGAGATCCACGACATTCACCTGCGACTCACAGGCGTTGAGAATCGCGGCGGCTTGGACGCCGGAGGCGTCGTGGGTGTGGAAGTGGATGGGGAGGCCGACTTCTTCCCGGAGCGCTCGCACCAGTTTTCGGGCGGCATAAGGGCGGCAAAGTCCGGCCATGTCCTTGATGGCCAGGAAGTGCGCCCCCATACGTTCCAGTTCCTTGGCGAGCCTGACGTAATACTGGAGGGAAAACTTGTCGCGACGCGTGTCGAGAATGTTTCCGGCGTAACACAGGGCGGCTTCGCAGATGGCATGCGTCTTTTGAACGGCCTCCATCGCCACCTTGAGGTTCGGCAGGTAATTCAGCGAATCGAAGATGCGGAAGATGTCGACGCCGGCTTCGGCGGCATGGGTCACAAAACCCGCCACCACGTTGTTCGGGTAGTTCGAATACCCGACGGCGTTGGAACCGCGAAACAGCATCTGGAAGCAGATGTTCGGAATCCGTTTTCGCAGTTCGCGCAACCGGACCCAGGGGTCCTCGTTGAGGAACCGCATGGTGGTGTCAAAGGTGGCGCCGCCCCACAGTTCCAGGGAGAAGAGGCCGGAGTCGAGGTGACCGAGTCGGCGGGCCACCGCCGGCGCACAGGCCAGCATGTCGTAGGTGCGGACCCGCGTGGCCATGAGCGATTGATGGGCGTCGCGGAAGGTCGTGTCGGTGACCAGCAACCGCTTCTGCTTGAGGGTCCACTCGGCGAATTTCTTGGGACCCAACTCCACTAACAGGTCCCGCGTGCCCTTGGGTGGGAGCGCCGTGTGGTCGAAGGTCGGCACCGGCGCGGCGTCAAACGGCTTGGACGGCTTGTAGCCTTTGGCGTGCGGGTTGCCGTTGACGATGATGTTGCCGACAAAATTCAGCAGCTTGGTGGCGCGGTCGCGGCGTGGCGCGAAGGCGAAGAGCTCCGGGCTGGTGTCAATCAGCGTCGTCGTCGCCTGACCGGTGCGAAACTCCCGGTGGGCGATCACATTTTCCAGAAAGGGGATGTTGGTCTTCACCCCACGGATGCGGAACTCGCGAAGGGCCCGATCCATGCGGTCGCAAGCCAGATCGAACGAGTGGCCGCTGGCGATGACCTTGACCAGCATGGAGTCGTAGAACGGCGTGATGACCGCACCGGAGTATCCCATGCCGCCATCCAGACGCAGGCCGAAGCCGCCGGGTGAACGGTAGGCCAGGATGCGGCCGTAGTCCGGGGTGAACTTGTTCTCCGGATCCTCCGTGGTGACGCGACACTGGATGGCGAATCCATCGCGCCGGATCTTGTCCTGGGCAGGGAGTCCGACCTCGGGCGAATCCAGCCGATGACCCTGGGCAATGAGGATCTGGGATCGGACGAGGTCGATGCCGGTGATGACTTCCGTCACGGTGTGTTCGACCTGGATCCGGGGGTTCATCTCGATGAAGAACCATTCGTGGCGATCGAGATCGTAAAGGAACTCGATGGTGCCGGCGTTGTCATACCGGATCTCGCGGGCCATGCGCGCCGCTGCCTCGCAGAGTTCGGTGATGACGGAGTCCGGCAGCCCGTAACTGGGAGCGACTTCGACGACCTTCTGGTGGCGCCGCTGCACCGAGCAGTCGCGCTCATGGAGATGCAGAACGTTGCCGTGGCGATCGCCGAGGATCTGCACCTCGAGATGCTTGGCGCGGGGAATGTACTTCTCGAGGAATACCGCGGGATTGCCGAAGGCGCGCCCGGCCTCGGTCTGGGCTTCATCGAGGAGCTGCGAGAGATCGCCGGGTTTGGTGACCACGCGCATGCCCCGTCCACCACCGCCGAACGCCGCCTTGATGATGAGCGGAAACCCAATGGCTTTGGCCGCCTTGAGCGCTTCGTCGCGGTCGGTGATCGGTTCCTTGGTGCCAGGCAGGGTGGGCACGTTGATCCGTTCCGCCAACGCCCGCGCGGCGGTCTTGTCACCCATCATGTCCAGCAGCTCGGGGCGCGGTCCCACGAACGTGACCCCAGCCTTGGCGCACGCCCGGGCGAACTCGGCATTCTCGCTGAGAAACCCGTAGCCCGGGTGAACGGCGTCGACCCCCTTTTCGACGGCAAGCGCGACGATGCTCGGAATGTCGAGGTAGGCGGCGACCGGACCTTTGCCGGCACCGACGAGGTAGGACTCATCGGCCTTGAACCGGTGCATGCAGAACCGGTCTTCCTGGGCGAAGATGGCGACGGTCCGAGTGCCGAGCTCGGAGGCGGCCCGGAAGATGCGGATGGCGATCTCCGATCGGTTCGCGGCCATCAACTTCTGAAACCGCCGGGGGGTGGTGTCGGTGCCCGGAGGGATGGGGGACGGGGCGGAACTCGGTTTTGCTGCGCGTCGGGCCATAAAGCGCGAGGATGCTACGGACGGCGGGCCGTGGCGGGAAGCGGGAAGCGGTTGCCTGAGTCGGAAACGCGTGCTGAGGGGGGGCGAAGTGTTCCAAATTTTGGACACCTATTGGGCCTTGAAGCAGGTTGGGACTGCCTTGTCGCAGCGCGACAGGGCCCACCTAAGTCGGAATTGAATCCAGTGAGGTGGCCCTCCTCGCGCTGCGACGAGGGGTGCTGGGTTGGCAGGTTCATGGAGAGGAATCGGAGGCGCGAGGGTGCCGGGGTGGAGGGGACAGTCCCGGTGAGGCTGGTTGCAACCGAACGGCTGCCATGTAATCTTCGCGGTCCTGTGTTTTTTCGGAAGTCGGGTATGAGCAACGAACCTATTGAGACCGAAGCGGCAACGGTCCCTGAATCTTCAGGCGCTGTGCCGGAGCCCTCCCCTGTATCGCCCGAGGAACTGGCCGCCTTGCGTGAGAAGTCGGCTCAGGCGGACGCCTTTAAGGACCGTTACCTGCGGGCCGTGGCGGATCTTGAGAATTTCCGGAAGCGCGCGGCGCGCGAGCGACAGGAGGCGGTGCAATACGCCAACCAATCCCTCATGGAAAAGCTGGTGCCCGCCCTCGACAACCTCGATATGGCCCTTTCGGCGGTCAGTGCGGCATCGGCGTCCGGCGCCTCGGCGGATTCCCTGCGGACCGGGGTCGAAATGGTTCTGGCCCAGGTGAAAGGGGCTCTGAAGGATGCCGGCCTGGAGGAAATCGACGCCCTCGGGCAGCCATTCGATCCGGCCTGGCACGAGGCGGTTTCCCAACAGGAAACGGCCGATGTTCCCGACGGCCAAGTGGTTCAGCAGCTGCGCAAGGGGTACCGCCTGCAACAGCGCTTGGTCAGGCCTGCGACCGTGGTGGTGGCCCGGACGCCTCAAAGCTGAGCCATGGCCAAACGCGATTACTACGAGGTGCTGGGCGTCGAGAAGGGGGCTTCGGCGGACGACATTAAGAAGGTCTACCGGAAGCTGGCTCTCAAGTATCATCCCGACAAGAACCCAGGCGACAAGGTGGCGGAGGAGAAGTTCAAGGAATTGAGCGAGGCGTACGAAGTCCTGAGCGATCCCCAGAAGCGGGCGGCTTTTGATGAATACGGCCATGCGGCCTTCGATCCGCGGGCACGCGCCGCAGGTCGCGGAGCTCCTGGCGGCGGCGGGTTCCATGATCCCTTTGAGATCTTTCGTGAGGTGTTCGGAAATAGCGGGGGCATCTTCAGCGAGTTATTCGGCGAGGGGCGGGCGGCAGATCCCACGGCACCGGCGCGCGGTGCGGACCTCCGTTTCGATCTCCAGATCACGCTCGAAGAGGCGGTGCTCGGCGCGGAAAAGGAATTGAACCTCACTCGGCCCGAAACCTGTGACCAGTGTCACGGACGTGGTGCCGAGGCGGGATCGGCGCTGAAGCCGTGTGTCACCTGCGGTGGGCGCGGCCAGGTGGAGACTTCGCGGGGTATTTTCCGCATCGCCCAGACCTGCCCGCGCTGCGAAGGCGCCGGACGCGTCATTGAAAAGCCGTGCCGCGCCTGCCGCGGCTCCGGGCGCAAGGACAAGTCCTCCAAAGTGAAGATCCGCATTCCGGCAGGCGTGGATACCGGCACGCGCCTGCGGTCGATGGGCAACGGCGAAGGCGGCCTTCGCGGCGGGCCATCGGGCGATCTTTACGTCATTTTGCATGTCCGGGAGCACGAGATTTTCCGGCGCGAAGACGACGACCTGCTCTGTGACGTGCCGATCAGTTTCGTGCAGGCGGCCTTGGGGGCTGAGATCGAGGTGCCGACCTTGTCGGGTCGGGCATCGATTCGCATTCCCGCCGGCACCCAACCCGGGACGGTGTTCCGCCTGAAAGGCAAAGGCGTGAAGAACCTTCAGGGGCTTGGGTATGGCGATCTGTTGGTGCGCGTCGCACTGGAGGTTCCGACCCATCTGTCGTCGGCGCAGCGGGGCAAGCTCGAGGAGTTTGCCGCGTTGTGTGACAACAACAGTCATCCCCAGGCGAAATCCTTCTTCGAGCGCGCCAAGGAGTTCTTCAAGTAACGACGGTGACCCGGCGTGCCGGGCGGCTCACTCGAGATCCAGGTCCACTACCCGTGCATCGATTCTTCGTCGCCCCGGAGCAGGTCGGCGCCGAGCGGGTCACCCTCGACTCCGACGAGAGCCATCACGCGATCAAGGTGCTTCGGCTCCAATACGGGGACACCGTTGAGTTGCTGGACGGTGCGGGCCGCATTCTCGAGGGGCGGATCGCTTCCACCGACCGGCGTGCCGTGGGGATTGAAGTGAGTCAGGTTCGCCGGCAGCCGGCGCCGCCTCCGGTCGCCCTGGCGCCCGCTCTGATCAAGGGGCGGGCCATGGATTGGATGATCCAAAAGGCGACTGAACTCGGGGCAACCGCCATTTCTCCCCTGGTGCTGGATCGATCGGTGGTGCGCGTCGCTGCCACCGAGGCGGACACCTGGATGGGCGGTTGGCGGACCACTTGCCTGGAAGCCTGCAAACAGTGTGGCAACGCCTGGATGCCTCGACTGGATCCGCCTCGAACCCTGGAGGCGTTTCTGCACCGTCGACGGCCGGGATTGCTGGTGGTGGCGAGCTTGCTTCCCGAGGCCGGCGAGGCGCGCCGAATTCTGAATTCGACGGAGGCTGTCGAAACGGTGACGTTGGTGATCGGCCCGGAGGGGGACTTCTCCGAGCGCGAGTCGGCGGCGTTGTTGGCCGCCGGGGCCCGGCCAATGAGTCTTGGGCCGCTGGTCCTTCGGGCCGAAACCGCCGCAACCGCTGGCCTGGCGGTGTTGCAGCACGAATTGGCGTGTCGCCCGATCAAAGCCCGACAAAACGCCGGGGAGCGGGATGGGCAGGGTCCGTAGTGATGTCGGCGGCCTGAACTGGGGAAGATCCCTTCAACGCGGGTCCGCTACTTTGCCTTTAGGCTGTTGTAGGTGATCTCGAGCCACCGGCTCGTATTGATGAAGCCGGTACCCCAGTCCTTCCATTTTTCGGGCAACCCGGCCTCTTTGACCTGGTCAAGGGTCTTTCCGGCTTCGATGGCCTTGCGGACGATGCCGGTGGTCTCCACGAGCATGTCGCGAAAGCGGCGCAGATCGTCGACCGTCGCCAAGGGACCATGGCCAGGAATGATCTTGGCGTCGGGGGGCGCCAGTTTGAGGGCGGTCTCCACATTGCGCACGTAGCCGGCGACCTCACCGCCACTGCCCAGGTCGATGAATGGGAACTTGCCGTTGAAGAACTGGTCCCCGAGATGCAGGACCTTGGACTTGGTGAAATAGACGTAGCAGTCGCCGTCGGTGTGACCGGGCGGCAGTGAGACGACACGGATCGTCTCGCCGTTGAAATGCAGCGTGAGACCCTGGTCGTGAGTGATGTCGGGCAGGCCTTCGGGAGCGACGGCGGGATTGGTCTTCTCGGTCAGGCGTCGGCGCACGTTGTCATGCGCGATCACCGTGCCCTGTTTGCCGAAGAACTCGTTGCCGCCGGTGTGGTCACCGTGCCAATGGGTGTTGAGCACATAGTGCAGTTTGCCGTCGCCGAGGCGTTTGAGGGCGGCTTCAATTTTTGGGGCCAGGGGCGCGAACTGGGTGTCGACGATGAGCACACCGTCCGAGCCGATGCATACCCCGATGTTGCCACCGGCACCTTCCAGCATGTGAACGTCGCCCGCGACCGGAGTGGTCTTGATGGTGACATTGTCGAAATTGCCCTGGGCCAGGCCCAGGCAGGCCGGCAGGAAGGTGAGTGCGAAAGCAGTTTGTCTGATGAGACGCATGTGGATGAAGAATGACAGGGTCTGTGGCTGAGTCTCAAGCCTGGCGACTTTGAATCTCCGGCACAGGTGGCGGCCGCCATTCTGCAACCGGGGCCGAGGCGATCGTCGCGGAGTCGGCGCGAATGCACCTGGGCATCGCAACAACCACTCGCCGCTAATGGGGACAATAAGGCAAAAGGAGGACATGCGGCCCAAGTCTTACCGTCGCGACCGAGGATTCACGTTGATCGAGCTCCTGGTGGTGATCGCGATCATTGCGATCCTGGCCAGCATGCTGTTGCCGGCGCTGGGAAGGGCAAAGAGCAAGGCCCATAGCATCAAGTGCCTCGGCAATCTGAAGCAACTCGGGTTGGCGAACTTCATGTACATCAGCGACACCGACAAGATCCTCCCCTACCGGATCAGCGACGATCTGTGGCAGGCGGGTTTGATTGAGCACTACGCGCGGGTCGACCAAGTGAAGTTCTGTCCCGTCGCGCCCTATAGTCCGAAGAAGCCGGTTGGATCGGCCGTGTCGGCCTGGGTTTGGGGATCGGCGATGAAACCGGGGACCCGGGAACCCAAGTGGGCCGGCAGCTACGCACTCAACGGCTGGATGTACGCCGGCGACTGGCCGGACGCCCAGGGCCTTTTTCCAAGTGTGAAGAACGCCTTCCGGGCGGAGTCCGACATTTCCAAGACGTCGCTGACGCCGGTCTTCATGGATGCCATGTGGATTGATGCGTGGCCGCAGGAGAAGGACGCCCCGGCGCGGAACCTGATGGAGGGCGACGCCAACGCGAATGCGGGGATGTCCCGCTTGACCATCTCCCGGCATGGTTCCGGCCTATCGACCGCCTTCAAAAACGTGACGCCAGGATCGCGGTTGCCGGGAGCGATCAATCTGGTGTTTGCCGACGGTCATGCGGGCATATCGCCACTCGAAAAGCTGTGGGAATTGTCGTGGCACAAGAACTGGACCAACCCTCCGACGCGTCCGAAATGAAGGTGGGCAGGGGAGTGGGGGGGCGCATCAATCCAAGGCGCGTTCCAGGCCGGTGACCACGGCGTCGAGCACCCGAATGCGGGCGTGCAACTTGTCGTTGGCTTCCACGATGGTCCACGGCGCGATCAGGGTGCTGGTCTTGAGGAGCATTTCGTCGGCGGCGGTCTCGTAATCCTCCCATTTTCCGCGATTCCGCCAATCTTCGTCGGTGATCTTCCAGCGTTTGTAGACGATGGACTGTCGTTCCTTGAAGCGCCGCAGTTGTTCGTCCTGGCTGATGTGCATCCAGAATTTGAAGAGAATGGCCCCGAAGTCGGCGAGGCCGCGTTCGAAATCGTTGATTTCGCTGTAGGCTCGCTTCCACGCGGCCTCGGAGCAGAACCCCTCCACCCGTTCGACCAGCACTCGCCCGTACCAGGAGCGGTCGAAGATGGCGATCTGGCCTTGTTCGGGCAGTCGGCGCCAAAAGCGATACAGATAATGTCGGTCTTTATCGTCGCCGGAGGGCGCGGCGATGGGCCAGACCACATAGCCACGAGGATCGAGTCGCTCGGTGAGGCGCTTGATGGCCGAGCCTTTGCCGGCGGCGTCCCAACCTTCAAAGGCGATCACGACCGGGCGTTTTCGACGGTAGACCTCGTAGCCCAGTAGGTGGAGCTGACTTTGAAGGACGCGCAACCGGCGCTTGTACGCGGGGCGGGCCAGTCGGAGCGACAGATCGATTTTTTCAAGCATGGGGGACCTCCCGTTTGGGGGTGCGCCGAACCGTCGACGCCGCGCGAGCGGGTGAACCACGCCGCGCGGTGGGAGGCTGGGGGGCGCGGGCCGGGGCGCGTTCGGGCTTTGCGGCGGTTTTGGGCAGGTGGGCTTCCAGGGTGCGGATCAGTGCCTCGAGCAGGGCCAGTCGGGTGTGGTACTTGTCCCCAGCTGCGAGGATCACCCACGGGGCCTTGGGAGTATCCGTTCGGGCCAGGGCTTCCTCGACGTACTCATGATAGCGCTTGTAGTGCTTGTGCTGGAGGGCGTCCTCGTCGCAGATCTGCCAACGCGCGGTCTTGTCCTTGAGTAGTTTCTTGAAACGACGGCTTTGTTCCTTGCGCGAGATGTGCAGCCAGAACTTGATGATTACCGTGCCGTCGGCGGCGAGTTGTTCCTCAAAACTCTGGATATCGTGGAAGGCGCTTTCGATGTCGCGGCCGCGCACGGTTTTGTCGAGTCGCTCGACAAGCACGCGGCGGTACCAGGAGGTGTCGAACACCACCATCTGGCCGTAGGAAGGCAGCTTCAGCCAGAAGCGGTGCAGCCACGGGAAGCGTTGTTCGGCGGTGCGCGGCGGCGTGATGGGGACGACGCGAAAACCGCGCGGGTCGAGGCGCTCGGCCAGGGTGCTGATGGTGCTGCCTTTTCCCGAGGCAGCCCAGCCTTCGATCACCACCATCACCGGGATGCGGGCCTGGAACAGGGCGTGTTCCAGGTCGTAAAGGCGTCGTTGCAGGACGGGGAGCCGCCGACGGTACTCCGTCTTGGTGACCGCAGCGTCGAAGTCGAGTTTCTCAAGCATGGAAGATGAGGTGTCCCTGGGGCGGGTCCCGCGGGGATGGGCGGTCTTCCCCAACCGTCCGTGGTCCGTACCCGTCCTTGGAATGCCCGATGCGACGCCGGGGCAGGGGGATAAGTCAAGATGGGCTTTTGCGACTGGGCAACGGGAGAGGACCTGATTCAATGGCGGCCATGCCGGATGCATCGTTGCCATTGGAGGGGCGGGTGGCCCTGGTCACGGGAAGTTCAGCGGGGCTTGGCAAGGCGATCGCGATGGGGCTGGCGGCCGCCGGAGCGCGGGTGGGTCTCAACTTCGCGCACCAGGTCGGGCGGGCGGAGTCGGCGCTGCGCGAGATGCGGCAGCAGGGGTGGGTGGGAGCGCTGTTCCAAGCCGACGTGACGCGCGAGGCGGAAGTGAAGCGCCTGGTGAACGAGTGCGTGGCGACGCTGGGGCCGGTCGACATCCTGGTGATCAACGCCACTTCGGACCAGCCGCAGCGCCCGGTCGAGGAGTACGATTGGGCGTTCGTGCAGCAGATGCTCGATTACTTTGTCAAAAGCCCGTTTCTTCTGGTGCAGGCCTGTTTGCCGCACATGAAAGCGCAGCGCTGGGGCAGGGTGATCAACATTGGTTCGGAGGTGGTGGCCCGCGGCGTACCGAATTTCACCGCCTACGTGGCGGCAAAAGGCGGTCAGAACGGCTTGCACCGCAGCCTGGCGACGGAATTGGCGCCCCACGGCATCACGGTGAACATGATCGCCCCCGGTTGGATTCCGGTGGAACGCCACGCTGGTGCGCCCCAAGCCGAGAAGGAAGCCTACCTTGCGGGCGTTCCGGCGAAGCGCTGGGGAGTGCCTGAGGACGTGGCGGCGGCGGCGGTTTACCTGGCGGGTGAAGGTGCGTCCTTCGTCACGGGCCAGACGTTGCACGTGAACGGCGGCTTGACGGTCTGCTAGATATTCTCGGCGATGTGCGGCGGCGTGCGCTGCGGTGTCGCCAACTCCCCACCCAGCGGCGCATCGTCCCGTGCCAGCACCCGGTAGTTGCGGATTTGAAGGGAAACCTCGCGCCCATCCTCAAGCCCCAGCGTCGAGTATTCCTCCTTCGTCATGCGCCCGCGGATGATGAGTCCGGAGGGCAGTTCAAATTCGAGGCGGAGCAGGATGCCCAGAAAGTAGGTGTGACGCAGCGTGGCGCGGTGGGCGTATTGCCCAAGGTCGGTGGATACCGCCACCGCGTAGGGCCGGAAGCCGATGCGCACCTGGGTGCCATCGGGGGCGCCGTGGATGGGAAAGCCAATCTCGCCGGCCCGGGCCTGGCCGTCGCGAACGGTGGCTTCGAGCACATTCATGACACCGATGAAGCGTGCCACGAACTCGTTGGCAGGCTGCTCATAGACCTCGCGCGGAGTGCCGATCTGTTCGAGTCGTCCGCGCGAAAAGATGACGATCCGGTTGCTGACCTCCATGGCCTCCTCCTGGTCGTGGGTCACGAAGACCGTGGTGACGTTAAGGTCGTGGTGCAGACGCACCAGCCACTCGCGGAGTTCCTGGCGGATTTTGGCGTCGACCGCACCGAAGGGCTCGTCCAGCAACAGGACGTTGGGTTTGGGGGCCAGGGCGCGGGCGATCGCCACACGCTGGCGTTGGCCGCCGGAAAGTTGGTGGGGATAGCGTCGTTCCAGGCCGCTGAGATCGAACAATTGGATCAGTTCGGCGACGCGGGCATCCCGGTCGGCGCGGCTCCACTTCTTGATCTTGAGACCGAAGGCGATGTTGTCGTGGACGGACATCGTCTTGAAGAGGGCATAATTCTGGAACACGAAGCCGATGTTGCGCTTCTGGACGGGTAGATCATTGACGCGCTGGCCGCGGATATGGATGTCGCCGGTGGTCGGCATTTCCAGGCCCGCGATCATGCGGAGCACGGTGGTCTTTCCGCCGCCGCTGGGGCCGAGCAGCGCGACCAATTCGCCCTCCAGGATCGAGAGGTTGACGTCCTTGACGGCCACCACGTCGCCGAAGCGTTTGGAAATTCCCTGAAGAGTGATGCTCATACCAGGTCAGGAGGGGGGGAGGGACGACGGGTCATCGGCGGTTCGCTGGGCTTCTTCGAGGAGGGCATGCTGCTTCCATTCCAGGTAAGACTTGATGACCAGCGTGGCCAGGGCCAGCAGAGCCAGCAGGGACGCCACGGCGAAGGCGGCCGCCGCGTCGAAACCCTGGTAGAGCCGCTCCACGCACAGTGGCATGGTCTCCGTTTGTCCCGAGATGTGACCGGCGACGACGGAAACCGCACCGAATTCGCCCATCGTGCGCGCGTTGCAGAGAATGATGCCGTAGAGCAATCCCCATTTCACGGATGGCAGCGTGACGCGCCAGAAGGTCTGCCACCCGCTGGCCCCGAGGGTCATCGCGGCCTGTTCCTGCTCCGTGCCGGTGGCCTGCATCACCGGGATCAGTTCGCGGGCGACGAAGGGAAAGGTGACGAACAACGTGGCCAGGACGATGCCGGGTACGGCAAAAATGATCTGGATGTCGTGATCCTGGAGCCAGGGTCCCAGGTAACCGCGCATGCCGAACATCACCACGTAGATAAGGCCGGCCACCACCGGGGACACCGAGAACGGAAGATCGATCAGGGTGGTGAGCAGTGTCTTGCCGCGAAATTCGAACTTCGCCACACACCAGGCCGCCGCGATGCCGAACACGACATTCAGCGGGACCACGATGGCGGCGATCATCACCGTCAGGCGCACCGCCGATTGGGTTTCCGGATCAGCAAGCGATTGGAAAAACTTCGGGATGCCCTTGGAGAACGCCTGGGCGAAGACATTCACCAAGGGGACCATGAGGAAAAGGAGCAGGAATCCAGCCGCTGTGGCGATCAACAGGCCGCGCACCAACGGCGTCTCTTCGGAGGCGCGGTCGGACTTCCGGTGGGTGTCCCGGAGGCGTCGAGTGGCGGGGGCGGGGGCGGACATGGCGGGAGGTTACTTCTGGAACCGGCTGGCCCAGCGCTCCAGGAGGTTGATCGAAACCAGCAGCGCGAAGGAGATGATCAGCATCACCACGGCGATGGCCATGGCCTTGCCTTCCTCGTGCTCCTCCAAATGGATCACGATGAGCAACGGGGCAATCTCGGTTTTGTATTGAAGATTGCCGGCGATGAAGATCACCGAGCCGTACTCTCCAACCGCACGGGCGAAGGCCAGCGCAAACCCGGTCAACAAGGCCGGAAGCAGACTCGGGGCGATCACCGTCAGGGCTGTCCGCCATCGTCCCGCTCCCAAGGTCGCCGCAGCTTCCTCCGTCTCCCGCTCGAAGTCCTCCAATACCGGTTGAAGCGTTCGCACCACGAACGGCAGTCCCACGAAAGTCAACGCAATGATCACGCCGAGGGGCGAATAGGCCGCCTTGATCCCCAACGGTGCCAACCATTGGCCGATCCAACCGTTGTCGGCGAACAGATCGGACAACGTCACGCCGGCCACCGCGGTGGGCAGCGCGAAGGGGAAGTCCACCAGGGCGTCCAGAAAGCGCTTGCCGAGGAACCGGTAGCGCACCAGGACCCAGGCGGTGATGGTCCCGAACACCGAGTTCAGCAACGCCGCAATGAACGAGGCGCCGAAGGTCAGCTTGTAAGCCGCCAGAGCGCGGTCGGCGGTCGCCAGGTTCCAGAATTGCGCCCAGGTCAGATCGAAGACGCGCAGGAAAAGTCCGCCCAGGGGAATGAGAACGATCACGCTCAGGTAGAAGAGCGTGTACCCCATGGTCAGGCCGAACCCAGGAAGGGCGTTGAACCTCTGGTGCCGCATCAACGATGGAAGCGTGAGATCGTGCAGATTCCCCGGGTGCTGTCCCGATCGCAAGCCGACGCTTCGGCGCGGACCGAAATGACCGGCCGCTCACGGCGAGGGCCCGCGGCGGCTGGAACGGCGAAAGACCGTGGATTCAGGAAGCAGCGAAACAAGCGAAGGTGCGCGCGAACGCGATGGATGGAGCTGGGACGGGAGATGATCCGTCGGTGTATCGGTGCCCGGATTCAGGGCTTGTACAATTGATCGAACGAACCGCCGTCCGCGAAATGCGTCGCCTGCGCTTTGCCCCAGCCACCGAAGGCCTCGTCAATGGTCACGAGTTTGATCTCGGGAAACTGGGATTTGAATTTCTCGGCGACGGCTGCCAGGCGCGGTCGATAGAAATGGCGGCCGGCGATTTCCTGGCCTTCGGGGGAGTAGAGGAATTCGAGGTAGGCCTTGGCGAGTGCCTCGGTTCCCTTGCGTGCGACGTTGCGATCCACCCAGGTGACGGGTGGTTCCGCGAGGATGCTGAGACTGGGATTTACGATTTCGAACTTGGTGGCGCCATACTCCTTCAGAGCCAGGAACGCCTCGTTCTCCCAGGAGATCAGCACGTCGCCGATCCCACGTTGGGCGAACGTGGTGGTGGCTCCGCGGGCGCCGGTGTCGAGCACCGGCACATTCTTGAACAGTCGGGTGATGTATTCCTTCACCTTGGTTTCGTCCCCATGGAAGGTCTGCTTCGCCCAAGCCCAGGCGGCCAGGTAGTTCCAGCGGGCACCGCCGGAGGTCTTGGGGTTCGGCGTGATCACCGAGACGCCCGGCTTGCCGAGGTCGTCCCAATCGCGAATTCCCTTGGGATTCCCCTTCCGCACCAGGAACACAATGGTCGAGGTGTACGGCGAACTGTTGTGGGGCAGGCGCTTTTGCCAATCGGCCGGGAGGAGTTTCGACTTCTCGGCAATCGCATCGATGTCGTAAGCCAGGGCCAGGGTGACGACGTCGGCCTGCAGTCCGTCAATGACCGACCGCGCTTGGCGGCCGGAGCCACCGTGGGACTGCTGGACGGCGACGGTGTCCCCGGTCTTGGCCGTCCACTGTTTGGCGAAGGCGGCGTTGAACTCCTGGTAGAGCTCACGGGTGGGATCGTAAGAGACGTTGAGCAACTTCAGATCCTTGGCGCCAGCGGGGGCGGTGGCGGCCCAGGCGAAAAGGACGGCGAGAAGCAGACGAGCGACGCGGTTCTTCATGAGGGGAAAGGAGGTGGAATGAGGCGGCGGAGGACGAATTCAGTATGGAACCCGCGAGCGGGGAGATCCAAGGCCGCGGAACTCCCGGAGCGGGTCGCGGCGAACAGTCGAACTGGAGGGTGAACAGCCATCTTGTAGCGGCCAACGGCAACGCCATGGTTCTGTGAATACTCAATTAGGTCAATCGAGATTTATATCTATTGGATGTATTTGTTTATGAATTGTTTATGATTTTGTTGGATGTGGAGTTGGCTAAAACTTGATTGATCTTATGGGGGATTGGGCCAGGGTGGGGCATGCGATTGACGGTTCGCGGCGAGTACGCCCTCCGCGCGGTGTTGGCGCTGGGATTGCATTATGGTCCCGAGGTGGTGCCGATCCGCGTGATTGCCGCGGCGCAGCGGATTCCCAAGCGTTTTCTCGAGCAGATTCTCAATGACCTGAAGGATGCCCGCGTGGTGGAAAGTCGGCGCGGGGTTCAGGGTGGCTATCGGTTGGCGCGGCATCCTTCGCAGATCTCCTTGGCCGAGATCATTCGACACATCGACGGCCCATTGGCGCCGGTGAGTTGCGTGAGTGAACGGTTTTACGAGCCGTGCACGTGCCCGGATGAACGGCGTTGCGGGATTCGCGACATCATGAAGGAAGTTCGGGATTTCGTGTCGCACCATTTGGAGCAGGTGAGCGTACAGGATCTGTGTCGGCGTACCCAGATGCTGGCGGTGGGTCGTGGCCTGCCATCGGATGACTACACCATCTGAGCGTTCTTGAGCGCCGAGTTCGATCCGCTAGGGTTTAGTCCTGCGATGAGCAACAGTCGTTCATGAAAGTCTGGTGGATTTGGTTGGCGATCGCCTGGGTGGCGGCGGATGCGTGGTTGGCCCGATGGTGGTGGCTGGCGCGAAGGGAAGCCCGGGCCGAGGTGCATGTGCGCTTCGCCGCGGGCAAGTATGGCGTCGATCCTGCCCTGGTGAAGGCCGTGGCGTGGCGGGAGAGCCGGTTCCGGGAAGACGCGCGCGGGGCGGCGGGTGAACTCGGCTTGATGCAGGTCGGCGCCTTGGCCGCCGAGGAATGGGCGGGAGCGGAGCACCTCTCGAATTTTCGGCACGAAGACCTCCTCAATCCCCGCAGCAACACTCTCGCCGGTACCTGGTATCTGGCACGCCTGCTCCGACGGTATCCTGCCACTGACAATCCCGAGGCCTATGCGTTGGCCGACTACAACGCCGGTAGGGCCAATGTCCTCCGATGGATCAAGGGGGAGGCCTCGACCAATGGGACGGCGTTCCTGGCGGCCATCGACTTTCCGACGACCCGTGACTATGTGGAATCGGTTTTGAGGCGCCGCGATGGGTATCGGGAGAGCTTCGTCGCGACAGCCGAGAAGTGACGTGTGCCGGAACCCGGGTCAGGGACCCGGCTAATCCCGAGTTATGGCCATGAGTCGACGTTGCAGTTCGGCAAGATCGAGGTCCACGTCGCGGTCACTGTCCTGGGACACCGTCAGCGCCGGGCCGAGTTCGAGTTGATAGGCGCCGAACGGAACCGGAATCTGGAAGCGATCCCAGCTCGACAGTTCCCACTTGCGACTGAAATTGAAGCTCGCCGGTATGATCGGGAGGTCCGTGGCACGGGCCAGGGCAATGACGCCGGGGTGGGCCACATAACGGGGACCGCGCGGACCGTCCGGCGTGATGGCGAGGTCGAGCCCGCGCTCTGCCCAGGTGATCAATTCTCGGAGCGCTTGCGATCCGCGCCGGCTGGAGGACCCGCGGACCGGTTGGACCTTGAAGGCTTCCAGGACGGCGGCGAGCAGGGCGCCATCGCGCGAAGCACTCACCAGGGCGGCGAGTTGGCGCGCCTTTGTTTGGGAGCCGATCAAGATGCGATAACTGAGCAACGAAAAAGCCAGGCGATTGTGCCAGATGGCAAAGATGACCGGGCTGCGCCGTATGACCGCGAGGGCGCCGGTGGGATCGACGATCCGGCGCCGCTGGCTCGCAGCGACCGCGAGGGCAGTGAGCCACACACAGCGGGCGACGCACCGTTGGACGAGGGTCGGGTGGCGGGGGGTCACCGCGGCTCCGGCCGGGCGACGGAGAGCATTCATCCGGCACCTTTCTTCAGGCATTGCCGGATCAGGTCCTCGACGGTCGCTTTTGGGCCAAGGACGATTTGGGCGGCACGGACGGCCTCCAGCGCTTCGGGTTGTTTGAAGCCGAGGGCCGTGAGGGCCAGGACGGCGTCGTGGAGCGAGGGCTCGGCGGTGCTGGCGGACCGTGCAGCGCTGGCGGCCTCCCATTCCGCCGACGGACCCACCTTGTCGCGGAGCTCAACGACGATGCGTTCAGCGGTCTTTTTGCCGACTCCCGAAATCTGGGACAGGGCGCGGATGTCGCCGGAGGCGACCGCACCCCGAAACGCGATGGGCGGCATGCCGCTGAGAATGCTGAGCGCGATCTTGGGGCCGATGCCGGTGACGGTGTCGACGAGCAATCGGAACAACTCGCGCTCGGCCGCCGTCATGAATCCGTAGAGGGTGTGGGCGTCTTCGCGAATGACCAGGCGGGTCAGCAGATGCACCTCCTGTCCAACGGAAGGGAGTCGGTCGAAGGAGGATAAAGGGATCAGCACTTCATAACCCACACCATGGACCTCCAGGGTGACCTTGGTTGGCAGGGCTTCGACGAGGGTACCACGCAAGAAAGCGATCATGGATGGGGACGGGGTGTCAGCGAGGGACGAGAACGGTTCACTCCGGCTCGTTGTCTTCCGAACGCGAGTGTTTTCGCCAGCCTTGAGGTGAATCGACGTCGGCGTCGTCATCCGGGTCGCGCGGGTGGCCGGGTTTGGCGTCGGCTGGCTTGTTTCGCTGGCGTCGGAGATGGCGCGCCACGCCGAGAGCGGTAACAAAGATCACCAATCCGAGGAGCAGTCCAAGGACGAGGAGGAGGATCCAGGCGAGGATGGCGCGTTCTTGCATGGGGGGCGCGGTTACAGAGGGCGGCGGCACTCGAGGCCGGGGCGCGAACGATCCTGGGCATGCGCCAGGGCGATGGCCAGAGCGTCGGCGGCATCGGCTTGCGGCGGTTCGGCGAGTCCGAGCAGGCGTTGAACCATTCGGCCGACCGCCGACTTCTGTGCGCCGCCAAATCCCACGATTGCCTGCTTCACCTTCCGTGGTGCGATTTCGGTGATTTCGAGCCCGGCTTCGGCGGCCGCCAGGAGACACACTCCCCGTGCCTCTCCCATGATCAATGCGGTTTGGAGGTTTTGGGCAAAGAACAGGCCTTCGATGGCGCAGACCGTCGGCTGATGCGCCCGGATTGCGGTGCGCAGTTCATCGGCGATGCGAACGAGACAGCGACTGCGGGGAAGCGAGGCCGCGCAATGGACGGTTCCAAACCCGAGAGCCGTGACGGTGCCCCGCTGGCGTTGGATGACGCCCCAGCCGGTGCCGCGAAGCGACGGGTCAATGCCAAGAACGACCTCCCTTCGCAACGACGCCGGCTGCGGGGGCAAGCCATTCAGCGGTTCGGGGCGCCGCTTGGGGGATTGCACTCGCGCCTGGAGTTTTCGGAACGCCTCGGGGCTGATGCCCATCGGGACCAACGCTGACAAAGGGGCGACGACAAGTCGAGCCGGCGGCAGTTTCCCCGGGTTATTCGCGGAGTCTGGTGTCGATGATGAGCGTCACGGGGCCGTCGTTGACGAGGCCGACCTTCATCATCGCGCCAAACTCGCCGGTGGCGACGGGGCGTCCGGCGAGTTCTGCCAGTTTTCTCAGGAAACCTTCGTAAATGGGAATGGCCTGTGCCGGCCGGGCGGAGCGGATAAACGACGGTCGATTCCCCTTGCGGGTACTGCCATAGAGTGTGAATTGGCTGACCACGAGCAGGTCGCCGCCAATCTCGCCGACGTCGCGGTTCATCAGGCCCGCGTCGTCCGGGAAGATCCGCAGGCGCGCAATTTTGCCGGCGAGCCATTCGACATCCTCGGGACCGTCGGCTTCCTCGACCGCGAACAGGATGAGGAGTCCGCGCCCGATGGCGGCATGGCGGCGGTCGCCGATGGTGACCGAGGCTTCGTCGACCCGCTGGATGACCGCACGCATGCCCAAGTTTGGAGGGGTTGCCAGGGGTTCGCCAATCCTGGCGTTCCGGTTCGCGCATTGTCTGTCAGGCTCGGCTTGGTAGGGTGGCGGGGATGCAGCCGCCTCCCAAGGTCGCCGTTATCGGCACCGGTTCGCTTGGAAAAGAACATGCACGCATCTACGCCGAGATGGCGGCGGCGGGGGAGGTGACGTTTGCCGGGGTCTACGACACTTCGCAGGAGGCGGCGCGGTCGGTGGCCGAGCGCCTGGGAGTTCCGGTTTTGGCCAGTCTGGATGCCGCCGCCGAGGCGGCGGAGGCGCTCAGTGTTGTGACCCCGACGTCGACCCATTTCGCCACCGCCAGGCGTTTGCTGGATCGGGGACGGCATGTGTTGGTGGAGAAGCCGATGACCGACAATGCCGCTGACGCGACGGCGTTGGTGGAGTTGGCGCGGGAGAGAGGCAGCGTGCTGCAGGTGGGACATGTCGAACGGTTCAATCCGGTTTTTCAGCGACTCCAGGAGGTGGCCCCGGAACCCCGGTTCATCGAGGCTCACCGATTGTCGCCGTACCCGGCACGGAGCACCGACATTGGGGTGGTCCTGGATCTGATGATTCACGACCTGGACGTGATTCTGGCGTTCGTGAACTCGCCGGTGGTCTCCGTCGACGCGGTGGGAATACCGGTTCTCAGCCGGAGCGAGGACATCGCCAACGCCCGGTTGCGATTTGCCAACGGGTGCATTGCCAACCTCACGGCAAGCCGGGTGAGCACGGAGCGGTTGCGCAAGATCCGGGTATTCTCCGGCGGCCCCAAGCCGGCCTATGTCTCCTTGGATTACCGGGCTCAGAGCGGCTACATCCTGCGGTTGGCCAAGGGGGACGAGAAGGAAAGCTCGTTGCTCAAGAAACTCCTCCATGCTCGGGACGCGTCGATCGTGGTGGAATTCGCCGGTCGCCGCATTGTGCGGGAGCCCGTACCGATCACCAAGGAGGAGCCCTTGAAGCTCGAACTGCGTCATTTCGTACGTTGTGTGCGCGAACAAGGGACTCCGCTGGTCAGCGGCGAAGCAGCCAAGCGGGCCCTGGATCTGGCGTTCGCCATCACCCGACAGGTGGCGGCACAAGTGCCGCCCGACTTCGCCTGAGTCCACCGACGCCCTGCTGCGTGAACACTCCGGCCGTACCAAACCCAGGGGTGCGCCCTGCGACATCCGGCGTCGCCGATCGCCGAACCCCATGGAAGTTCATGCTGATCGCCGGGGAACCGAGCGGCGACATGCTGGCCGCCGAGCTTGCCGAGGCCTTGCGGCAGCAGGTCGTCCGGCGCGGGGAGCCGCCGCCCGAATTCTTCGGTGCGGGCGGGCCGCGCATGGCGGCCGCGGGCGTGGAACTGGCGCTCGACCTGACCCAGTTTGCCATCATTGGGCTGGCCGATGTCCTCCGCAATCTTTGGCGCTTGCGACAGATCCTGAAGGGCATGCTCGACCTCGCCTGCGACCGCCGTCCGGACGCGATCATCTGTGTCGATTACGGCGGGTTTAATCGGCGATTTGCGGCGGCGCTACGGGCCCGGCAGCCGGCGGGTTGGACACCGCGGTTGGTTCAATATGTTTCCCCTCAGGTATGGGCGTCGCGGCCCGGCCGTGCGCGCACGTTGGCGCGGGATCTCGACCTGCTCATCAGTATTCTGCCGATGGAGAAATCCTGGTACGCGGAACGGTTTCCGGCGTTTCGGGTGGAGTTTGTCGGGCATCCCATTGTGGACCGCCATCCGGCGGCGGCCCGGGCTCAGGAGGCGGCGGGGGATCGACCGCGGGTGTTGCTGTTGCCGGGCAGCCGATTGTCGGAGATTGCCCGGCATTGGCCGCTGATGGTGGAGGCGGCGCGACGGGTGCAGGCGGAGACGCCCGTGGACTGGCGCGCGGTGTTTGTTGACGAGGCCCGGAAGTCCGCCGCATTGGCCGCTGACGCGGCCGCTGGACTGCCGCTGGACTGCCGTGTGGGGGGATTGAGCGAAGCGTTGCAGGACGCCACTTTGGCGATTGCCTCGACGGGGACGGTGACCTTGGAGTGCGCCTTGTGGCAGGTGCCGACGCTGGCGATCTATCGGGCCTCCTGGAGTACCTACCAGATCGCGCGGCGGATTATCCGGGTGCGCCACTTGGCCTTGCCGAACCTTCTGGCGCCGAGTCCGGTGATGCCGGAATTTCTGCAACACCAAGCCGAACCTAACCGGATCGCCACGGCGACGCTTCGATGGTTGGGGGACGCGGCAGAGAGGGCTCGAATTCGCCGTCTGCTGGCGGATGTGGTGGCTCGCCTGGGACCGCCCGGTGCCACCGAACGGGCGGCGACCGCCATTTTGAGCCTCCTCCCCGGGCGTGGTGGGGCGACCCGACCGCTTGACTAGGAATCCGGCGGCCCGCAATTTCGCGCTCCGGTGCCGCGTCTTCGGCGATGCGCCGATTCGGATTCCTGATATGAGCAATGTGCTGAACCCATTTGGAACGCTCCAAAGCTTCGACTCCGGCGACGGCTCGCCGGCCTATTTCCACTCCCTGCCCGCCCTCGAGAAATCGGGGATTGGGCCGATTTCCCGCCTCCCGGTGTCGATCCGGCTGGTGCTCGAATCGGTATTGCGCAATTGCGACGGCAAGAAGGTGCTCGACGCCAATGTTCGCGAGCTGGCGCAGTGGAAGCCGAACACGCCGCGCACGGCGGAGATCCCGTTTGTCGTGGCCCGCATCGTTCTCCAGGATTTCACCGGAGTCCCGCTCCTGGTCGATCTGGCGGCGATGCGATCGGCCGTGGCCCGCATGGGCAAGAACCCGAAGCTGATTGAACCTCTGGTGCCCGTGGACCTGGTGGTGGACCACTCGGTCCAGGTGGATGTCGCCGGAACCGCCGATGCCCTCCAGAAGAACCTCGACCTCGAGTTTCAGCGCAACCGCGAGCGTTACGAGTTT
Organism: Verrucomicrobiales bacterium; assembly: GCA_016795425.1. Classification (GTDB taxonomy): domain Bacteria; phylum Verrucomicrobiota; class Verrucomicrobiia; order Limisphaerales; family CAIMTB01; genus CAIMTB01. The sequence continues at coordinate 141,639 of JAEUHG010000067.1, forward strand.
CTCAAGTGGGGCATGCAGGCCTTCGAGACCTTTAAGGTCGTCCCGCCGGGCATCGGCATTGTTCACCAGGTCAATCTCGAGTACTTGGCCAAGGGAGTGTTGGCGCAGGACGTGAGCGTGGACGGCAAGCCGGCGCGTTTGTGCCTGCCGGATACCCTGGTCGGCACCGATTCCCACACCACGATGATCAACGGCATCGGCATCGTCGGGTGGGGCGTGGGTGGCATTGAAGCCGAGGCGGGAATGCTCGGGCAGCCGGTCTACTTTCTGACCCCGGATGTGGTGGGGGTTCATCTGACGGGCTCCCTTCGGGAGGGAGTGACGGCGACGGATCTGGCGCTCACCGTCACGCAGCTCCTGCGCAAGACCAAGGTGGTCGGGAAATTCGTCGAGTTCTTCGGCCCGGGCGCGGCCGCACTCCCGGTCGTGGACCGTGCGACGATTGCCAACATGGCACCAGAGTATGGCGCCACCATGGGCTTTTTCCCGATCGACGAGGAGTGCGTGCGCTACCTGCGGGCTACGGGGCGCACCGATGCGGCGTGCCGTCTCTACGAAAACTACTACCAGGCCCAGGGGCTCTGGGGCATTCCGCAGAAGGGCCAGATCGATTACTCCCAGGTCGTCGATATCGACCTGTCCACCGTGGTTCCGAGTGTTGCCGGTCCGAAGCGTCCGCAAGACCGCATTGAACTGCAGAAGCTCAAGGAAAACTTCGTCACCGCGTTCAGCAAGCCGGTCACCGAAAACGGCTTTGGCAAAAAGGCGGAGGACTTTGCGACGGTGTGTGCCGAGGTGTCGCTCAATGGTCACGGCAAGGCGACCATCGGACATGGCTCCGTCCTGATTGCCGCCATCACGAGCTGCACGAATACCTCGAATCCCAGCGTCATGCTCGCGGCCGGGTTGCTCGCCAAGAAGGCGGTGGAAAAGGGGCTGACGGTGAATCCAGCCGTCAAAACCTCACTCGCCCCAGGCAGTCGCGTGGTCACCGACTACCTTTCGAAGACCGGACTTCAGCCGTACCTCGACCAATTGGGCTTCCAGACCGTGGGTTACGGATGCACGACCTGCATCGGCAACTCGGGGCCGCTGGCCCAACCCATCGAGGATGCGGTGGTCAAGAATGACCTCGTCGCGGCCAGCGTGTTGTCCGGCAATCGCAACTTCGAGGCCCGCGTTCATCAGAATATCAAGGCCAACTTCCTGATGTCGCCGCCGTTGGTGGTGGCGTTCGCCCTCGCCGGTCGAGTGGACAAGGACCTCAGCCAGGAGCCGTTGGGGCAAGGCAAGCAAGGACCGGTCTTTCTCAAGGACGTGTGGCCGACCTTGGCTGAGGTGCGCGACGCCATGCAGGCGGCGCTCAAGCCGGAGGTCTTCCGCCAGCTCTACACGGATTTCGCTTCGCAGAATCCGAAATGGAACGAGATTCCGTCGACCGCCGGCAACGTGTACGCGTGGAACACCAAATCCACGTACATCCAGGAGCCGCCGTTCTTCGCCAATTTCTCGATGCGCTCGGGAACGATCGCGGAGATCCACGGGGCGCGGGCGCTCGGTGTGTTTGGTGATTCGGTGACCACCGACCACATCTCGCCGGCGGGCGCGATCAAGAAGGCGTCTCCCGCCGGTCGATACCTGCTCGAGAACGGCGTGGAGTTCGCGGATTTCAACAGCTACGGCAGTCGACGGGGCAACGACCGCATCATGACGCGTGGCACGTTCGCCAATGTCCGCATCAAGAACCTGATGCTGGGCGGTGAGGAAGGGGGCAACACGCTCTACTTTGGCGGTCCAGGTGCCGCGGCACCGGAGAAGATGTCGATCTACGATGCCTCCATGAAGTATCAGGCGGCGGGCATTCCTCTCGTGGTGGTCGCGGGACAGGAATACGGGACAGGTTCGAGCCGGGACTGGGCGGCCAAGGGCACGAATCTGCTCGGGGTGAAGGCGGTTGTGGCGCAGAGCTTCGAGCGGATTCACCGGTCGAACCTGGTTGGCATGGGTGTGCTTCCGCTTCAGTTCAAAGAAGGCACCACCGCCGCGACGCTGCAGTTGGACGGATCCGAGGTATTCGACGTTCTGGGCCTCAGTCCGGCTCTCAAGCCGCAGCAGGACCTGACGCTGCGGATCACGCGAAAGGACGGATCGACCCGGGATATCCCGGTCGCCTGCCGTATCGACACTCCTATCGAGATCGATTACTACCAGCATGGCGGCATTCTGCCGTATGTGCTTCGCCAGCTGGTCGCCTAGCGCAAACTGAGTCCGACCTGACCTCCGGACTGACAAGTATCAGGTTCGAAGATACCTTGGGCGCGTGTCGGACGTCGCCGAGTCACCGGATGCCAACAGCGCCCTGGGTCGGATCCGGATCCCGGATCTCTGGCAGCAGGAGGCGGTGGCGGCTTTGCGGCAGGGGCAGGATGTGGTGGTGCATGCGCCCACGGGTGCCGGAAAGACGTTGATCTTCGAATTGTGGTCCAACGAAGGGCGACGGACCACTGGGCAGGCGATCTATACGGTCCCGACGCGCGCGCTGGCCAACGATAAACTCGCCGAATGGCGGGCGCGGGGCTGGGACGTGGGCATCGCCACCGGGGACCTTGCCGAGAACCTCGAGGCACCGGTCCTCGTGGCCACGCTCGAGACGCAAAAGAATCGCCTGATCCGGGGTGATGGCCCGCGGCTCCTGGTGGTCGATGAGTACCAGATGATCGGCGACACCGATCGCGGCCTGAACTACGAGATCGCCATCGCACTGGCGCCGCAGCATACGCAATTGCTGCTTCTGAGCGGCAGTGTGCACAACCCGCAGCAGGTTGCCGAATGGTTGCGGCGCCTCGGACGGGATGCGGTGGTGGTGCGTCACGAAGAACGTCCGGTGCCACTGGACGAAGTCTGGGCCGGCAATCTCAATTACCATGTGCCAGCGGAAATCCGCGGGTATTGGCCGCGGTTTTTGGCCAAGGCGCTGGCCGAGGGGTTGGGGCCGGTCCTGGTGTTCGCGCCGCGCCGCAATGCGACCGAGCAATTGGCGGTGGAAGTGGCGCGCTACCTGCCGACTCCCGACCCACTCACCCTGACTCCGGAACAACGGCAATGCGTGGGGGATCATCTGGCGAAGCTGCTCAAATCGCGCATTGCGTATCACCATAGCGGCCTGAGTTACGCCGCACGGGCCGGGGTGATCGAACCCCTGGCCAAGGCGGGACAGCTCCGCGTGGTGGTGGCCACCATGGGCCTCGCCGCTGGCATTAATTTCTCTCTGCGCAGTGTGGCCCTCGCCGGGGATTCGTACCGTAAGGACTTCGTCGAACAACCGCTGCGTTCCGACGAGATTCTCCAGATGTTTGGTAGGGCCGGGCGCCGGGGTATCGATGAAACCGGTTACGTGCTGATCAGCAGCAACGAATTGCGGTTGCGCGATGGCTTTCCCAGCCGGCTGGCCCGCAGCAGCCTGGTCGATTGGGGAGCGCTGCTGAGTGTCATGGGAGGGGCGGCGGATCGCGGCGAGGAACCATACGCCGTGGCCGTCCGCGTCCAGGAACGCCTCTTCACCAGCAAACCCATCTATCTCGGGGTCGAGGAATCCTTGAAACATCCCGATGCGCCGTGCGGCCTGAGAACCGATTCCGAACGGGCCCGCCATGTGCGAAGTCGCCTGCGCCAAATGCTGAACAGCCGGGGTGAATGGGAACCCATGGGACGTTGGGAGGAAGTCCCGGTTGGGCTGGTCTTCGTTCATCAGAAGACCGCGGCCAAAGCGCGCTCGGCCCAGCGGAAGAATGAAGCAGAGGCGGCTCCGCCGACGGATGAAGAAACCGAAGTGCCCACGGTACCTTCGGAGGCGGAGAATAGCGGTGAAGAACCGTCGACGAGTGAATCCGCCTCGCCACCGCCGGAGACGGTGGTCGTCGAAACAGAACCGACCGAGTTCCACCCGTTGGTTCCGGCATTGACGGTTCAGGCGGCCTTGGAACGGCTGGGACAAGGTTGGCTGGTGGGATTGCAGACCACCGATCGCGGCCGCGTCTATGGTCGCGGATTCAAGCTCGCGGACATCCTCACCGGCGAACGCGTGGTCTTGGTGAAGTGGGTGCGACGGTTGACCGGCTGGCATGGTCGGGTGGCGTCGCTGGCGCAGTGGGAGCACGAGATTCGGCCCGCCGTGGAGGAGGGGATGATGCGGCATCGGACCCCGCTGGTCGCCGTGACGCGGCAGCAGAATCGGCTGATCGGTCAGGTTTCCCTGGCGGCCCTGCCCATTCGGGTCCCGGTGGATTCCCACGGCGTGGCGCTATGGCATCCGCCTGAGCGCGAGATTCCGCAGCCGACATGCGTCACCTGTGCCTGGCAGTCGAGGTGCCGGCAATTGTCTCCTGCCACGGGCACGGCGGCGTTATGGCGGCGATTGAAACTGGTGGATGAGCGGGGCGTGCCCACCCGGCGTGGGCGTTTGGTGGCGAATCTCTCACAGACAGCCGGGCTGGCCGTTGCGGCGGCGCTGGAGGATGAAGGGTATCCGTTGGACGAATTGGTTTATGACCTGGCGAATCTCGATGCGGGATTCCGGTTCGCCGGCGAGGACAGCCGGTGGGGAGGTCGATTGGCGATCGCCTGTCAGGCGGCATACGGACTGCTGAACGTCCCGGGTTACCTGGAGAACGGGCTGCCACCACGTTACGGCGCAGGCGCGGCCGAGATTGTTCAGGCGGCCCATCGCCATCCGGATAAGCGCCGGCGCACCACCAACGACCTGCTGGGAGAAGGGGACATGGATCGGTTGGTCATCGAATGGCGAAGTCTGTTGCGACAAATCGCGCATGCATCGACGCTGGAATGGGCTCGATGGACCGCCTTCCAGGCCATGGCGCGCGGCATTTTGAAGGAGACGGTGTCGCCGACCGTGACGGATCTTCCGTCACTGACCTACCACCAAACGCGGCGCCTGGATCACCGGCTCTCCTTTCGAAGGCATTAACCCTTACGATCCCACCACCCGCGTCCAGAAGACCTTGAGGTAGCGGCTTTCGGGACAGTTCGATTGGACCGGGTGATCCGCCGAGGCGCCGGTGCGGTCGAGGAACTGCAGGCGCTTGGATTGTCGATGGGCCGCCTTCACCACGATGCGTTCGAACTCGTTTTCATCGACCATGCCGGAGCAGGAGCAGGTGACGAAAATCCCGCCCGGCTTCACCAGAGACAGGGCGAGAATATTCAGGTCCTCGTACTTCTTGATCCCTCCATCGGTATCCTCGCGGTCGAAAACGAGCTTGGGAGGATCGAGGACCACGACGTCCCAGCGTTCGGCATTCTTCTGCATCTGCCGGCTCCAGGTGAAGGCATCGCAGTGAATCCACTGGATTCGCGCCTGGTTCAGGTTGGCATTGCGTTTCGCCTGTTCGATGGCGGCCTCGTCGAGATCCACTCCGGTGACCTCGGTCGCCTGTCCCTGCAATTTCGCGGATAAGGAGAAGCCCCCGGTGTAACAGCAGAGATCCAGCACCCGTTTGCCGGCGGTAAACGAAGCGAGCCGCCGGCGGTTGTCGCGTTGATCGCAGAAGAAACCGGTCTTGTGGCCTTCCTTGAAATCCACCTCGTAGCGAATGCCGTTCTCCCGAATCTTCACGCTTCGCACCGCGTCGCTGCGAAGTGCGCGGGTGGAAATTCCTTCGAGGCGGGCGGCGCGTTCGTCGATATCGAGCACCAGGCGCTGGGTGCCGAGTCGGGCATGGAGATGCGGCAGCCAGCGTGGGAGTCGCTGGAACATACCCAGGCTGTGGACCGACACGCTGAGCACGTCGCCGAAGCGATCGATGATGAGACCGCTCAGGCCGTCGCCATCGGAGTGAATGACCCGAAAGGCATCGGTGTGTTCCGGAATCCCGAGAACCTGCAGTCGGAGATCGATCGCCCGATCCATTGCCCCAAGCAGATCGTCCTCGGAATACGGTTCGATCCCGTGATGCAGGACCCGCAAGGGAACCCTCGCCCGGGGATGATAAAGTCCGGCACCGAACGGGTTGCCGTCCTTGTCGTAGATGTGAACCAGATCGCCCGCCTTCGCGTCGGGCGAAGCACCCCGGATCATGGCCGGGTACAGGGTGGGATGATAGCTGAACGTCTTGAGTTGAACCCAGGGTGATCGACGATCGACGGCTGAAGGTTTGCTGCCAGGAGGAAGATCGGTGGTCATGAGAAGAAGGGGGGGCCGTCAGGGAGCGCGGCACGGTCATCCGCGGATCTGCCCGGTCCCCATCCCCAGCCATTTGTAAGTGCAAAGTTCGTCAAGGCCCATGGGACCACGGGCGCCCAGTTTGTCGGTGCTGATGCCGATCTCCGCTCCCATGCCGTATTCCCCGCCGTCGGTGAAGCGGGTGGAAGCATTCCAATACACAGTGGCCGAATCCACTTCGTTGAGAAATTGCCGGGCCGTGGATTCGTTGCGAGTGACAATGGCATCCGAATGCGCGGAACCGTAGCGGGTGATGTGGGCGATGGCATCGGCGACGCCATCGACGACTTTGACGTTGAGAATGTAGTCGTTGTATTCCGTGGACCAATCCTCCGGCTTGGCGTTCACCAGCTTGCCTTCCGGTGGGGTCGCCTTCATCGCCAGCACGGTGCGGACCGGCGTGTCGACGCGGAGTTCGACGTTCTTCTCCCATAGTTTCGCGGCAGCTTTGGGCAGGAATTCGGCGGCAATGGGCCAGTCGACCAGCAGGGTCTCGGCCGCATTGCAGGTCGAGGGACGCTGGCACTTCGCGTTGAAGATGATGGAGGTCGCCATTTCCAGATCGGCCTCGCGGTCGACGAAGACATGGCAAACGCCTTTGTAATGCTTGATCACCGGAACTTTTGAGCAATCGGTGACCGCGCGAATCAGACTCTCGCCGCCGCGCGGAATGCAGAGGTCGACGTATTGCGTCAAGCCGAGCAACGCCGGGATGGCTTCGCGATCGGGGGTTGGCACGACCTGAATGGCATGTTCCGGAAAGCCGGTCACCGCGGCACGTCCCGCGGTGACCATGGTTTCGGCGATGAGTCGGTTGGAGTGCAGGGCTTCCTTGCCGCCCCGCAGGATGGTGGCGTTGCCCGTTTTGAAGCAGAGGCTGGCAGCGTCGGCGGTCACATTGGGGCGCGACTCGTAAATGATGACGATCACCCCGATTGGGACGGCCACCTTCTGTAGGCGCAGGCCGTTGGGACGGATGCGTTCATCGAGCATGCGACCGACGGGATCCGGCAGGGCGGCAACGTCACGGAGCCCTTGGGCCATGGATTGGATGCGTTGTTCGTCGAGTTTGAGGCGGTCCAACATCGCCGCCGACAACCCGAGGCTGCGGCCGGTTTCCATGTCCTTGGCATTGGCGGCAATCAGGGCCGGGGTCGCCTGCTCCAGGGCATCCGCCATGGCGAGCAGCGCCCGGTTCTTATCGGCGGTCGACATTTGGGCAACGGCGCGTGAAGCGCACTTGGCTTCGGCGGCGAGCGACCGCATCTGGTCGGACAACGACATGGCGGGGAGCATAATGGCGAGTTGGGGCGTGGGCGAGCGCGCGTGTCGGAGCGAAGTGCGGACGGGGTCGGGTGGCGCGGGCGGGAGTCAAAACAACGGCGCCCCGGCCACGTATCGTGGGGGGGCGCGCGAGAAAGAAGCTGCCGGGCTGGTTGTGGGCGTCCCCCTAGGCGACCGCCAGGCGACGTTGTTGTTCCGCCGGGAAGCCGGTGGCGAGCCGGATCTGTTGGATCAGGTTCTCGGCGGTGAGCCCGTGTTTTTGGCGGAGGTAATCCACGGAACTGGCGTGCTCGACAAACTGGTCCGGCCATCCGAGGCGCACGACTGGCGTCTGGATGCGTTTGTCACTGAAGCACTCCAACACGGTGCTGCCGTAGCCGCCCATCAGCACGTGATCCTCCAGGGTGACCACGACGTCGGCAGCGCGACCAAAGAACTCGTGGGTGGCGGCGTCGATGGGTTTGCAGAAGCGAGGATTGATCAGGGCGCAATCCCAGCCTTCCATGCGAAGCATCTGGATGGTGTCCCGGGCCACCTTCTGCATGTTGCCGAGAGCGAAGAAGGCCGCCTTTTTGCCACCGTTGTTCTCGAAGTGATTCAGCACTTCCGCCTTGCCGATCTCAACGACCGCCGGGCGGTCCTTGATCGGCACCCCCTCGGCGGGTCCGCGTGGATAGCGGATGGCCACCGGGTGCGGCTGCAGGGTGGCGGTGAACATCATGTCCTGCAGCTCATCCTCGTCCTTCGGGGCCATGACGATGATGTGCGGCAGACAGCGCAGGTAGGAGATGTCGAAGAGTCCGTGGTGCGTCGGACCGTCGTTGGCGCTGAGGCCGGCGCGGTCCATGCAGAAGATCACCGGCAGGTCCTGCAGGCAGACATCGTGGTGAATGCAGTCGTAGGCGCGCTGCAGGAACGTGGAGTAGATGGCGACGACGGGATGGAACCCCATGGTAGCCATGCCGGCGGCAAAGATGACGGCGTGTTCCTCGGCGATGCCGACATCGTAGTATTGTTTGGGCAGAGCCTGGTCGAGCAGCTTGAGGCTGGTACCACTGGGCATGGCGGCGGTGATGCCGACCACGTTCTTGTTCTGCTGGCAGAGCTTCACCATGGTGCGCCCAAAAACATCCTGCCACATGGGGGGTGTGCCAGGCTTGGGGCCGGCGACGACCCCGGTTTCGGCGCAATAGGGACCGAGGCCGTGGAACTTCTCCGGCTGCTTGATGGCGGCCTCGAAGCCTTTGCCCTTCTGGGTGAGGACGTGGATGACGACCGGGCCTTCGCAGGTCTTGGCGAATTCGAGGGCGCCTACGAGGGTGGGAAGATCATGCCCGTCGAAGGGGCCGAGGTATTTGATGCCGAATTCCTCGAAGATGAGGCTGCTGCCATAGCCGCCGCGGCCGTCGGTGCCCGGCCCTTCGTGGGACCGTTGGAGACTGATATCGGTGACCACGCCTTTGAGGGCTTCCTCGGCTTTCTGACCGAGGCGAATGGCGAGTTCGCCCTTGGGCAGCTTCTTGAGCCAACTGGCGAAGTCCTTCTGCAGCTGATTGTAGCGCGGATTCGACGTGAGGCGGGAGAGGTAGCCGGCGATGGCGCCGACATTCTTGGCGATGGACCACTCGTTGTCGTTGAGGATCCCGATGAACTTGCGGGTGGTGTGGGCGATGTTGTTGAGCGCCTCGAACGAAATGCCGTTGGTGAGGGCGGCATCGCCGAAGATGCACACGACCTGTTCGTCGGTTCCCCGCTGGTCGCGTGCGGCGCACATGCCAAGGGCGGCGGAGAGAGCCGTTCCAGCGTGTCCGGCTCCATAGCAGTCGTGCTCGCTTTCGCTGCGCAGCGCGAAGCCGTTCAGGCCCTCCGTGGTTCGGATGGTGTGGAAACGGGACTTGCGGCCGGTGAGGAGTTTATGGACGTAGACCTGGTGGCTGACGTCCCAGATGAACTTGTCTTTCGGGCTGCTAAACACCCGGTGCAACGCGATGGTCAGTTCGACCACACCGAGGTTGGGACCCAAGTGGCCGCCATGTTTGGCGAGCTTGGTGATCAGTTCGTGGCGAATTTCGCCAGCGAGCTGGATGCTCTGCTCGAGCGTGAGCTTCTTCACGTGGTCGGGGTGATCGACCATATCGAGGTAGCGGCTCATGGCGGGGAGTACGGGTGGCGCGTCGGGGGTGGGGGCTTGGAGTTGCACAGGGGAAGGAGGACGAACGGGATCAGTGCTGGAATTGCGTTCGGGTACGGTCAACGACAACAGAGAATAGCATTAGGCAGGGGCTCGGGTTGCAGGACTCTCACGCCTCGGGCGCGGCGTCCGGATCATTGGCGGCCTCCGCAACGGCGTCGGCAGCAGGAACCTCGAGTTGCTGAATGCGAAGTTCGGCCGCGGAGAGTTTCTCCTGGCAGAACTTCACAAGACGGCTGCCCTCCTCGTATCGAGCGAGCAGTTGATCCAGGGGAAGCTCGCCGCCTTCCATCGTTTCAACGATGGATTCCAGCTTCCCCAGCGCGTCTTCAAATGTGGGTTCGGTCGCTTTCGCGGCCTTCGACATGGCCGGAAGCTAGAGGAAAGAACTCCTGACGTCCAGCGGACCCTATGGGGGAGGGAAGGGTGGGTGGGGAAGGGGAAAGGGTTGCGCAGATGGGTCCCTCCCCTTCCCTCTTCCCCCGTTCAATGCCCGGCTTCGTGTTCCCGAATGTATTCCTGTTTAAGCCCGAGAGCTTCTGGGGCGTGAAGGACCAACATCTTCATGCGGATGTCCTTCGGCACGTCCCGGCGGGTCAGCTTGGAGATCACGATCATGAGCAGAATGGCACCCGGCACCGCCCAGATGGCGGGTTGTTCACAGAGGATCCTCAAAAGCGGATGGGCAGCCCAGAAGGGTTTGAGTTGGATCCAGCCAAGGTCGCTGAAATTGGTCAGGGACACGGCGAGAACGGCAGAGATTCCGCCCGCGAGCATGCCCGTGGAGGCCCCGCGCATAGTCATGCCCCGCCACCAGACACTCATGAAGAGGAGCGGGAAATAGCTGGCGGCGGCGATGGCAAAGGCCTGTCCGACCATGAAGTTGATCTGGAGCGGTTCGACGAAACAGCCGAGCAGGGTGGCGACGCCGCCAATGAGCCAGGCGAACACCTTGAACATTCTCATGCGATCGGCCGCCGAGCTTTGGGGGCGAAAGATGCGGCCGTAGACGTCATGGGCCAGGGCGCCGGTCATGGAAACCAGCAATCCCGAGAACGTGGACATGAACGCGGCAAAAGCGCCGGCGCACGTGATGCCGCTGAGAATCGATCCGAGCACACCGTGGCGTTCGTTCAGGATGCGTGGCAGTTCGAGTACGATCTTGTCGGTGCCTCGCGCCCCGGTGCCGGCGTAAAGCTCAGGCATGAAGTTGCGTCCAAGCACTCCGAACACCGGCGGGAAGACGTAGAAGATGCCGATCAGGATCATGACCCACATGGTCGTCCGCTTGGCGGCGACGCCATCCGGATTGGTGTAGAACCGGACCAGGATATGGGGGAGCCCGGCGGTGCCGCACACGAGCGCGATGATAAGGGAATACGTGTAGAGCAACGCGTAGGGGCGCGCTTCCTGAGCGGAGAGGCCAGCGGCCTTGGCGGATTTCGTGGTCAACGGTCCGAACGGGGCGACCCAGGCGGGATCAGGCGGCGCGTTGGTCGGCAGGGCAGCCCGCGCCAACAAGGGAGCCATCGACGATGAGGGCGCCGTCGGCGGGGCCTGCATCGAGGCTTCGGCGCGTTCCTTCCATACCGGCGTGTTGGCTTCCACATGGCGGCCATAGTGGCCGTGGACAGCCATCAGGACGAAGATGGGCACGGAGATGGCGAACATCTTGAGCCAATATTGAAACGCCTGGACGAGGGTGATGCCCTTCATGCCGCCCAAGGCGACATTGAGGGTGATGACGGCCCCGACCACGATCACACCGGCGAAGTAGGGAAAACCCCGCTGGGCCAACCCGGCGGCGTCCCGTGGCGCGAGGAATTCCAGAAATCCCCCCCGCAGGTCCACTGCTTGGAAGATGTAGGCCAGCGTGGTGCCGGCGCCCTTCATCTGGGGCATGGTGTAGAAGAATCCGATGAACAGGACGAAGACCACCGCCACCTTGCGGAATACCGGGGAATCATACCGGCCTTCGGCAAAATCAGGGATGGTGTAGGCGCCGAATCGTCGGAGGGGGCCGGCGATGAAGAGCAGGAGGAAGAGGTAGCCGCAGGCGTAACAGACGGGATACCAAAGTGCGTCGTAGCCACTCGACATCACCATGCCGGCGATGCCCATGAAACTGGCAGCGCTCAAGTATTCGCCGGAAATGGCGGAGGCGTTCCAGCCGACCGACACGCCCCGACCTGCGACAAAGAAGTCGGAGGCAGTGCGGGCTTTGCGCGCGGCCCAGAACCCCATCCAGATCGTTGCGACGACCGTCAGGAGGCTGAAACTGAGAATCCACGGGTCAATGGTCATGACGCTTGGGCAAAGGTTCCGCGTTCAGCGGCGACGGGTGTCGGGGCGGCGCTCAACCTCCTCCACTTCGGCGCGTTCGAGGGCGATGGAACGTCGAATGAAGATCCAGGAGATCAACCAGACTGCAGGAAAAAAACCGATGCCGAGCAGAAACCACGTGGCGGTGAAGCCTCCGAAGACACGGGTGGCCATCCATTCGGGGGCGAAATAGTTCGCCAGGGGCAGGCCCAGCAGCATGCCGAGAAATGCCGCGGCGCAGGCAATCGAGAGGCGAAGTTGCCGGCGCATCAGCGACTGCAGGAACGCTTCCGAATGGATCACATCGGAGGCAGAGGGTTCCGTTTCGGGAGATTGCACCCCGGGCGTCTACCAGACCCTCTGACCTGCGGCAACCGGCGGCTCCGAAAGTCGGAAGAATTTCATCGCGGAGACGTCAGGCGGGCATGGCTTCCAAGGGGCTGACGATGATTTTGAGGGAGTCCGGGGTCGGTTGGCTGGCCCGAGCGACGGCATCGGCTGTTCGTTCCAGGGGAAATCGGTGGGTGATGAGGGGGCGAACATCGAGGCGGCGGCGGAAGACCAGCCGGGCCACTTCGGGCTGCAGGGTGACGTCCGCGGAATAGCTCCCGATGAGGTCCTTTTCGTCCACGCAAATGGAGGCGAGATCAACCGGTTCCGAATCGTTGCGGCGGGTATGGGCGAAAAGCAGAACCCGGCCGGCCCCGCGGCAAGCCTCAATGGCTTGGTGCAAGGCGGCGTTGCTCGGTACCGCAAGCACCGCAGCGTCCAGACCGCGGCGCGACCTGGGTGTCGCCGCACGCAACCGGTCCACCAGATCCGGTCGATCCGCGCGCAGGGCAACTGTCGCTCCCCAGCGCCGCGCAAGTTGAAGCCTGGAATCGAGAAGATCAGTGGCGATAACACGCGCCCCTTCCAGTCTGAGCAGTCGGGTGAAGAGCAAGCCGATGGGACCCTGTCCCGCCACCATCACCGTGTCACCGGGGAGCAGTCCCAGGCGGCGCACGCCTTTGAGCACCGTGTTGACGGGTTCCAGCATGGCCGCCTCTTCGAACGTGGTGCGCGTCGGGACCTTGACGACCCCGGGAAGACAGAACGCCATGACGCGAACGTATTCGGCATAGCCCCCGCCGGCCGGTTCGAAGCCGGCGGTAATGCCGGTACGCTTGTAGGTCTCACACTGAGCAAAGGCGCGGTGTCGGCAGGCGTGGCAATCGAGGCATGGCACGTGATGATGCAAGGCAACACGGTCGCCGAGGCGTAATCCGCGCACCCGGGCACCCAGCCGAACCACGGTTCCGGCCGTCTCGTGCCCAAAGATCCGCGGCGGCGGAACCGTGCCATGATGGATCTTCTTGATATCCGTGGGGCAAACCCCGCAGGCGGCAACGCGGACCAATATCTCATCGCTGCGAATCGTCGGCACCGGGACCTCCTCGAGCCGCAGGTCGTCGATGCCGCGATAGACGATGGCTCGCATTGACTTTGGGATCGGACGGTTCACGGCGCGATGGTGGTGGCGTTTCAACGGCTAAGAAAGAGCGATGGCGACCGGTGTCGAAGAAAAAGGCTGCCTCCCATCGGTAAGCCACGTTTAGTCAGTGGCGATGATTCCGATTTTGGATCGACGGCGTCTTTCAAGGATGGCGGTTGGTCTGTTGGGCGTGGTCGTGAGCTCGAGCGTGGCCATGGCCACCCGGGGTCAGGACGTCGAACCCACGGTCCTGGTGAAGGTTGGTCCCGCATTGGAAGCGAGTCCGGACGGGTGGGTGATGCAGGCCAGCGCCTACTTCCTGAACACCGGTTCCCGCCCGCTCTCCGTCTCGCCTCCGATGATGCTTCGCTGGTTGTTCAAGGAGGGGAAGGTGTCCGGCGGCGGCTTCCTGGATCCGATAGACCCGGAGTCAGGGAATCGGGAATGGACGATCGAACCGGGAAAATTCCTGAGGCGGGACTATCGCGGCCGAATTCCACTCGCGGGCGAGCACGAGGCGGTGGTGATTTTCCCGGAAGCGGGCCCTGGGGAACATCGGGTCGCAACGTCGAGCGCCCCGCACCCGTTGGCGGGGACGACCGGGACACCTGCCGACGTGCAAATGCCGGTGGCGGAGAGCAGTCCGGTGGGGCCTCGGGAGCTGCCCGGCCAGTCGTTCTTCCGCCGACACTTCGCCGGCCATGAGCCGATGTATTTCGTCTGGGGGCCCGAGTCACCGAATCTCAAGTTCCAGGTCAGTCTGAGGTACAAGATCATCAACCCTGACGTCGAATTTGGCCGGTGGTGGCAGTGGAGTCAGGGCCTGCATTTTGCCTATACCCAGACCTCATTGTGGGATTTCGACCGTCCGTCGTCGCCGTTTTATGACAGCAGCTACAAGCCGGAGGTGCTGTGGCGCCGGGACGATCTCTTTCCGGGGGCGGTGTCCTGGTGGGAACAATTGGGATTGCAGGTCGGGCTTCAGCACGAATCCAACGGTAAGGACGGGGACGACTCCCGCAGCCTGAACATCCTTTATTTCAAGCCGACCTTTCTGTTTGGGCAGGCGACCAATCTGTTTCTGGCCGTCTCACCCCGCGCCTTCGCCTACGTGGGGGAGATGCCCGACAACGAGGACATCGCGGATTACCGGGGGTACGTGGATTTGATGCTGAAGGCGGGGTGGGCGACGTCGGTGCAGGTGGCTGGCCATTTTCGGGTGGGAGACGACTTCAATCGGGGCAGCATGCAAATCGACCTGAGCTATCCGCTGGGAGAATTGTTGCCGAACATCGACGTGTTTCTACACGGGCAATACTTCAATGGCTGGGGCGAGAGTCTGCTCGATTACGATGAACGCACCTGGATGTTCCGGATCGGATTGTCCCTTTTCCGCTGAGAACCGAGCGCTAGGAGGATGGCTTCGGAATGACGTGTTTCCAGATCGGGACCACCTGTTTCATCTCGTCAATGAGCCACTGACAGGCCGCGAATGCCTCGGGCCGATGGGGCGCCGTCAATTCGATCCACAAGGAAGGTTCTCCGGCGCGGACGACGCCGTACCGGTGAATCAGGCGGACGGACTCGATCATGGGCCAGCGTTGTTCGATGGCGTCGAACAGTTTGTGAAACTGGGTCTCCGCCATCGGGACGAACGCTTCGTAATCCAAGCCATCGATGGCTTGTCCCGCTTCCTCGCCGCGCACGATGCCAAGGAAGGTGATGGCGGCGCCGGCGGTGGCGGAAAATGGGCGGCCCGATGACTGCACCACCGGGTCGATAGGTTCCTGGCCGATGTGGAGGAATCGCGTCATGGATGTCAGCCTCCCTGGACCGGGGGGAACAGCGATACTTCGTCTCCTTCGGTCAGGATGTAGTCGGGGGGTTGGTACTCGGTGCCAACCGCCACGAGCGTGGAATGTCGGGCCTCAGCGAGGCGTGGATGGCGTTGACGGACCAGGTTCAGCAATTCATCGAGGCGCGCCTTCTCGGCAACCTGGAAGTCCTCGGCCGCCCGGCCGGCGATATCTTTGAACCAGGACCAGTAGCGGACGTGGATCTGCATGCGAGGAAAACGGGGCGTGAAGCGCGTCAGCGCGCAGTCGGTGCCGGTCGCGGCGGCGCGGGCAGCGTCAGACCGGGCTGGAAGATCTCCGATTTGAGGACGGCAATGAACGGGAGGTTTCGGTACTTCTCGGCGAAATCGAGGCCGTACCCCACCACGAACTCGTCGGGGATCTGGAACCCGGTGTAGTCGCCCTTGATCTTGATCTGGCGCCGCGCCTTTTTATCGAGCAGCACGCAGGTGCGGAGACGGCGCGGTTTGAATTGGCGCAAGTGAACGGTGACGCGGTCGAGGGTCTTGCCGGTGTCCAGGATGTCATCGACGACCAGGATGTCGCGCCCACGAATATCAAGGCTGGTGGCTTTGGTGAGCTTGAGTTCGCCGGCCGACGTTCCATTGCCGTAACTGGACACCCCGACAAAATCGAGGCGCAATGGAAACGACAGGTGCCGCAGGAGGTCGGCGAGGAACATCACCGTGCCGTTGAGCACGGCGACCACGACGGTTTCGCGCTCGGCGAAGTCGCGGGAGATTTCCTGGGCGAGTTGGGTGATGCGCCGCGCGATTTCCTCCTGAGAAATGAGGATGCGATCGAGGTCGTTACGCCACGCGGCGGGGACTGGATTTTCGGGTTTGGGAGCGGCCTTTGGCATGGAAGTCAGCGCAGCTTTTCGAGTTCGGCGGTGATCTCGGCGGCGACCGTGGAATCAGGCGCGAACCCTCGGCCGGCTTTGAGAACCTGGATGGCTTCTTCGACCTTGCGTTGTCGTTTCAGAATTCTTCCCCAGTGCAGGGCCAATTGCTGTTTTGCCGACGTGCTGATCGGTGCCGCCCCTTTCTCTATCTTTCCCCAGAGCCAGGCAAGGTCCTCGCGCACGACCTGGGTGCGCCCGAGGAAATCGGGCATGTGCGCGTTGTTCAACGCGCGGATGGTGCGGGTGGGAATGTCGTCGGGCGCCAACGTCACCGCCTGGTCCATGTAGGCGTTACCTTCCTTCACCAGTCGGATCTGGGTGGTCGGCCAGAAGGCGTCGCGTCCCTTCATCGTGTAAACCGAACCGAGCAGGGCAAGGCCCCGGGAATGGTTGGGTTCGAGTTCCAGCAGTTTGCGAAGATAAGCCTCGGAGCGCAGAACGGCCTGCTTGTCTCCGTCGACACCCGCATCATGGCAGACGTCAGCGAGGCTGAAGAGGTCCACCACGTTCGTTCCCTCCGCAGCCATCCTGGCCTGCAACCGTTGTTCCTCCGCCCGCAGGGTCGACGACGACGGGTGGGTGGAGGGATCCGGAGTCGCACCAAGGGCCAGTAATCGAGGCGTCTCAGGGCCCGGCCACGCATCGTTCGGAAGGTCGAGTGCCGGGAAGACCTGAGGTCGACCTGATGGGCGCGGTGGTTCGGCAAATGCTCGGGAGATGTTCCGCGCGTTGGCATCGGCATTGGCATCGGCATTGAACACCGACTCGGGCTGTTCCGTGTCAGCGCGGGTCGGCAACACGCCGCCGCCCCAAGGCGCTCCCAGCGCGAGCATCCAGGGAAGCAATGGGGCAAAGGCGGGCTTCATGCCGGGATCCAGCGGCCGGTCGGTGGGTCGACCTCAGATATGGCGGGAGTCGTCGGCGGCCTTTTCGGCGTAACCGGAGTCCTGTCGCCGAAAGTTGACTTCATTCTTTTTGACGTAGGCGGCAAAGACATCATCCGCCGACATGCCAAGCACTTGGGCAAGACTAATCAGGAAATGGAAAAGGTCGACGACTTCCACCCGGGCGTTCTGTTCGTCGAACTTCTGGTATTTGGCCCACCATTTCCAGGGCACGGAATCGGTGAGTTCGGCGAGCTCCTGAGACATGGCGCGGGTGTAGTTGAGGATCCAGGTCGTCTTCTCCGCCTCGGTCATGCCGGAAGTGCGCACTCCGATCCGCTCATTGAGGGCCTGCTGCATCCGGAATAACTCGCGAAGTTGGTCGGTTTCGTGCACGTCCCAACGATTTTTGGGGGCTCCCCGGCGCGCAAGCAGAAATCGGCTGCCGGGGCCCCTTGACCCGTGGCCGAAGGGGCTCAAAGCTTGCGCACCGTTTTGGCGGAACGACCAGACGACGAAAACGACATGGCAAAAGTCACCCTACTTCCCGCAGATGTTTCAGCTCAAGTGTCTGCCGGCGAATTGCTTATCGAGGCCGGAGAAAAGGCGGGAGTCGATATGGAGGCCGGATGTTTCAACTGCTCCTGCGGGACATGTGTGGTGGAGGTGGTTCGCGGTATGGAGTTTCTGGAGGAACCGACTCCTGAGGAATTGGATGTCCTGGATCAGTGGAACAAGGACCCTGAGAAGTTCCGGTTGACTTGTTGCGTGCGCGTCAAGGAGGGGGAGATCGTCATTCGCCAGCCCCAGCACTAAGGGCACAGACGAGTTCGGTTCCGGACACGGTTCGGTGGAAACCCGAGCCCCGACCAGGTCCGATTCCGTTGCGTCATGCCCGGTGCTACCCAGAACGTGCCGACCACGATCTCGAAACCCAACGGCAACAGGATCCGCGAGGATTCCTGGTGGTCGGCGGTCGGCGCGGAATGGCGGCAGTTGGGAGGAAGCTTCAAGCGCCACGGATTCAGTTTCGAATGGCATGATTTCGAACCTGCGGTGCCAGTGGACTGGGGACGCAGCTTTCACGCCGGCAGTGTCGAGATCTGCCTCAATTTCGCGGGAGAGGCCCATGTCGTCACCCGTGGCGAGCGCATTGAGTTCCGGGAGCGGACCGCCGGGTTTTACGTGTGCGGGCAGGGCGAACTCGAGGCGCAGCGGCGCGCCAACCAGCGGCATCGGTTCATTACCGTAGAACTCTCCGCCGATTTCCTGCGGCGACATCTGACTTCCCACCGGAATTGGCTGCATCCTGCGGTGCAGGCATTGGTGGATGGCGACCGTGCAAAATCCGCAGTGGGTGAGGCTTTGCCGTTGACCTCACGCCAGCAGGAACTGCTGGCCAGTCTGCGGCAGCCGCCCGTGCTGCTCCAGGCGCAGGTCCTGTGGTATCAATCCAAAGCCATCGAGTTGCTGGTGGAACTGCTGTTTCGCCCCGAGCGGGACGAGGAACTGTTCTGCGCTCGCGCACGTCGATTGGCGCACGTTCGGGTGGAAAAGGTGGTGGCTCTCTTGCGGGATCGCCTCGCTGAACCGCCCGGACTGGAAGAGTTGGGCAGGCTGGTGGGCTGCAGTTCCTATTATCTCAGCCGGACCTTTTCATCGGAGATGGGGATGACCATTCCGCAGTACATCCGACAGGTGCGGTTGGAGCGGGCGGCGGAGCTCCTGCGCGCCGGCGGTCACAATGTGACCGAGGCGGCCTTGGAAGTCGGGTACTCCAGCCTCAGCCACTTTAGTCAGGCTTTTCACGAGCACTTTGGCTGTTGTCCCGGCCTTTACCCGGTCAGCACCCAGCCGCAGAAGGCGCTTCACCGCTCGAATCGCTCCTAGTTGGCGGACGCCGAGTTCCGGGTCTCCCTCCTTCGCCGGCGAACGTGAAAAGAAGCCGGCGGCCAGCTTTCGCGGGCCGCCGGGACCATTTTCTAGTCAGTAAAGGCCGGACGCACTCCTTGCGGAACACGTCACTTGCAGGCGGGTTGAGGTGGGACTTGGTGTTCCCGCGAGGACGGCGAGAACGGCAAGTCGCATCAGTTCCAGCGTGAGCCAGTTTGATGCGATCCACATGCCACTTCATTAGCATTGCCTATGCCAGGACCGCTCGCGGTTGGAACTGGAGCAGAATTGGGCGCGGAATGACCACCCGCGCCGAAGTCGTCGACCCTGGGGGCGGTCGAAAAGAAACAGTCTGGCTACTTTTGTCCTTCACCAGCGGCGGATCGGCGGTCGGCTGCCAAAAAGTCCACTTTGGCGCTGAGTTCGGGCGTCAGAAAACGATCGGGATTCAGAATCTGTACCTTGATCTGCAACGTGCCCTTTTGTCGGCTCGCCTCGGGGGCGATCTCCGCCACCACCCCTTCGTAGGTCCGGTCGAGATAAGCTTCCGGACTGACACGGCACTTTTGGCCTAGTGAGACCTTGGAAAGATCTGCCTCGTTGAGGTCAATCTCGACTTGGAGATCCTTCGGGTCGCCGACCGAGATCAGCGCGGTGCTCGGGCCCCTTGTTCCGCCAAAACTTTGCGGCGTCACCAGTTCGTTGGGATCGACCAGTTTTTCCAGCACCACACCATTGATGGGGGATCGGATGACGGTCCAATCGATCCAGGTGTCGATACGACGAAGCTGGCCTTCCAGGGATTTGATCTCCGCCTCGGCGCTCGCCAGGTCGAGTCGAGCCAAGTCCAGGGCGCGCTGCGTCTCGATACGCGCTTCGGCGAGTTGCTGCACACGGGAAAGTTCGATCCGGGTACGTTCCACTTGGACTTTTGCGGCGTCCAAGCGGCCTTCGATCTCGCGCTTCTGGGCCAGATACTCGGAGTCATCGAGCAGAACCACCACCTGGCCGTTGGTGACCGGGTCGCCTTTCTTAACGCCGATCCAGCGGACCTGACCCATGAAACGCGGGCTGAGTTCGATGCGTTCGCGGTTGATGATGTAGCCGGAGACGGTGAGGACCACCCCGTCGTTGGACGTCGGGCGGGACGGAGCGGACGGAGCGCCAGCCGAGCCCTGGCTGCTTGCGGTCGCATTCGCACCGGATGCGGCTTTGGTGGAGTTGGGTGCGGAAGAAGCGGCCGAGGCGTTGGGGGAGGGGCTGCTGCGTGTGGTGGTGGTTCCGTCCCCGGAAACGACCCGCGTGGTTTCCGTTTCCCACGGGCGCCACAGGGCGACGGCGGCCACGGCCAGGATTCCCACCACCAGAAAGATGGTCCAGAACGTGCCTTGGGAACGGCGCTTGGCCGACGGATCGATGCGCAGTTGCCCCACCTTGGAAGGCTTGGATTCAGTCATACTGCCTTGAGTGCGGAAATCACCGGGAGTCGAGAGGCGCGGATGGCCGGAAGAAGGGTGCCGAGAACGCCCACCGCGACGGAAAACACCATCCCCTTCAGCATGAGCGCCGGGGTGATGCGAAACTGAAACACCGTCTCCGAAAAGGTGGCGAAATTGAGCGTGCCGACCGCGTAGCCGTTCATGAACAGCGACAGCCCACAACCCAGCGCTCCTCCGAGGGCCGCCAATAGGGCGCCTTCGATGAGAAAACTTAAAACCACGGTGCGCCGGCGGAAGCCCAAAACGCGCAGGGTTCCGATCTCCCGGGTTCGGGCACCGACCGCGGCGTACATGGTATTCATCGCGGCGAACACCGCCCCGATCGACATGGCGACGGCGAGGAAGTTGCCGAGCCATTTGATGGGGGTCGCGGTTCCGGTTTGTTCGGCGTAATAGGCGCTTTCGACGCGGGCGATGAGTTGGAGGCGTTTATCGCTTTCCAGGCGACGAATCAGATTGGTGGCGGCGTTCACATCCACGGGTCGCACCAGCAGGCTGGAGTACTGTTCGCGGTCGAACAGCGCTCTCGCCTCATCGGCGTCCATCCAGATCTCGGAATCGAAGGCGCTTTGGCCGGCATCGACGTGACCGACGACCCGGAAGGTCGCGGGGCCGCTGCGGAACTCCCCTTGGATCTCGAAGCCCGCGAAACGGGCGGCCAGTCGGCGACTCACCACCACCTCGCGTTTGCCGCGGTCAAACCAGCGCCCTTCGACGAGTTGCACCTGGGCTCGCATTTCCCGGCCCGCGGGTGAAATGCCGCGCAACAGGACATTGGCTTCGCCGGCGCCGTCGCGGCGCGGTTGGTTGAGCAAGACCAGGACGTCGGCGGAAAGGAGCGGTTCACCGGCCGCGTTGCGGGCAATCTCCGGGCTGTAACGCAGCGTGCTGACCTGATCCCGGGAGATGATGCTGCTCGATTCGGCGGTTGAACCGCGGCGAACCACGAGAAGGTTGTCGGGACTCCCGGTGTTCGCGCTGCTTTTCTCGATGCCCGCTGCCATGGCCTGCATCAGGACATAGACTCCAACCACCAGGGCCACGCCCAGGATAGTGGCCACGGTGGACCGCCATCGGACGAACACATTGCGGACATTGTATTTGATGGGGAGTGCCACGGTGCCGGAGTGGGTCGCTGGTGGAGGGGGCGGTGGGTCAATCCAGGGTCTTCAGTCCATCCACCACGCTGGTGCGCGCGACGGCCAACGCGGGTGGAATCGACGCGACGATGCCCAAGGCGATAGCCACCGTAAATGCCATCGCCATGATGCGGGGTGTCACCTCGAAATAGACGAACATACCACCGGACAATTTCTGGATATCGATGGAATGGAAGAGCAGGTACGCCCCGCCGGCGCCCAGAACGGCCCCGACGATGGCCAGGCCAAAGCTCTCCGCCAGGATGAACCCGAACAACTCCCGCCGCCGATAACCGATCGCCTTGAGAATGGCCAGTTCCCGAAAGCGCTCGCGAATGGACATGCTCATTGTGCTGACGGCGACCAGCAGAAGCGTAAACACCACCACGCTGCTGATGGATCCGATGAGCAGCCGGATGTTGCCCCACATGGACACGAAACCCAACTGGAACGCGCTCTCCGTCTCGGCGCGAACTTCCGCCGAGGTGTTGGCAAAAGTCGCGTTCAGCGTACTGATCACCTGCGGCGCCGACTCCGCCGATTCCGCCCGCACCCACCAAGTCCCCACCGTCTCGCTGCCGCCCAACATCTCGTCGAGATGCTTGTGATGAAAGAAGACCGAACGATCATCCATCGTGCCGGAGTAGGCGCCGGCGATCCGAAGGTCGAGGTCGATCGGGTAAAACGTGCCGGAAAGCCTCATTCGTTCGCCGACCTTGATGCCGTACCGGTCCAGGGTGTCCTGCCCGACGATGCAAGTGCCACGGTCCTTGAACCAGTCTGCCAACTCTTCAATTCGGATTTTGGCGTCGACAAAGACGTTGGTGAACGCCACGGGATCGACAGCGAACTGGGCGAACGGGGTGAACTCCTCGTCTCGATAACGTCCTCCGAAGTAGGTAAACGGCGTCACGGCCGCGATGCCGGGCACCTTCTCGATGATGGAGCGTTGGCGGGCGGGGAGCGGAACTCCCAATGACACCTTGTTCCGCACCGCAATGCGCAAGGAAGCTCCGACGTCCTCCGGTGGGACGGTGAGTTCTCGGAGAAACGTCTGCAGGGTCACCAGAAGAAAGAGGCTGGCGGCGACGCTGAGTGTCGAGAGCAGGGCCCGGCGCTTGTTGCGGAAGGCATTGCGGATGACGAAGCCGGGCAGGGTCATCGGTGGTTTCCGTTGGCGCGGGATTCTGGTCGTTGGCGTGCAGCCCTGGGATCGGTGACCGTGGCTCACCGCGGCGCGCTAAGTGATAGAAGCGAATGGACTTCCGGGCAACTCTGTTTGGGAAGGGAGAGAACGGAGGCCCATCGGGATGCATCCAAAATCGGGGCGTGAGCGTAGATCCTCAGGAATGGAATTGCCGGCCACCTCGCATCTCGGTAGACCCTTCGCCCGTCCGGCCCATCCGGCGTGGTCGTCCAGGGTGGGGTCGGCCTGGCCCGCCTGTGCGCGGGGCCGAAGCATGACCGAAGAGCCAGCCATTCAGGAGATCGCGGATGAAGCGTTGTTTTCCCGCATCGCGGGGGGCGACGCGGCCGCTTTCGAGTCGTTTTATGATCGCTACGAGCGGTTGTTCTTTGGCTTGGTGCTTCGCATTCTGCGTGATGAAAAGGAAGCGGAGGATGTGCTGCAGGACGCCGCCGTTCTGATCTGGGAACGGGCGCCCCAGTACCACGCCGCCTTGGGACGGCCCCTGAGTTGGGCGGTCACGCTGGTCCGCAACAAGGCGATCGATCGGTTGCGGGCAGGCAAGCGACGGGGAAATTTGTTGGAGAGAGCGGCCGGTGAGTTCGCCACCGCCGAAGCGGCGCTTTCTCCTCCGACGGACCCGGCCAGGGTGGGGATCGATGGCGCGGAGATTGTCAGGCGATCCCTGCTCGGCCTGCCGCTGGAGCAACGGCAAGCCATCGAATTGGCGTTTTTTGGCGGACTCAGCCAAAGCGAGATTGCAGATCACCTCCAACAACCACTGGGAACCATCAAGGCGCGAATCCGGCGCGGCATGATCACGCTGCGCGACGCCCTGGAAGGGGCGCTATGAATTGTGACGAACTCCAACAACTGACCGCCTTGCAGGCCATCGGGGCCCTTGAGGCCGCGGATGCCGACCGGCTCCGGCAACGGCTGGCCGAGGATCCGGCCGCGGTGGCGGAGTGGTCGCGGTTCCTCGATGTCGCCACTTCATTGGCGGGATCGGTCGCGCCGGCGCAGCCTTCGCCTTCGGTCCGGACCCGGGTCTTGGAGCGGATTCGAAAGACACCGCAGGCACGGGAGGGCTCGAAACCCGTCGACGCCAAGCCACCGGAACCGCCGGCTCCTGAAGGCCTTCACTTCTTGCGCGCGGATCAACCGTGGTTGCCGGCGCCGCTGCCCGGGGCACGGTTCAAGGTGATTTCCGCTGGGGAACACCAGTCTTACCTCATGCTCATGATTGAGTTGGCGCCCGGGGCGGGGTATCCGGAACACGATCATTTCGGCGTCGAGGACATGTATATCCTCTCGGGCGACCTCCAAAGCGAGGGGCGTTCGCTGGGGCCAGGGGACTCCCTTCACGCCGAACCCGGATCGCATCATCACGAACTGCGTTCGATCAACGGGTGCACGGCGTTGATGGTGGTGCCGAAGGAAGCGCTGGCAGCTTTGGTGCAAGCCTGATCGAGCCTCGGCAAGGGGCCTTACCATTCGTCCGCACCATCTCGCCACAAAGGCGTGGAGTACCGCAGCCTGGGGTTATAGACGGTCGAAGAACTCTTCTTCGGCGAGGTTTCTATGTCTATGAATCGCCACCTATTCGTCGTGCTCTGGATGATTTCGGGAGCTCAAGTAGGGGCTCAAGGGGTGGTCAATTTTTCGACCCGAGCCGGCGCCACCGTGAACGCGCCTGTCACCTATTTGGGCGACAACACGTTGGCGGACGGTCGATTCCTCGGCCAGTTGTATGCTGGTGCGCTGAATGGTCCGCTATCGGCGGTTGGAAGCCCGACGCCCTTCAGGTCGGATGCCGGCAAGGGCTATATCACCGCCGGGGGCAACGTCGAAGTGCCTGGCGTCCTTCCAGGTGAAACCGCCCGGGTCAAATTGGTGGCGTGGGCGGGCTCCTTGGGCGATACCTATCTCGAAGCGTTGGGTAGGAACGTTTGCGGCGTCGGAGAATCCCCGGTGATCACCATCCAGTTGGGAGGCGGCACCCTGCCTCCGGCGGCCCTGGCAGGTCTTTCGGGTTTTGTAATTTCTCTTGGCTGCCCGGAGCCGTCGCCATTGGCTATTGGTCTGATTGGGGCCGGATTGCTTTGGACCTGTCGACGCCAGGGCAAAAGGTCGGCTCGCTGACCAGATTGCCCTCTTGCTGCGCGCCAGGGTCCACCTGGATTGGAATTGGATCCTGTCCGGAGGTCCTCGTCGCGCTGCGACGAGGTGTGCAGGGTTGGCAGGTTCATGGGTTGGGGGCAGTCGCTCCCGTGTTCGCAGGCGTCAGCGGAATGGCCGAGGGCGTTGGTCGGATGTGCCGACAAGCAGGTCACTGGTTGTTTGACGGACCATTGCCAGAGGTGTTCCTTCCCAGCATGACCACCCGGTTTCCTTTCCGCGGGGCTGTCGGCATGGGAGTCGGTCGCTGCCTGGGTTTTCTTGGAATTCTTGGCGTCTTGGAAACCTCGTCCCTGGGCGCGCAGGCCACAGGCCCGTCCGTGCGTTTGGATCGACAGACCGTGGGCCTCCAGCTCGATTGGCAAGGCGCCTTGGCGCAGCCCGACGGAACGGTCGAACGGCCATGGTTCGAAGTGCAATTCAGCACCGACCTTCGGACCTGGACGCCGGTGGCCGAACGGGTCCGTGCCTCCGAGGTTGAAGTCTTGCGTCAGACGGTCTCCACCGATCGGCCCCATGGCTTCTACCGAATCTTGTCGGTTCGCCCATTGGCCAGGTCGGGATTGGGAGAAGGCGGTGCGGAGGTTTTCGGGTACGCCGACTCGTTTGAGGCAGCCCTGGCGCAGATTGGACAAATATCCACGACGGCGTTCGCCGAGCGGTTTGCCAGCGGCGCCGAGTATCTTCCCGGGATATCCTGGGATCCCACCACCGCGACCTTCTGGGACGCTTTCAACGCGGATCCCCAGGTGGTCAATGACGGCAAGAGTTGGGACCAACCGGGCTTTCGTACGATCGACTACCGCCTGACGGCACCCGAATTGGCGTTGTTTCGGAAGAATGGGTTTGTCGTGAGCGAACGCTTAGGGCGGGCCGGTGCCAACATGTGGGACGATGGAGCGTCCATCGGCAACGTCTTCTATCAGCTTTGGTATAATGATCTGCCCGTCTTCGTCACCACCGATGCCATCCTGCATGCCTGGCATCGGACCTACCAACAGATGCTACAGGAGCTGGAGGAAACACTGCTCTACGATGGGGTGCTGAAGGTCGTGAATGGCATGATGGATCAGTTACCCAAGACGAGGGATCTGGTAGGGACCGGTGTATTGCGTGACAGCGTGCTGGATGCCGATTATTTCCTGACGGTTGCCCGATCCCTGCTCGACGCCGGAGGCAAACGTCCGAGCCCCCTCGGACAGGACGATCGAGTGGCAGAAACGTTGGCTGATATTCAGCGCCTGAAACTCAAGCAGGTGGAAAATTTCTTGGGACACTGTCGCGTGGTGGACTTCTCGCAGTTCCAAGTGCGGGGTCATTACACCCAGACGCCGGTGCTGGGGGCGTATTTCCAGGCGATGATGTGGTTGGGGAGGATTGATGTGCCGGTAGCGGGCGGGCCATTTGAGCGTTGCCCGGGCGACTTGCGCATGGCTTCGCCGAGGGAGTTGGGACTGGCGTTGGTGTTGCACTCTCTCTTGGAAGAGTCAGGAGCCTTTCCAAAGTGGAGCATGGTGGATCGAGTCATTGAATCGTTCGTGGGATGGAACGACACCATGAGCCCTCCTCAGTTGCGTGGGCTGCTCGCCGGCGCAGGCATCAAGTCGTTGGCGGATATTTCGGATCTCGCCACCTTGGAACGGATCCAGCAGACCATCCTCGATGGAGAACTGGGCGTGCAGAACATCCGGAGCGACGTGTTCTTCGTCCCATTCAACGACTCGCAACCCGCTGTGCTGCCGCGTTCGATGGCAGTCTTTGGTCAGCGTTTTGTTCCCGATAGTTGGGCTTTCTCGCAGACGGTCTTTGACGCCATCCGTTGGACCGAGAATGGAGTGGCAGTGGAGGTGCAACGACGCGTTCCCAGCGCACTGGACGCCGCCTTTGCCGTTCTCGCCAACAACCAGGTCGCTCCACTCATCGTGGATCGGATCGGGAAGAAAAATGTCTCCACCATGGCGAGTCACGCCGACCAATTCCGGGACGGTCTTCCCTACCAACACAACCTGGCGGCGGTGAGGTCGGTCCTCGACGCTCAAAAACCCGAAGCCTGGGAACGATCGATCGCCATGGGCTGGCTGGCGTCGCTGCGCACCTTGTCGTCTCCAACGACCTCGGCGGTGTACCCTGAGGCGATGCGGACGGTGGCCTGGGCCATGAGGAACCTCAACACGCAGTTGGCGTCATGGACTCAATACCGTCACGACACCATTCTCTACGCCAAGCAATCCTACACCTCGGTGCCGATGTGCTTTTATCCCGGGGGCTTCGTGGAGCCGCGGCCCGAGTTCTGGCGACGCCTGGGCGCACTGGCCGATCGTTCGGCCGGACTTCTGGAGGAACTGCAGTACCCGGACAGCATGCCGTCCTTTCCCTATGTGACGCCGCAGGTGATTCAGAGCAACCAGGTGGCGCACCTGCGAAGATTTGCGGTAACCATGGGGACTCTGGCGGTCATGTCGGAGAAGGAACTGGCCCGACAGCCGTTCTCCGAGTCCGAGGACCTGTTCCTTCGCAACCTAATGCAGGCGGTGGGTTGGGATCCCTTCGGAAGCGGTCGGACGCCCCGATTCGGGGGATGGTATCCTGGGTTGTTCTACCGACCGATCCGTCACACGGACGCGGTGCCTGCCAGCGACCCGCTGGCGACGTGGTATCCGTCCCGCGAGGTCTACTTTCACGAGAAGTGGGGTGCCAACGCGGCGGATCTCTTGATCGCCGATGTTCATACCGATCCGCCCGCACCGCTGGTGGGTGATCCCGGTTCGGTCCTGCACGAGGCGGTGGGCAATGCCGCGTTGATGATGGTGGCCATCGACAACGGATCGGACCGCATGATCTATGCCGGTCCAGTCATGACTCACTACGAACTGGAAGTCATCGGAGAACCGCGTCGTCTGACAGATACGGAGTGGAAAGAGGTCCTATTGTTGTACAGACCGCCGCCGCAACCGATCGAGGGCCTGAGCCAACCTCCCTGGACGAAGGGATACTTGGTGCCGATGAATTGAGACGCGGCGCATGAGAACGGGACAAGATGGGCCCTGTCGCGCTGCGACAGTCAGAGTCCAGTGAATCGAGCTTCTTCGTGTGGTTTTTACCCATTCGTCTGTCAGGAAACCACTTACGCATTCAACTGCTTGCCGTCGGCTGCCGATAGTCGATAGGTGCACGGCTCTTTCGAGTCGTGGGCAGGTCGCTGGGCCGCGCACTGGCTCCTCCTCCTGGCCCATCTTGCGCCGTTTCTCGGCGCTGGACCGACCTTGGCCGCCACGGTGGCCGAGGCGGACGCCCCTCGCGCCGTGTTGGACCTCGGAGACTTGGCAGAGCTTTCGCCGCAAGCGGTTACTGCGGTCCAGCTTGAGGGGGGCGTTCGCTGGGCGAGCGCAGCGGGGGATCGCTTTGTACTGGAAACCAGCGGTCGCGCCGCGCTGATCGAGGCGGGGATGACTCACGGCGTTGTCCAGGTCGGACAACGGCTGGCTCTCGCGGGGCGGATGGCGGTGATTCGGCGGCAATTGTGGTATCGATTCGGTGGCGGGGTCGCGTTGGTTGAGAACGATGGCTTGCACCAGCCGGTGGAAGAACATGGATCGGTCTTTCTCACGGCCGGCCGACATCCGATCGCTGCCGAAATCTTCAATCGATTTGGGGAGTTGTCCCTCGAGGTCGAATACCAAGGCCCCGATTTGGCGCGGCAACCCATTCCGGACGCGGCGTTGACACGGTCCACGGAATTCCCAGGTGGACTCACGGAGTGGGTGCCAGGGCTCGAGTTTCGTCGTTACGCCGGGGCGTGGGAGTTTCTGCCGCGCTTCGAAACGTTGACTCCGGTGGAGCGCGGCAACGTGAGGAATTTTGACGTTCGCGCCTGGTCCACCAACGAGAATACCGCGCTTCAGTTTCGTGGTTTCATCGAGATTCCTCGTGATGGGGTCTACTCATTCTGGACCCGATCGGATGACGGCAGTCGCCTATTCGTGGGTGCAGCGACCTCGGAGATCCAGGCAATGGGCCCGGTCCGCTTGCCTTCGCCCCTTCGCCTGGCTGCGGGCGAGGTGTCTCGTGGCGGAATCGACGGCCGATGGGCCCAAGCCGTCGGCGTGGCGACCTTCGTTGGCGAACGCAAGGGGCACACGGAAATCGAACTGCAGTCGGAGTCGGGCCGGATGCGGGTAGAGGTGGGTGGATGTTTTCCCAACCCGGCCTTGCTGCGACAAGGGCGCTTGAGGGTCACTGGGATCGCCCTCGAAACCCGGGGTGCCAACGATCAACGGGTCGCCGGCTATCTGTTGGTTCCGAGTCCAGACCAGGTCGAACTGCTGGAGGCATCGGTCGATGCCTGGGAAAGCCAGCCAGCGAGGACGATCGTTGAACTGAAACGCCTCGACGCCGGTGCCTCGGGAACCTCCTTGGTGCTCGTGGCGGGCACCTGGTCCGGCAGCGACAGTGGAGAGACCAGGGAATTGGCTGACCCAACCGGATCCTTGGACGTCGAGTGGGCGCAGGCTCCACCACCCGGCGAGGTCGATGTGGAGGTATTGGGGCGCATGGAGCCGGTGGAGGGCGGTTACCGCCTGCGCTCTGCCATTTGGCGGGAGGCCGCCAGCCGCGATCGCTCGGCTTCGGCGCCATTGCCGCTTCTCACCTCCATCGGTCAGATCCATGAGCTGAAGCGCGATGAGGCAGCCCGTGGATATCCCGTCCGGATTCGCGGGGTGATCACCTGCGCCTGGCCTGACAACGTCATTCTTCAGGATGCGACGCGGGGCATCTTCATTCTCAATGCGGAAGCGCGACATTCTGATCCGCCGGAGATCGGTGACTTCCTTGAGGTGACCGGGACGACCGATCCCGGTGAATTCGCGCCCATCGTCCGGGCCCGACGCGTCCAACGCCTGGGGGTCGCCCCGTTGCCAACACCGGTCCACCCGACCTGGGACCAGCTGATGAACGGCAGCATGGACAGCCAGTACGTCGAGATCCAAGGCGTGGTCGCGGCGGCCCGTGGCTACGGACTCAATTTCGTGACCCGCGACGGAAATCTCGAAGTGCAGCTCAATCAGAATCCGCCGGATTCCTTGCGGGTTTATGAAAACGCGGCGGTTCGGATTCGCGGGTGCCTGCTGGCATCATGGGATGGGACGACGCACCAATTCAGGCGGGGTTCGTTGCGATTCGAAGCGCCGATGGTGAGCGTCGACGTGCCTGCCCCCAAGGACCTCTTCGACCTCCCGACTCGGGCCTCGCGGGATTTGCGGTTGTTCGATCCCAAAGCAGGCTCGTTGCAGCGGGTCAAGGTTGTCGGACAGATCATCGAGGCGCGCGCCGGGGAGTTCTTCCTGTTGGATGACACCTGTGGCCTGCGGTTCCGAACTCGGAACGCGGAAACCCTCGCGGCTGGCGATCGGGTCGAAGTGGTCGGGTATCCGGTCTTCGGAGGGATCGGGGTGTGGCTGCGGGAAGCCGTGGTGCGACGGGCCGGAACGGAGCCTTTGCACACCCCCCATCTGCTGAGGGATGAAGAATTGCTGAATCCTGCGAATGATGCCACTCGCGTTCAATTGGAGGCGCGATTGCTGGGGCGGCGATTGAATCGGGTCGACGACGTGTTGGAACTCGAGGCGGGTTCACGAATGTTTCTGGCCTTGATGCCGACCAATCGCGGCATCCTGGGCGATCTGCCCTTGGGTAGCCAATTGCGACTGACGGGTACCTACGCCGGGCGGGATGTGGATCGCGATCCAGGCGCCGAACTGGACGCCTTTGAACTGCTCCTGAACTCGCCGGACGACGTCGTGCTGGTCTCTCGACCGTCGTGGTGGACCTTGCGACGGACCCTCACTTTGGTGGCGTGTTTGCTCGCCGGACTGATTCTCGCCGCGACATGGATTGGGGCCTTGAGGCGGCGTGTGAGCGAACGGACTGCCGCACTCCAGATTGAGGTGGAGGAACGCCGAAAAGCTGAGCAGGAGGCGCGGCGGGCGGAGAAGGAGGCGAGTCAGGCACGCGAAGTCGCGGAAGCCGCCAGCCAGGCCAAGAGCCAGTTTCTCGCCGCCATGAGCCATGAGATTCGCACCCCGATCCATGCGGTCATCGGCATGGCGGATCTGCTACTTGGAACCCAACTCGACGCTGAACAACGGCATTTCGCCGAGACCATGCGCCATGGCAGTGACGGCCTGCTCACGGTCATCAATGACATTCTGGATTTCTCCAAGATCGAGGCCGGCAAACTCGAATTGGAGCACGTCGATTTCAACGTGCGCGACGTGGTCGAATGCACGGTGGAGCTGTTGGCGGAAAATGCCCAAGCCAAGGGCTTGGAACTTAACCTCGACGTCGACGAGGCAGTCCCGACCGTTCTTCGCGGCGATCCTGGGCGTCTCCGGCAAATGGTCCTGAATCTGCTGAGTAATGCGGTCAAGTTTACCAACCTGGGTGAAGTTTGCGTCGACTTGGAGGCCGCTCCGATCCCGGCCTCCGGACGATTTCAGCTTCAGTGCCAAGTGCGTGATACCGGGATCGGCCTGGATCGGGAGGCCATCGCTCGGCTCTTCAAGCCCTTCGGCCAAGCTGACGTTTCCACCACCCGACGATATGGCGGCACCGGACTCGGCCTCGTGATTTGTCGGCGACTCGCGAATTTGATGCAAGGAGAGGTCCGCGTCACCAGCGAGCCCGGGCAGGGAGCCATCTTTACCTTCACCGCCCAGCTCGATCCACCGTCGAAAGAACCGCTGGCCGAAATGGACGCGGATGGTCTCCCGCCCGGGAAACGTATCCTCATCGTCGACGATCATCCGACCAGCCGAATGGTCCTCCAGAGACGGTTGCGCGCCTTGGGGCCGCTCGAGGTGGCTTTGGCGAACGGCGCCGAGGATGCGATTTCCCAAATGACCGCTGCCGCGGCACGCCAGGAACCCTTTGACCTGGCGTTGGTGGATCAACACATGCCCGGGATGGACGGTCCAGCCCTCGCCAGAGTGATTCGTTCACGACCGGAATGGACCGGCACCGCGGTCGTCCTGCTGGGTTTGATGCGACAGCGATCCGATGCGGCATCTCTGATGCAAGCGGGCATCCACGGACAATTGATCAAACCCGTTCGATCGTCGGCACTTCACCGATGCCTCGTGCAAGTCCTCAACGCCCGATCGGGTTCGGACTCGCAGGGGGCGCCGGAGATGTCTCCGCCGGACGGGGAATCGGAAGGTCAGTCGGTGCGAAGACTGAAGGTCCTGCTGGCCGAGGACAATCCGGTGAACCAGACGGTGGCCCTGCATCAATTGCGGAAGCTCGGGTATTCCGCCGATATTGCGGTCAACGGTCTTGAGGCCCTCGAAACTCTCCGCCGACAAGCCTACGATCTCATCCTCATGGATTGTCATATGCCGGAGATGGATGGCTACGAGACGACCGCGCGAATTCGGAAGCTCGAGGAAGCCAATCCATCGAATCGCACCTGGATCGTGGCGATGACCGCGGACGCGATGCAGGGGGATCGGGAGAAGTGTTTGAGTGCCGGGATGGATGATTACCTGAGCAAACCGGTGCGCCTGTCTGATCTGGCGGCAGTTCTGGACCGCGCGCCACGATAGGCGGCGGGTGCTGCGAGGGCCCTCCGGTTCGCTACAAAGTCGTTGACGACACCTCATATCATTGCATGCATGCCACAGTCTTTTCCACGTCGATGAAAACTCTCACTCTGTTCGCAGGGCTGGCATTATCTTCGGGCTGCTTCGGACAAGGCACTGTTTATTTCTCTACCCGGGTCGGAGCCACTGTGGATGCTCCGGTTACCTATTTTGGGGAACTGGTTGACAGTCGGTTCCTAGGACAACTGTACGTCGGAGCGCCCAACGGAAATTTAGCGCCGTCCGGATCAGGGACGCCATTTAGATCGGATGCCGGACGCGGGTACATTACTTCGGGCGGGCTGATCGAGGTTCCGGAAATCGTCGCTGGCGAATTCGCTCAGGTGAAATTGGTGGTTTGGGCAGGCTCATTGGGCGCGACCTATGCCGAGGCGGTGGCGAAGGACGTGGGTGGCGTGGGTGAGTCGTCGCCTATCACCATCAGAGTGGGAGGCGGCATTATTCCGCCCGCGACCCTTGAAGGCCTCCGTGGATTTGAGATCTCCATACCAGAACCTCCCAGCGCCCTCCTGGGATGCTGGGGGCTCGGTCTCTTGTGGACGCTTAAACGCCGACGATAGCCAGGATCTCTTAGAGCCTGCAGAACGGATCTACCGCTCAGAGGTCACCTTCAGGAAGTCCTCACGCTGCGTTTCACTGAGCGCTTCCGGGTGATAGAACGTCTCGTAGAACTCGGGTGGCGGATCGCTCCGCGTGCTGGCATTCGCTCCTGAACTCGTTCTGCCTTCCTGCAAATCACTTGCTCGCGGCGTTGAGCCCTTGCGCCGGAAGGGATGTGTTGGCATAGAATTCCCGCCTGACCTGGCTAGCGGCCAAAGAAATGCGGTCAGTCAGGAGAAACTCTATGAACCAGTGCCAAACTCATCCTAACCATCCTCATCAACACGGACCCGGCTGCGGACATCTCGCGGTGGAACACAACGGCCACCTCGACTACTTGCACGATGGCCATCTGCACCATCCGCATGCGGGGCACGTCGACGAACACCGGATCGAAGTGTCGGCCACGAATCCCGAGGGTTGCACTCCGGAACATGCCTGCGCGGGCCACGACAAGGGGCATCGCCATGGACCGGGGTGTGGGCATCCCGCTGTGCCTCACGGGGATCACGTCGACTACCTCGTGGAGGGTCATTTGCACCATCCCCACGGCAATCACTGCGACGATCACGGGCCATTGAAGGTCGTCTGATCAGGATTCCCGGTGGGGCCGACCGAGCCACCGGCATCGTCAGGTCAGAGTTTGCACCACGCCGTCTTCCGAGATAATGGCCAGGCGTTGGCCGTCGGGTGACCAGGCGAGTTCCACGATTGCGGCGGTGATCCGGGTCGCGAGAATCCCGCGGTCGCCGCCTCGAGGATTCCATAACCAGACAGCGCCAGCGCGGTCGCCGGAGGCGAGAATATCGCCGTTCCCTTGCCATTGCAGGGCGGTGAGTCCTTAGTCGTGGCCTCGCAGTTGCAGGGGCAAGGTGCCTGCCGGTCCGTTGCCTCCGACATCCCAAATGGTGATGTCTGCGCCACCGCCGGAGGCGAGAAGCCGACTCTTTCGGTCCCAAGCTAACTGACGGACCTTGCCGGGGTATCCTGACATTTGAAGCGGTGGGGCGCCGTCCGCCGGCAGAGGCCAGTAACTGACGGAGTTCTCTTGCGTGCCAGCCGCCAGGTGGCGGCCGTCGCGACTCCAGGCCAGGGAGATCAGCGAGGACCGCCAGGTGTGGGTTTGGGCCGGAACCGATTTCCCGGGTTGGACGACGCTCACGCCGCCGTAGCAGGCGGCTCCCAGGAGGTTCTCGCTTCCCGACCAAGCGATGGCGGCGATGGTGCTTGGGAAATCCCCATGGATGCCAAGAGATTGCCAGTCAGCCGACCAGAGTCTCAGCTGACGACCGCCGGCCGTGGCAAGGACGGATCCATCGGTGGACCATGCCGCGTGCTCGATCCAGGCGGCACCGCCCTCGAGGTCGGCGACGGACTCGTGGGCGTCGGAACTCCAGATCCTGGCGCGGCCGTCTTCGCCGGTGGTGACGAATCGTCGGGATCCGGGCTGCGCCGCCATCGCCTGCAGACCGAGTTGATGGGCAGCGAACCTCCGGAGGAGGCGGGCCATGGGATCCAAGAGCGCTACGGAGCCGTCGGCGAGCCCGATGGCAAGTCTGCTGCCTTGATCGATCCAGGCGAGTGCGCGCGGGTATTCTCCAAGATCCAGAGAGGCGGTGGTGTTCACAGTGCAGATTGCTGGCAGTCGGGGCAGACGCCTTCCAGCTCGTGCCAGTGATGGCCGAGTTGGAATCCGGTGGTTTCGGCCAGGCGCCGTTGCCATGACTTCAGTTCGGGCGGCTCGGGTACCGAGACCAAGACACCACAGGAACGGCACACCAGGTAATCGATGGATTCGCAGGAAAGGAGCACCGCCCGGCGTTGGCCCAAGGTGATGCGATGGACGATGCCATGTTCCTCCAGCGCTGTGAGGAAACGGTAGCAGGTTACTTCGTGAGCGCCGGTGGTGGAGGAGGTGGACTGGACGAGTTCCTCGACGACGAAAGGGGTGGACCGGCTGGCCAGGGCTTCGAGGAAGCGCCGGCGGTCGGGGGTGAGGCGAATACCCGCGACAGCGCAGGCGCTAAGGGCATAGCGCAGGCGATGGGGAATGGGATTCATGGGTCAGGCCAGGCAGCTGCGGAAACCATCGGCCAGTTCGTCACGCACAAGGTTGCGCCCGATGAACACGAGTTGGCTCAACCGCGGCTCGCGTTCCTGCCAGGGGCGGTCGGGTTTTGCGTCGAAGAGCATATGGACCCCTTGGAAGACCACGCGGTTGGGGGATCCCTTGATGTGGAGCACGCCCTTCATGCGGAAGATGTCGGCGCCCTTGTCTCGCAACAGCCCACCCATCCAATCGTTGAGCCGGCGAGCGTCGAGAGGCCGTGTCTCGGTGATGCCCACCGAGCTGACGGATTCGTCGTGCGAATGTCCCGCGGCGTGGGCCTCCTGGCGTGTTGGAACGAGAGCTTGTCCCTGCCGTTCGAGAGTCATGCGGAATTCCTCGGGGCCATGCTCGGTGTGCAGCGCAAATCGACCCGGTGCCGCGCACAGGATTTCGAACGAGCTGGGTCCGCCGGCTGCCAGTTCCAAGGCATACAAATGTTGATCCGGTCGGATCGCTCCCCCGGGGCGAATCGTCACCGGATTCTGTCCGAACCGTTGTAATGCCGAGTGTTTCGCCGCCTTCCATGCGGTGTCAGTGGCATCCGGCAACGGCATCAGCGTCAGGTGGATCATGGGGTCGGGGCCGGGGTGGAGGATCAGGCGATGCGGGCCGGGGGAGAGGACATACTCGACGCTCGCCTCGAACGGCAGTTCAGGTTCGAGAAACTTGGGATCCAGCTCGAGTTTGGTGCCGAGTTCGAAGGCGTGGATGTCGACGACCTCGGAAGCTGGCACCGCGGCGTTGTGCGTTCGGAGAATCTTCGCCACCGCGTTCATCGAACGGATGCGGCGCTCCAAGGCGTCGAGCACCCCGTCCGAGACCAGATCGGTCTTGTTGAGCAGGATCTTGTCAGCAAAGGCGATCTGTTCCTGGCACTCCGCGGAATCGTCGAGGTGTTGGGCGACATGTTTGGCGTCGACGACGGTGATGATGCCATCGAGCCGGTAGGATCCGCGGACGTCCTCGTCGACAAAGAAGGTCTGGGCGACGGGACCAGGATCGGCCAGGCCGGTGGTCTCGACGAGGACGTAGTCGAAGCGATCACGGCGGCGCACGAGGTTGCCGAGGATCCGGATGAGATCGCCACGTACGGTGCAGCAGATGCAGCCGTTGTTCATTTCGAAGATCTCCTCGTCGGCGTTGACGACAAGGGCTTGGTCAATGCCGATCTCGCCGAACTCGTTTTCGATGACGGCGATGCGACGTCCGTGCTGCTCCGTGAGCAGGCGATTCAGGAGCGTGGTCTTGCCGGCGCCCAGAAAGCCGGTGAGCACGGTGACGGGAATGGGGGTGTTGGTTTTCATGGAATCGGAGAGGCGCGACGGGGTACCGAAGCAGAAGCGGGCGCCCCGTGCCCGGGAGCGATCGGGTTCGGCGCATGAGCCTGGACGGCGCCGGAGGCTTCCTGGTCGCCGAGGTCCCGAGGAGCACTGCGACTGCTCAGACCGCGGGCCAGGAAGACGGTGAGAAAGGTGGCGAAAGCCAGCAGGACGCTGGTGGGGCCTGGGGGAACGTCGACGGCATTGGAGATCACCAGTCCGCCGGTGGTGGCGACGACGGCGGCGACCAGGGAGACGCACAGGATGCCCGGGAAGGAACGTGCGACGAGGCTTCCGATCGCTCCGGGAAGGATGAGGAGCGACGTGACCAGCAGCAGGCCGACGATTTTGACGGACAGGACGACCGATGCGGCGAGCAGGATCAGCGTGCCCGCCCGAAGGGCCTCAACGGGAACCCCTGCGGCGATCGCCAATTCCTCGTCGAAACACCATCGCTCCAAGCTCCGCCGGAGAATGAACAGAAACACCGCGACGACGGTGGCGAGGCAGGACAGGAGAAGGTTGTCGAGAGGATGCACCGCAAGCAGCGTTCCAAAGAACAGGGTCTCCAGGTGCCCGGTGTAGTGGCGCTTCCAGGAAAGCAGCAGAACGCCGAAGGCAAAAGCCGCGACATAGCTGGCCCCGATCGCCACGTCGGACCCCAGTCGGTTGCCCCGGTGCAGCCAGGCCATGACCGCGCCGAGGGCACAGGTGAACACGAAGGCGATG
>JAEUHG010000084.1 GCA_016795425.1 Verrucomicrobiales bacterium
CGGCGTTCTCAACTTCCGCTCCCTCTTGCTCAGCAGGCGCTTCGACGCCTTTTGGATCGACCGGGCCAACCATCACGCCGCTCGCAATGACACACTCGCGCTGGCTTCTTAGCCCCCAATCAACAAATCCGTCGTGCACCCCTTCGTGTGTCCCCGGGATTGGCCCACCTTGCAGAAAAAATTCCTTGCGATAAAACGTAAGCGGTAAGCGGAGCACATCTGTCCGGCGGCCGACGGAGAGTGTCAGGATGGTTGGGTGATACAGCGACGTCGCTTGCCTCGCCGCGCGGGGTCGGCGGCAAGCAACAGGTTGTCCCACGAGGCTATGGAGTGTATCGAACACCACCCGAAACCCGATGTTCTCGTTACGATTCTCGGGATCGTTGTTGTTGCGATAGGAAGATAGCAGGCTGCACGGATCATTGTTGTTCCACGAACCGCCCCGCAATACGCGGTCTGGAGTGGACCCCTGAAGTGGACCCCAATCGTTGGACCAGAAATCACGGAAATTAGGTTATACTTCCGGGTCTGAGATTGGGGTTGTGGGGAGGAGATTGTTTGGTGTCCGAGAAGGCCCAGAGGCTTCCTGCCGCGTCCAGTTTGGAGGGAGCCCCGTAGGGGCGACCGGAGAACTGGACGCGGCTGGCGCGGCGGCGGTAGCTCGGGGTTGTCATCGCTTCCATGCCTTCGCGCCGTACGCGTCGGGATCCAGGTAGGCCGCACCGGGAGTCGCGTAGCCCAGTGATTGATGTGGGCGCAGAAGATTGTAGAACCCCAGAGAGCAATACCCTCCAGGACATCACCTTGACGGGGCGCTATCGGTCGCATCCCTGGTTCAGTGAGCAGGTATTCGTGGTTCGACTCTTCACCAAGCAGGACGTCGAGCTCTGCCGCTGTCTCCGATGCTCTGATCCAAGGCTTCCGTCGGTGGAGTTTCCTGCCTGGATGTTTGATCTCGCAGCCTGTGCTCGAACGCGTCTCGCTGCTCAACCAGAGGTTTCGGCTCTCGCCCTTGTCGAATTGCAGCGATTGCTAAAGGAAGCTGGGAAGTCTGGGCGCCCGTGCACGATTCCTGGCACTTCAAATTCGGCAGCGGATGCTTCATCGGGGAGCCGCGATGCATCCAGACCCCGATCCGACGACCCGCCTTCGACAAGCGAATCTGTTCGACACCAGTGGACCTCCGATTCGTTGGAAGGACCTCCCAATGCCGGTCCAGAAGGAACTTCTCCAGCACCTGCGCGAACTGCTGCGGAGCCCCGCTGCAATCAAGTTCCTCCAATCTCGAAAGGAGGCCTGCCGTGAATGAGAAAATTGGCGGCTCCCATCTTGAGCGCAAGGCGGTGCTCTACGTGCGTCAATCGTCTCTCCATCAGGTGGCGCACAACCAGGAGAGCCGTCGACTGCAGTACGCGATGAAAGACCGGCTACAACAGTTGGGCTGGACGGAGATCGAAGTCATTGACGACGACCAAGGTCGATCCGCGTCAGGCGCTGCCGTCCGCGAGGGCTTTCAGCGAATGGTCGCCGAGGTGTCGCTTGGCCGCGTTGGCGCCGTGGCGGCTCGTGAAGTATCCCGCTTTGCCAGGAACAGTCGAGAGTGGCAGCAACTGATCGAGGTTTGCCGGATCGTCGACACTCTCCTGATCGATCAGGAAAGCATCTACGATCCCCGAAGAAGCAACGACCGATTACTTCTCGGCCTCAAGGGCAGTCTCAACGAGTACGAGTTGGATCTCCTGCGGCACCGCGGACTGGAAGCGCGCCGCGAGAAAGCCCAGCGAGGTGAGTTGTTTGTGATCGCACCCATAGGCTACCTCGTCGATCGCGACGTTTTGGTCAAAGATCCCGACCAACGGGTCCAGCAAGCCATCCACCTCATGTTCGAGAAGTTCCTTGAGTTGAGAACCGTACGTCAGGTCCTCTTCTGGTTCCTGGAAAACCAGCTGCAAGTGCCCGTTCGACGGTGCGTCAACGAGCGCTGGGAAACGCAGTGGCGCAGACCCAATTACGGAAACATCTATCGCACCCTGACCCATCCCAACTACGGTGGCGCCTATGTCTACGGGCAGAGTGAACAGGTCACTCGGTGGGACAACGGTTTGCCCAAGCATCACACCCTTACCCGACCTCGCGGCCAGGCGAGCGTGTTGATTCCGAATCGCCACGAAGGCTACGTTGCCTGGGAAGACTTCCAGCGCATCCAAACGATGATCGCCGGCAACAATGCCAAAAGCCCCGGAGGCGCCGTTCGTTCCGGGGCCTCGCTTCTGGCTGGTTTGCTCCGTTGTCGCCGCTGTGGCCGCAAGTTGACGGTCCGTTACACAGGCCGGGAGCACGATGCCCTGAGGTACTGTTGTTTCCGGGCTCTGCAGGACAACGGCGAGCCGCGATGCATTCATTTCGGAGGAGCTTCGGTCGACGCCGCCATTCAGGCGCAGTTGCTTGAAGTGTTGCGCCCAGCAGCCATCGAAGCGGCGACGACCATGGCGCGATCCGAGCATGCGCAAAAAGCTCAAGTCTTGGAAGCACTGGAGCTGGAATGTCGCTCGGCGCGGTACGAAGCCGACCGAGCTCGCGCCCAATTCGATGCGGTGGATCCCGCCAATCGCTTGGTCGCGGACGAACTGGAGCGCCGGTGGAACCGGGCGCTCGAAAGAGTTCAAGGACTGGAAGGTAAATTGGAAAAGGAACGTGTCGTTTCACCAGGTTCACCCGTTCCGTCCGTGGACGAACTGATGGGTTTAGGCAGCGAAGTTGATTTGCTTTGGCATCACGCAGAGACCGATTTTCGACTCAAGAAGCGCATCGTCAGAAGTCTCATCGAAGAGATCCTCGTGGATGTCGATTCCGAAGCGGGCCTGGTCCAACTGGTGATCCACTGGAAAGGAGGCGTGCACAGTGAGTTGGCTGTCGCTCGGCGAAAACGCGGTGACAACCGGCGGCACCTCAGCCCAAACACTGCCGAGGCCATCGGGGTTCTTGCGTGCGTGCTCTCTGACACGATGATTGCCGGATGTCTTAATCGTGAAGGGTTACGAACCGGCTCAGGAAACTACTGGACAAAGTCGGCTGTGGCTTCAGCCCGGAACCATCGAGGCATCCCCAGACACACTCCAGAGCGTCAGGAAACGGAGGGTTGGATGAGCTTGAATCAAGCGGCGCGCCTCGTGGGAGTGGCTCCGAAGACTCTCCGAAGAGCAGCGGAGCGATGTGACCTGCCGTCGTTACACCCCTTGGGAGAGGGACCGTGGATTTTTCGTCGCGTCGATTTAGAGAGCGCTGCTGCGCGTGACATCGTCGCAAAGGCAAAACGCAGGGATCGACGAGGGTCGGGACCAGGTCCCGGGCAGCTTCCGCTCGGATTACCAACGACATGGCGTGGTGAGGCATTATGAAACCCAGTTCTATTCCTTGAACCATCGGGCGAGGCCTCGTCCAAGCTCCAAGCCGTCGAGGTAATCCTGCAGGTACACGTCCTCGTACTTCACGCTGCGCCACAGTCGTTCGATGAACCGGTTGTCCATCCAGCGCCCCCGACCGTCCATGCTCACCTCCGTGCCGACCGATTCCACCGCCTCGATGTACGCCTCGCTCGTGAACTGCGATCCCTGATCCGTGTTCGAGATGTGGGGAGGGCGGCTCGCAATTCCCAGGGCCCGTTCCCACGCCCGAATG
>JAEUHG010000092.1 GCA_016795425.1 Verrucomicrobiales bacterium
ACAGCGTTGATTCGCCGGTGAAGCACGGTTGAGCGTGTGCCTGCAAATGATCGAAAGGCTGAGAACGGCGCGCTTCGACCGTGGCGACAAACGACCTCCCGAACTTCCTCCATTGTCGATTGTAAGAACTGACCCCTTTCCTGACGGTCTAGGCACTCGCGACGAATGCTTCCGATCAAACGTTCGGCGATAGGGTTCTGCCATGGTGCCCTTGGCGCAATCACCTTCTCCAGGATCCTAAGTGTGTTCACCCGCTTCACGAAGCTGCCTCCGTAGATTGAATCACGATCGCGCACCAGATAGTCGGGCGCAGAGTCGAAGGGGAACGTCTCCACCACTTGCTGAGTGTTCCACTCCGTGGTGGGCAATTCGGTGATGTTCCAGTGCACCACGAT
This sequence comes from Verrucomicrobiales bacterium, assembly GCA_016795425.1. Lineage (GTDB taxonomy): Bacteria > Verrucomicrobiota > Verrucomicrobiia > Limisphaerales > CAIMTB01 > CAIMTB01. Next base: position 396 of record JAEUHG010000092.1, read on the forward strand.
GCGTCGTTCGCGCCGAACGCCCAGCAATACACACAGCAGACGGAAAGTCGCCGTCGGAACCGCGAAGAAGTCCATCGCCGCAATCCCGCCAGCATGATTCTTCAGGAAAGCCCTCCAAGTCTGGTTGGGCTGCCGTCCCCGGACCGGCCGATACTTCCTCACGGTCGAGATGGCCACTTGCAGTCCGAGCTTCATCAATTGACGATTGCCGGCGGATCGCGCCGAGAGCCTAAAACGCCTCGCCCGCCGATTCGATCGATCCACCGCGGAAACCGCCGCCCGCCTCCTCGATGAGGGACTTCGGCGAGAAGACTTCGCCATGATTGAGTTCCGAGATTCGCCGGTCGGACGCCAGGCTTATGTCGAAGGAACCCGGGTGGCCGTCTGGCAGGTCGTGAACCTGGCGCGGGGATACGGCGAGGACATCCAGAAGACCGCCAAGCACCTCACGTGGCCGGTTTCCAAGGTCCGCGCCGCGCTCAACTACGCCGCCGCCTTCCCCGAGGAAACCCAGAGCGCCATCGACGACGGGAAGGCCCATGATTTTACCAGGCTGTCGCGACTCGTTCCGGCATTGGAGCGGATCGAAGTGCCGCCGGATGTGATCCGGGGCAAGTAGCATGCTCAGGCTTCTGCTCGACAAGCATATCGCGAAGGCCGTAGCCCTGCAGGCGAAGGGCAAACGCCCCTCCATGGATATCCAGTCCATCCACGACTGGGAGGCTGGGACGTTTCTCGGGGTGCCAGATGCGGAGATCTTGATGGTAGCCGCGAAACAGCGATTGACCCTGATGACCTACGATCAGCGCACTCTTTGGAAACACGCCTCAGACCTCCTGGAATCCGGGCACGAGCTCGGAGGAGTGGTCTTCGTTGATGAACAATCCATCCCCCCGAACGACATCGGCGGGCTCATGCGGGCGCTGGTCTGGCTATGGGAAACCCGGGGAACCGAGGATTGGCACAACCGCCTGATTTACTTGTGTCCGGGACCCGCTGCGCCAAACCGTGAGGGCGACCGGCGATCCACTGAGGGAAAGCGGAGAAAGCGAAGCGCCTCCTGACGTCATACGTATGTCGGGTTTCGGTTCGGGCGGGGCCGTGGTAGTCTATGGCCGTGCAACCGGGCCGGCGGGTCGATACCGGCGATGGATGGTGAACTGAAGGAGGGGCCATGAACCGACGCAACCGCGGGTTTTGGGGGAATGCCATCGGCTATTTGATTTTGTGGTGCTTCGTGGCACGGGCTGCGGAGCCCGTGTCCGGACCAGGCGCGTTAGATCGCGGTTTTCCGGTGGGCGAAGGACCCGACGGTAGCGTCTGGCAGGTGGCGCCGTTGGCGGATGGCCGACTGGTGGTGGGCGGCGCGTTTCGTCACTACAACGGGGTGGCGGTTCCCGGGCTGGCCCGGCTGCGACCGGACGGAGCATTAGATCCGACCTTTCAAGCAGCACCGCCGAGAGGCACGGAGGAATTTTGGGACCTCTACGTGCTCCCGGATGGGCGGCTCCTGGCCGGTGGCAAGAAGGTGGTGCGGCTGAACCCGGACGGCGGACTTGATCGAAGTTACTCGATCGCCGACGGCGCGGCCGGAATGGAGGGGTTCCTGGACGGGAGTGCCATCCTTTACGGATCCAGCCTGCAGCGTTTATTGCCGGACGGCAGGCCGGATCCCGGCTTCAGCGTCTCGCTGCAATTTCTCCTACCATCATTTCCGTATTCTTCGACTCCCATCATCCCCCGGGTCATCGGCCTGGAGGACGGTTCCTTCCTCGCGATCGGGCAGTTCAACCGGTTTGGGAGCGACTCTTGCTTCGGATTCAACCGGATCACGAAAGCCGGGCAATTGGATCGCTCGTTTGAGTACCGGGCGGGCGATAACGGGTCGTGGGACAAGGAAATCGCACGCGATCCCGATGGGCGCATCGTGGTGGCAAGTTGGCGGCAGTCGGGACTGGCGCGGGTGCTGGCCGACGGCCTGCAGGACGCGAGCTTCGTGACGACGAACCAATTCACGAACGGCGATTTCACCTACTCGGAACCGGCGATCAGTCGGCTGGCCATTCAAGCCAATCGGAAGATTCTCGTTGCAGGCACCTTTGGCGGCTTGAACGGCCAGGTCCGGCCGAGCCTGGTTCGGTTGCAACGCAACGGCACGGTAGATCCGACTTTCGATGCCGGCAGTGGAGTCGCCGGGCCAGTCCGTATCTGGGCCCCTGATGAGCTTCCGCGGTACCTCCGGCGAATCAACCAAGTGCAGATCCTCGCCGACGGTGCCATCTTGCTGGTCGGCGGGTTCACCAATGTTCAGGGCGTGGCTCGGCCGTATCTGGCTCGGTTGGCAGGTGGAGAAGTGCCCGCGCCTCCCGTCATCCTGGAGCAACCGCAATCATCAACGGTGGAAGAGATGCAACCCGCGAGGTTCTCCGTGGATGTCCAGAGCGAGTCACGGCTGTCGTATCTCTGGTACTTTAACGGCAGCCCTCTCGATTCGAAGACCAATGCAACTCTGGACCTGCCGACGGTGAGGGTTTCGGAGGCGGGCGATTATTGGGTGGAGGTTGTCAACTCGGTCGACACCGTTCGGAGTGCGGTGGCGCGGCTGACAGTGATGGCTTTGGCGCGGCCGGCGGTGTCGGTCATGCCGATTGATACGACGGTGGCACAAGGGACGAATCTCGTTCTAGTGGCCAAGGTCGCGGGCTTGCCGGCGCCGTCGGTCCGGTGGCAACGGGATGGGGTGGACCTCCCAAGTGCCACGTCCACCAATCTTGTGCTGCTGAATCTGCAGCCGTCCGACGCGGGCTCATACCGCGTGGTCGCCCGAAACTCGAAGGGGGAAGCCTACAGCGAGCCCCTCGCGGTCGTGGTCCGTTGGATGCATCCGGTGGCGCCCGGCCGCTTGGACACGAGTTTCTATGCCGCCCTAAATCCCAAGCCGGCCGCCTGGGTCCTCAGCCCCGGGGAATACTCACCGGTCGATGCGCTGGTGCAGGATGCGCAGGGACGATTCCTGGTCGCCCAACGGTACCGCTCGGTGTTGCGGTTGCGCGCGGACGGATCCCCGGATCCGTCCTTCAACCCAGGCTCCGGGCCGACCGGCTCCCCGGAAGGTTGCATCTCCGGGCGCGTCCCACCCACGGCATCCGGTGTGCGCGCCATCGCGGTGCAACCCGATGGTAGACTGGTGTTGGCCGGCATTTTCACCGCCTTCAACGGCGTACCCGCGAGCGGGCTGATCGGCCTGCGCGAGAACGGGTCCGTCGACCCAGATTTCCAAGCCTCGCCCGGCCTCACGGGGGGCGGTTGGCCGGAAGGCTCGGTCCTGCGCGCGCTCGGGGATGGCCGGGTGCTGGTTGGGGGGACGTTCGAACAGTTGCAGGGGCAGCCCATGAATCGACTTGGACGGTTGCTCGCCGACGGCCGCGTCGATACCTCGTTTGATCCGGGGTCGGGCGCCACCGACGGCGGCATCGCCTGCTCAAGGTTACGACCCTACAAGGACTACGATGGCACCGCCGTACGCAACCTCTACCCGCGAGCGGATGGGGGATTCCTGGTTTCCGGTTGGTTCTCGAAGTTCAACGGCAATCCGGTGACGAACTCATTTGCCCGGCTGGGTCCCGACGGGACGCTCGATCGCTCTTATTCGGCCATTCCCGAAGTTCGGCCTGACCTTATCGCGTTCCAACCCGACGGGAAGATCGTCGGGGTCATGGGCTGGGGGTTGCTGCAAGGCGTTCAAGTCGAAGCCTCGTTGCGGCGCTGGAATCCCAATGGAACGCCGGACGCCGGCTTCCTTTACCCGAACATCGAGCGGTCCCAGGGGACCACGAAGCAGATCACTTCCTTGTTGGTGGATAGACAGGGACGCATCTATGTCGCGGGCGAGTTCACCGTCTCGGTAGGCACCTCGATTCGGAGGAACCTGGCGCGGCTGAATCCAGACGGCAGCGTGGATGCCAGTTGGGGCGCGCCGGTTGGGCCGGAGGATTCGGTGACGGTGATGCTCTTGGATGACCGTGAGAACCTGATTCTCGGTGGCTGGTTCATGACCGTCGACGGGCTGCCTCGACCAGGCATGGCACGGTTGTTCGGCGACTGGGTCGCGGGCCCGAGGATCCACTCCATCACTGCCCGGAGCGACCACTTCGCGCTGAGCGTACAAACCGTGCTCGGTCGTCCGCACCTGTTGGAGCGCCGCCAGAGGTGGGGGAGTGGTGATTGGATGCCAGCCTCAGACGTCGTTCAGGGCGACGGCTCGCTGAAGACGTTCAACGCGCCTGTGAGTGGGCAGGCCACGAGCTTCTTCCGGGTGCGAGTGGAGTGACGGAACGAAGAGTGGCCAACGCCAACTTGTGGGTCGACAAGACCCCGAAGCCTCACCGGACGAGGTGTTTGGAACTTCAGTCCGCCCCCAGGTCGAGGATCGACGATTGCCCTCTCGCCATTCGGTAGCCGAAGCTCAGTGCCGGTATGAAGGCCATTCTATCCGGCCTTCGGGCGACCATCCGAGCCCTGTTCGCGTCACGGGCGGCTCTGATGATCGAGAACGCGAGTCGGCCGACCAAGCACCACCAAGGTAATCCGCGATTTGATTATTCGCATGGCAGGCGAGAATCGTTGGGTGCACCTTGGATTCACCGCGAACTGCTCAAGGCAGGGAGGACTTCGCCAGGATTGAATTCCGGGACTCGCGATCGCCATGGAACCCTCCGCCGCTCAATGACCCTTTGGACATCGGACGCAACGGACGACGGAAGATTGTCGATCCACAACACCCACTACTTGCAGCAACGGACCGAAGCCAATATCTGCTTCGTGCAGCCGTGCATCGCGGTTTGGGTCTTGGACTTACCGAAACCCGTGACGCCAATACTCGTCGAGCACCCGTCACATCCGTGCGTGGAGACCAGCGTGGTCGGCTTTCCACGGGCAAGGAGGACTTCCCCTCCCTTGGCAGTATCGGAGGCACGCGCCGCCTTCACGGTCTTGCACGAGCCACAATTCGAGTGCGAGGCGGGCGCGGGACGGGTGGCGGAGGCCTCGCGGACCGATGACGGGGCGCCGAATTGCATGAGGCGCTCCGCCCCCTTTCTGGGCGTGTCGGCCGCCCCGCTAGAGAGACTCATTCCAAGGCTCAATCCCATGGCGACACTCAGGGATGCAACGAGGAGGGCGATCGGACGTAGGGTGACAGGGGCTTTCATGATGGGGCTTTTGGTTTTGAATTTCGCGGACTTCGAACCGTCTGCCCACATCTACGTCGGGCGCTCCGGCAACCCTCCCGACATCGATCATCCGATCTTGTCATAGACGCACCATCCCTTGGCGTGAGGTCCCGTTCAATCGAGCCGGGCATGCCGCAATCGGAGCGCATTGCCGATCACCGAGACGGAACTGAAGCTCATGGCGACGCCAGCGAGCATCGGACTCATCAGCACCCCCACGATCGGAAACAACACTCCCGCCGCGATGGGGATCCCCAGCGCGTTGTAAAGGAAGGCAAAGAAGAGGTTCTGTCGGATGTTGGACAGCATCGCCCGTCCGAGCCGGATGGCGCGCACGACGCCTCGAAGGTCGCCCTTCACGAGCGTCACGCCGGCGCTCTCCATGGCGATGTCGGTGCCGGTGCCCATGGCGATGCCCACGTCCGCCGCGGCCAGGGCCGGCGCGTCGTTGATGCCATCACCCGCCATTCCGACGACTTGATTCGCGGCCTTGAGGGCCAGTACATGTTCGAGCTTCTGCTGCGGCGTCATGCCCGCGTGGTGACTGGCAATAACCAAGCTGGTCGCCACCGCACCCGCCGTGCGCGGATGATCGCCGGTAAGCATCACGACACTGACGCCCAGATCCCGCAATTCCTCGAGCGCACGGGGTGTGGACGGCTTGACCAAATCTCCGACGATCAACGTGCCGGCCGCATGTTCATCCACGGCCACGAACAAGGCGATCGCACCTCCGGCCTGAAGAGGGGCGGCAACGGACTCCAGTGAATCGACTCCGAAAACTCCGCTGTCCCGAAGGTACTCTGGCTTGCCGACCCTTACCCGGCGTCCGTCCACCGTTCCGGACACGCCGCCACCGGTCAGGGACTGAAACGCCGTCGGGGCGCTCAGCGGGAGGTCGGATTCCCCCGCGGCCGTGGTGACCGCGTGAGCCAGCGGATGCTCGCTCGCCTGCTCCAACGATGCGGCAAGACCAAGGACTTCATCTGCGGAGAAGCCATCCGCCGGGAGGACCTGCGCCAAACGAGGCTTCCCCTCGGTCAGCGTGCCGGTCTTGTCGACCGCGAGGGTGGTGATGCGGGCCAGCTTTTCAATCGCCTCCGCGTTGCGGATAAGCACTCCCGCCTGGGCACCACGTCCCACACCCACCATCACGCTCATCGGGGTGGCAAGACCGAGCGCGCATGGGCAGGCGATGATGAGGACGGCCACGGCGTTGGTGATGGCAAACCCCAGTCGAGGTTCCGGCCCCCAAACCATCCAGGCCACAAACGTGGCAGCGGCCACCACCAGCACCGCTGGAACGAACCAAGCCGCCACCTTGTCGGCCGCCGACTGAATCGGGGCCCGGCTGCGCTGCGCCTGGGCCACGAGGACCACCATTCGCGCGAGCAACGTTTCCGCCCCCACACGTTCGGCACGCATCACGATGCCGCCCGTCGTATTGAGAGTGCCACCTGAGACCTTGGCCTCGGGCTCCTTCTCTACGGGCACGGGTTCGCCGGTAAGCATTGACTCATCGATGGACGTGCGTCCTTCGACCACGATCCCATCCACCGGCACCTTCTCCCCCGGTCGCACGCGCAACTGATCGCCCGGCTTCACGGCATCCAGAGGCACTTCCTCGTCGCCCTCAGGTGTGACGCGCCTCGCAGTCTTGGGCGACAGGCTCATCAACGCCTTAAGGGCGCTTCCCGTTCGCTGCCGGGCGCGGAGCTCAAGCACCTGGCCCAGGAGCACCAGCACGGTCACCACCGCGGCGGCCTCAAAATAGAGCGCGGGTTTGCCGGGGTGCCCGGTGCCGGGAGGGAACCACTTCGGAAAGAGCATCGCCACGGCGCTGAACAGGTAAGCCGCGCCCACTCCCAGTGCGATGAGCGTAAACATGTTCAGGCTACGGTTGACCAGCGAGCGCCCGCCGCGCACGAAGAACGGCCACCCCGCCCAGGCCACCACCGGTGTGGTCAGGAGGAACTGGCCCCAGCGGGACACATCCCCAACGGCCCACTCCGCGTGGCGCCAAGCGGGGACCAGGTGGGCCATCGCGACCACGAACACAGGCAACGCCAGGACCGCACCCCAGCGGAACCGACGCGTCATGTCGCGGAGTTCGGAGTCGTCCTCTTCAGCTTGCGGAACTACTGTATTGGGCTCCAGCGCCATACCGCATTTGGGGCAGGTTCCCGGATGATCTTGCACCACCTCGGGATGCATTGGGCAGGTGTAGACGACCTTACCGACGGGCTTCCAAGCCGGATTTCGTTCGAGGGCCATGCCGCACTTGGGGCACATGCCAGGCTCGTCCGACTCCACTCCCGGGCACATCGGGCAATAATACTTGGCGGTTGGGGAAGGCGCGACGCCGGGGAGCCCATGGACGCGGCTCGGGTCATGCCGCTGGTCCTGCACCTGAGGGTGATCGTGGTCATGCCCGTCGGCGGCGTGCACATGGGAAGCCCGCGGCCGAGGCTGGGAGTTGCCGCCGCAGCACGACGGCTTACTGGTTTCCCGGTGGGTGGGTTCGGTTTTCATCATGCACACCGGCTAACGCAGCCGACGTCGAATCATTACACACGATCTAGGAAGTGCGACCGGCTTGGCGTAACGCGTTGATTCTGGGAGGTTCGGCATCATGGATGCGATGAATGAGGTGATCCTAAAGAATCTGGCGACGTTCGTCGCATTCACCCGGAAGCGGGTCGGCGACCCCCACCTGGCCGAGGATCTCGTTCAGGAAAGCCTGGTGAAGGCGTTGGGAGCCCGCGGTCGGCCGGTTGACGGCGAAGACACCTTGGCCTGGTTCTATCGCGTCCTGCGCCGGACCATCATCGACCTCTACCGACGACGCGCCGCGAGGTCGCGGGCGCTCGAACGGTACCAGCAAGAGTTGTCGGAATCACCGAGCCCCAGCGACACACGGGTGCTGTGTGCGTGCTTGAAGCGACTGCTTCCCGCCGTGCCGGAGACCTATCGCGAACTCGTCGAACGAATCGATCTGCAAGGCGAGGATCCCAGCATGGTCGCCCAGGTATTGGGATTGACTCGAAACAACCTCACCGTACGCCTGCACCGGGCGCGCCGGCATCTCCGCGTTGCGCTATCAAAGAACTGCCGGGCCTGCAGCAAACACGGCTGTCTGGACTGCACCTGCGGAAACGCCGGAGAAGGCTCGCATGGCCGTGGGGACGATTCGGAAAGGGGTCAGTTCTCACAATTGATAATGGAGGAAGGAGCAAGCAGACTCGGTGGGTCGGCAAGGAAGAGGGATGCCTATGCCAAGGCCGTTACGGATCGAGTACGCGGGAGCGATCTATCACCTGATGAACCGGGGAGACCGGCGCGAGCCGATTTTCCTTGATGACCAGGATCGCCAGACCTTCCTGCGAACGTTGCAGGAGGCCTG
>JAEUHG010000116.1 GCA_016795425.1 Verrucomicrobiales bacterium
GGCCACACCTGTTGATATGGGGCTGGGGAGATTGCCTCATGAGGTGGTTCGACGGATGGAAGGGCAGGACAGACCGGGCCTCCGGCGTTCGAACTGCGGACCAGACCTATCGTAGGTCGGGTTGGGAACAGGGGGCGTGAAAGGGGGGGAGGAAGGTCTGCACGACTGCGGGCCACACCTGTTGATATGGGGCTGGGGAGATTGCCTCATGAGGTGGTTCGACGGATGGAAGGGCAGGACAGACCGGGCCTCCGGCGTTCGAACTGCGGACCAGACCTATCGTAGGTCAGGTTGGGAACAGGGGGCGTGAAAAGGGGGGAGGGGAAGTCGGGGAAGGGGCGCGCGATCTTTGAGGAGGCGGGAAAAGATGAATCCGGCGCCGACGGACCGGCGGCCGGGGGGCCTAGGCGCCGGGATGGTCGACTGGAATCAATGCCGCTTCCTTGCCTTTCTGCTCGTTGACCGTGAGCAGTATAATGGCTCCGAGAATGAAGAATACCCCGATGGAGAGGATCGCGGGACGCTGGCTTCCGGTGGTGCTGGACAGGAATCCGAAGACCAGGGGGCCAAGAAAGGCCAGGGCTTTTCCGGCAATGCCCAGGAATCCGAAGAATTCCGCAGCATTCTCCTTTGGAGTAAACAGCGAGACCAGGCTCCGGGTAACGGATTGGCAGGACCCCATCCCGATCCCCGCCAGGGTGGCAACCACGAAGAAGCTCGCTTTGGAATGGGAGAAATAGGCGAGGGTGGTGGAGCTGATCCAGATTCCCAAAGACAACAGGATGGTCCGCTTCTGACCAATGCGGTCAGCCAACCATCCGAAGCTCAATGCACCCACCAGGGCGATGACGTTCATCACGATGAACAGTTTGACGATGTCTTGGGTTTCGAAGCCGATGGTTTCCTTGGCATAACGGGCCGCGAAGGCGATCACGGTGACGATGCCATCGTTGTAGATCAGAAAGGCCGCCAGGAGTTTCACCAGTTCCCGGTAGCGGCGAATATTGCGAAAGGTGTGGGAAAGGCGCCGGAAGGCGGTGCCGAGCAGGGTGTCACCGGGTGGCAGAGGCTGTCGGACACCGCGTTCCTTCAGGAAGAGAAAAGTCGGGATGGTTGCGAGCGCATACCACACCGCCACGACCAACGGAATCATTCGGGCCGAAGCGAGTTGGTCCGGCGAGGCGTCGGTCTTGATGCCGCTGGCAAAAGGGAAACAGACCACCAACGCCAGCAAGCCGCCTCCATAGCCCATGGCCCATTTCATGCCGGAAATACGCCCGGCATTCGTCGCGTTGGAGATTCCAGGAAGAAAGCTATCGATGAAGACTCCCCCGCCGGCGAATCCGATGTTCGCCATCACATAGAGGACCAAGGCCAAGGCGGTCATGCCGGGGCCGACGAACCACAGGGCGGCGGTGAACAGCGTCACGGTGCAGGCGCAGACCGCAAGGAATCGCTTTCGACTCCCGGAAAAATCGGCGATGGCGCCAAGAACGGGGGCCAGCACGGCTACGACGAGTTCGGAAATGGAAGCAGCCAGGCCCCAAAGGAAATCGGCGCGCCCTGGGTCACCGACCACCACCGTGCCGAAGTAAACGGAGAACAGCACGGTCACGATGACGGTGGTGAACGCCGAGTCGGCGACGTCATAGAAACACCAACCCAGGATCTCGCGGCGCGAAACCGGGGTTGACGGTGGCGGACGGTCGGCGGTCGGGTTGGGGGAGGGTTGCGACATGAACGGGCGCAGGGCGCGGTCCCTGCAAGGACAGCGAAACGACAACCGAAGGAGCCGCGCAGGGCAAGTCCGCAGGCGTTGCGGCGCGATTGAAATACCTTTCGCAACCATTGACGGGCTTTTGGTGTAAAAGGGCTTGCCCGGCTGGGGGTGATCAGGCTGGCTAGGACCAACCTCCACCGGGTCCCAGTCATGGATCTCTTCATCGCCTACGTGGCTTGCTTCGGGTTCGGACTGCTTTTTTCGATTGTGTCGGCGGTTGCGGGGCACCTTTTCGGCTCGCATGCCGGTCATGAGGCGGATGGGGCGGGAGGGGATTTGGGTTCTGGCGGGCACGCGGAGGCGGGTTTTGGCGGGGATCACATGCCTGGCATTGCGCCGCTCAGCCCGACGACGATCGCTTCGTTCATCACGGCGTTCGGAGGATTGGGCATGATTTTGTCGAGGATCGAGGCCACGCGCAGTCCATTCGTGAGTCTGCCCTTGTCGTTTCTGGGAGGTTTTTTGATTGCGGCCGGGGTTTTCCTGATGTTCCGCGCGGTGTTCGCCCGGACGCAAAGCTCGAGCGAATCCAAGGTGGCGGGGTTGGCCGGGCGCGAAGCGACGGTGATCACTCCGATCTCCGCGGGGGGTACTGGCGAGATTGCTTACGTCGATGGCGGAGTCCGGTATACCGCCGCAGCGCGGGCGGAGGGGGATGTGGCGATTGGCACCGGTGTGACGGTGGTGATTCACCGGATCGTGGGAAACCAGTTTTACGTCACGCGCGCGACCCACTCCTGATGGTTGTGTTTGGATGTTGTCCTCGGACCTTCAACGGAATCCTCGAACCTATGCATGCCTATTCATTACTCGCCCAACTCAGTATTGGCGGCTGGGGACTGGCGGCGATTGCGGTGGTGGGTCTGGTCACGGTGATCGTGATCTTCGGCGCGGTGTGGGCTAGCCGGTACACCAAGGTGGGTCCCAACCAGGTCTTGGTGGTGTCCGGCCGGCGCTATCAATTCCGGGACGCGGACGGCACGGTTCGCAGTCGTGGCTTTCGTATCGTGAAAGGCGGCGGCACCTTTGTGTGGCCGGTGATCGAGAAGATCGACACGTTGTCGTTGGAATTGCTGACGATCGATGTGCAGACGCCGGAGGTTTACACCAGCAAAGGCGTGCCCGTGAAAGTGGACGGCGTGGCGCAGATCAAGGTGAAGGGTGACGATATTTCGATTGGCACGGCGTCGGAGCAATTCCTGAGCAAGGGCGGGGAAGAAATCCGTGGCATAGCGACCCAGACGTTGGAAGGGCATCTCCGGGCGATTCTGGGAACGATGACGGTGGAGGAGATCTACCAGAACCGCGATGCATTTGCGACGCGGGTCCAGGAAGTGGCGGCGGGGGACATGGCGAACATGGGTTTGCAGATTGTGAGCTTCACCATCCGGGATATTCGCGACACGCAGGGCTATCTTGAGGCGTTGGGAAAGCCGCGAATCGCGCAGGTGAAGCGCGACGCATTGATTGCTCAGGCTGAGGCGGATCGAGACGCCATGATCAAGAGTGCGCAGGCTCAGCAGGCGGGCATGGAGGCCAAGTTTGCGGCGGACACCAAGGTGGCCGAGGCTCATCGGGACTACGAACTCAAGGTGGCGGAGTACAACGGCGCCACCAACACCAAGAAGGCCGAGGCCGACCTCGCGTACGAGCTCCAGAAATACAAGACGGGACAGCTGGTGAAGGCGGAGGAGGTGCAGGTTCAGATCATCGAGAAGCAGAAGCAGATCGAGTTGCAGCAACAGGAGATTCAGCGTCGGCAGCGGGAACTGGAGGCCAACATTCAGAAACCGGCGGACGCTGAGCGTTACAAGGTGGAGGCGCTGGCGAATGCGCGGAAGTACCAGTTGGAAACCGAAGCGGCCGGGGCGGCGGCGGCGCAGAAGCAAACCGGTTTCGCGGCGGCGGAGGTCAACAAGGCGACCGGCATCGCCGAAGCCGAGGCACAAAAGGCGCGGGGGTTGGCGGAAGCGGCGATTATCGAAGCCCAGGGCCGCGCACAGGCGGAGGCCATGAGGCAGAAAGCAGAGTCGTTCAAGCAATACAACGAGGCCGCGGTGATTGAACTGATTGTACGTGTGTTGCCGGAGATTGCCGGCAGGATTTCCGAGCCACTGTCGAAGACCGAGCGGATGGTGATCATCAACTCCGGTTCCGGCGAAGGCGGTGGAGCGAGCAAGGTCACGGGGGACATCACCCAGATCGTCGCCCAACTGCCACCCGTGCTGGAGAGCCTGACCGGCGTTCAGTTGAAGAAACTGCTCGAACAGATCCCGGCGTTGCGCTCGGCCATGGCCGACCGTCCGGCGTCCTCCCAGGAGCCTGGGAGCGCTGCCTGACCGGGCGGGAAGGGTGGCGCTGGATCAGTGCCGGAAGTGGCGCACTCCGGTGTGGACCATGGCCATGTTGCGGGCATCGGCCGCTTGGTTCACCTCGGCGTCACGGACGGAGCCGCCCGGGTGGATGGCGGCGGACGCGCCGGCATCGGCGGCGGCGATGAGTCCATCCGGGAAGGGGAAGAAGGCGTCGCTGCACACGACGCTGCCGGCGAGGGATAGGCCGGCTTCGCCGGCCTTCCAAACGGCGATGCGACTGGCGTCGACGCGGCTCATTTGACCGGCACCCATGCCGAGCGTGCGTCCGTGACCGTGTTCATCGGCCGTGACGTAGACGATGGCATTCGATTTGACATGCTTCACGACGCGCCAGCCGAAGAGCATGGCATGGCGTTCCGAAGGTGTGGGGGTGCGTTGTGTGACGACCTTGAGGTCGGTCGCGGTGGTGAGGCGGGTATCGCGTTCCTGGAGGAGGTACGACTCAAACCCAACGCTGCGAAGGTCCCACGGTTGGATCGGGCCGGTCTTGGGCTTGATGCGGAGGAGGCGGAGGTTCTTTTTCTTGCAGAGGAGTTCGAGGGCGTCGGGATGGAAATCCGGTGCGACGATCACTTCGCTGAAGATTTCGGCGATGGCCTCGGCGCAGGGAAGATCGAGGGGGCGATTGGTGGCGATGATGCCACCGAAGGGTGCCTGGCGATCGGTGGCGAAGGCGCGATCCCAGGCTTCGCGCAGACTGGGGCCTTGTCCGACGCCGCACGGATTGGTGTGTTTCAGTATGGCGAGGGTGGGTGCTTCGTGGGCGAACTCGGCGATGAGTGAGGCAGCGGCGGTAAGGTCGAGAATGTTGTTATAGGACAGTTCCTTGCCATGGCATTGCTCGAAGGACTCGGCGAAGCGTCCGTAGAGGGCGGCTTTTTGGTGCGGGTTCTCCCCGTAGCGCAGAGTTTGGGCGAGCGGGGCGGAGAGCGTAAGGGAAGAAGGCAGGGTATGGGCCTGATCCAGGGTTGCTTGGAGGTAGGCAGCGATGGCGGAGTCGTAGGCCGCGGTTCGCGCGTACACCTTGGCGGCAAGGCGTCGACGCAGGTCGAGGGTGGTTTCACCTTGGGCTGCAACGGCCGCCGCGACTTCGGCGTAGTCGGCAGGGTCGGCGACGACGGTGACGCTTTCGTGGTTCTTGGCGGCACTCCGCAGCATGGAGGGGCCGCCGATGTCGATGTTTTCGATGGCTTCGTGGAGGGAGACCCCGGGGCGGGCGACGGTGGCTTCGAAGGGGTAGAGATTGACGACGACGAGGTCGATCGGGGCGATGCCATGGGCGGCAGCGGCGGTTTCATGGGCCGGGTTGCCGCGAAGGAAGAGGAGGCCGCCATGCACCTTGGGGTGGAGCGTCTTGACCCTGCCGTCGAGCATCTCCGGGAAGCCCGTGTAATTGCTGAGATCCTCGACCGTAAGGCCGGCGTCGCGCAGGGCGCGGGCGGTGCCGCCGGTGGAAATCAACTGGATGCCGGCCCGGGCCAGAACCTGGGCGAAGGAGACTAGACCGGACTTATCGGAAACGGAGAGCAGGGCTCGCTGGATCTTCGGCATGGAGCGGGGAGGTTCGGGAAGGGTTCGGTGGCGCGTCAACGGGCAAGTAGCGTGATCTATTCACCCGGGGAATGGGTGGACGTCGACGAAGGCTGCCTGGGGTTTTGAGGGAGGCGCCAGGGAATGTGCCGTGCCGATCCGTGCGGCAATTGCGGTTAGGGCTGGGGTCGTCTAGTTTCGCGCGCATGTTACGAACTGCAGCACGACAGCGGGGCATCCGCGTGTTGCTGCTGCTTGCCCTGGTGTCGTTTTTTGTTGGCGGCTGTTCGCCGGACGCGTTCCTGGTGACGGATGAGGATCGCGAGCGCAATTTCCTGCGGGCCAAGGACGCGGAGCGGTTGCGGGACTACGAGGCGGCGGCGGAGTTTTATGAGCGCGCGCTGGAAAAGAACCCGAGATCCTCGGTGGCCCATTTGGGCTATGCCGCGCTGTGCGAGGCGCAACTGAGGCGTTATGCGGAAGCGGTTTATCACTACCAACGGTATCTGCGATTGAAGCCGGAGGATCCGAAGGCGGAATCGATTCGGAGCCGGGTGACGAACTGTACCGAGCGGCTGGCGACCTCGGTGCCATTGGTTATTCGAAGCGAGACGATTGCGCGGGACCTGGAGGCGGTGCGTCGCGAGAACCTCTCGCTGCGCTCGGAGGTGACCAATCTGCTGGCGTTCTCGACGACCTGGAGCAACGAAGTCCGGCGGTTGAGTGCGGCGTTGGCAGGGGTGACCGCCAGTGGCGGCCCGGCGACAGCACAGTCGGCGGCGCCCTCGGGAGCGGGGGGGCAGGGGGCGGTCTCGCCCAAAACCAGGACGGCAGCGTCCCCGCGATCGGCCGCAGCCTCCCGGTCCGCAACGCCGGGAGGTTCGTCGGTTGCGGGGGGGGCGACGACGGCTGGGGGTTCAAGGCCTGGCACGTCGTATTCCACCTCGTCGAATTACCGTTCACCGGCTTCTTCGGCGTCGGGAATGAGTTCGCGGGCCCACCGGGTGATATCCGGGGACACCATGGGAAGGATTGCCCGGCAGTACGGGGTGAGCCTGGAGGGGTTGCGCCGTGCCAATCCGGGATTGGACGAGCGGCGGTTGCGGCCGGGGATGTACGTCCGGATACCGGGTCGATGAGGTTTGCCCACCGGCGGATTGAAAAACCCTGAGCTGCCACCACATTGGCCGGGGTCGGCGGGAACGCACGATTGCCCGGGGGGTCCATGGGACTTCCTTACTGAATGAACATCGTCAACACCATCAGCACCGGTTTGAAGGAGATCTGGGCCCACAAAGCCCGATCGGCGCTGACGATGTTTGGCATCATTCTAGGGGTGTCGAGTCTGGTCGCGATGTCGGCGCTGGTCCGGGGCATGGAAATGGGGATGAAGGAGGCCCTCGTGGCGATGGGGGGCCTGGAGAAGATCCGGTTGGAACCCCAGACCGAATTGCCTGTCTGGCAGCGGCACCTGGCGGACCAGGCTCCCGGACTGACGTTAGGCGATGTGGAAGCGCTGCGTGCTGGAGCGCCCTTGTTGAGCGACATCGTGCCCGCCTATGAGATGACCGGATGGTCGGGACAATCGGCGGTGTTGAGTCGGCAGGGACGAAACACCCGGGCGCGGATCTTCGCGGGCAGTTGGCCTGGATACGCCAAGATCAACGAGCACGTGGTGGAACACGGGCGAATGTTCACCGACTTGGACAACGAATTGGCACGCAGCGTCTGCGTGATCGGCACGGAAATACGGGACGAGCTCTTCGGGTCGCCGGAGGAGACGGGGAGGGAGGTTATTCCGGTGGGGGAGATTCTGACGATCAATGGCCAGGCCTTCACCATCATCGGGCTGTTGCGGCATTACGAAAGCGAGCAGGCGCGGCGGGAGCGGGAGTATCGTCGGCGGGAGGCGATGACGAACCAGGTGGCGACGGGTCCGACACGGAGTCGAGGGTGGGGAGGGCGCGGGGGAGGCGGCGGGTTCATTTTCCGTCTGAAAAACGACACGGTGATGGTTCCGCTGCACACCATGTTCATCAAATTTCGGTCGGGCGCGGGGACCAATGACGTGCCCGACTTCCGGCTTTCGAACATCCAGTTCAAAGTGCCGAGCGTGGACCTCCTGGAGCCGGCGTTGCAGCAGGCGCGGAATGTGTTGATGGTGCGGCATCGGGGGATTGAGGATTTCACTTTTCGCACGCAGGAAGACTGGGCGTCGGAGATCAACAACTTCATACGCAACGCGCGCATGAGCGGGACGATCATTGCGGCGATCAGTTTGGTGGTGGGCGGCATTGGCATCATGAACATCATGCTGGCGAGCATCTCTGAGCGGGTGCGGGAGATCGGGATTCGCAAGGCCGTGGGGGCGTCGACCGTTGCGATATTCGCGCAGATCCTGATTGAGTCCGTGGTGATTTCGGTGATGGGCGGGGTGGCGGGATTGGCGTTTTCCTGGGTGGTGGTTCAGTTGATCGGGGCGTTTACGCCGACCGACAATGCGCCGCAGATCACGATGTTGGCGTTGGGAGTGGCGTTTGCGTTCAGTGTATTGGTGGGGATAGGGGCGGGATTGTATCCCGCGCTGCGGGCGTCCCGTTTACATCCGATCCAAGCCTTGCGTTACGAATGACCGTTTACATCGCCATCTTGATTGGCTTGAAGGAGGTCTGGACCCACAAGTTCCGGTCGGTACTGACGATGTTGGGCATCGTGTTGGGCGTCTCGAGCCTGGTGGCGATGGCCGCGATTGTGAAGGGGATGGAGAACGGGATGAAGGAGGCGATGATCGCCATGGGTGGCCTCAACAAAGTCCTGATTCGGGAGCAGGAGGTTCCGGCGAGCCAGGAGCATTTGCGCGATCTGGCGCCCGGCCGAACGCTGCGGGACGTGATGGCCCTCAAGGCGAGCGCGCCGTTGCTCACGGTGGTCTCGCCGGAGATGGCCGTGTACGGTGCGGTGGTGTCTCGAGCGGGCAAGGACCATTATCCCTCGGAGGTTGTGGGAGCGTGGCCACAGGTCCTGGACATGAATCTTTATGAGATCGAGCACGGCCGTTTTTTCACGGATCTCGATGAAGAATACGCGCAGAGCGTGTGCGTGATTGGAACCGGGATTCGGGACGAGCTATTTGGGAATCCGCACGAGACGGGTCATGAGATCATTCCCATTGGCGAGCGGATCCAGATTTCCGGCCAGCCCTTCACCATCGTGGGGATGTTCAAACACTACGAGAGCGAAAAGGACCAGCGTCAGCGTGAAGCGGCGAAGAAGGAACCGAAGTCGGAGGGGAACGGCAACAACGGCGGGGTGACGCGCCAGCGGGGTTGGCGGAGCAAACATTGGGACGCGTTCTGGAGAAAGAACAACGTGGTTTACCTTCCTCTGAACACCGCCTGGGTGAAGTTCCGATCAGCTTCGGGTCGGGGTGGGATTCCGGAGCCGAAGCTGTCGGACATCGATATCAAAGTGAAGGATCTGGGTCACCTGGAGGCAGCCTTGCAGCAGGCGCGAAATGTGCTGCTGATGACGCACAACGGCATCGAGGATTTCACCTTCGAGACGCAGGAGAATCGGCTGGAAGACATCAACCTGAGGATTCGCAATGCTCGGATCAGCGGCGGCATCATTGCCGGTCTGAGTTTGTTGGTGGGCGGCATCGGGATCATGAACATCATGCTGGCGAGCATCACCGAGCGGATCCGGGAGATCGGGACCTGCAAGGCCATTGGCGCTTCGCCGACGGCGATTTTCCTGCAGGTCCTGGTGGAGGGGTGTGTTTTGGCGGGGTTGGGAGGACTGGCGGGCATCACGGCTTCCTTCGGTTTGGTGGCGTTTCTGGATCGTCTCTCGGAAGGCGGCAATGCCCCGGTGATCACCCTGATGCCGATGGTGGCGGCGGTCGTCTTCAGCATGACGGTGGGTTTGGTGGCGAGCCTGCTGCCGGCCATCAAGGCGGCGCGCCTTGCCCCGATTCAGGCGCTCCGCTATGGCTGAGCCCCATGCAAAAGGTGAATGTGGCTGGCGTGGCCGAGACCGAGTGGCGTTCGGCCAAGGGTAGGTTTCACACGTTCGGTAAGGAGCTATCGGTGGCGCTGGGGCGCGAGCCGAAGTCGACCGACCTGTTCCGGCGGCATCCCTTTGATGTGATGATCGCGCGGTTGCCGGCAGGGGCGGTCATGTGCCCGTACCACGCGCATTCGACGCAGTGGGAATTCTATGTCGTTCTGTCGGGTCACGGCACGGTCCGGGAGGAATCGGGCATGACCGAGATCGGCCCGGGTGACGTTTTTCTGTTTCGTCCGGGAGAGGCGCATCAAATCACGAACTCCGGGACGGGCGACTTGGTGTATTACGTGATCGCCGACAATCCGCTGGGCGAGTGGTGTTATTACCCGGACAGCAAGAAGTGGGTGGTGGCGGGATTGGGGCCACGCACCGTGATCAAGGGGCCGACCGGGGAATACCTGGACGGCGAGGAATGAGGGGGGGCTCAGTCCTTGGGTTTGGGATCCGGGAGAGCGAATCGGGGTTGGCGGCCGATGTAGCCGACCAGGCTTTCGGTGTAGTCGGGTGAGCGGGCTGCCGCGAGCTGCGCCTGGGCGCGCTTCAAGCGATCGGCGATTTTCAGTCGAACTGCCTCGTCCGCGTACTGGGTCCGCATGAGGAACTTCTGAAGCGTATCGACGTGACGGGCGGAGAGGTGTTCGTCCTGGACCTGTTGGGCTTGGAGGCGTTCCCGGTACCAATCGCTGCTGAGGAGATGGTGCCGGGTGAAGAGAGCGCGAACCTCGGGGTGGTGAAGGTCTCGGCCTTCCCAGGAGCCATCCTTCATGATGTGGAGCAGGGCGTGGAGAGGAGGGCAGGCGAGATGGATGCTGCCGTCGTCGAAATATCCGCGGGCGATGTGCTGGTGCGTGGCAATGATGTTCTCCATGCCGTCGGCGAAGATCTTGGGATCCTGCAATTCGGGTCGGAACATCTCTTCGGAGAACACCAGGTGCGGGTGGTTGAAGATGCGGCCGCAATAGCGGATGGCGAAGCGTTCGTTGATGCGCCAGCCCAGGCGGCTGGCGAGAACGCGTCGGCCGTCCACTTCGAAATCCCGACAGCGTTCGAGGCAGCCGTGGGCGATCATGTGGGCGGGCGAGGCTTCCTCAAAGCCGAGGCGGCACCAGATTTCCGGAACCAGCAGGCTGATATCGTGATCGACGCGGAACTTGGGACCGACGTAGCCGGCGGCGGTGATAAAGGCGGAGTGATCGCAGAGGATGAAGGCGACGAGGGCGTTGTTGAGGTCGATGATGGGCAGCAGGGCGTTGAAAGGTCCCTTAGTGAGGCCGCCCTCGGAGCCGGCACCGGTGGTCGATGGGGACTTGCCGGTCATGGAGCAGATGAACTCCATGAAGAGTTCCGGCAATTCCAGGTAGTGAATGGGATTGAACACCGCGAGCGGACGAATGCCGGGCTCGGGGGGATTGTTGCGGCGCCCGGGCAGCACGGCCGTGACCGGAACGCCGAGAGCCTCCGTGGGGCCACGATTGCTAAGGAGCCGCATGCTGATTTCCGCGAGGTAAGTGGCGCGCGGATTGAGCAGGTCGGGCCGGGTTTGGAGGTAGCGAGGGTTTTTCGAAGGTTTGCCATCGACCACGCGAGGGGCGGAGGTGCAGACGAGGTAGGATAGCTGGGTATCCTCGGCGGCTTCGCGCAGCCAGCGTTGCATCGGCGGGGTGTATTGATCGAAGCCGATGGAGTCTTCGATCATTTCGCGAGCGTGAGCGGGAGTCAGGGGTTCGTAGTTGGAGAAGAAATTTCCTGGGTGCGAGAAGTCCGACTCCGTCTGTTTGTCATAGCCGCGATGGATGGCGTCATCGGGGCGTTGGAAGAGGCGGTATTCGCAGTTCTGGACGAACTTGACCGAGGGCGCCTTGAAGGCGGGAGGCAGGTTGGTCAGAGCGGAGGACGGCACCACGACGGAAGCGGTGATGTCGTCTTCATACTGGACCTTGATGGCGGGCATGAAGTCCTTGCGAAGTCCGAAGGTGCGCCAGGATCCGTCGGCCTGGTAACCGACCCGCAGATGGGTGGTGTAGACCTTGCGATCGTGGAACTTGAGTTCGTTGCCCGGGAGGCCGTTGATGGCATCCACGCTGAAGTGTTCGCGCCAGTTCTTGCCCCATTCCGGCTTGTAGAAGCGTTTGAGGACGAAAACGATTTCCTTGAGGTACTGCGGAATGTTGCCGAGCCAAGCATTGAACTCGGGGGTGTAATCCTCGGCGGAAGGCGTGAGGAGTTTGATGACGCTGCCCAGCGAACGGTCGGGGCTGAGTACGGGGCGGCCATCGCGTTTCGATTTGTCGAGGAATCGATCGGAATAATCCCGGCGCAGGAGTTCCTCGACGCGGTCGAAATCGCGTTCGTAGTCCGCGACGAAGACAGGGCCGGTGAGGATGGCGTCGGAGATGGATTTGGAGATCTCGGATTTGCCACCGCCCGAGACGGTGCTGGGTTTGTGGCACAGGGTGGCATCGGCGCGGGTACCGACGAGGCGCCACAAGCGCCCGGCTGGTTTCTCCATGTGCACTTTGTATCCGGAAGGTCGGACATAAGTGCGCCCGGGGAGGAGCTTGATGGACTGCGATTCACCGCGGCGGGTCCAGACGACCTGTTGATTCTGGAGGTCGAAGCGGGCGCCTTCTGGGACGTAATAGATGTCGGGGAAATTGCGATCAACGGCGTAGCCTTCGGGGCGGGCATCCATGATGGCGCCGAAGCGTCGGATCATCTCCTCGTAGGTATGGCCGGTGGGTTTGACGTGGCGGCTGGCGTCGAAGTCTTCACCGAGGTCGAAGCTGGCGAAGACGAGGGCGCCGCCGGCGTGTTCCTCTTCAGCCTGGCCGAGGAGATTGGCGGCATAGCTGATCTGGGTTTTGACCTCCTTCTTGCAGTAGCCGAAGTAGTTGTCGGCGATGAGGGTGACGATGACGCCGTGTTCATCACGGGCGGTGAGTTTGAAGGCGGACCCGCCGTTGTAGAGTTCGTCCTCCGACTTCCAGCACATGCCATCGCGGCGCTGGCGTTCGGTGGCCTGGTCCCACCGGGGAAGTCCGACCTCGGCTTTGGTGAGTTGGGTGAGGTGGGGGGCGAGGATGACGCAGCCGCTGTGGCCCGTCCAATGATCGACGTCGAGGCCGGCGTCATTTTCCGGGAGGAAAGGATCTCCAGCATTGCCGAAGATGCTTTCGACGAAGTCGAGGTTGCAGACGAGGCTGCCCGGGGCGAAGAAGCGCACCTCCATGGATTTGGCTTCGCACTTGCCGGGGATGGCGGGGACGACAGTGGGCCGAAGGAGGAGCGAGACGAAGCATTCGGCCGGCTGGGACTGGCTGGCGGTGAAGGGCAGGCGGAGATGCTCGCGGGGAGGATTCAGGGCGGCGCGCAGCATCAGGGCGAAGGTGCGCAGTGGCACGGCTCGCTTGTCGTTGGCGATGGGGAGACCGCCCTCGCTAACATGAAACACGCCTTCGGTGGTGCGGCGGTCCTTGGCGGGATTGTTCAGGATGCCGTTCTTGGTCCGGTAACTATGAACGATCGGCGAATGAAATTCGTCGGCATCCGGGGGCAGGGAGAGGACGCGGGCGATGCCGTGCCGGTAGAGGACAAAGGTTTGGTGAGGGAGCCGAATGGGCACGGCGGCGTCGTAGAGGTATTCGTCGAGCCAATTCTGGATGCGCCAGTCCACGGGCGGCAGGTAGTTGGCGAGCAGACGGTCGGTTTCACGCTGGTGCGCGAGAAGGACATGAACCATTTCGGTCCACTCCTCATTCGCGCCCGTGGCGCGTCGACAGGTGGGCAGGCCGAGGGAGGCCAATCTGAAATTGATGTACTGGATGGTCTGGTCATCGGGGCGGAACGAGATTTCCGTGCCCAGTCCAAGGCGGGTCTTGAGGTCGGTCGGATGCATGGGGAGGACAGACGTACTCACCGGGTGTTGGGGGATAGGCACCCGGCGCGCCGGACCCTACTCAGGTATCCAGCGGGATTCCAGTAAAGGAAGGCCTGGGACGAAGAAATTGCCGGGTCACAGGCCTCGGGCCACGCGGAAGAAGAGCGACGCGGTCGGCAGGGAGGCGGGAAGGCCCCCGAGGCAGAGGGTGTCGTCCTGGAACTGGATGCGCGGCTGGAACGCAATCCAGTTGGAAAGATCCGTGGAGTACTCGATGCCGAAACCGAATGGAGGCGCCTCATCGACGGTCAGGCGTGGGCCGCCGTCGGTGCCGACGTCGACGCGCAAGGATGGGCGGGAGGCGCCTTCGGCGACCGACGCGTAGAGAGTGTTGCCTTCGAATCGGAATTCCCAGTGACGACCCGTTGGCAGGTTGGGCACCTCGATACGTTCCAAGCCGCCGCCGATAGCCGAGCTGGAGAGCAACGCGTGGCGGGCGCCCGTGACCAGGTTGGCGCCCTCGGGTGCCACCAGACGGATGACGCCGTCGAAGTGGGCGGTTCCCGTGACAATCAGCGGTGGCGGATTCTGGCTGGAGCGGGTGGAGGCCAGTGAAAGGGTCAGTGTCCCAGCAGGCGTTTGTGCATAATCACCCAGGACAATGAGCGTGCGCGTTGACTGTACCAGGTCAACGAGGGCGGCATTGGTCAGAGCGCCGGAGATGGTTCCGAATCCGGAGAGCGAACCGCCTTCCAGGGAAAAGGAAGCCGGGACATGAAGCGTGCCGCCAGAAATCCTTGTCGTCCCGGCACGTTGTTGCACCGGACCTTGGGCTGAACAGTAGCCGAATTCGTTGATGGCGAAGGCGCCCCGCTGGACGAGGGTGTGGCTGCCGAGCAATTCGAGGGCCGCCCCCACCTCCAGCGTTCCATCGACTTCGATCGGGCCCGAAATGCGACGGCTGCCGCCGCGTCCGCGTTCGACTGCGACCTTTCCCCCGGGGGCGATGACCAGGCCGGTCGGGACGTTGAGGTCGACGCTTTCAGGGCTGTCGATGGAGTCCAGCGTCAGCGTGCCGGCGACGGTGAGCGCAGCGGGGCAAGTCAGTTCGGCCGGGCCGTAGGCGGCATCGCCGGAGACGCGCAGGTTTTGGCCAGCGAGCAGTTGGCCTTCGAAGGTGGAACCTTCGCCTCCCATGCGGGCGGAGAAGGACTGCGTGATCGACGGGGCCAGGCGAAAGAGGGATCGGATGAAGATGGGTTCGCCACGGAGGTCTCCGCCCTGCCAGTCAAAGAATCCGTCGCGCACCTCCAGCTTTTCGCCGCAGTCAACGACGCCCTTGCGTTGGAGGAAGCCCACACCGGGTCCGAAGAAGAGGGCTTTGGCGTAGGGATTGACGAGGAAAGCAGCCTGGTTGTCGACGGTGGTTCCGCGGACGGAAAAGGTGGCGCTGTAATTGACCAGGACTTCGCCGTGGTTGAGGAGATGACCGGAAAAGCCGCGACTGCCGCCGGCGCCGGGTTGGAACAGGAGGCGGCCGCCCGGGGCATTTTCCAGGCCGGGCTCGGCGACATCCAGTTGGATGTGGAGGGCGTCGTCGACGCATTCCAGTTTGACGGTGCCTTCGTTGAGGAAACCCGGGGTGGCGGGGCTGAAATCGTAACCTTGCAGCCAGACGAGTTTTCCGGGTGCAACATTGGTGATGGCGCTGGCGGAGGCCTGAAGGCAGGCGGCGAGCCCGAGGAGGGCCCAACGTCGCGTCAAACGATTCATGAATGTCATCACCTCCACCCGTTGGGACGCCACGGGGGCCGGTTTGGCATGGTTCCACCGCCCATCCCTGGCGGCTGTCGACGTTTCGGGTCCCGGCTTTGGGCATTCGGGAGACGTCGCGTGGAGGTGATCCAGGAGCGGACGCGCCGCTATCTGGGGCACACTGAGACCTATCGGTGATCGACGGCGGTGGCTTGAGTGGGGTGATTCGGCTTGTGGATTTGCGCTGTGCCGATTCCTGATGGGGAATAGAATTAGCCGCACGTGGAACGCATTGCCTTCCAACTTGGGTCAGTGACCGTCACTTGGTACGGGATATTTGTGGCGGGAGGCTTTTGGCTGGGTGCATGGACGGCCGCGCGGCGGGCGGGTCGGGCGGGGCTGAATCCGGACATGATCTGGGATCTGCTGTGGGTGTTGATTCTGGCAGGCATAGCCGGTGCGCGAGCGTTGTACGTGGCGACCTATTGGGAGCGCGATTTCCGCAACGAACCCCTGAGCGAGATCTTCATGGTGCATCACGGGGGCTTGGTGTTTCACGGCGGGTTCGTGGCGGCGGTGCTGGCAGGGTTTGTGTGGTGCGCCTGGAGAAAGTGGCCGGCCTGGGTGTTGACCGACGTGTTCGCGCCGAGCCTGGCATTGGGGCATGCGCTGGGTCGGATCGGCTGCTTGATGAATGGATGCTGTTACGGCGCGCGGTGCGACCTGCCGTGGGCGATTCGTTTTCCCACGAGCCACGAGACACACGGCGCTCCCGTTCATCCGACGCAGATCTACGAGGCCAGTTTGGATTTGGCGTTGGCCGGCCTGTTGGCGTGGTGGTTTCCGAAGCGGCGATTCGACGGACAGGTCTTTGCCGGTTATCTCCTGATTTACGGCGTGACGCGGAGTGTGGTGGAAGCCTTTCGCGGAGATTATCCGGCTGGCGCGCTCTATCTGGGATTCATCACACCCGCGCATTGGGTGAGCGCCGGACTGATCCTCATGGGACTGGGACTGTGGGTGACGCGACGACGATTTGCGAAGTCGACTTCAGCCGCCGATGGGAAGGCGGCGCCATGACGGATTCAGGTCCGGAGACGGTGCGGTTCGTGGTTGAACAGTCGCAGCCGGACACTCGGTTGGACGCCTTCCTGCGGGAGCGTCTGTCGGACGTTTCGCGCGGCACGATCCAGAGACTAATTGAGTCGGGCTTCATCCGAGTGAACGGGCGTCATGCAAAACCGACCCAAAGTCCCAAGGCAGGCGACGCCATCGAAGTGCGGTGGCCGGCGCCGGCGCCGGCGGAGGCGCTACCTCAGGCCATGGCTTTGGACGTCCTGATGGAGGACGAGGACGTGATTGTATTGAACAAGCCGCCCGGGTTGGTGGTGCATCCGGCCGCGGGGCACGAGGACGGCACCTTGGTCAATGCGTTGTTGCATCACTGCCACGGTCAGCTGAGTGGAATCGGCGGGGTGGCCCGGCCGGGGATTGTGCATCGGTTGGACAAGGACACGAGCGGCTGCCTGGTGGCCGCGAAGAACGACCGCGCCCATGTGGCGCTGGCGGCGCAATTCGCGGGGCGCGATTTGCACAAGGTTTACCAGGCGATCGTTTGTGGCTTGGTGGGAGCCAGTGAAGGAGAAATTCGAGCCGGCATCGCGCGACACCCCAACCATCGGAAGCGGATGGCGGTGAGCGAGGGCGGCCGTGAGGCGTGGACGAGCTATCGGGTGGTCGAGCGGTTGCTGGGGTCCACACTGGTGATGGCGACGTTACACACGGGGCGAACGCACCAGATACGCGTGCATTTCCAGCATCTGGGATACCCGGTGGTAGGGGATGCCACTTATGGACGGCGCCGCAACGCGGAGTTTGTGGAAGCGACGGGCTATACGGCGCCGCGCCAGATGCTGCACGCCTGGCGATTGGAGTTTCGACATCCGACGCGCGACCGAAAGGTGAGCGTGGAGGCCCCTTTGCCGGCGGACTTCGTGGAAGCGCTGACGGCGTTGCGCGGCGCCTGAGGCCGACGGGCCGTGCCTAGAGGAGCGCGGCAGAATCGGCGTCGAGGAGCAGGGTGCACTGAGGTTGTCGGCGCAGGAAGGAGGCGGGGCAGGAGGTGGCGATGGGGCCGCGCAGCAGGTCGTGGATGGCCTTGGCTTTTCGCTTTTCCGGTGCGACGCACATCATCTTCTTCGAGGCGCAGAGTGCGGGGATGGTGAGGGTGAGAGCGTAAGGGGGGACGGTTTCGAGCGAAGCGAAGTGCCCTTCCTTGACTTGCTGCATCTTGCAGGCGTCGTCGAGCTTCACGAGTTTGACCCAGTGCGGATCGTCGAAGCGCGCGACGGGGGGATCGTTGAAAGCGATGTGCCCATTCTCGCCGACGCCGAGGCAGCAGAGGTCGATAGGCTGGGCCTTGAGCAGGGCGGTATAACGGTCGATTTCATCCAGCGGCAGGTCGCATTCGCCGTCGAGGTAGTGAAATTGTCTGGGTTTCACGAGGAGTTCGACGCGTTCCCGCATGTACCGGCGGAAGCTCGCCGGGTGATTGCCGGAGATCCCGAGATACTCGTCCATGTGAAACAGCGTGACTTTGGACCAATCGACACCGCCGGACTGGACCAGGCGTTCAAGGAATCGGATTTGGGAATTGCCGGTGGCCAGGATGGCGGCAGCCGCGCCCTGGCGAGCGATGACGTGCGCGAGATAATCCCTGACCTCGATCGCGACCGCGGCGGACATGTCATCCTGGTTGCGATAAACGCGGACGGGGAGAGCGTCGGTTTGGAACTGTTGAATCGGCGTGCCCATGTTTGGTGGAGACTTCCCGGAACGGGGGAGCGACGTTAGGTGGGGTCACGGCTCCGGGCAAGCCCGGGCGCTGGCGCTCCGCGATGCCAGTGGGCGTCACGGCCGGCTTGTCGCTGCCCGAAAATCGGCGTAATCACCCGGCAGCGCATTTCCAATGGTCCGTGCATCCGTCATGATGGAATGGGGAGGAGCGGGGGCGGACCTCGGTGGAGCGAGGTGAGCGGGAATCAAACGTCCCTCAAGCCAAGCGAGAACCTGGGATGAACGACGCCTACGATCGACTAAGAGTCTCGGAGCAACGTCTCAGGGAGGCAGTGGAATGCCTGGGGGTCGGCATTTTCGACCACGATCATGTCAGGAACGAAGTCTACTGGTCACCGGAGCATCGGGCATTGTGCGGATGGGAAATGGAGTCATCGATCGGGCTGCCGGAATTCCTGGCGCTGGTGCACGCTGAGGATGGGGAGGCCGTGGCGGGGGCTTTGGAGGGCGGGTGCGATCCGGCCGGGACCGGGTTGGTGGATGTCGAGTTCCGTTTGAAGCGCAAGAAGGATGGAGAGCTGAGATGGGTTCGCCTGCGGGCGCGCGTGCATTTTGATGGGATCGGCGTCCACCGGCGGGCGGTACGGACGGTGGGGACGCTGCTCGACATCAGTGCGCACAAGAAGGCGGAGCGCGCCTTGGCTGAGAGTGAGGAGCGCCTGCGCTTGGCCATCATGGCGGCGAACCAGGGCCTCTACGATCTCGACGTCCAGACCGGGAATGCCACGGTCAGTCCAGAGTACGCGACCATGCTGGGATATGATCCCACCACTTTTCGCGAGAC
Source organism: Verrucomicrobiales bacterium (assembly GCA_016795425.1). Classification (GTDB taxonomy): domain Bacteria; phylum Verrucomicrobiota; class Verrucomicrobiia; order Limisphaerales; family CAIMTB01; genus CAIMTB01. The sequence continues at coordinate 19,026 of JAEUHG010000116.1, forward strand.
CAACGAGTCATGGATTGGGCGGTTGCATCCGGACGATCACGATCGGGTGGCGTCCGTCTTCCGGGAATATATGGCGGGACGGCTGCCGGATTATCAGGTGGAGTTTCGACAGCGGACCGCGCAGGGGGGGTGGAAGTGGATACTTTCGTTGGGAAGGATCGTGGAATATGACGGGCAGGGTCGGCCGCGGCGGATGCTGGGGACGCACACGGACATCACGGAGCGCAAGGAAGCCGAGGAGGCGCTGGCAAAGAGTATGCGGCGGCTGCAGGCGGTGGTGACGGGGGTGCCGGTGGTGCTCTACAGCTTCGATCGCCATGGCGTGTTCACTTTATCGGAGGGCCAGGGTTTGAGCGGGATTGGATTGCGGCCGGGCGAGGTGGTGGGACGGTCGATTTTCGAAGTGTATGGAGACCGGTCGCCCGGCGTCACCAACCTGCAACGTGCCTTGGGCGGAGAGACATTCACGGCGGAGATGACGTTTCCGTCCGGCAGCATTTTCGAGGTGTCGCACGTGGCGCTGCGGGATGGAGCCGGGAACTACGATGGCACGATTGGCCTGTTGGTGGACATCACGGAGAGAAAGAAGGCGGAGCGGGCCTTGCGCGAGAGTGAGAATCACCTGCGCCGATCGCAGTCGGTCGCGCACCTTGGATCCTACGACTTCAGCATTGCCACCGGGACGTGGATCAGTTCGTCGGCGCTGGACGAAGTTTTCGGAATTGACGGCACGTTCTCCCGGACGATCGGGGGCTGGGAGAGCCTGATTCATCCGGAAGACCGCGAGTCGATGATGGATCATCTCCTGAACCACGTCATGCGGGGCGGCCATCGATTTGAAAGGGAGTACCGGATCCGGCGACACAACGATGGGCAGGAACGGTGGGTGCGGGGCTTGGGGGAACTGGATCTCGACGGGGCAGGGCGGCCGGTCCGAATGATTGGGACCATCCAGGATATCACCGAGAGCAAGCGGGCCGAGCTGGCGTTGCAAACTTCGCTGGAGGAAAAGGACGCCTTGCTGCGGGAGTTGCACCACCGGGTAAAGAACAACCTTCAGATTGTCAGCAGCCTCCTGAGTTTGAAGGCCCATCGGGAGCGGGACGAGAATGTGCTGACGGCGTTGAGGGATACCCAGGGCCGCGTGCATGCGATGGCATTGCTGCACGAGGCGCTGTATCGATCCCAGAATCTTGCCCGTGTCGATTTCGGCCCCTATGTCCGGCATTTGTGCGCCCACCTCGCCAGGGCCTATGGGCAGAGCGCCCGTCCGGTGGTCGTGGAGGTGAAGATTGACGGACTCCAGTTGGATCTCGACCGGGCAGTGCCCTGCGGACTCATCGTCAGCGAGGCGGTGACCAATGCGTTCAAGCATGCGTTCGGTAGCCGGGGCGCCGGAGGCATCGAAGTGGCGGCGCGCTCCCTGGAAGGGAAGCTGGTGGAATTGCGAATTTCAGACGATGGTATCGGGCTTCCGCCGGCTTTCGATCCGAGTCGGGCCGACACGCTGGGCTTTCAGTTGCTGTCCCGACTGGCGCAACAGCTCGAGGGTCGCATGCGGGTGGAGACCGGAGAGGGAACCTGCGTTGTCGTCACCTTTCCCATGGCGTTGCCCGAACGACCGGCGGCTGCGGGGCCCGGTAGGTGAATCCAAGAAAACATGAGCTGGAACCAGGCGTCATGAGCGCGACCCGAATTCTCATCGTGGAAGACGAAGAGATCGTGGCGATGGATATCGAGGCGCGCCTTGGGCTCTTGGGCTACGAGGTGGCGGGAAACGCCGCCACGGGGGAGCGGGCGGTGGCGTTGGCGCAGGACGTGAGACCCGACCTGGTGTTGATGGACATCCGGTTGCGGGGCGAGATGGACGGCATTACAGCGGCGGGAATCATCCGGCACCGATTCAGTCTGCCCGTTGTCTTTCTGACGGCCCATTCGGAAGCGACGACGTTGGAGCGTGCGAAGGTGGCGGTACCGTTCGGGTACATCTTGAAGCCATTCGAAGATCGCGAACTTCGGACGACGATCGAGATGGCGCTGTATCAGCATGCGGCGGAACGGGCGATTCTGCACCTGAACCGCCTGTATGCAGTCCTGATACAAGTCAACCAGAGCATCTTTCGTTCACTGGATTCGGCGGCGTTATGCGCCGAGGTGTGCGACATCGCGGTGCAGTATGGCGGGTTTCCCGTCGCCTGGTTTGGGGAGTACGCATCCACCGCCCCGGCCGAGGGCGAAGGCGGGAGATTGGTTCTGCGCGCGCTATCGGCGAAGGACGACGCCTTGCGTCCGGCCCTGAGGTCCGTGCTGGAGACGCAGGTGGGTGCGTGGTTTCCGGCGATCGAGTGGCATGATCGGCGCGTGGTGCATTGGGTGTCGGAGGGTTCGGCGCGCTCGAGTCCTGACTGGGAGGCGTTGTCCCGGCAATGCGGGGCCTGCGAAGCCCTGGCAGCCGTCATCCGACCCTACGGAATTCCGTGGGGAGTTCTTTGTATCCATGCCTCCGAGGCGGGTTTTTTTGGTGCCAAGGAGAAGGGACTGATCGAGGAAGTGGCGCGGGACGTGGCCTACGCGATGGAGAATCTGGATCGCGAAGCGAAACGCCAGCGAGCGGAGGAGGCGCTGCTTCGTGAACGCAATTATCTCCGGCAGATTCTCGATGCACAGTTCGGATTTGTGGTGGTGGTTGGTTTGGACGGCGCGGTCCTGGATATCAATCAAACCTGCCTGCAGTTGTTGGGACTGGCACGCGGGGAGGTGTTGGGACGTTCGATCTGGGACCTTGGTTGCCTGGATGCGGGCGGGGCGACGCAGGTGCGCGAGGCGGTGCTGGCCGCAGGCGCTGGGCGCACGATCCGAAGGGACATGGTGGCCCGTTTCACTGGCGCCGATCCTAGGGATGTGGATCTCGTGTTTTCGCCGCTCCGCGATGCCACGGGGCGGATTATTCATGTCGTGGGAGTGGGTGTGGACATCACGGAGCGGAAACGAAGCGAGGAGGCTCTGCTGATGCAGGAGCGCCGGTTTCGTTCCCTGCTGGAGACGACCCACGATGCGATCATGGTCTGGAATCCCATTCGTGGCGTTGAGTACCTGAACCCCGCGGCGGAGACGCTGACCGGACTGAAATGTCGGGAGGTGCCGTCCAGGGATTTGGCAGCGGTGTTGCGTGCACAGTCGGAGGGCGAGTTGGCGGAAGCGTTGCGGGCGTTTCAGGCGGACGGCAGTTGGACGGGTGATTTGAGATTGGTGGGATCGGACGGCGTCACGCGGCATGTGGCGAGCCGGTGGTCGACGCTGACGGACGTTCATGGCGGCCAGAACTCGATTCTCATCACCTGTAACGACATCACGGAGCAAAAGCGCCTGGAGGCGCAGTATCTGCGGGCGCAGCGGCTGGAAAGCGTGGGAACGCTGGCGGGGGGAGTGGCGCACGACCTCAACAACATCTTGAGTCCGATCCTCATGGGGTTGGACATGCTGAACCTGTCGACAACCAACCCAGGGGCCTTGAACACCCTGGACATGATCAAGGAGAGCGCGCGGCGGGGCGTGGACACGGTGCGGCAGTTATTGACGTTCTCACGGGGAGGCACCGAATCCCACCGGGGACCGGTGAATTCGGGGCACTTGGTCGAGGAGATCGTGCGGCTCTTGCGCCAGACCCTTCCGAAGAGCATTCAGATTCACGCCGAGGTGATGGATGATTCCGCGACGGTCTTCGCGGATCCATCGCAGGTGCACCAAGTCCTGCTCAACCTGTGTGTCAACGCGCGCGACGCGATGCCGGAAGGCGGACTGCTCTGTCTCAGGGTTGCGGAGGAGACGTTCGGCGAGAATGGCGTGCGGCTTCATCCGAAGGCGCGCCCGATCCGCTACGTGGTGTTCAGCGTATCCGACAGCGGCACGGGCATTCCACCGGAGATACTGGATCGCATTTTTGATCCGTTCTTCACCACCAAGCCCCATGGACAAGGGACTGGGCTGGGACTAGCCACGGTCCTGGGGATCGTCGAGAGCCATGGTGGGTTTGTGCTGGTGGAGAGCGTGCCGGGAAGCGGGACGACCTTCCGGGTGTATCTGCCGGCGGCCAAAGAGACCGGGCCATCGGCGCCGGGTGCGAAGGCGGTGCCGGTGCCGGAGTCGGCGCCCCGCGGCCAAGGGGAATTAGTCCTGATCGTGGACGACGAGCCGGCGATACTTCAATTGGCGGCCGGGGTATTGCGTCATGGCGGATATCGTTCCCTGACCACTTCGAGGTCTTCGGAGGCGTTGCGTTTGATGGAAACACACGGGGCCGAAATACGGGCGGTGCTGACCGACATGATGATGCCGTTTGGGGATGGGCGGCAATTGATTGCGATGCTGGCGGACCGATTTCCCGACTTGCCCATCCTGGCGATGAGCGGGCTCCCCGTGGCGGAGGTCAAGCGGCAGGCGCTGGGTTCGGGGGCCAGTGGTTTCCTGGGAAAGCCATTTGATGCGGAGCAGTTGCTTCGCGTGATGGACCAATGGGTGCGGAAGAATTCCGACTGAGAGGGCGCGGCATCAGGGCAGAAATGCAAAAAGGCGCCGGGAAGGCGCCTTGGCAACGGGACAACGACTGCCCATCAACGGCAGGAAGTCCGAAATCGGCTTAGCCTCAATTGGCCATCACGGCCTTGAATCCGGCGGCGTCCAGCGCGGCCAGAATGGCGTCGGAAGAGACCTTGTTGGGATTGAAATCGACCACCGCTTGCTTGCTCTGCGAGCAGACGTGGGATTCGGAGACGCCCTTCACCTTGGCGAGAGCCTTGGCGACCTTGGTTTCGCACGCGCCGCAAGCCATTCCCTCAACGGCATAGGTGATTCGCTGGGCTTCGACCTTGTAGCCAGACGACTTGATGGCGGCCATGATCTTGTCGCTGCAGACCTTGTCCTTGCTGTAGGCCACCTTGGTGAACTTGGTTTCGGGGCAGGTTTCGACCGCGCTGACACCGTCCAGAGAGGCGAGGGATTTCTGGATGGCGTTGTTGTTGGCGCGCTTGAATTTGACCATGACGTACGATCCCTCGGCCGCGCTGCACGAGGCGCCGGTGGAGGCGGTCGCTTTGGACGCCGCACAGCAGGCGGCGGAGGCGGTCGTCTTGGCGGCGCAGCATTCCTTGCTGGCGTCGCCGGCGAGAAGGGCGGGGGTGGCGGCCAGTGTGGCCGCAACGATGAACAGGCGTAGAGAGTTCTTCATGGTGATCCTTGGTTTGGCAGTCAGCCGTGTTAGTCTCGGCACTTCTAGCTGGAGTTACGGCGGAATCAAGGCTCTTAACAAACCGCTGGCGGACGGCTGGTTCTAGGGGTAGGAAGGTGGCATGCGCCATGCCTTCTGGCTTTGGAACCGATGGGGTCTCTGCATTTCCCTGGCCCTTTGCACGGCCGCAGGGCTCCGGTCCGGCGGTGCCGCCGAGTTTCCGGACGCGCTCCTTTTTGACGGCACCTCCAAAGAGGAGAACGTCACCGCCGGTGCGACCAACGCGGTATTCACCTTCGCCTTCACCAACGGCGCGCCCGGCCAAGTGGTGATTGAATCGGTCCGAACTTCATGCGGTTGCACGGTGGCGAAGGTTCCGACCTTGCCGTGGGTCATCCCGCCTGGCGGCGACGGCGAGTTTTCCGTGACGCTGGATCTGCGTGGAAAGCGGGGGACGGTGACCAAGTCGGTGTTCGTGAACACCTCCATGGGGACCAAGCCGTTGACAGTCCGGGCGATCCTTCCCGACAACGGTTCGGGCGGGGCGGGGGGCGGCATGGACGACCGGTTGCGGAACATGCAGATCGCCCTGGCGGATCGTTCGGCAATCTTCCGCGGAGACTGCGCCAATTGCCACGCGACCCCGGCTTCCTCGAAGCATGGGCCAGCGCTGTACCTGGCGGCCTGTGCCATCTGCCATGATTCGCATAATCGCGCGTCGATGGTGCCGGACCTCAAGAACCTTCCGCATCCAACCGATCGCGATCATTGGATTCGATGGATCAACTTCGGCCGGCATGGTTCGTTGATGCCGGCCTTTGCCAAGGCCGAAGGCGGCATCCTGTCGGATGCGCAGATTGATTCCCTGGCGGATTATCTTACGCGCACCATCAGCGATCGGCGTTTGGTGGGGAATCGGCCTGCGACACCGCGGAAGCCGACAGGCCCGATTCAATATCCTCCGCTGCCGGGTGGGGCTTCGGTATCGGGTGGTGCGCGGCCCTGAGGGCGGAATCGGCCGGTCTGGAAGCGTTTGAGCGGACACTTCATCAGCTTCGAAGGCACGGAGGGTTGCGGGAAGTCCACGCAACTCGGGCTCCTTGCCGAGCGATTGCGATCCTTGGGTCGCGAGGTGCGCGAATTGCGCGAGCCCGGCGGCACTGTTCTGGGCGAGGAACTGAGGCAGATCCTGAAACGCCGTTCGGGTTCAGGGGGGATGACGCCCGAGGCGGAATTGCTGTTGATGAACGCGGCCCGGGCCCAATTGGTGCGGGAAGTCATCCGTCCGGCTTTGGCACGGGGCGAAATCCTGCTCTGCGATCGCTTTTACCATTCCAGCCTGGCGTATCAGGGATGGGGACGGCAGCTGGACCTGAAGTGGGTCAGGACGGTGATTGATTTTGCGGTTGGCGAAACCCGGCCGGAATTGGCGTTGCTGTTTGTGATTCCGCCGGAGGTGAGTGTGGCGCGGCGTCAGGAGCGGGAGCGTCGGCAAGGCCTCGAACCCGATCGTTTCGAGGTGGAGGACGACGGTTTTTTTCGGCGGGTGGCGGAGGGATTCCGCGCAATCGCGGCGGAGGAACCGTCCCGGTTTCGGATCATCGACGCGGGCGGGACGGTGGAGCAGGTGCGGGCAGTGGTTTGGGAGGCGGCGCTTGCCGTGATTCAAACTCGGGGTCCGGGCGGATCGGGTTGAGGTGTCGGATAGGCGTTGGTCGCAGTTCTTCCAAGGATCGAGCCATCATGCATGACGTCTTCCTCTCCTACAGCCGTGTGGACGGCGATTTCGCGGAAGTGGTGCGGGCTCGATTGGGCGAGGGCGGCTGCCATTGCTGGCTGGATCGCTCCGAGATCCAGGCGGGGGAGGCGTGGTGCGAGGAGATCGACGAGGCCATTCGTGGCGCCTCCGCCGTCGTGCTGATTCTGACTCCGTCCGCGCGCGCTTCCGAGTTCGTGAACTATGAGTGGGCTTTTGCCCTGGGTGCCGGTGTTCCCTTGATTCCGCTGATGCTGCAGCCGACCCCGCTCCCTCCGAGGTTGGCGACCCTGCACCATCTGGATTTTACCCGTCGCGAGACGCGTCCCTGGAACGATTTGACGGAGCGGGTGCGTGCGTTGGTGGGGGAGCGGCGGGCACAGGTCGTGAAAGTGTCCCCGACCGCGCCGGCGATCGTGAAGGATGCGGTGGGCGCGTTGGACGATCCGGATCCGGGGCTGGCGACCCAGGCCGTGTCACGACTGGCCCGGATTCAACTTCCAGAGGCGGAGGCCGCCTTGGTGGCCGCCATGGCGCATCCGGTGGTCGACGTTCGTGTGGCGGCAGCCGGGGAGTTGGCTCGCCGAGGGGATTCTCGGGCTGTGCCGGGTTTGCTCGAAGGCAATCGTTGCATGGGTTGGCACCTGGAATTGGGACGTCGCATCAAGCCGATCGGCGCGGCGGCGATTCCGGAGCTGCGTCGGGCGTTGGCAGATCCCGAAGCCTGGCAGCGACGGGATGTGGTCTGGGCTCTGGCGAGCATCGGCGATGAATCGGTAATTCCCGATCTTTCGAGACAAGTGGAGGATCCCGACGCCGAGGTTCGACGGGAGGCTTTCCGAGCATTGCACCGGTGGGAAACTCCCGAGGCGCTGGCTGCCATCCGCGAGAAGTGGCCGATCATTCTGCGGGATCTCCATTCGACCGATGCCGACGTCCGGCGACGCACCTGTCAATTCCTGGACGAACTTGGAACGCGGGAGGCGCAAACGGCGCTGGCCGGAGCCGCGACTCCGTCGAGGGAGGCGGCCGAAAGCGAAACCGACGGACAGAGCGCGGGACTGGGGGAAGGGGGGCGAGGATGAGCGAGATCTACGTGAGCACGGATGTGGAGGCGGACGGCCCGATTCCCGGGCCGTATTCGATGTTGAGTCTCGGGTCCGCCGCCTTTCAGTCGGACAAGACGCTGATCGGGACGTTCGAGGTGAACCTGGAGCCCTTGCCTGGAGCCACCGGGCATCCGGAGACCATGGCCTGGTGGGCGGAGAACCGTGAAGCCTGGGAGGCTGCAACGAAGAATCCGCGTCCGGCCGAGGTGGCGATGAAGGAGTATGTGGCGTGGCTGGACGGACTGCCGGGCCACCCGGTTTTCGTGGGATATCCGGCCTCGTTCGATTTCCTGTTCGTCTACTGGTACCTGATCCGGTTCACCGGCCGGAGTCCGTTCAGTTTCTCGGCGCTCGACATCAAGACCATGGCGATGGTGATGCTGGGGAAGGATTATCGCCGGACCGTGAAGCGAGCGATGCCGCGACGGTGGTTCGATGACTTGCCTCATCGGCATCGGGCTCTCGACGACGCCATCGAGCAGGGAACCCTCTTTTGCAACATGCTGGCGGAAGCCCGCAAGGGATGAACGGTTCGATCAGGCAAGCCGCGTTTCCTTCGTGGAAGCGGCGATGAGTTTCTTCAAACGCAAGTCGCGGGTTTCTGGTTTCTTGGCGCTAATGACCCACCAGATGACGGTGCGGCGATAGCCTGGCGGCTGCGCTTGGAAGAAGCTCCAGGCCTTTCCTTTGGCGCGGAACTGTCTTTCCAGCTCGGGCGGAAGCGACTGGGGTCGTTGTTCGAAGGAGTAGATACCGGATCGCTCGGGGTCGCGCGCGGCGTACGCCGCAGCGCCGGCGGGGGTGACGCGGCCGAGTCGGGAAAGTTCTTCGAGGCGCCGAATATTGACCCGACTCCAAGTGCTCCGGGGCTTTCGCGGCGTGAATCGGTTGGTGTAGCGGAGGGCATCCACCTTCTTGCGGATGCCGTCGATCCAACCAAAACACAGAGCTTCATCCAGGGCCTCGACATAAGTGATCCCGGCTTGTCCAGCGTCCTTGCGATAAAAGCCCACCCAGATCTCGGTGGTCGTCTGGTGATTGGCTTCAAGCCAGTGCCGGAAGTCGAGGGCGGACGGGAAGAACGTGACAGTCACGACTCGAGGAAGAGTCGTCGGATGGCGACGAGAATCAAGGGTCTCGACGAGGGACCGTTCGGCAGGGGGTGGGGCTTAGGGCTGGGTCACCACCAAGTGTGGTCGATATTGACCGGTTGGTTGATGGAATTGGCATTATAGGTGGGTGGGAAGAGGAACAGCTGAACGTGGCCGTCGCCGTACATCATGTTCCAGCCGCGTTTGCCGCGGTTGTTGTGCCAGACGGACTTCTCCCGAGCCTGGGGATGGATGCGGCCATCGCCGGCGTCGCGGGATCCGTGCCAAGGCCAGTCCCCTTGAATGATCTTGTTTGCGGGCTTGCGGGCGATCTCGGAGGTGCTGATGGGCTTGGCTTCCGGGGCGGTGGAGGCGGCAAGTTTGTCGCCCGTCACATGCTTCACTCCGAACCAGTCGAGGGACCACATGGGAAGGTAGCTGTTGCCCCAAGCCTCGAAGCAGTTGGGTTTGGACTCGGCCGCCCAGTAACTGTCTCCGCGGTCGGACGGGCATTTCCAGGAGAGTGGAGCGGGCACGTAAACATTCAGGGGACGGTTGGTCTCGCCTTGGGTGTCGTGGACGCGGGGGCGGTGGTTGGTCCAGACCATGCCTCCCACCGTGGCCCAATCCCCGTGGACAGGGAACAGGTCGCGATTGTCATCGGCGTACATGTGGTAGCCGAGGAACTGCTGTTTCTGATTGGCGACACACTTGATCGACTGCGCCTTGACCTTGGCGCGGGCGAGTGCCGGAAGGAGCATGCTGGCGAGAATCGCGATGATGGCGATGACCACGAGCAATTCGATCAGGGTGAATCCCAGAGGCTCGGGCTGCGAGCTTCCGGCCTTTTCGCGGGGTGACGATTCAGGCATCGGGTGGGGGAGTGGAGTATTAGTCGATCTTTAGCAGGCAAGAAGCTGTGTTTCAATGATGCTTTCGGGTGCCAGAGAATTTCAGGGTGTGCGCGGACGGCGTCCTGCGGTTGGATGAACCCCGCGATGACACGCACGGTGCTTCTCGACGTGGTGGGATTGACGTCGCGGTTGATCGGCGAGCACACGCCGAATCTCCGCGCCTTTCGGGACGCGGGGCATTTGGCCGTCGTGGATCCGGCATTTCCCGCGGTCACGTGCACGGCGCAGTCCAATTACCTTACCGGGTTGACCCCCTCCCAACATGGGATTGTGGGGAACGGCTGGTACCATCGGGAGTTGTCGGAGGTCCAATTCTGGAAGCAGAGCAATCGCCTGGTAACCGGGGAGAAACTTTGGGAATTCGCCCGTCGGCAGCGTCCGGACTTCACCTGCGCCAAAGTGTTTTGGTGGTACAACATGTACTCGACGGCGGATTACTCGATCACGCCGCGGCCGTTGTATCCGGCCGATGGCCGCAAGGTGTTCGATGTGCATGCCTGGCCCTACTCGATCCGCACCGAGATCAAGAGGGATTTGGGCGAGTTTCCCTTTGCGGGTTTCTGGGGTCCCGGTGCGGGACGTGTGACTCCGCAAGGGGGGCGCGACTGCGCTTCGCGCTGGATTGCGGAATCGGCCAAATGGATCGAGACCCGGTATCGGCCGACGCTCAGTTTGGTTTATTTGCCGCACCTCGACTACAACCTGCAACGGTTGGGGGTGGTGACGCCGGCGGGCGTGGTGCGGCCGGAAATCGTTCCGGACCTTCGCGAGATCGACGCGTTGGTGGGCGATCTTTTGCGATTCTATGCTTCCGCCGGGGTACAGGTCGCCATGCTGTCCGAATACGGATTGGTGGACGTGGACCAACCGGTCCACCTGAATCGCCTGTTTCGGAACAAGGGCTGGCTGGTGGTGAAGGATGAATTGGGATTGGAGACCCTGGATGCGGGGGCCAGCCGCGTGTTTGCGGTGGCGGATCACCAGGTGGCGCATGTCTATATCAACGATGCAAATCTGGCTTCCGAGGCACGGGCCTTGCTGGAGCAAACGCCGGGGATCGCGGAGGTATTGGATTCGCAGGCGAAGCGGGCGAGGGGTGTCGACCATGCGCGATCCGGCGATCTCATCGCGGTTGCCGGGGAGAGGGCGTGGTTTACGTATTATTATTGGTTCGACGACGCGAAGGCCCCGGATTTCGCGCGCTGCGTCGATATCCACCGCAAGCCGGGCTATGATCCGGTCGAGTTATTCACCGATCCCCGGTTTTCGGCCTTGGGTTTGAAGGCACGCGTTGGGTGGCGCCTGTTGAAGAAGCGCCTGGGGTTTCGCATGCTGATGGACCTCATCCCGTTGGAGGCGGAGTTGGTCCGAGGCTCCCACGGCGGGCGGCCAAGCGACCCGCGGGATTGGCCGGTGGCGCTGACGCCTTCTGCCTGGTCCTTGCCGGCTACGCTGACATCGACCGAGTTGGGGGCGGCAATCCGGCAATGGGTGGTCGATGGGTGAAGTCATCGCGCCAGGAGGCAGAGACGGGGCGACCGTGTGGTCCTCGCGCCACCTTGGCCGGCCTCCCCTGCCGTCACCACACGTCTCCGAATGCCTAACGCGCCTCGGCGGGGGGATGGGACGCGAGCCATCGGCGGATGGCGACGCTTTGAGGATGGTTTGGCTCGAGATCGATCACCTTGGAATAGTGTCTTCGTGCCCGATCGGTATCGGCCAGGTGCTGGGAATAGAGATTGCCGAGGAGCAGGTGCGCCTGGGTGTCGTTGGGATTCTTCTCAACGAGGCGCTCGGCCTCGACGGCGGCGTCGGCGGGAAAGTCACCTTGTTCGAGGGCCAAGGCGAAGTTGAGTCGCGCCGTGGGAGATTCGGGTTGCAGGGCGAGCGCCAGTTCGCCGGAGGCGAGAGCGCTCGAGACCTCGCCCTTCTGAAGGTGAATGGCGGCGAGATACTCGTGGGCTTCGGTGGATGCCGGATCCAGCCGCAGCACCTGTCGATAGAGCTCCGCGGCAGGTTCCAAACGTCCGCGTCGATGTTCCTGCATGGCCTCCGAGAGCACGGGGCGGGCGGCGGTGCGGTCGCCGGGCTCGGGCGCCGCAGGGTGTCCGTATTTGTAGCGCTTGAACTCCCTGACCGGCGCGGGTGCGGGCGCGGGGCGGGAGGGAGGGGTTGCCCGTGGTCGCGCCTCGGCGAGTTGTCGGCGTGGCGGTTCCGCGGCGACCGTTGTTCCGGCAGGCGACGACCCTGGCGACGTCGAGGAGGGGGTTGGCGGGACGGCGGGGGACGAAGCGGCGGGGGTGATCTGCCCGGAGGCGGTCGGGGTGGAAGGTTCGGTCTTGGGGTTAGGGTTATCGGACTTGAACCAGGAGGCGGGTTTGACCCAGCGCCAGCGGTCTCCGTCCTTTTCCGGTTCGGGTGCCGGGGTGGCATCGGCCTCTTTGTCGGTGGCAAACCATTTCGCTGGATTCGCTCGATCCCAGAAGCCGCGCCGCTGGGCGGCGGGATCGGGATCGGGGCGGCGGGCGGCGATGGGACGGATGACAGGAGGGCTGGAGGTCGAGGGGGGCGTCACGCCTTGGGTATTAGCGGCTCGCGAAGCGACGGGTTCGTCGAGAACTTGGGTGGCGACCTGGGTGCTGGGAGCCAGGTCGACGACTTCCAGTGGGGCTTCCTTCGGAGTGGCCGCGGCTGTTGGGGAGGCCGGCGGAGCGGCGGCGGTCGTGCTGGAGGTGGCTCCCGTTACTGGAACCGGGATGGTGGGAGGGGGAGAAGCGGTTTTCTGTGGAGACGAAGGAGAAGCCTGGCCGGTGGGTGTCGGGGTCGTTTTGGCAGCGAGATCAGCGTTGGTGGGTGGTCCGGCTGGTTCCGCAGCGGCGCGGCGTGGGGGAGGGCGGGCCTGAATGGGGGACGAAGAGGGGCTGGCGTTGGTGTCAGGTGGCGCGGTGGGAGACGGAACCGCGACGCGCTGGGCGGGTGGGCGGGTGGCAGGGAGAAATCGGTTGGTCTCCTGAGTTGGGGAAACCGGAGCTGGGGCGGCGGTTTTTTCGGCAGGCGGGGCGAGATTGGGGGTTGAGGGAGCGTTGGCAGCGGCTTCGATGGCGACCCACTGGCGGAGGAGTGAATCGAGGCCCAGGCTGGCACTGGCGGCGGGTGCGAGTTGGCGGTAGCGGGTCAACGCGGCGATCGCCTGGCTGCGGGCGCCAGCCTGGTGAGCGACCATGCCGAGGTTATACCAGGCGGGAGCGAAATCGGGATGGCGGGTGGTGATTTGGGAAAAGCACTGCCAGGCGTCGCGGGCGCGGCGTCGTTGCTGGTAGGAGACACCGAGTCCGTTGAGGGCTTCCGGATCCTGGGGACTCAGTTTCAGCGCAGCGAGGAAGGCGCGTTCCGCCTGGTCCCATTGCAGAAGGCGGAGTTGGGCCTGCCCGAGCTTGCGCCAGCCGTCGATGGATTTGGGATCGAGCCCGACGTGGGTGCGCAAGGCGTCGCTGGCGCGCCCGGGGTCGTCCGTTTCCAGTCGCAGGCAGCCTAGATTGTAGAAGACTGGGGCGAGATTGCGGTCGAGGCGGGCTGCTTGTTGGTACGCTTCGGCGGCTTCGGCGGGTTGTCGGGCAAGGTGGTACGCCAGTCCGAGATGGTTCCAGGCTTGGGCGTTACTGGGCAGGAATTCGACGGCTGTGCGGAACCGCCGGGCGGCGTCGACGGGTTTGCCTTGTTGCAGGAGGCGTTCGCCGTCCAGCAGGGCTTTGGGGCCCGGCGGTGTGCATCCCGTGAAGGAGATGGCCGCAACGAGAGCGGCGGCGATCCGCATCAGGCGCGGTTGGACTGGGTTTCTGGTCGTCAACATCCGAGGCGATGCTAGAGTGGCGGTCCGGCAACGGGCCCGGACAGGAACCCTGCCCATCGTAGCGTCATGACGCGAGTCATACTCATCCTGCTTTTGATTTGTCAGCCGTTTTGTCTACGAAGTGATGAAATCGGCTTCAGCCAACCTGCTTTGCTGGGCACGGTGGAACCTGGCCAGCCCCGGGTGGTGATCGTCAAGGATCCTGCGGCCACCCGGCAATTGGCCCCGCAGCCCGACGTCGTGGCGTCCATGGTATCCCGCGGAGTCATGGCGTTCACCGGCCAGACCTCCCCCAATGCCGCGTGGCGCAGTCTGGTGTCCACCCAGGATGTGGTCGGAGTCAAGGTCTACAGCCCGCCTGGTCCGGCCAGTGGCACCCGTCCTGCCGTGGTCGCCGCAGTGGTGCGCGGGTTGCTCGATGCGGGTCTGCCCGGTTCCAAAATCGTGATATGGGACCGGCGTTGGGAAGATTTGAAGGCAAGTGGGTACACGGACTTGGCTGCCAGTCTCGGGGTCCGAGCGGCCGGAGCGATGGATGCCGGATTCGATCCGGAGGCCGTTTATGCCAACCCTTATTTGGGCCAATTGGTTTACGGCGATCTGGAGTTCGGCAAGGCCGATGGCGTCGGTGAAACCAATCAGAACCGCACGGTCGGCCGAAACTCCCACCTAAGCCGGCTTTTGACGCGCGAGCTGACGCGCCTCATCAACATCGCGCCCCTGCTGAATCACAATCATGCCGGCGTCAGCGGGATTCTCTACACCGTGGCGAGTGCGGCGACGGACAATTTCATGCGATTCGAGGCGAATCCATCGTTGCTCGCCAGTGCGGTGCCGGAGATCTACGGCCAGACCAACATCTCCGATCGTGTCGCCATCAACATTGTGGACGCCTTGATCGGCCAATATGAAGGCCGCCAGCGCAGTCTGTTGCACTATTCGTCGACGCCCAACGAGTTGCGGTTTGGAACGGATCCCGTGGCGTTGGATGTTCTATCCATCGAGGAACTCAACCGCGGGCGGGCACTGGCCGGCGTGGCGTCGGCGACGAATGGCTTTGAACTCTACGACAACGCCCGTTTGTTGGAGTTGGGAACGGACGACATCAAGAAGGTGGAAATCCTGAGGGTGGATTGACGGCAAGCCGTTGGGGCGGTTGGGAGGGCCGGCCGGAGAGCCCTGCGGGTCAGGGGCGGGATTTAGGCTTGGAGCCCTTGGTGCCATCACTTTCCAGCGGGATTTTCATCAAGCCGATCTGGGGTTCGTGCCAGCGTTCGTCTTGGAACACCCGGGGAAGGGGCGCTGTGTTCAACTGCCCGTCGTACCAGTATTCGGTCGCCCCACCGGTGCCTTGGTCCACAGGAGCCAGCGGGTTGAACAGGTTGGCGAAGCCTGCCAGGAAGCCGCCGACCCCACGTCTCTCGGGTTTGAAGACTTTCGGCAGTGCCCCGCGGCCCTCGGTCCATCGATTGGTGCGGAGCGCCGATGCATCGGACGCCGAAACCGTGGCGCCCCCGCCTTGCAGACCGAACTCTGCTTGACCCGCCGCCACAGCGTTGGTGCTGGTATTGGCGGTTGGTTCCGCGGTAGCCGGCGTTGCCGGGTTGAGCGGAAAGGACGGCAGGCGCACGACCGGCGGGGCGGCGGCTGGATCCCCGGTGGGGGACGTCGGGCCCGTGGTCGGCGGCGGTGCCGCGGGTTGTTGGCCCAACGCCGACGATGGCGGCGCGACGGCGAGAAGCGTGGCGAGAAAGGCCTGGGCGGCGATGGATTTCATGGCGAACTCCAATCCTCGGTGGTGAGAGCGAACGGACAGAATCTAGTCCCCGCCCCGCCGAATGCCAGTCGCGATCCCGGCTGTAAACCGCGGATTCTCCGGGTCGGGGAAAAACTGCCGGCAGGTTATCGGACGTATTTGGGGAGGTGCACCGGATCCGGTTGATGTCGTCGCAGCAGTTCGACGAATTTGGCAATACCGGACTTCTCGGCTGCGCCGAGCGAAGACGTGACATGCTCGGTGAGGTAACGGCGACGGAAAGATTCGTCGAAACCCGCGGATTCGCGCACGACGGCCTCCAATTCACGTTGGCCGCGTTCAAAGGCGCGGAGCAGTTCGGTACGCAACGTCGTGGTGTCGGCGTCGCGTCGCAGCGTCCACACGGCATAAACGAAGGGCAAGCCGGTCAAGTCGCGCCAGGCGGTGCCCAGGTCAACGATGGGATGGCTGGGATATCGGCGTCGAAACTCGATGGCCGGATCGCCGATGAGCAAAGCGAAGTCGTGATGGGCTGCCGCCTCCGGATCTGGCAATGGAATCAGGCGCGGCTTCAGTCCCTGTTCCGCCAGCAGGACGCGGAGGAGGTTGACACTGGCCAGCGAAGCCTGGTGGCAGCAGACCTCCCGCACTTCGTTCAGGGGGCGACGGTGGGTGAGGATGACGCTGTAGACCGGCCCGTTGGAAGCCACACAAGGTCCATCGAGGATCACATATTCCGGATGGTAAAGTGCCTCAGTGATGCTCAGCAAACCGGCGTCGATCTCCCCCTGGCGGAGGGCATCGGCGAGTTGAGCCGGGGGCAAGAGCCGCAGGCGGCCTTCAAGGCCGCGAACAATCGGGGCGACATTGAGGTACGGGACGGACCCTGCTCTCAGCGGAGGCAACGGCGGCGGAACGAACATCATCGCGATTTGGGAGCCCGAGACTGCCAGTCCGGTGACACGGCGTAAAACCCGCTGTCATCCGGTCCTGCCACGGGCTTTGGGCGGCGGCGGCGCGTGACGATCAGAACTTGGAGGGACGCAACACCTGGATCTCGGAGGCGTAAGCCACCATGGCGTACTTGGCGAAGAGTTCGGACTGGAGCCGATGAAGGAGTTGCTCGGCGGCAGGCGGTTGGAGAATGACCTCCACCTGAATATTGGAGAATTCCTGGATATCCGCGGGTCGCACCCCGCGGGCGCCGCTCCCTTCCACCGCAAAGAGCGTGTACCCATGGGCGCCGACGGATTCGACGAGTCGGAGGACCGATTCCCGGGCGAATGCTTCGCAGACGATCGTCACTTTGGTCATCGGATGGGTATTCATGGCGTCCCGTGCCACCAGCGTGCCATGAGGGCGTAGAGGGGCAAACCGAGGGTCAGGTTGAAGGGAAAGGTCACCGCCAGCGAGGAAGTAAGATAAAGGGTGGGATTGGCTTCGGGCAGGGCCAGACGCATGGCCGCCGGGGCGGCAATGTAACTCGCACTGGCGGCCAAAACAGCGAACAGCGTCGTTCCTCCGACCGATAATCCAATCCCCCAGCCAATCGCCGCCCCGATGAATCCGTTGGCCACCGGGAATGCCGTGGCGAAGACCAGGAGAAAGGAACCGGCTTGGCGGAGGTCGCCAAATCGGCGGGCCGCCACCATTCCCATTTCCAAAAGAAAAAGGGCTAGAATCCCCTGGAAGGGCGCCACGAAGAAGGCCGAGGTCGCCTCCATGCCGCGCTTCCCGGACAAGTAGCCGATGAGCATCGCTCCAACCAAGAGCAGCACGCTGCGTCCAGCCAGGGCGTCGTGGAGCGACTGCCGCAACGCGCTGCGGAGATCAGCGGTTCCGGTCTCGTGGCTGGCCAAGATTCGTCCGAGCAGGACTCCAACCACGATGGCTGGGGACTCCATGACGGCGAGAAAGGCGGCGCAGTATTCCTCGAAAGCGATGCCAGACTGGCGGAGGAAGTTGGTGGCGGCGATGTAGGTGACGGCACTGACGGAACCGTAATGGGCCGCGATTGCTGCGGCATCGACGGGGCGCAGGCGCCCGGCCCAACGAAGAATCGGGTACGCCCAGAGCGGGATGAGGGTTCCCAGCAGGAGGGCGGCGGCTGCGGGGAGCCAGACGCGTCCGATGCCGGCATCGGCGATGGCGGCGCCGCCTTTGAATCCAATCGCCGTGAGCAAATAGATCGTCAGGGCGGTATAAAGCGGTTCGGGAAACTTGAGATCGCTGCGGACCAGGGTGGCAACGCAGCCGAGGACAAAGAAAAGGACGGCCGGGGACAGCAGGTTGGCTCCCAGAATGCCGAGCAAATCGAGATTCATCGGTGCCGATCGTGGCGGTGGCAAAGTGGTGCGGATTCGGTGGACGTCAAAGACGGGGTGGGCCGGGTTCTGGGCCCTGCCGCTGGCAGTGTAGTTCGGGCTTCATCCGGAGGCGGCGCTTGCGCATGCTGGGGATGTGGACGCGACCGTGACCCAACTCGCCGATCGGTTGCTGGCGTCCTACGCGGCGGTCGGTGGGATCAACCACGTCGATGGGCCGAATTTGCCTTCGAAATCAGCCATTGCAGCCATTAGCAACGACCTGTTGCGGCTGGTTTTTCCAGGCTTTTTCGATGATCGCCCGCTGGTTTCGTCGGAATTGAAAGTGGAGACCACCCTGCTGCTGGCGTCGGTCAACGACCGGTTGGAAGACGAGATTCGCAAGAGTCTGGAGTACGCGCCGCCTTCCGGTGTGGCCCGGTCGCAGGTGGGTCGGGCGGCTCACCAGAACACCTTGGATTTCCTGGCGAAGCTGCCCTGCCTGAGAGAGTTGTTGCAGACGGACGCCGATGCGGCTTTTCGCGGGGATCCTGCGGCCTTGAGCAAGGAGGAGGTCATTGTGGCCTACCCGTTTATGGAGGCCATCGCGGTCCAGCGCATGGCCCACGAGCTTTACTTGCAGGGCATCGCGTTGATCCCCCGCATCATGACCGAGTGGGCGCATAGCCGGAGCGGCATGGATCTTCATCCGGGGGCGACCATTGGGTCCCATTTCTTCGTCGATCACTGCACCGGGACCGTCGTGGGCGAGACCGCCGTCATCGGGTCGCATGTGAAGATGTACCAGGGCGTCGGGTTGGTGGCCCGTTCGCTCGCGGGTGGCCAATCGTTGAAGGGCACCCGCCGTCACCCAACCCTCGGCGATCACGTCACGATTTATGCGGGGGCCACCATCGTGGGAGGGGAGACCGTCATCGGCGAACACAGCACCATTGGCGGCAATGTGTTCCTGATGCATAGCGTTCCGCCCCATTCGCTCGTGCTCTACGAAGACGGCCGAATGCTGGTGAAAGGCAAGCGGGACCGGAACGCGCCGGAGCTGGATTTCCAGATTTGAAACGCGATCGGGAGGCGGGCTTGTGAAAAAAATCACAAATTCACCTTGTCCGACCCTTCGCCATTGCTAGGTTTCGCCGGCCGGCGACTTCCGTCGGCGCGGTGACTCATGAAATCCACCGAGTTCGGCTACAACTCCAAAATCGAGGGCGACGTCGTCTTTACCCGTGTGGACGCTGCCTTGGCTTGGTTCCGCGAAAACTCCCTCTGGCCGATGCCGATGGGTCTGGCTTGCTGCGCGATCGAGCTGATGGCGGCCGGCGCCAGCCGGTTCGACATTTCCCGATTTGGCGCCGAGGTGATGCGGTTTTCTCCCCGGCAATCGGACGTGATGATCGTGGCGGGGACGGTGACCTACAAGATGGCGGGGGCGGTGCGGCGGATCTACGAGCAAATGGCCGAACCCAAGTGGGTGATTGCGATGGGTGCCTGCGCATCGACCGGCGGGATGTATCGCAGCTACGCGGTGCTGCAAGGCGTCGACAAGATCGTGCCGGTGGATATTTACGTGGCGGGATGCCCCCCGAGGCCGGAGGCGTTGTTGGACGCCTTGATCAAACTGCAGAAGAAGGTGTCGCGTCAGCCGGTGGTGGCGGGTTTGACGATCACGGCGGCGATGAAAGGGGCTTCGGCGAAGCGACCGGAGGATGCGGTGGCTGCGACGCCGGTGGGCGGCTGATGCCATGGCGACTGCACTCGCATTGGCCGGCCAGCTCCGGCAGCAGTTTGAAGCGTGCCTCAGCGCGCCGGTGGAGTTCCGGGGCGAAGTCACGCTGGCGGTGACCGACGCCGAGCGCATCACCGAGATCTGTGCCTACGCGAAGCAGGTATTGGGCTTTGATTACCTGGTCGATCTTTCGGGGATCGATCAGTACGGCGACGACCCGCGCTGGGCGGTGGTGTACGAGATCGCCGGGCTGGCGCATGGATGCCATCTGCGCTTGCGCACTCAGGTGAGCGAGGAGAAATCCGAGTTGCCGACCGTCAGCAGCGTTTGGCGCGGGGCCAACTGGCACGAGCGCGAAGCGTACGACATGCTGGGGATTCGCTTCCGCGGGCACCCGGATCTGCGGCGTATTCTCATGTGGGAAGGCTACCCTTATTTTCCGTTGAGAAAGGATTTTCCGCTGGCGGGCAAATCCAGTGACGTGCCGGAAGTGGCATTCACCCACCCGGCTCCCTTGGAAGGCGGTCCATTTGTGACCGTGGCCGGCGGCTCGGACACGATTGAACGCGAACCGAGGGCGCGGTCGCCGCGGGAGTAGCCTATGGCAGACGTTCAGGAAATCCGATTCCACGAATCCGCGGCGCGCACTTCCGCGTCGGGACCGGCGCCGGACGATCTGCGGGAGATCGAGGGCGAGAAGATGGTCCTCAACATGGGGCCGTCCCATCCCTCGACCCACGGGGTGCTGCGCGTGGTGCTCGAGCTTGACGGGGAGACGATC
Organism: Verrucomicrobiales bacterium; assembly: GCA_016795425.1. Lineage (GTDB taxonomy): Bacteria > Verrucomicrobiota > Verrucomicrobiia > Limisphaerales > CAIMTB01 > CAIMTB01. The sequence goes on from JAEUHG010000116.1 coordinate 39,554, forward strand.
ACACGGGCGGATCCCGACATTGGATTTCTTCATCGCGGTGACGAGAAGATCGCGGAGAACATGACCTACAACCAGTTCGTGCCCTACACGGACCGGTTGGATTATCTGGCGCCGCTAGCCAACAACGTGGCGTATGCATTGGCCGTCGAGAAGTTGATGGGTCTCTCGCTTCCTCCGCGCGGCCAGTACATTCGCGTCATTTGTTGCGAGCTGGCGCGCATTTCGTCGCATCTGCTCGGGCTCGGAGCCTTCGCGATGGACATCGGTGCCCTGACAGTTTTCCTCCACACCTTCACCGAGCGGGAGAAGATCTACAACCTGGCCGAACGCCTCACCGGGGCGCGGTTCACCACCAGCTACACCCGTGTCGGCGGTCAAACCCGTGACCTGCCTTCGGGGTGGTTGGAGGGCGTGCGCCAATTCTGCGATGAGGTCACCGTGGCCATCGACGAGGCCGACAAGCTCCTGACGAGGAATCGCATTTGGGTCGATCGCACCAAGGACGTCGGCGTCATCTCGGCGGCCGATGCGATCGATTTTGGCCTGACCGGGCCGAATCTGCGGGGCAGCGGCGTCTCCTATGACGTGCGCAAAGCCCGGCCCTACTTGGTTTACGACCAACTCGAATTCGAGGTTCCCGTAGGTTCCGTTGGGGACTGCTATGACCGCTATCTCGTGCGGATGGAGGAGATGCGGCAGAGCGTGAAGATCCTTCGCCAGTGTCTCACCAGGATTCCCGGAGGCGCGGACAATCCTGGCAAGGAGAAGATCAACGTCGACGACGCCAAGGTGTTTCTCCCGCCGAAGGAGAAGGTTCTGACGGGCATGGAGGAGCTGATCCATCAATTCCTGTTGGTGACCCAGGGGGTGAACGCGCCGGCCGGGGAAGTGTATTTCGGCGCTGAGAATCCGAAGGGCGAACTGGGCTTTTACATCCTGAGCCGCGGCGGTGGAACCCCGTATCGCCTGAAAATCCGCGCGCCCTCCTTCGCCAATCTGAGCATCCTCGCTCACCTGCTACCGGGGCACATGATCTCCGACGTGACGGCAATCCTGGGATCGTTCGATTTCGTGATGGGTGAATGCGACCGATAACGCGGATCCCCTCGACTCAACCGTCAACCTCCAAAGCAAACGATATGGCGAAAGAAAAAACTCTTCCGACGCGCCATTCGCTCCCGGCGAAAACCCGCGCGTCCGTCGGCGCCTTGCTCAATACCGCCCTGGCCGACCTTTCGGACCTGTATTCCCAGTCAAAGCAAGCTCACTGGAATGTGCGCGGTCCGCGCTTTTATTCCCTGCACAAGCTTTTCGACGAGGTCGCGGGATTGGTCGAGGGACACCTCGACGACGTGGCGGAGCGGGCGGTCCAGTTGGGAACCCCGGCGCGGGGCACGATTCGCATGGCTGCGGCGGTGTCTCGCGTGCCCGAGTGGCCGGCCGGGCTCGCATCGGAGGACGCCGTCCTTGAGGCGCTCACCGCGAGGTTCGCCACCGTGGCGAACTCCATTCGGGAAGCCATCGACACGGCGGCGGACCTTGGGGATGCCGACACGGCCGACCTTCTCACCGGGATATCGCAAGATCTGGACAAGAGTCTTTGGTTCCTGGAGGCGTCGGCATGAGTCTTGCCGTGCCACCCGCACTCGAGGCCGAAATCGACACGTTGATTTCGCACTATCCGCAGCGGCGCAGCGCGTCGCTGATGATCCTGCATGCCTTGCAGGACCATTTCGGGTGGCTCTCGCAGGAGGCGATCGAGTGGACGGCAGCGAAACTGGGGTTGCAGCCGATCAACGTGCTCGAGTTGGTCACCTTTTACCCGATGTTCCGCCAGGCGCCGGCGGGAAAATTCCAATTCAAGGTTTGCCGGACCCTGAGTTGCGCCCTGGGGGGAGGCCACGCGTTGCACGGGCATCTGTGTCAGAAGCTGGGACTCGATCCCCACAAACACGGCATTCAGACGACGCCGGATGGAAAATTCTCGGTGGAGTTTGTCGAGTGCCTGGCCAGTTGCGGGCGGGCACCGGTGCTGATGGTGAACGAAGCTTTTCACGAGGCGGTGACGCCGGACCAGGCCGAGGCGTTGCTCTCGCAGTGCCGGTGACCTCGAAATGGAACGGCCTCCACGAACGATGATGAAACGCAGCCTCCAGGGACCCGTCGCGAAAGAGGACCGAAGGAACCATCGACCGGGAAGTTGGCTGCCCGACATGGATTTGAACCATGACAAACAGATCCAGAGTCTGCTGTGCTACCGTTACACCATCGGGCAACCCGGTGCGCCCACGACGGTAGGGAACCCACGCTGAAGGTCAAGACGCCATGCCGCAGGAGTACCGGCTCATTCTTAAGAACGCAGACCTCCCCGGGTACACCCCGGACATCGACTGCTACCTGCGCCACGGCGGGTACGAGACCCTGCGAAAATGCCTGGCTTTGCCCGTGCGGGAGCTGCCCGACGGCAAGAAGCAGACCGCCCAGGAACAGATCCGGGACGAGGTGTTGAAGTCGGGATTGCGCGGTCGTGGCGGCGCCGGATTTTCCGCAGGCCTCAAATGGTCCTTCGTGGACCGCAAGAGCGGCAAGCCGATCTACCTGATCTGCAACGCCGACGAATCCGAGCCCGGGACGTTCAAGGACCGCCAGATCATCCACAAGGATCCACACCAACTGGTGGAGGGCATGATCATCGCGTGTTTTGCGAACGACGTTCACCTGGCCTACATCTATATCCGTGGCGAGATGCCGGAGGGGGCGCGGTTGCTGAACAAGGCTCTGCGCGCCGCGCGTGAACAGGGGTTTCTCGGCAAAAACATACTCGGTACCGGGTTCGATCTCGAAATCCACGTGCACCGGGGCGCCGGCGCCTACATCTGTGGCGAGGAGACCGGCCTCATCGAGTCGCTTGAGGGCAAACGGCCGTATCCGCGCATCAAGCCGCCCTATTTCCCGGCCGTACTCGGCCTCTACCTTTGTCCCACCATCGTCAATAACGTCGAAACGCTGGCGGCGGTGCGCCACATCATGGCCATGGGCGCCATGGAGTATTCGAAGCTCGGCACGCCCAATAACACCGGTACTCGGATCGTGAGCCTCAGCGGCCATGTGAAGCGTCCCGGCTATTTCGAGATCGAAGTCGGCAAGGTCACCTTGGGGGAACTGATCTTTCACGAAAACTTCGGAGGCGGACTCCGCGACGGCCGCCGCCTCAAGGCGGTGATCCCCGGGGGCTCCTCGGCCAAGATCTTCAAAGCCGGCGAAAAGTTTAAACTGAAGCGCAAGGGACCCGACGGCCAGATGGCCACCGTCGAGGTCGACCTGCTCGACTTGCCCTACGACTTCGATTCGCTGCAGCAGGCCGGGTCGATGTCCGGTTCGGGCGCGATCATTGTCATGGATGATTCCACCGACATCGTCGGCGCGTTGGCGAATATCAGCGAGTTCTACGCCCACGAGAGTTGCGGTCAATGCACCCCTTGCCGCGAGGGCGCGCTGTGGATGAGCAAGGCGCTGCATCGCATGGCCCATGGCCGAGCGCGTCGCGCCGACCCCGATTACCTGCTGAGCATCGCGCAGAACATTCAGGGTCGGACCATCTGCGCCTTTGGCGAAGCCGCCTCCTGGCCGGTGCTCAGTTTCGTGCGGAAATTCAGGGAGGAATTCGACGCGCGGGGCGCGGCCGACGAATCCAAGGCGGCGACCGCCACTGGTCGGACCCCCGCAGCGAAGTAACCATCCATGTCGACCCCCACCCCATTTCTTCCGCCCCAAACGGCGCCGTCCGCCGAGACGATCCGGGTCAAGGTCGATGGACGCGACATCGACGTGCCCAAGATGATGCCGGATTGGCAGGGCAAGTTGCAGCCGACGACGATGCTGCAGGCCTGCCAGTTGGCCGGCGTCGAAGTGCCACACTACTGCTATCATTCGAAGCTGCCCGTCGCCGGCAACTGTCGCATGTGCCTGGTGGAATTTGGCACGCCCATGATGGGGCCGGACCGCAAGCCGGTCCTCAACGAGGACGGCACTCCCAAGATCGCGAGGTCGGTGCTGCCTTACGAACCCGGCACGCCGCGTGGCGCGATCGCCTGTGCGACGCCGATATCTCCGGGCATGGAGCTGTATCCGAGTTCGGCCGCGACCAGGCAGATGCGCGAAGCGGTGCTCGAATCACTGCTGATCAATCATCCTCTCGACTGTCCGATTTGCGACCAGGCCGGCGAGTGCAAGCTGCAGGAGTATTCAGTCCAGCACGGGCAGGCGACCACGCGCTTTGTGGAGACCAAGGTTCACAAGCCCAAGGTGGTTGACCTCGGTCCGCGCATCGTTCTCGACGACGAACGGTGTGTGCTCTGCACGCGATGTATTCGGTTCACGCGGGATCTCGTGGGCGATGACAAGCTCGGCATCGTTAACCGCGGATCATACAACACCATCGCCGCGTTTCCCGGCACCCGATTCGAAAACAACTACACCCTCAATACCGTCGACTTGTGTCCGGTGGGGGCGTTGACCTCGAAGGATTTTCGCTTCCAGATGCGGGTCTGGTTCCTCAAGGAGACGCCCTCGATCTGCGCGACCTGCGCCACCGGCTGCAATGTTACGGTCGGCTCGCGTGAAGAGGTGATTCACCGTCTCACGCCGCGCGAGAATGACGCCGTCAACGGCCATTGGATGTGCGACCACGGCCGGCTGAATTACCGGTGGGTCGGCCGAAGCGATCGGTTGGCAGAAGTGCAGGTGCGCTTATCCAGTGGTGACCTGCAAAGATCGTCGTGGACCGTCGCCCTGGACCGCGTCGCTCAACATTTGCGAAAGGCCACCGCCGGTTCGGTCGCCATCATCGCGTCGGCGCGGCTGACGACCGAGGAGCTCTTCCTCCTTCGGCAGATCGGGGTGCGTGTTGGTGCAATCATGGATTCCGTTCCGCGCCGGGGCGAAGGCGATGCCTACCTGGTGCATGCCGACAAGAATCCGAACATGAACGGCGCCCGTGCGACTGGCGTGGTGGGCGCGGAACCAGGCAGCCAATTGCCGCGCATCATCGAGGGCATCCGAACCGGCGCGATTCGAACCGTGCTGGCGTTTGGCGAGGATTTGGTGAAAGCGGGTTGTCCGGCGGAGTCCCTGGGGCGGCTCGAGATGCTCGTGGCGGGCGATATTCTGCCGAACGCGACCACGGCGCGGGCCCATGTGGTGCTGCCCGGTTGCGCGCACCTGGAGAAGAGGGGCACGTTCATCAACGCCAAGGGCCGAGTGCAACGTTTCCGCAAGGCGGTCGAGGCGCCAGGTGACGCCCGGCCGGAGTGGGAATACCTGCTGGACCTCCACCGGGCGCTGGGAGGTCCGTCGGGTCCGGACAACATCGAGGGTTTGTTCCACTGGATGGCGCGCGAGGTTCCGGTCTTAGCCGGCCTGGAATGGTCGCGGCTGGGCGACACGGGGGTGACGGTGACGATCTGAGGCGCGCACCCTGATCCGACCAAACACATGGACTGGACCTTTCTCATCTTCACCCTGGTCAAGATCGCGGTGGTATTCGCCGTTGTGATGACCATGGTGGCCTATGCGGTGCTGGTGGAGCGCAAGGTGAGCGCCTTCATCCAGGATCGCGTGGGCCCGAACCGCGCGGCGCCGTTCTTCGCGCGGTACATTCCGTTTCTCGGCCCGCGGTTGGTGCGTTGGGGCATTTTCCAGCCGGTAGCGGACGCCTTGAAGGCGATACTCAAGGAGGACTACACGCCGGCCCATGTCCGGAAAGTGTATTTCTGGATCGCTCCGGCGATCGCCATGGTGCCGGCGTTGTTGACGCTGGCGGTGATTCCCTTTGGGTCGCAGATCGGGTCGCAGAAGATGGTGATCGCGGACCTGGATGTGGGAATTCTGTACACCTTCGGCATCGTGTCGCTGGGAGTGTACGGGATTGTGCTGGCCGGGTATGCGGCCAATTCCAAGTACCCGTTCCTGGGCGGGATCCGGTCGAGTGCGCAGATGATCTCGTACGAGATTTCCATGGGTCTGAGCGTGATCCCGGTGTTCCTGCTGGTGGGCAGCCTGAACTTGTCGGACGTCATCGGAAACCAGTCGGGAAGTCTGCTGAACTGGCACGTGGTGAAGCAGCCGTTGGCCTTCTTCATTTTTCTGATCGCCGCCTTCGCCGAGACCAACCGACTTCCCTTCGATTTGCCCGAAGCCGAGACCGAATTGGTGGGTGGATACCACACCGAGTACAGTTCGATGAAGTTCGCCCTGTTCTTCCTGGGCGAGTACGCGGCGATGATCTCGGTGTCGGCGATGATGGTGACCTTGTTCCTGGGTGGGTGGACGCTGCCGTTCCTCGGACTCGATCAGCCGGCGGCGACCATTGGCATGGGGTTGGTGCACATCCTGATCTTCCTGATGAAGCTCTGCTTCCTGCTGCTGATCATCATCTGGGTGCGGTGGATGCTGCCGAGGTTCCGCTACGATCAGTTGATGGATTTGGGCTGGCGTCGTTTCATCCCGGTGGCGCTGGCAAACATCATCCTCACCGCCGCGGTGCTGGCCTTTGTCCGGAGCTAGAACCATGATTGTCTCCCGCAAACCTCTGAGCCTGGCCGAGCGGTTTTACCTCCCCGCCGTGGCCAATGGATTCAAGGTCACGTGGCGCCATTTCCGGCGGACGGTGTTCGAAGGCAAGACCGCAGCCGGAGAGACGGCCGGGGGATTTCATCCCGAGGTACCGTGGAAGGTGGAGCCGGGGTATCGGGGAGCTCCGTATCTCGTGCGGGACCAGGAAGGCCATACCAAGTGTGTCTCCTGCCAGCTCTGCGAGTTCATCTGTCCGCCCAAGGCGATCCGCATCACACCCCCGGGTCCGGACGGGCAGGCGGCCGACCGGAAGAACGCGGAGAAGATGCCGCGGGATTTCGAGATCAACATGCTTCGGTGCATCTTCTGCGGCCTCTGCCAGGAGGTCTGCCCGGAGGAGGCGATCTTTCTGCAGAAGGACTATTCCCTGAGCGGCGGGTCCAGGGAGGAGATGATCTACAACAAGGAACGGCTACTGGCCCTGGGAGGTACGCATTCCGGGACTCAGAAGTGGAAACACAAACTCGAGGAGGCGAAGGCCCAGGAGGCCTTTCCCGTGAAGACCCCATGACCTCCAACGCCACGCATCCCGAGCCTGCAACCCTGGGACTCCATCGATGACCGATCTCCTGTTCATCGTGTTCGCCGGACTGGCATTGCTGTGCGGCTTTTTGACGGTGGCGAATCCCTTCACGCGCAGTCCGGTGGCCAGCGCGTTGTTCCTGGTGCTGACCATGGTCTGGCTTTCCGGGCTGTTTGTCCTGTTGCATGCCTTCTTCATCGCGGCGGTGCAGATCCTGGTCTACGCCGGTGCCGTCATGGTGCTGTTCCTGTTCGTGATCATGATGCTGGACTTGCGGGAAGAGGAGCGGCGGCAGTGGAACCGATTCGGCGTGGCCGCGGGCCTCATCGCGGTGGCGGGTCTGCTGGGCATCACCGTGCTGACGGTGGTTCGTTCGGGGATTTCCGGCGAGACCGAGGCGACGTTGGAGGGGACCACTCCGCTGCTGGGAACGGCGTTGTTCACCCAGTACCTGCTGCCGTTCGAGATCGTCTCCGTGGTGCTCCTGGTGGCGATGGTGGGCGTGATTCTGCTCAGCAAACGCGAACTCAAATGAGACCAAGCCTCCCCCCCATCCGAGGCGCCGGCCGCGGCCATTATTGAACGACCATGCACGTCGGCCTCGAACATTACCTCCTGGTCAGCGCCGCGCTTTTCGCGCTGGGGTTGCTGGGCGTCATTCTGCGCCGGAACCTCCTGGTGCTTTACATGGGCCTCGAATTGATGCTGAACGCGGCGAACCTCGCGCTGGTGGCCTTCTCGCGGTTCCAAAACAACATTCAGGGCCAGGTGATGGTGTTCTTCATCATCACCGTCGCCGCCGCCGAGGTGTCGGTCGGTCTCGCCCTTATCGTGGCGCTCTACCGCAAGCGCCAGACGGCCCACGTGGAGGACCTGACCTCCCTCAAGTTCTAGGACGCGTGCCGCATGAAACCTGAGACGCTCGCCTGGATCATTCTCGTCCTCCCGCTCCTGTCGGCCGCGGTGATCACCCTTTTCACCCGGCGCCAGCCGGGCCTCAGCGCCCGTATTTCCGTCGGCGCCGTCGCCCTGGCCTTCGTGGCGTCGATTCTGCTGGTCCTGGGCTATGGCCGCCTGCACCTCGGACCGGGCGAGATGTTGCTGACCTCCGTGTCGTGGCTCGAGGTGGGCGGGCTTTCCGTGGATCTCGGCCTGCGCCTCGACGCCATGAGCAACCTGATGTTGCTGATGGTCACCGGAGTGGGACTCATGATTCACCTCTACTCGCGAGGGTACATGGAGGGGGATCCTGGTTATTCGAGGTTTTTCGCGTCCTTGAGTCTCTTCATGTTTTCCATGCTGGGCATCGTGCTGGCGGCGAATTTCGTGATGATGTTCCTGTTTTGGGAACTGGTGGGCGTGTCGAGTTACTTGCTCATCGGCTTCTGGCATGAGCGAGCTTCGGCCGCGGATGCCGCCAAAAAGGCGTTTCTCACCAACCGGTTGGGGGACTTCGGTTTTCTCCTCGGCATCATCATGGTGTGGTCCGCCCTGGGCACGGTGGATTTCCTTGATATCCAGCGGGCGTTGACGGTGAACCCCGCGGCCCTGGGTGTCGGCGCCAGTCTTGCCGGGGTCCTGATTTTTCTCGGCGCCATGGGCAAGAGCGCGCAATTCCCGCTTCATGTCTGGTTGCCCGACGCCATGGAAGGCCCAACTCCGGTGAGCGCCCTGATCCACGCCGCCACGATGGTGGCGGCCGGTGTGTACATGCTGGCGCGATCGTTTGTAGTGTTCAACGTGCCTTCGGCCTGGCCGGGCGGTTTGGATTTTCTCCACGGAGTGACGGCCCTCGACGTGATCGCCTGGATCGGCGGCGTGACCTCGTTGCTGGCAGCGCTCATGGCGGTGCAGCAGAGCGATATCAAGCGCATCCTGGCGTATTCCACATTGTCGCAACTTGGCTACATGGTCATGGCGGTGGGATGTGCGAAGCCGGACGCCGGAATGTTCCACCTGTTGACCCACGCCTTCTTCAAGGCGCTGCTCTTCCTGGGTGCCGGCTCGATCATCCACGCCCTGCATCACGAGCAGAACATCTGGAAGATGGGCGGATTGAAGTCCCGACTGCCGGTGACCTACTGGACATTCCTGGTGGGAACGCTGGCTCTATGCGGTGTGCCGCCCTTCAGCGGTTTTTATTCCAAGGACGGGATCCTGGCGGCGGCCGAAACGCGCCCGTTGCTGTTTGCCCTGGGTCTGCTGGTGGCGGGCCTGACGGCCTTTTACATGTTCCGCCTGGTGTTCGTGGCGTTGCGCGGCGTGCCGCGGGATGCGCAGGTCACCCACGCGCACGAACCTGGACCGACCATGCTGTGGCCGCTGCGGCTTCTCGCGTTGGCATCGGTGCTGGCGGGATTCTGGGGAATGGAAGGCGTGCTTCAGGGTGTGTTTGGCCGGGCAACACACGACAGTCATGGCGGCTGGCTGGCCACGGCCCTGGCGCCCTTCGGGCACGCCCCCCTGGCGGCCATGATGGGACTGTTCGCCACGGGATTCGGTTTCGCGCTGGCGTGGTCGCTGTACGGCAGCGGTCCGGCGCACGACCCGCTGCCGGAGAAATTGGGGGTGGTGGCGCGTTGGATGCGGGACAAGTTTTACTTCGATGAACTGTATGCCGTGCTGATTCGCGTGACGCACGACGCGCTGGCGGGTCTCGCTGATTGGGCGGATCGCTGGCTGGTGGCCGGGTTTTTGGTGCGCGGCACCCACGGGACCATGGATGTCTTCGGGCGGGTGCTACGGTTGGTGCAGACCGGAAATCTGCAGACCTACGCCTTCGCAGCGGCGCTGGGACTGGCCGTGGTGATGTGGCTGATGCTGATGTGAGACAACGCGATCGAACTATCTCCGCCACCCGATGTCACCCCTCCTCTGGATCCTGCTTCTGCCGCTGCTCACCGCGGCCGCTCTCGTGTTGGTTCCGCGGACCTACTCGTTCGTCATCCGCACGGCGACCCTGGTTTGCACCGCGATGGTCGCGCTGATCGCGCTCGGATTGATGGGCGACTTCGACGCCGCGCCGGTGCTCGAGGGCGGCTATCGATGGGTTCAGCGGATTCCATGGGTGCCGTCGCTGGGAATCTCCCTGTCGGTGGGTGTCGATGGCATCAATTTGGGGCTCGTCGTGATGGGGGCGCTGGTGGCGTTTTGCGCCGCCTGCGTTTCGAACGAAATCAAGGAGCGGACCAAGGAATACTACGTTTTGCTGTTGGTGATGACCGGCGGCATCCTGGGTGCCTTCGTTTCTCTGGACCTTTTCTTCCTCTATTTTTTCCACGAATTGGCGCTGGTGCCGACGTTCATCATGATCGGTGTCTGGGGCCGGGGGGAACGGCGAGGCTACGCGGCCTTTCAGATCACGCTCTACCTCACCCTGGGCGCGCTGATCGCCTTGATCGGGCTCATCGCACTGTATCTGCAGTCCGGGGCGCGCACATTCGATTTGGTGGAATTGACCCAATACCTGGCGGCGAATCCCATGCCGGTGGCGCGCCAGGTGTTCATCTTTCCCTGGCTCCTGTTTGGATTGGGAATTCTGGTTTCGCTGTGGCCGTTCCATACCTGGGCGCCCATCGGCTACGGTTCGGCTCCAACCGCGACGGCGATGCTGCACGCCGGTGTGCTGAAGAAGTTCGGGTTGTACGCGCTGCTGAAAGTGGCCATTCCCCTGCTTCCTGAGGGTGCCAAAGTCTGGTTGCCTTGGGCCGCGTGGCTGTGCCTGGGCAACATCCTGTACTGCGGCTGGGTGGCCATGCGGCAGCGGGACCTGAATCTGCTCATCGGTAATTCGAGCGTGGCCCATGTCGGTTTTGTCTTCCTCGGCTTGGCCAGCCTGACGTGGGTCGGGGTGACTGGGGCCGTGGTGGTGATGGTGGCCCACGGATTCCTGGCCGCGCTCAGTTTCGCCCTGAGCGGATGGCTCCATGGGCAATCCCGGTCGCTGGACATGACCAAGATGGGCGGGCTGCTGAAGCAGTTGCCGTTCGTTGGCGCGGTCATGATCATGGCGATGTTCGCCGGGTGCGGCCTGCCTGGCTTTGGCAATTTCGTCGGGGAAATGCTGGTGCTCTTCGGCGGTTGGAACAGCGACCTGGTGATCTGCGGCGGCTGGGTGCCGATGCGTTGGTTCGTGGCCGCCGCGGCATGGGGAGCCCTGGTGGTGGCGGCGGTCTACATGCTTCGGGCGGTGCGCACGATGTGGCATGGTCCTCGGGCGGAAGGGTGGGCCAGCGCTGCGGATCCCGTGGGACTCTGGCGCAAGCTGCCGTTCCTGGTGCTCCTCGGCAGTTTGTTGGTGACCGGGATTTGGCCGCGAGTGTTGACGGATCGCATTGCGCCCGGCGCGCGGGTGATCGTGGAGGGGGTGGGCCGGTCGGTCCCGCCACCGCAATTGGCTGCCCAGCGTGTCCCCTGATCCGTGGAGATTCCGATGAACCTTTCTCTGCTCGGACCTGAACTGGTGCTGATCGGTCTCGGCCTGGCGCTGTTGCTGGCGGACCTTGTCGTTCCGCCCGACCGCCGACGGTACCTGGGTGGCGCGGCGGCGGTATTGGCGCTCGCGCTCGCACTCTACGTTTTGCGTGGCCCCGGCCTTGCGGGGGAGCCGGCGTATGCCTTTGGGGACCGGTTTGTCGTGGATGGCCTGTCGGGATTCTTCAAAGCGATTTTCCTCACCGCGGGTGCCGTGGTGCTGGTGTTGGCGGTAGATTGGGCCCATTCGCAGCAGCAGGCGGTGACCGAGTATTTTGTCCTGATTCTGTTCGCCCTCGCCGGCATGATGCTGGCTGCTTCGGCCAATGATTTCACGGTGATGTACGTGGCCCTCGAATTGGTCACGGTCACATTTTACGTCCTGACGAGTTATCAGAGGAACCGGGTGGCTTCGTTGGAGGCGGGGGTGAAATACCTCATCCTGGGCGCCCTTTCTTCCGCCTTCCTGGTGTATGGCATCGCACTTTGCTACGGGGCGTCGGGGACGATGCACTTCAGGGAAATCGCGGCGAAATCAGCGGAACTGGCCGATCATCGCCTGTTCCAGTTGGGCATGCTGATGGTGTTTGGTGGATTGGCGTTCAAGGTGGCCCTCTTCCCTTTCCAGGTGTGGGCGCCGGATGTCTATGAAGGCTCGCCCGCCCCGACGACGGCGTTTCTGGCCATCGGCTCGAAGGGGGCCGGGGTGGTCCTGTTGGTCCGTTTGTTCGGCAATGTGGCGCCCGAGTTGGCCTTGAAATGGGAACCGCTGCTGATGGGGGTCGCCGGCATTTCGATTCTTTACGGCAGCCTGTGTGCCATCCCTCAGCGCAGTCTCAAGCGGTTGCTGGGCTATTCCAGCATCGCCAATGGTGGATTCGTGTTGATCGGAATCGCGACCGCGTCCAAGGCGGGATCGGCGGCCGTGCTCTTCTACCTTGCCGGCTATCTTTTCACGGTCTTGGCGGCGTTCCTGGTGATCTCGATGGTGGTGCAGCGTCTCGAGACGGACGATATCTCCGCGCTGTCCGGGCTGCATCACCGGGCACCGTTGCTGGCCGCCGCATTGGCGTTGGCGATGATTTCGTTGGCCGGCGTCCCGCCGCTGGCGGGATTCTTCGGAAAGTTTCTGGTTCTGAAGGCGCTGGTGGATCAAGGCGCTTCCTTCCCCGCCTGGTACGCCCTCGCCGGTGTGGCCATCGTCGGCGTGGTCATCTCCTTTTGGTATTATTTCGGGGTCGTTCGGGCGATGTATTGGCCTGAATCCAACGGCGATCTCACCACCCTGCCGGTGCCGCCCCTCATCCAGGTCGCATTGGCGGTCTGCGTGGCGGGCATCCTCGCCCTGGGCCTGTTCCCGGGAACGGTGTGGGACGCGGCCGTCGCGGCGGTGGCGGGACTCCGGCTTTGATTCCGAGGCCATCGGCATTCGTGATCCGAAACGAAATGCGGGTCGGCATGGCCATCGTTCCGTGGCCGGCGGACTCCCGGTGCGATCGAGTCGAGGCCAATTCGATCCGGATTCGGATGGCAACCCCGCCTCCGCGGGCGAAAGGCGGTCGCAGGACGGCGATCCCCCCTCGAACGGGGTATTGATCTCCTTGCTTCACAAGTCGCGATCGCTTGGGGCATGCTGTCTGTCCCGACGCGACCGATGGCCAATCGAGCGCCAAAAAAGAAGCGAACTGGAACACCGCATTCCGTGGTGACCGGGGGCGCTGGCTTCGTCGGATCGCATCTCGTCGACCTCCTGCTCGGCCGCGGTCACCACGTCACGGTGCTGGATAACTTGGTGACCGGGTCGGTCGACAACGTCGCCCACCTGGCCGGTCATCCGAACTTCCGCTTCATTCAGCAGGACGTCACGGAGTACCTGTTCCTGGACACCCCGGTCGACTTCGTATGGCATTTCGCGAGTCCGGCGAGCCCTGTCGATTATCGTGAACTGCCCATCCAGACTTTAAAGGTGGGTTCCCTGGGAACGCACAAGGCGCTCGGCCTCGCCAAACACAAGTCCGCGCGATTCCTCTTGGCCTCCACTTCGGAAGTTTACGGCGATCCCCAGGTGCATCCGCAGACTGAGGATTATTGGGGCCACGTGAATCCCATCGGACCCCGCGGCTGCTACGACGAGGCAAAGCGGTTCGCGGAAGCCATGACGATGGCCTACCGCGAGGAGCATGGGCTGGAGACCCGCATCGTTCGCATTTTCAACACCTATGGTCCGCGCATGCGCTTGCGCGATGGACGGGTGGTGCCGGCGTTTGTCAGTCAGGCGTTGTCCGGCAAGCCGCTGACCGTTTTTGGCGATGGCAGTCAGACGCGGAGCTTTTGCTACGTCTCCGACCTGGTGGACGGGATTTATCGCCTGATGATGTGCCGGGATCGCACCGCTCACCTGCCGGTGAACATCGGGAACCCCACCGAGATGACGATCCTGCAGTTCGCCGAGGAAATTCTGAGACTGACCGGTTCGCGCAGTCGGATACGGCGGGCGCCCTTGCCGAAGGATGACCCGCGGCAGCGGCAGCCGGACATCAGCCGGGCGCGAAAAATCCTTAAATGGGCCCCAAAAATCGTCTTGAGCGAGGGCTTGCGGCGAACGATAGATTATTTTTGTGGTCAAAGAAGAGGCAACCCCGTATGAACGTCGCGAAGCCGCGTGGGATTTTTGAGTTTGACCCTATGGAGAGCTTTCCTTTAACCAGCCTCCGCCCATTCCCACACGGCAGTGGCGTTCACACAGTGCTGAACGCTCCCGCGCCTGCGGGGCACCCATGGCGCCATGCTTAAAGCAAAACCATTCTTAACGGTCGATTTCGGCGCGGGCACGCTGAAGGTAGCCGAATTCGAGATCAACGACGCGGGCAACCTCGTCCTCCGCCAGTTCGGGTTCAAGCCGCTGGGCTTGGAGGGTTCCCAGGAAAGCGCCCGGGAACGGGTGGTCACCAAGGCCATCCAGGACCTTTTCAATGAGCGTGGGTTCACGGCGCGAACGGCGAACGTCTGCGCCCCGGGCTTCCACGTCTTCTCCAAGTTCGTCAAGTTGCCACCGGTCGATTCGGCCAAAGTCAGCCAGATCGTCCAGTACGAGGCGCAGCAGAACGTCCCGTTTCCACTGGCCGAAGTCGTGTGGGACTACCAGATCCTCGGTGCCGCGCCGGGTGGTGAAATGGAAGTCCTGTTGGTGGCCATAAAGACGGACATCGTCGAGGGCCTGTTCCGTGTCGCCGAATCCAAGGGCGTCCGTTTGCAGGCGGTCGATGTCTCGCCGGCCGCTCTCGCCAATGCCTTTCGCTTCAACTACAGCGACCAGGACGGCTGCACCATGCTCCTGGATATCGGCGCCAAGACGAGCACCGTTCTCTTCTTTGAGAAGGGCAAGATCTACGCGCGCAGCATCAGCATCGGTGCCAATTCGATCACCCAGGATTTCGCCACCGAAACCAAGGTCCGCTTCAATGAGGCCGAGCAGTTCAAATTGCAGCATGGCTTTGTCAGCCTTGGTGGTGCGTACGAGGAACCGGATGATCCAAAGCAGGCCGCGGTCGCCAAGGTGGCGCGGCAGGTCATGACCCGCCTCCATATCCAGGTCAATCAGACCATCCAGTTCTACCGCGGTCAGCAGGGCGGTGGCGCGCCGCAGCGGTTGGTGTTGTCGGGTGGGGCCTCGATCATGCCCTATACGGCCCAGTTCTTTGGGGAAAAGCTCAATATCCCCGTCGAGTACTTCAACCCGCTGCGCAATGTCCAGGTGGCCGCGACGGTCAACGTCGACGAACTCTCCGCCGTCGCGCATGCCATGGGAGAGTTGGTCGGCACGGCTCTGCGCAATCTGGCCCAGTGCCCGATTGAGCTGAACTTGCTGCCCAAGAGTTCGCTCAAACGTCAGCAGTTCGAACAGAAGAAGCCCTATTTCCTCGCTTCCTTGTTCAGTTTGGTCGTGGTGGTGGCAGCCATCGGCTACTTCACCCGCCAGTTGGCCAACGACAAGGAGGAGGCTCTCTCCCAAATCACCGCCAAGGTCGAACCGTTGGTGGCCAAGGAGGCCCAGCTGAACGACGCCTCGGGTGCGCTTAAGAAGGTCGAGACCGATTCGACCAAGTACCGGGAATGGCTGACCGCCAAATATCGCTGGGTGGACCTGCTCTCCGAAATCCGCACCGCACTCCTGGCGGCCGAGGAAAAAGCCAAACCTCCCGGCGTTGACGTCGGCATTTGGGTCGAATCCCTCAAGATGGGGAACGTGACCAAGGAATTTGGCGATGTCCCGGGAGAGACCCCGGCCGAAGAGGATGCTCCCAAGTCGCCCTCTTCCTACATGTCGCCGGAGCTGATGCGTCGCTACGGATTGCTGATGCCTGGCATGCAGACCGCCGCTCCCGAAGGCGGCGAAGGAGGTGGGGAAGGCGGTGGCGAGGCCACGGCAGACACCGCGGCGACCAAAAAGAAAAAGGGTTCCACCAACGAGGTCTCCGAAATCAGTCTCGTGATGCGGGCGGTCAACCTGTACAATCTCGACGTCACCAAGAACCTCCATATCGCCGCGGCGGTCGAACAGGAATTAAAGGCCAATCCTATGTTCGACCCCGCCACCACGCGATTGGGCAAGCAGTCCACCCCCGAGGCCGGCGCACCGACCTTCACCTTCGAGCTCACCCTCGGGTTGAAGGATCCAATCAAACTCTAGTATGCCGTGGATTAAGAAGAATCTGACGCTCGTCCTCGGAGGACTGGTGGGGCTCATTCTCCTGGGCGGGAGCGCCTTCTTCCTCTTCTCCGAGGCCAGCCGGGAAAGCGGTATCAACGCTCAGCTTGAGGAAAAGCGGAACGAGTGGACCCGGCTGAACAACCTCAACCCGTTTCCGGACGAGAAGAATATCAAGGCCACCAAAGAGGAGGCGGCCAGAGTCGGAAAGATTGCCGGGGCTCTCCGGGAAAGCATCAAACCGGCCGAGGTCCCGCCGGTCACCGACACCTTCTCTCTGCGGTTGCTGGTGGAAACCACCATCTCCGAGTTGACCAAGGAAGCGGAGGCGGCCGGTGTCAATCTCCCCGACCGGTATGCCTTTACTTTCCAGCGCTTGCGCGACATCGGCGGCCAGTTCGATTCGAACGGCATCCCCAAGCTTGCCGAACAGGTTGCCCAGATTTCCGTCCTCAGCCGCGTGATGTTCAACGCCAAAATCCATTCCCTGGACACCATCCGCCGGCCCCCGGTACTCAAAGACGAAGGTTCCGGTTCGGATTACCTCACCAAGAAATCGGTGACCAATGAATGGGTGGTGCGGGCGCCGTACGATGTGAGTTTCCGGTGCTTTAGCAGTGAACTGGCGTCGGTGATTCGCGGACTGGCGGCTCTCGAACAGTGCATCGTCATCAAGACGCTCAATGTCGAGTCGACCACGCTTCCGCAAAGCGCCTCGCCCATGCAAAGCACGATGATCATGCCCATGCCGACGCCCACTGCGCCCGAAGGAGCGCCCGGGCCGGGAGGCATGGATGCCGCGCTGCGCGCTCGATATGGAATCGGGCCGGGTGGACGCGCCGGTGAAGGCGGTGGCCTTGGCGGCGACGCGGCGATGCGTGCGCGTTATGGCATTGGACCGGGAGCCGGAGGCGGAATGGATGCCGCGACGCGGTCCCGGTACGGAATTGGTGGCGGCCCCGCAGTGCCGCCACCCGCGTTGGCACAGCCGACGGCCCCGACGGCCGGAGCACCGGCGCCGACCGGCCCCTCGGTCGTCCTCGACGAAAAGCCGTTGCGCGTGATCCTGCAAGTCGACTTCGTCAAACCCAAGCCCGCGCCGGCGACTCCGGCACGGGCGGCGCGGCCGGCTCCCGCCGCAAACGCGGATGCATCCACCAGCCCCGACGGCGGAGCGGCTGGAGATACGGCGACGCAACCCACTCCTTAAAGGCCCATCATGGATGCGCTCAAGAAACTCGGAGCCGTTTTCGGCAGACATTACGAGAAGATCATCCTCAGCGTTATTCTCCTGGCCCTCCTCGCCGCAGCAGCCTACTTGCCATTCCGAGTCTCGCAGAACCGCGACATGATTCGCGAGGTCCTTGAGTTGGATGTGCGCACTCGCAAGAAGGAGAGCCAGCCGGTCGATACCGCCCCGTACGACCAGATGCTGAAACGCACGAAGACTGCCCCGAAACTCACTTTGTCCGGCGAACACAACCTCTTCAACCCGGTGGTCTGGAAGAAAGGCCGTGATGGTACCCTCTTCAAAGTCGTTAAGGGCGATGAGGATGGTCCGGGCGGACTGGTCGTGAACGCCATCCGGCCGCTCTACTTCTCCGTCGAGTACGATGGCATCCAAACCAGCGGTGAAAGTATCCGCTACAAATTCATCGTGCTCGATGAGGCCAAGGGCGGTCGCACCGCTCGTCCGCGCCAAGTGTATCTGAGCCTGGGGGCGTCCTCGAAGAATGATCCATTCGTCGTGACCAAGGTGAATGGTCCCACGGACAATCCGACCTCGGTGGAAATTCGCTTCGCGGACTCGACTGAGACGGCCACGATTTCAAAGGAGAAGCCATTCCGCCGTGTGGCCGGACACGAAGCGGATATGGCTCACGAGAAACTTGGGTCGCGCTTTAGCAACGTGCGCGCCAAGCAGCCGGGAGGTATCCGCCTGGGTGCCCAAACTTACATTATCGTTGCCATCACCAAGGACGAAGTTACGATCCAATCCAGCACCTCCAAACGCTGGACTGTCCCCCTCAAGGGCACCCCTTAAGAGGTAAGCTTTTATGTTCCCGTCGCGTAACGAACCCAGCTCCATGATCCGCCACGCCGCAGTTTCCGTACTGGCTATCGTGCTCACTTTGGGTGCCTCACTTCCAGGCACCGCTCAAGACTCGCCGCCCACGGCGGCCGACGAAAGCGGTCGCCGCGAGGAAGCGTACCAGCTCTTGGGGCCCAAGCTTCAACAGGCGGATCGCGATGTCGCTGCCGGCCGACTGGCCGATGCCGCCCGCCGATACGAAGAGGCCTACGCGATCGCTACTCGCGTTGGTACCAAAGCCGATCCTGAAAAGGCGCGCGCCGTTGCCGGAGTCTCATCGACCCGCATGCAATTGGCCACCTCGGCCCACAAGCGCGGCTACATCAACGAGGCCATCGCCCATGTCGACCGGGTACTCAAAGTTGATCCCCTGAATACCGAGGCGTCCCAGCTCAAACAGACACTCGATAAGATCGTGGCCCAGCGCCGCGGAAAGGTTCCCAGCGCAGATACGCTTGGGCAACTTCCCGAGATCCGGGAGAAGAATGTCAAGGTGGGAACACTCACTCAGGATGCGCGAGTGTTTCTGGACGCCGGTGACCTCGACAAGGCCGAAGCCAAGGCGCAGGAAGCCTTGGAACTCGATCCTGGCGACGAAGCCGCCAATTACTACCTCAAGCTCGTGCTCGAACGGAAGGCCAGCGTCGAGGCGAAGCGGCGGAGTAACCTGAGCAAGTACGGGCTCTTGGAGATTGATGAGGTTTGGAATAAACCGCTCTCCAAGGATAAACTTCCCGCGGCGAATCCTTTCGCGACCACGAACCTCGTTCACACCACCAAGGGACGTCAGGTCATCAAATCGAAGCTCGAGCGCATCCGGTTGGACGAAGTGAAATTCGAAGAGCTTCCTTTGAGCGAAGTGGTTCGCTTTCTCAAAGAGGAAGCCAAGGCCCGTGACCCTGAGAAGCAGGGTATCAATTTCTTCATCAATCCCTACTTGGACAATGTCACTGCCGCGGCCGGCCTGACCGTGGATCCCAACACGGGAGCGACCATTCAGGTTCCCCCGGCAGAACAGGTGAATCTCAACGATGTCACCATCCGGATCGACCCCGCTCTGAACAATGTTCGATTCGTCGACGTCATCGACGCGATCACCAAGTCGGCCTCGAGTCCCATCAAGGTGGCGGTTGAGGAATATGCGGTCGTCTTCATGCACAAACGCCCGGAAAGCGCCCAGCTCGTGACGCGCATCTTCCGAGTCAATCCGAATACCTTTGAGTCCGGTCTCGAGAGCGTCCTCGGTATTTCCTTCGGTGATTTCCAGACGGGTACCTCCGGTTCTGGCGGTGGCGGCGGCGGCGGTGGTGGTGGTGGTGGCCAGGGTGGTCAGAACGGCGGTGTCGTCGGTACCATCATTCCCCGTGTCTTCGTCAGCGGCTTCGTTCAAGGCGGTGGCGGCGGTGGTGGTGGTGGTGGCGGCGGCGGTCTCGGCGGTGGTGGCGGCGGATCGGGCAGCAACGGTCTTCGCGGTGTGACCATTCCGACCCCGGCACAGAACGTCCAGGAAGTGGTTCGTACTTTCTTTGCGGCCGCCGGAGTCAACCTTCTGCCGCCCAATGCAGTCTTCTTTAACGACCGCCTCGGTCTCCTGATGGTTCGTGCCACGACCGAGGAAATCGAAATCGTCGAACAGGCGGTGGAAGTCCTGAATGCCGCGCCTCCGATGATCCAGATCGAGGCCAAGTTCGCGGAAGTTGGGCAGGACGATCTGAAGGCGTTGGGCTTCGACTGGATGATTGGAAACTGGTTGATCGGCGATGGCGGTGCCATCGGCGTCCAGCCTGGTACCTCCCCTTCGTATCAAGGACGGCCTTCCGCAGCTAACCCGAGCGGTATCTTCCCTGGGCCCGCCGATGCCAATGGAATTCCCGGCCCGGGTGCTCAGTCGGCCTCTTCAACGGATAACGTGCTGACTTCAGGACTCCGACAAACGGTCGGCAACCAGGGTGCCAATATCCCGGCACTGGCCTCGATTACCGGGCTAATGACCGACCCGCAGTTCAAAGTCGTGGTTCGCGCTCTCGAACAGCGGGGAGCCCTTGAACTGATGGCCGCACCCCGGGTGACGACGCTCAGTGGTCGGCAAGCTCAGGTGCAGATCAACGACCTGCGTACGATTGTCACCGGTGTTGACCTCAACCAAACCGCGTCCGGTGGCGGCAACAACACGGGAACGGTCGGTGCCGGCCTCGGCACGGCGGGTGGCGGCGTCGCGCCCACCCTGAACTACATCACGCAGATCACTCCTTTCGGTCCGGTGCTGGACGTGATTCCGTATGTGGCTGCGGATGGTTACACCATCGAACTGACCTTGATTCCAACGTTCAGCGAATTCCTCGGCTACGATGATCCCGGTCTGTTCGTTCCCCAGGCGCAGAGCGTCGCCGGCAATACCATCGGTCTACCACTCACAGCCCAGCTGCCGTTGCCTCGCCTGCGCGTCCGTCAGGTCGTCACTTCCGCGATTGTCTGGGACGGTCAGACGGTGGTCCTCGGTGGTTTGATCGCCGAGGATATTCGCAAGCAGCGCGACAAGGTGCCGTTCCTCGGCGATATCCCCCTGCTCGGTCGGCTGTTCCGCACGGAATCGACCGCGGCTTCGAAACGCAATCTCGTGATCTTCATCACTCCGACGATCATCGATCCGGCCGGGAATCCCGTTCATACCCCGGACAACCTGCCGTTCGATCCCAGCATCCTCCCGGATCAAAAGCAGAAGTTGAAGTAGTCCCGGCTTGGCCCATTGCCGCCCCGGATCACATGTGGAATTCTGTTAGCAAATGTTCCGACCACAAGGCATGAAGACGCGCATCCTACTCGCCGCGACGCTTTCGGCGGGGGTCGCCGCCGGCCACTACGCCTCGGCAGCACAAGAGGCGGCGGTCCAACCGCAAGGGCAGGAATATTCCCTGACCAAACCGTTGCGCGGTGACCAGGTCTACCCGAGGGCGGCCGTCGAGGCCCAGGGCGGGTACTTGGTTTGGCAGGACAACGCTACGGACGGCGATGGCGACGGCATCAGCGCCGTCCGGGTGGACTCGGGACTCTCTGGTTCGTTCGAGCCCTTCCGGGTGAATGCCGATGGCGCAGGCGATCAGGGGAAACCGGATGTCGCGCTGTTACCGGGCGGGGGAGCAGCCTTCGTCTGGGAAAGCGGTAACTCCATCCGTGCGCGCATTCTGAATGCCTCGGGGGTCTTCACTTCGACGACCGACATCGTCGTGAACACCCACCCGGGCACGCAGAAATCCAATCCCACGGTGGTCGGACTTCAGGACGGAGGAGCGCTGATCCTTTGGTCGAGTTACGGTCAGGACGACGCCAACAATTTTGAAGGCGACGGCGGCTATCGACACCTCCAAGGGGTCTATGCCCAACGCCTGGGACCCACGGGTGCCAAAATCGGCGGCGAAATCCAAGTCAACCAGCAGGTCCGCTTCAACCAGCGCAATCCTGCGGTTGCCCGACTTTCCTCGGGCGATGTCGTTGCGGTTTGGGTCTCCGAGCGTGGTCAGATCGGTATCGCCGAGGGCCAACTGACGGATGTCGTCGACGGCGTCGAAGTGATGGGGCGCTACTTCAGTCCAAGTGGTGAATTGGCGGGAGACGAGTTTATGCTCTCCACGCCCAAGCGAATCGCCGCGACACCGTCCATCGCCGCCAGCGGCGACGGATTTGTTCTGGCCTGGGCCCAGGCTGACGACGAAGCACGGGAGATCGGCTTCGACATCTTTGCGCGGTCATTCAACGCATCGGGTCTGCCGACCACGCCGGCCACAAGGATCAACAGTCATCAGTATGGAGATCAGTTTTCTCCCAGTGTGGCGACAGCGGGCGGAACGGAGCTGATCATTTGGACCAGCCTTGGTCAGGACGGATCTAGGGAGGGCGTTTTCGGCCAGTTCCTCATGAATGGCTCGAAGATCGGCGGTGAGTTCCGGGTCAATACGACCACGGCAAGCCGACAGATCTATCCGCGGGCGGTAGCACGGGGATCGGACAGTTTCCTGGCGCTGTGGAGCAGTTTTGTGGGGTCGCCTCGCGATTTCGAGGTCGTTGCACAACGTTACGCTTTGACACTTCCCATTGCACCGACGCCCGTCATCTCGGCGTTGAGTGCCAACCGGCTGGGGGTGGCATGGTCGCCCATCGGGGGCTACGAAGACGTCGATTACCTGGTCTTCATGGATGGCGCGGCGGAACCCGCCGTAACCAAGGACTTCTATTGGACAACCCCAGCCACGCTGCAACCCGCCAGCACTCATCAGTTCCGATTGGCCTTCCGGTTGCCTGGGGGAACTGTCTCACCCCTTTCCGATTCCGCCTCCGGAACAACCTGGGGCGCGGACGAGAACTTCGATGGACTGCCCGATGATTGGCAGACGCGATTTTGGAGTGGTCCGTCGGGCAGTTGGCCGGGACCGGGTGCCGATACCGATTCCGATGGAATGATCAATCGTGATGAGTTCCTCGCCGGTACGGACCCGACCAAAGCCTCCAGCGTATTGAAGACCGCGGTGGCACAGACGGCCCAGGGGACGGTGGTCTCCTGGAATGCGACGCCGGGACAAGTTTATCAACTGCAAGAGTCGGGTGATTTGAAGACATGGACCGCCCTGGGACAGGCGAGGTTCGCCCGGTCGACCACCGACCAGGCGGGCGTTGATCCGGCTCCGGGAGCCCGTTACTACCGAGTGATCCGTCTCCGCTGACACGACCTATGTTGCACCGATTTCTTAGAGCGATTGTCATCGGCATGCTGGCCCTGGCTGCGGTGCCGGGCGCCCGGGGCTTCGCACTTCTCGGGCCGTTCGACGATTACCAGACCGCCGAACTGTATTACGACCCGAATCCGACCATCTATAATTTCGACGACATCGGCGGACCACAGAACCTGGGTGAGGAGTATCGCTGGGGCATCCCGACGATTTACTACGCCTACGATTCCGCGTTTCTCGAATATTTCGGACAAGACGGCGTCGATGCGGTCGAGAAGGCAATCAAGGTTTTCAATGATTTGCCTGCGGCTTCGGCAATGAGCGACGAACTCAACGAGTTCCCGCTGGCTACCCAGAAGATCAATCACCGGGCGGCGGCGCTGGGCATGCTCGATCTCAAATCGGGCGCCATGCTGGCCCTCACGGAGATGCTGGGGTTGACCCACGCGGAACGCTTCGTATGGACGATGCGCGATCGCGACGAAATCAGCCCTCCCGGTTGTCCGTTTTACGTGCATCGGGTCATCAAACGCAGTTTTGACCCGGTCACCTGGCTGCCAACCAGCTACGTCAATGGAGTCCTTTATACTTACTTGGTCATGGTCTCCTGCGACCCGGCTTGGTCGGACGCACGGGAGTTCCCGGTTGACCCCACAGCCATCAGCCATACCAGCCTCTCGAGTTGGTTCTATGGACTCCAGTTTGGTGGCTATTACACCGGTCTGACACGCGATGACGCGGGTGGCTTCCGATACCTTTATCGGGCCAACAACTTCAACGTCGAAGACGTTCCCGCGGGTTCGACCGTCGGGTTCGGCCTGGTGTCCAGCGGTGGTGGCGGTGGTGGATCCGGTTCGTGGACACCCATTTCCCCGCCTTCGACGAACGTCACGGACACCAACGCGGTTCCCAACCAGCCGGCCACGCTGCTGCTTCGCCCGGGGGTGGAAAAGATCCGCTTCGTGCGCGCGAACTACGACTCGATCCTCGGCAACACTTTTCGTGCGATCACCAACATCTACACCTCGCAGGCGGTCACCAACAGTCGCCTGATCGCGCAGACGGTTCGGCGGCCGGTGACGGTGCCCGACATTCTCTTCAGCGCGGGTGATTCCCTGGACGGCAACGTGAATCGGTCCGACCCGGCCTACATCGAATCGCCGGACCCTGATGCTGGAACAGTGATCAACGGCTTGAACGGCCCCGGCGTGATTCCTCCGGCGCAAACCATCAGTTTCAACAAGAATGGCCCGAGATTCGGCCACGGCGGCCCGCCGCTCGTGGGCGAAGACGACGCCACGGTTTTGTGGGTGTGGGGGTCCTTTGATGGTACGACGAACGCTCCAATCGTATATCCGTTCCACACCAGCATTAAGGAATTGGAGTCCCAAGTTCTCGGCCGATGATGGGATTACCGCCGCAATCGCCACCGCCCAGCGCCTAACATGAAGCGACTCCAAGTTTTTATCGTCGCCCTCCTTTCGACGGTTGCCTTGTCCTCGAGCGCCGAGACCGCGGCCCGCTACGAGAACTACAGCACGATCACCATTCCGCCGCAGATCGATGCGGTGGAGTTCATCAACCATGGGGTGTTCAACATCTCGACGCTTCTGCCGTTCGACATGGAGAACACCCTCTACTTCACCAATCGAGGAGAGATGATTGGTGGCGTGGGTTTCCAATTTGATTTGTCCGACGGCGGCTCGGGAGTGCGGAAAAAGGCAGCTTCCTTCCATAACCGCGGCTACATCCAGGCCGAGGAAGGCTTTGGGGGATTCGGTGGCGAAATAGAGTACTCGTTGATTGCGGGCTTGGTCCTTGGTTCCTATTTGGATATCGATGCGACCAACGTCGTGAACACGGGAATCATGGGAGTCGGTCCCAATGGTGTCATGACCATCGACGGTGGACGCGTGGAGTTGAGCCGAGGTGGGTTGGTCGCCGGCACAGGCTTGGGCTCCGCGCTGGGCAGTTCCTTCACCAGTTGGCTCGACTTTCAGCAACTTTACATAAATCCCGCCGGAGTGAATGAGAACTATTGGGGTGTCGGGATCAACGGGATCATCAACACTCAAGACCAGCAGGGTGGCGGCATTCCGCTGGATTTGGCCGGTGTAACGAGACCGGACTCCGGTTTTCACCAGGTGGTTAGTGCTGCAGGCGCCACACAAGTCACCAACTTCGTTCGCATTCCCAGTCCGGCCTTCGCCACCAGTGGCGGCTACACCGGCTACGCCAACACGAATGCACTGAGCGAAACCAACTGGGTGGTTCAGGTGGTTTATGTTCCCACCAATTATCCTCCGGAAATGTCGGTGGAGGTTCGTTGGGGCGAACCGGACAATGTTCCCCCGGTTCCGGGCAATTTGGTGGCATTGGTCGAACTGGGTCTGAAGGACATCGACGCCATTACCTCGCTGCCCATTACCAACCGCGTCTACATTCTGGACCGTCATGGGGCGACGACGAACGCCACGCTCTTCACCAACATTTTCAGCACGAATTATTCACGCCCGGACGTCATCGACTTTGCGTTGGCGACCCCGCCCGCGTGGTTAGCCGGCGTTCCTGGCAACGCCCAGTATAGTCCTGAGCTGATTGCCAATCCGCTGGCGTTGAGTCCGCAAGTGACCAATTACTACGCCGCGGTCTCGATCAACCTCGGCCGCTCCAGCCGCATCATCAACAATGCCGCCATCAACTCGGCCCTCGGCGTCAGTCGATTCCTGGCCCAGAGCGATGATTATATCTTCGGTGGTTCGGGGGCCGGCTACCTCTACGACCCGACCAATAATCCAGCAAGGATTGAGGTTAACGCGGAGTCTTTGGACATTTATCAGTCGCGGTTTAAGAGCGATGGCGTCTTAACGGTACGCGCCAAGCATTTCACGGGCAGGTCGCCCGTTCGAATGGATTCTCCCTTCTTCCGATTCGATTTGGGTTCGACCAATGGCAGCGTCGTGATCTCCAACGTGGTTCCCGACACCATCAAGCGGATCAACGGTGATTTGGCGTGCTGGAGCAGCGTCTTCACCAATCAGCTGGCCGTCACGGCACCCGACCCGAACGATCCTGCCCTGCAGGTCACCAACACCATCGATGTTAGGACCCATGTCCTGATCGTCGATACTTCGGGACTGGGCTCGGAGCAGATCGTCGAAACCATTGATGCCAATATTCGTTCCGACCATGCCGACTACTATGATCGCGCGCGAATTACCCGTTCGCTTCTGATTGACTCGATCTCCTTCCACAACGCGGGCGAGATCAGCATGCTGCGGCCGCGAACGATGTCGGCGAACGAGTACCCGCGCTTGCTCTATCTGACCAATGAAGGATCCCTTGTGGCTCCTGGCGGATTTAAGCTTGGGGTGGATCGCACTTTCCGGGCTGAAATGGTGGAGAATCCGGGCACGATCGAAGCCGGATCCGTGGAGATTGCCGCGAAGGACATTTCCAACTCCGGAGTCATCGCGGCTCCTTCCGGTGTAATTGCTCTCACCGTGGATAATCTGAAGCTGGAAGGTGGCTCCCTCGAGTCTTTGTCGGACGTCGTCATTCGTGGCAAGGACGTCAAGGCGCAGGGATCATCGGTTCAAGCTGGCGGCGTGCAGGTTGACAACAGCACGGGGCGCTACCGATGGTTTCCGGGCGCCATTATTTTGGATGTCTCGGATCGCTTGACCGATGGGGGTGTGGATGCCGCCAACGAATGGAGCTGCCACGATGGCTTCCAATTGGCACAGCTTCCCAAGGAGGGTGATCTGCTCGGCACGTCGATACGCAGCTTGGCGAACCGCTTTGGCGAATCGATTCACTACTGGGCGAGTGCGGACCGTGGACCAACGATGGCGGGGTACACCAACAACGCGGCGTTGGGCCGGTTGACCCTGGAAGGGAATTCCCTCTCCTTCTTTACCTTCCGTCCGTGGCCAGCCAAGGGAACCAATCCTCCGGTAGCCAATGCAATCTACGTGAACTTCCTCGAGTTCGTGGCGGATGCGACGAATGTGGTGGATCAACTCGGGATCGAACCTGGGTTCACGATTTACTTCCGGGACTCCAACCTGCCGATCAAGCAGATCAACGGCTTGTTCGACGGTCGATTGGTGTACGTGGAAGACGATGGCGTCGCGCCGTCTTCAGCGCCCAGCCGAATTGCGGACGGCATCCGATTGCGGTTGCAGAGCGGTGGCGCGGTGGGTGGTACGGTGTCGGGTGATGCTTTGACCTGGGCGGATCTTCCTGGCGGCAAGTACACGGTGGAGTACACCGAGGACTTGGCGGCTGGACCGTGGCTGCCATTGGGTGAGGTCACCAGTGGACCGAGCCGATACGTGCGCATGCCGCTGCCTGCGAACCTGAAGGGCAAGGCGGGCAGCACGTTCTTCCGGGTGGTGGCCAAGCCTTGACGCTGTCGCCAGCTTGAAGCTGCTCTTTGTCCACGCCCACTTCGACGACTTCGAAGTCACGGCGGCTGGGACTTTCGAGCTGTGGCATCGGTTGGACCCGAACGTTGAACGCCGTGTCCTGATTTGCACCGACGGCGCCGCCGGTCACCATGCCATGACGCGGGAGCAAACCGCGCGTCGTCGTTTGGCGGAACAGGAGGCCGCAGCCAAGTTGGGTGGGTTTGAGTTTCGCCTGCTCACGAACCCCCAGGGTCGGGCTTTTCGCGAAGCACGCTTGCACGCGTCCGCCGATTTTCTACCGGCGCTTTGGCACGCCATCCGCGAATTCGAGCCGGACTATTTGTTTTGCCCTCCAATACCCGTCGACCCACTCGCGGGAGTCCATGTTGACCACCTGGATGTTGCCCAAGCGATCCGATCGGTGGCCTACATGATCAACGTCCCGCACGCCTTTACGCCGGAATATCCGACGGACGAGACGAACTCCCATCCGGTGCGGACGCCGGTAATTCTGAACACATTTGATGGGTATTTGGTTCAGGGCCACGGGATGGACTTGGCGATCGACGTTTCCGAAGTGGTGGCGCACGTCGCAAGGCTGGCCTGGTGTCATGAATCGCAGTTCCGGGAGTGGCTGCCCTGGATTGATCGCCACAACCTCTCCGTCGCACCGAATCTGGGTGCCTGGGAGCGTCAGTTTGCCGGCGTTCTGGAGCGGCGAAAATCGGCTCTCGGCATCCAGGCTCCCGGATTGTTCGAACTCTTCCAGGTGACCGCCTGGGGTACCGTTCCGACATTTGAGCGTTTGATGAGGGATTTTCCGGGTGTTTCCGCCGACGCCTCCCGCCTCAATCTGCTCAGGGACCGGTTGACCGCTTGGCGCGCGGCTGCCGGCGAATGACCATGGATTTATCCGCTTTCATTGGGGTTCTGGAGGCCATGCGTCGCGATCTGGCGAAACCTCGCACGGCTGGGGCGGTGGACGAGGGTGCCTCGAGTTCGACTTGGAATATCTGCGAATTGTCCGCTGAGGTTGGCCTGCAGGTGGTCAAAGACTCGGATGGCCACGAACGCGTGGTGCTCATTGAAGGCACACCCCAATCAGGGGCTCTTGGTGCTTCACTGAGTCACCACAAACTGACATTGAAATTGGCGGGTTCAACGCCGCCCGAGGGTGCTGGAGATGCGACCACCCGGAAGCGCGCGGTCAGCCTAGATTCCGTGATCATCGCCGATGCGGAAGCGGAGGCGGGAGCTGGGGGTGACGAGGCGACCTTGCTTCGTCGATTGGAGATCGTTTTGGGTGGACCGCCGGGATTCACGACCGGAGCGAAAGCGGAGATCCTGGCGGACTTGCTCCGCGAGTTTGGACGCGCTGCGCTGGTGGAGAACCTCCAGCGGGTATGGGTCAGCCAGTTCGATACCGGTGCCGATACCAGTGCTTCCGTGACGAAAGGATAGCGACGGCGCTGCTTCGTCCCGCTCCATGAACCGTTGGGTCCTGAACACCTCGTCGCAGCGCGACGAGGGCTACCTGACGGAATCTCATTCCAATCCAGGTGGGCCCTGTCGTGCTGCGACAGGGCAGTCCCGCCCTGGTTCAAGGTTCCTCCAACAAAAGAACGACGCCGGGAGATCCCCGGCGTCGCAGGAGCGAGACTTCGAACGGTTTCTGACTATCGGCCCTTCGGAAGGGCACCGAGTCCGGCGTAGACGGCGTTGCCGCCGAGGATCTGTTCGATGCGGAGCAACTGGTTGTACTTGGCCAGGCGATCGCTGCGGCTGAGGGAGCCAGTCTTGATCTGACCGCAGTTGGTGGCGACGGCGATGTCGGCGATGGTCGCATCTTCAGTTTCACCGGAGCGGTGGCTGAGCACGGCCTTGTAGCCGTGGAATTGGGCGAGTTGAACGGCATCCAGGGTCTCGGTGAGCGACCCGATCTGATTCACTTTGACGAGGATGGCGTTGGCGGTGGCGGTATCGATGCCCTTTTGGAGGAACTTAACGTTGGTGACGAACAGGTCGTCGCCGACGAGCTGAACCTTGCCGCCGAGCTTGTCGGTCAGGAGTTTCCAATTCTTCCAATCACCTTCGGCACAGCCGTCTTCGATGCTCACGATGGGGTAATCGGTGCAGAGCTTCACATAGAAGTCGACCAACTCCTCGCCGCTGACGGTTTTGCCGGAACTCTTCTTGAAGGTATAGGTGCCGTCCTTGTTGTAGAACTCGGAGCTGGCGACATCGAGGGCGAGAAAGATCTCTTTGCCGAGTTTGTAGCCGGCGTCCTTGGTGGCCTGGGCAATGGCGTCCAGGGCGCCTTCAGTGCTGTCGAGTTTGGGGGCGAACCCGCCTTCATCGCCGACCGCGGTGCTGAGTCCCTTCTTTTTCAGCACGGATTTCAAGGCATGGAAGATCTCGGTAATAGCGCGGAGGCCTTCGCTGAAAGTGGGAAGGCCGTGGGGCATGACCATGAATTCCTGGAAATCGATGGGGGCATCGGAATGGGCGCCGCCATTGATGACATTGGCCATCGGCACAGGGAGCACCTTGGCGTTGGGACCGCCGAGGTACTTGAAGAGGGGTTGGCCGAGCGCATTGGCGGCCGCCTTCGCATTGGCGAGCGATACGGCGAGGATCGCGTTGGCGCCAAGCTTGGCCTTGGTCTCGGTACCGTCGAGAACAAGCATCGTCTGGTCGACGGTGACCTGGTCGAGAGCATCGACGCCCACGAGTTTGGGGGCGATGCGGTCGCGGACGTTCTTGACCGCCTTTTGGACTCCTTTGCCGAGAAAGCGCTTCTTGTCGCCGTCGCGGAGTTCTAGGGCTTCGTGTTCGCCGGTGGAGGCGCCTGACGGGACGGCGGCGCGCCCGACGGTGCCATCGACGAGGATGACATCCACTTCAACGGTGGGATTGCCACGGGAGTCGAGGATTTCGCGGGCTTGGATTTCCGAAATGCTGATCATGTGCGGGTTCAGTTGGCGTAATCGTTAGTCAGAGAACCTGCCAGACGGCCGGCAGGTCGGTGGAGGATAGGGGGAGGCGGGGGGGCGTCAAGGGACCCGGGACGCGCATCACGGCAGCGGGTCGGGGACCAGCCCGAAGGGGCGCCCGCGGGCGATCAGGCGTAGCAGCGGATTTCGTACAGGCGCGCGGTGTCGCTGCCTTGGGTGGCGCTGATGCGCAATCGCAAAGCGGACACCTGCAACGGTTCGAAGGTGTGACGCCGAAGACGCTGGTGGTTGTTCCGCACCTCCACGAGGGTTGTCCAGTCGCTCGAGCCGGGTTTTTGAGCCTGCAGTTGGTAGTCCCGCACCGTTTCCGGTTGTGGGGCGCGGATGACCTTGGCGTTGACGCTGTCCTGTTGGGACAAGGTGAGTTCCCGCTGGAACCCGGTGTCGAAGCAGAGTTGGACCTGGGAAAGAGTCGGGGCGTCTTTCCACGTCAACTGCAGCCACACGCCTTCCGGGCCGAGCAAGGCACCCCAGCGGTTCTCCCAACGACCGGGAAGGTCGCGCACCCAACCGTTGATCACATTTGCGGGATCGGCCTCGGCGACGGATCCGGAGGCGGTCACTTCCGCTTTTTTCGCCAGGTCGCCGGGATCCTCATTGCGTCTGCCCCGGATGGTTTGGTCGTCGCGAAGAAGGCGTTGCTGGAGAGCCTGGATGTCCGATGGGGACTGGGCGAGCTGGCGAGGCCGGAGTTGGTGTTGGACGCAATAAGCGGCGGCGGTGCCGACCGCCTGGCCCATCACGGCGCATGTCGCCATGACGCGCGTGCTGGTGAATGCGACGTGAGACGCGCTGATGTTGCGTCCAGCCATCCAGAGATTCGCGACATTGCGGCTGTAGAGGCAGCGCAGGGGAATGTTGTAGGGATGAGGGGGTGGAACGGTCTTGAAAGGGGGCAGATCGGGACGATCGAAGCCGCCGGGGGGATGATCATCCATGCCCCAGCCGCCCATGGCGACCGCGTCGGGGGGTTCGCCCTGGCGTCCCATGAGGTCGTGCTCGGTCAGAATGTGATCCCCAACCATGCGCCGGCTGCCGCGTTTGCCGGGAACCATCCCCAGCCAGTCCAAGGCCCAGTGAGCGCTGGACGGGTGTTCGCCGGAGTTCTTGATGTAGTCCCAGACGCCGAGCGTGATCGCCAGGAGTTGGAATCGAATCCGTTCGTTGTCGCGAATCGTGTCGAGTGCGCCTCCCCATTCCACCCACCAATAGCCATATTCCCAGGAGTGGATCGGACGGAGCCGCAGCATGTCCTTGGTGACCTTTCGAGCCCAACTTGGCGGAATGAATGGGACGGGACGGCCGTAATCGCGCGCGGTGAAGAGAATGGTACTGCCCAGGGTGGCTTGGTCGGCACGATCGACGGCCAGAGATTCATTGAATTCGGATTTTGCCTCGCGTCCGCGGCGGATTTCAGCGCCGGCAACCACGCCAAGACGGCAGTCGCCCGTGCAGTCCGCGAACTGTTTCGCCGCAACGCGATAAAAGTGTTCGGTCTTGTCACAGCGGGCATGGGCACGATGAATGACTCCGTCGCCGGCCTCGACTCCCACGCAGGTGGTATCGAGAAGGAGTGTGATATTCGGCTCGGAGACCAGCTTGTCATAGAGCAGGAGGTCCCACATTTCCCGGCTGCGCTGGGGATTGGCCACCGCATCGTCGAGCCGAAGTTCTTCCAGGATTCCACCTTCCCGCCAACCTGGTCGGGCGCCGTGGATATCGGCGCCGACGATGTGCATCTTCACTTCGCTGGAGGAGTTGCCTCCGAGGCGGGAGCGGTCCTGGACCAGGACAACCTTGGTTCCCTGACGCGCGGCGGCGAGGGCGGCGCAGACTCCGGCCATGCCGCCGCCGGCGATAAAGACGTCGCATGCAAGATCGACCACGGTGAGGTGCGGATCGTGCGGCAGAGGGGACGACGAGGGGCGCACGGGCGCGACGGCATCAAAATCTGGCGCCGCGACTTTGGCGGTGGACACGTCAGCTCCCCAGCCATTCAGGTTGACCCAGAGGGAGCAGGTCGTCGAAGCAGTGGCGAGGCTGAGGAAATCGCGACGATTCATGGCGATTACTCGTGAAGGGAGCGGATGCCGCGGGGCAACTGACGCACGACCTGCACTTCATGGGGTGTCAGTGTGCGGTTGAACACGGCAACTTCGTCCATCCACCCGATGTACCCCACACCCAGCAGGAGGCGGAGGTCGGTGGGGTTCCAGGTGAAGGTCTGGGTGAAATCGCGGATAGCGCCGACCTGGGCACCATCGAGGTACAAGAGCGCGACACCGTCGGTGGACCCGGTGTTGAAGCGCTGCCACGTGAAGACGACATGCGTCCAGCGCTCACGGCTGAAGGGTGGGCCGTCGACAGTAATCAACGGCTTCTCGAAGGGCTTCAGGGTGCCCCAGTCACGGTTCAGCGGATTCCAGACCTTGAGGTCCGCGTAGGCGCCAAGGCGAAAGGGAACGTCATGGTCGCGCTTCTCGAATTCGAGAAAGAAGGCGGCGTCGTTCCAGGCGCGCGGCGTGATCTGGACGGGATCACAATAGCCTTTGGCCAACTCGGCGAAATCGGCCCTAAGCCACACCGACACGGAGCCTGACCAGGATTGAGCCGTCCAGGGAACATTTTGCTGGCCGCGATAGAAGACGACCGGATCGGCGCGTTTGTCGAACCGCAGGGCCCCTCCGAACCGGCCCTCGCCGGGAACCACGCGGACATTGCCGCTCGAGGGCAGTCCCGGACGAGCCTCCGACCATTTCTCCATTGCCGGCGCGTGGTAGAGCCAGGCATCGGCCTGCGCGTAATCGGCGTCGCTGCCGCGATCGAAGGACGCGTGGAAGGTCAGCGCCTTGCGGAGCGCGGTGGTTTCGTTGTTGCCGCCGGACCTTCCGGCGCATCCGGCCGCGACGGCGGCCCATGCGATCAGGAGAAGGCTGGAACCAGCCTTGGCGAATGAGAGCATTCCTCAGGCTACGGGCTGGTGGAGTCAGAGGCAACCCAGCGCCCGTGCGGCGCTTCTATTGGTTCGAACCACTCAACCCTCCAACGAAATGGGCGAAAACCCGGCGCTCAGGGGAAAGGCCTCACCTGACCGAAACTTCGAATGGGTCACCCGGGCGTGGCGGATACCAACCGGGCGACACAGGCGTCGATGGACACTTCGGTGGTGTCCATATCCACAAAATCCGTCAGAGGCGGTTCGTAGGCGGCAACGAAGAAGCGCTCGCGTCCGCGGATTTCGGTGGTATGGACGTATACTTCGACCACATCGCCACGGCTCTTGAAGACCTCGCGCTGGGCGCGGTAGGGGGAAACGAACGCCGCGACGACCCAGATGCCTTCCTCCTGCAACTTGGCGGCGAGACGCTGGCCGGCTCGGATGTTGGCGATGCGTCCGGCCTCGCCGTAGTCACGGTTATCCATGATCTCGCGAAGGAACTCGCCGTCGAGGTGGACCACGGGATGGCCGGCAGCTCGCAGGCGTTGCTGAAGAGCGACTGCGAGGGTTGTCTTTCCGGCGCCGGGCTGACCCGTGAACCAGTAGATCATAGCGAGGCCGCAGTGAGGTTGCTTGCCGCCGAGAGACGCGCGGCGTGCGTGCGCGACCCTAGGGCGATGGCGACTGGAGGCAACGGGAAAGGGGGTGCTGAGGATGGGTCGACGGTGAGTGGGCCCGCGCGGAAGTGAGGTTGGTGATGGTTTAGAACTCGCGGCGACGCGCGACGGCTTGCTAGGAAGCCGCCGTGGGCAGGAAGAACCGTGTGCCACCGGGCGCCCCTATTCCTGGGCTCGGAACGGATTTGCCAGAACTGCGGCAGGCCCGTGCCCTGTGGCAGGCCAACCGATTCAACGACGCTCTGCGCCACTTCGAGGACGCCGTTCGCCGTTGTCCGCAAAACCTGGTCGCTCTCATCGACGGCAGCCGCGCTCTCGGCGCTCGCTTCGAGATCACCCGTGCCGAGGCGATGTTGCGGCAGCTCTTGAAGATCGGCGGCTCGCGGCCGGATGTCCTGCATTATGCCGGTCAGAGCTACCGGATGATGTTTCGTCCCGAGGAGGCGATCGCGTGTTTCCAGAAGGTGCTGGCGTTGACGCGAGACATTCCCGATGCCTACCTGGAGCTGGCAGTGCTGTACGAGCGCCGCCACCGGCTTGAGGAGGCGCGGACCCTTATCGAGGATTGCCTGAAGGAGTCGCCCGACTACCAGGAAGCCCGTCTCTTCCGAGGGCGGCTCCTGCGGCGTCTCCGCGAAGAGGCGGCCGCCGAAGAGGTGTTCCGGGATCTGGCGACGAGAGATGGGGTGAATCCGCTGGTGCAGGCTCAGGCGTGGGCTGAGTTGGCCCAGTCGCGCGATCGGCAAGGGGATTACCGTGGGGCAATGGAGACGATGGTGCGGTGCAAGAGGATACTCCAGGAGCGCGAAGGGCCTTTGCGGCGCGAGGCGGATTTCGTGCTTCGCCACCTGGGGTGTCTCGCTGAAACCGTCTCCGCGGAGGACTTCCGGCGCTGGGCAAACGCGTCGCGAGACTTGCCGGCGCGGAAGGCGGCGGTGCTCACGAGCTTTCCTCGGTCCGGAACCACGCTGATGGAGCAGGTGTTGGACAGCCATTCGGGTTTGGTGAGTTCCGATGAGCGCGAGGCGTTTGCCCGCGACATCTTTCCTTCGCTCTGGATGTCACCGACCACACCCGTTCCGACAGTGGCGGCGCTGGACCAGGTTCCGGTGGATCGTCTGCGGGCCTTGCGAGAGCGTTATTTCAGTTATATGGAGGCGGCGCTCGGCGAGCCGATTGGCGACCGGATTCATTTGGACAAGAACCCGCCGATGACCCTGGTGCTGCCGGGATTCTTGCGGTTGCTGCCGGAGGCCCGAATCGTGTTTGCCCTGCGGGATCCGCGGGATGTCGTGATGAGCTGCTTCCTGCAGTATCTGCCCTTGAACCCCAACAGTGTCTGCTTCTTGACGTTGGAACGGACCGTCCAGCGTCTGGCGGCGGATCTCGCCGCGTGGCGACGGATAAAGTCCGTCCTAGCCTCCCCGTGGCTGGAGGTGCGCTACGAAGATACGGTCGCTGATCTCGAGCGCGAAGCGCGACGAGCCCTGGCCTTCCTGGGGTTGCCGTGGGAGGACGGGGTGCTGAACTACCGTGAAAGGCTGCGGACGAAAGTCGTGGGATCGCCGACCTATGAGGCCGTGAGCCAGCCCCTTTACACTCGCGCCATCGGTCGATGGAAGAACTACCAGGAATTTCTCGAACCCTACTTGCCGCTTCTGCAGCCCTCTGTCGAGGCGGGTGGCTATTGACGGGCCGGCACTCCAGCGGCCGAGTCGGGCCGGGCTTCGGTCACCGTCAAGACGGTCGACGCTACTGACGCAGGCGGTAGACGCGGAACTGGCCGGAGGGAGGCACGCTCTGCGGATTGGCTTGGTTGGCGGAGGTTGTCCAGGGTCCGAGCACCGAGGATGCCTCCTCCAGGGCGCCCGCGCCGGTCCAGGAAATCACCACTCCGTTGGCGGAGAGTGTCGGCGCGTTGAATCGCCCCGCCCCCGGTTTTCGCGCGCGAAAGGCCCGCAGGGAATCGGGGGTGGACGTGTCGTTCAGCAGAATCCGCGATCCGTCCGCCTTGATGGTAAACCACTCAAGGTTCGCGTTTCCCGCCTCTTGGCCGGTCACCAGTCGAAAGGGATAGACTCCCGGTGCGGAGACCGCGAAGCCAAAAGCCACATCCACGGCCCCGAAACCCTTGGGTCCATCCCATTCGGCGAGTCGCAGATTCGTATCGGTCTGGATCGTGACTTGGACGGGTTGGGCCTGCGCAAGCAACTCCTTCAGTTGGGAGGCGCCGTAGTTGTCGGCAAGAACGAGCACGGGAATGCGTACCGCAGCGTTGATGTCGCCGAGGCGGAAGGGGAAACCGGTGTCACCCGGAGTTGTCATGAGCACCGCAACGGCTCCTGCGCGCTGGGCCTGCTCGGCCTTGGCGGCCGAATCGCAGGAACTGGTGCCGCGGTCGAGCAATACGATCTTGCCGGCCAGGTCGGTGTGGTCCGCCAGGGAACATGCATCCTCGGGATTCCCGCTCGGGGTCGCATAGACCACGGTTCCCGACAGTGGCGTGGACGGGAGGCTGCCCCCGAACTGGAGTTGGGTGATGTTGGTGGCGATGGGCACGCACGGGATGGTCACGCTCGAGGGTGAGGTGATTTTGAGCGTGGCGACGCCGGAGGTCGCGGCGGTTAGCCGGAAGGAGTCCTCGCTATTGATCCCCATCTGGTAGTAACCCGCCGCGGGGAAGCGGACATAAGTGAGCAGTTCGTGGACGAAACCGGTCTCCAGACCGGTCGTGCCGGGAATCCCAGGGAAGGGTTTGTCGTCCGGGAAATTCGCGGCAACGCCGGTGGCATTGACCCAGTTGACGACGTCGGAAACCGCGAAGGCATTACCCGACGTGGCTCCCGTGAGGTCGGCCGTATTGGGTCCGGCCAGGCCGTCGAGGACGTTTTCGAGGAAGGCGATGCTCGACGGGATGTTGATCTGGGTGGGCGCTGGATCCCCGGATTCCACGGGTGCGACTTGATAAGCGCGGACCTCGAAGCCCGGTTTGGTGGCGTCTTCAGAGCCGGGAGCGCTACGCAGCGACTCCGGCAGGGTCAGGAAATTGGCTGTGGTGAAGCGGAATTCGTTGGTCTGCATCCTTGGCGGATTGCTGGTGTCGCCAAAGATGATCCGGTAGGTGTGCGACGACAGCGGCGGCAGAACGCCCGCGGCATATTTCACGATCGTGTTCGCCTCCACTTTGTCGATGGTCGGCGAGACCGGAGTGTCGTCGAGCAAGAGTCGGATTGTTGTCGAATCGACGGCGGTGGTGCGATCTTGCAGCGTCACGCTGAGGTTGACCACCGGCCCGACCCCGACGGCGCCGTTCTGGGGATCGGCGGCGATCACGGCAGGATTCACCAGTGCGGCGTCACTGACGTCCAGCGAGACCACGTCCACGTACCCGTCCGGGGCACCTCCGACCGAGGTGGACTGGATGGTCACACGGGCGAGGCGTGCCCCTGAGGGGATGGTGCCGTCCTTGGAATCTCGGCTCCATTCCTTGGCGTCGCCGTACTTGGGGTTTGCCGCGGTCGGGATGGAGACGATGAATTCGGAGCCGCCGAGGGGAATTGAATCGCCCACCACCTTGCCGGTGTCGTCGAGGAATTCGAGTGTCAGATCGCTGAAATCGCCTTGGCTCAGGTAACTGCTGAACCAGGCGGACATGACGAAGCGCCCGTTGCCGGCGTCGATCTTGGCTGGGGTGAGCGTGGTGCCAGAGGTGAGGCTGACCTGCTGGAAGACGTTGGTGCTGCTGCGTGTGATGCCGTAGGTGCCGGACGGATACGGGCGGAGGTAGCCCGTTCCGGAGCCTGCGGGACCCGGCATGGTGTATTGGGTGGAATACAGGTAGGTGCTGAACGTGCTCCAGCCTTCGCCGGTGGTCGGGTT
The DNA here is from genome assembly GCA_016795425.1 of Verrucomicrobiales bacterium. Taxonomy (GTDB): domain Bacteria; phylum Verrucomicrobiota; class Verrucomicrobiia; order Limisphaerales; family CAIMTB01; genus CAIMTB01. Next base: position 77,624 of record JAEUHG010000116.1, read on the forward strand.
CTGCTTTCCTCCCACCTTCACGACCGGGTTGCTGGAGCCTTCGACGTTCTCGAAGCTGCCATCGATGATCAGTTCGGTCGCGTCCACGCCGCCCACGAACGCAAGTCCACCTGCCAGGACCGCCAGTCCCATCCGGTGCCGGTTCCAAACTCGTCGTGCTTTCATGCAGCTTTTTCTTCGTTCCATTCCTGTCTCGGCCTTCGACGCGGATTCGCCGCACGCGCTCGGTCCGCCGAGACTCTGGGTCCTGAATGGGCAAGGTCTCGGACCGCGCCTCAATCAGGGAATGAAGAGATGAAGATGGCTGCCCGAAGGGCGGTCAACTCCATACTGAGAGCCTCGGCGGTGAGGCGAATTCATCCATGAGGAGCGCTGGGAGCGAGGGCTATTCGACGCGGACCCTGAACCAGCGGGCGCCGATCGGTGACAACACGGGTTGCGGGAACTCGACCACGGCCCCGGTGGCGGAAATGGAGGCCAGCGCCATCCAGGTCTCCTGAGTGAAAGGATCGCGGGCTTCGAGTCGATAGATGCGGCCGATCACGGCGGACACGGCAACCACCAGGCTTCCCGCCTCCATTCTTGTGAGGCGCACTCGGAGAGTCGACGTGGCATCCCGGGGATGGGTGCCCGCGAGGAACTCACCGTGGTTATTGAGGAGGTCGCCATCGGGATCCTGGGAGGCGTCGGTGGGATCGGCGGCATCGAAACCGTAACGGTCTTCCCAATCGTCGCTCAGACCATCGCCATCGGTGTCGGTGCGGGTGTTGGACGGGGGCGGCGGGTTGGCTTCGAATGCTCCGATGCTGGCGGGGTCGGCGTAGCAGGCGCCGGTGAGGTCGACAGCCACCGGGAGCGGGGGCAAAGCCTTCCCGGCGGCTGGGCTATTCGTCGGAATGGCATAGTTGCCGGCGGTGGGATCCTTGAAGAGCGGATTGCGACCGGCGATGCCACCCGTTTCTGGAGAGGGTAGGTTCGGTTGGGATTGAGTGGGGCGATCGTAGGCGTACCAGAGGTTGTTCGCGAAACGGAAGGTGGCGGGCAAGGTGTTTGGACCCGAGTTCACAAAGGTGCTGAGGCGCGCGCGCTGGATCCAAACCAGGTTATTGACGAATTGGTTGCTGGAGCAGGGAAGGAACTGAGTTGTTCCCGTGGAGGTGGTCTCCTGGAGGATCCGCATCACCCAACGGCCTGGTTCGACCAGAGTGTTGTGAGCGGCGATGGAATGCACCGCGCCAACGAATGCAATGGGGGCGTCGGAACCGACGAACAGGTTGGCGAGCACGCGGATGTTGCGCGCTTCGCTATTGGGTTGGGTCCTGGACAGTGGTGGGCGGAAGAATTCGAAGCCGGTGGAACCTCCCAGGTTGATGGCACGCTGGCCGCCGTTGATGAAGCGACACTGCCGGATCTCAATATCCTCGCTGCCTCCCTTGCATTGGATCGCGTTGCTGCCCATGTCGGTGAATTGGCAACGGGCGATGAGTCCCTGGTGGCATCCGACGTGGTCGATGCCGCTGCCACCGGTGCTGCCGCGAAGGAATTGGCAGTCGAGGACGAAGTAGTCATTCACGCCCGAGAGCTTCAGGCAGTCCTGATTGCCGCCCGAGCCGATATCCCGAAAGACGAGATTGCGGAACAGGAGATGCCGGGAGGCGTTCGGATTGTCGTAGTCGCCGCCGTCATCGACGTTGATGCCATTCTGGGTGCAGCGTTCGGCCTCGAGGTTTTCCAGAACAAGAAATCGGCAGCGCACCAAGTGCAGAGCCTGGCTTCCACCGCTGAAGACAGGGCGCGCCTCTCCTTCGAGCCCGCCTATCCAGATCGGCGCATTGGAGGAGCCGGTTAGTCCTTGAATCACCGTGCCGGAACCGTAAGTGCCCGGCAGCAGTCGGATCGCATCTCCCGGTCGGACACCAGTGGTGGCGCGACCCAACGTCCGATACGGCCGCGCTCGCGAACCATCCCCGCTGGAATCGTTCCCGGATGGTTGAACGAAGATTTCGCGCGCCGGGGATCGGCCGTCGGCAAACGTGGAAATCGTCGCGCAATCGGGATTTGGCTCGGCCGCGTGGGACCCGAGCTCGCCACCGCAAGCGGCGATCACGGCGAAGAGAACGATGAATCGTGTCCCTGGGATCGGCATTAGGGCCCAGATTGTCCGACGATCGTGGCGGGGCAAGCGATTATTGGAAATCCCCAAAGTCGCGGGCACCCCTCACTGCGATCATCTACCTGGCGGCGGGGACGTCAGCGGGAGTGTCGAACACGGAGAGGTTCCAGCGATTCCGCCAAGGCACGACGAACCGGTCGTGCTCAAACAGAACGGGAAGCCAAAGGTAGCGGGACTTGGGCAGATCACGCTTGTTCCAGCGGTCGGCCATGAAGACGAGAGCCCCGGGTTTGCCCGCGATGGGAAACACATAGGTGCTTTGGCCGTGAAACGTGATGTGGGAATCGCGGCCGGTGCACGGGTTCCCCAATTCGCGCCAGGGCCCCCAAATGGAATCGGCGACGGCCGATCGGGCTGGGTTGGGATCCCACCCTGTGCAATCCGAGGCAACGAACCAGTAGTTCGTGCCGTGCTTAAAGACGGCAGGGGCTTCCATGCGACGGCCTACAAAGGCCCGCACGAACCGGCCGCTGTGCCGGAGGTAGTCTTCCGTGAGTTGGGAGATGTAAGTCGTATCGTTGTTCTCCGAGGAATAGATCCGGTAGGCGGTTCCATCGTCGTCCTGAAACAGCGTCTGGTCCCGGCTTTCCTGGCCATCGGGGCGGACGCTTTCCAGGTAGCGATAAGGGCCGGCGGGTTGGTCGCCGACGGCGACCCCCGCCCGTGCCGCCTGGTAATCTTCGGAGTCGATGTGCATCCACATCACGAACTTTCCGGTGGTGGCGTTATAAACCACCTTGGGGCGCTCGCAGACCTTGGTGGGATGGAGGTCGTGGGTGGGATCCCCGGGCACGGCGTGCAGAACGAGGCCTTGATCGCGCCACTGATGAAGGTCCGGGGAGGCATAGCAACGGATGCCCGTGAGAGAAACTCGGTAGCCGTCCCAGCCTCGATTGGAGTCAGGCAACCAAGTCTTGCCCTCCTTATTCTCACCGAACCAGTAGTAAACACCCGCGTGATACAGCATGCCGCCTCCGTGGGCGTTGATGGGGCGGCCCGATGTGTCGCGCCAGATCTTGCCCGGTGAAAAGAAGTCGGCAGCGATGGAACAGACGGGGAGCCCCAGCCACATTGCCAGCGTCAGGCCAAGGGAGATTCTCACGTGCGTTAGCGTGGCCCAGAAGCGCGGGGCCGACAGCGGAAATGCCGTGAAGGGAAGGCGACCGCGTGGGGCGGGTTGCGTCGGGCAGCGGGCCATGCCCTCCAGCAACATTCCTCGATCCACCGGACACCGGCGGTCGCCCATGAATCTCGATCAACGCGCCGGACCCAGTTGATAGAAGCGCCGAGCGTGGGTCCCGGCGTCGGGATCCTGATAGCGGATCGTGTCGGTCGACTCTGTGGTAAGGACGATGTCATCGGCCGATGTCCAGGATCCGGGACGGTCGGCGGTTTCCAACCGAAACACCTCGAGACGGCGCCCTTCGGCCCGCACATGAAAGGCTCCTGATCCGTCAAAGCCCTGGGCGCGAAGGCGCGGGCGCGGGAAGACATGCGCCATCAGATCCTCCCGAAATGGCGGCAACGCGAGTGAGAGCCAGTCATTGGTGGAGACCTCGATCAACCGCTGATCGACCAGAGCGCCGTTGGTCGGTGCGAACCAGAGGACGGCATAAGGACCAGCGGGCACATTCGAGATCACCACGGAAAGGTTGGTAACGACGGGGAGGGAAGGGGCGGTGGCCTGGGCTGGGTACTCGACACCGGGTGCGACCAGGTAGAGCAGCAGGCTGGTGTCTTGCTGGATTCCGGTGACGGCGGGAGCGGGTCGCCAATCGCCGGCGTAGTTCGACGGTAGAACGCCCTCCAGACGGACCCAATCGAGGTAGAACCAATCGCTGCCGGTATTGCGGATCTCGAGTGTCCGGTGGCCGGCCGGTATCTCGACGACAATATCCTCGTTGTATTCGTTGTTGACGTTGAACGTGCCGTCCTTGTTGGGAAGAAGGCGGCGAAGAATTTCGGAGCCGTCGGCTCGCACGGAAAGAGCAGCACCGAACGAGACCGAATTGAGGTGCAGGACCAATCGCGCCGCATCCGTGAACCAAGCGTCAATTTTGAAGGGAATCCGAAGTTCCGGATGGGCTGTGCCGTGAACGAATGCATTGAGGCGCTGAGGTGCTTCCCCGGCGCTTTGGGGATTGGCAACGGCGAGCACGCCGGTGGGCCGGCGCGCCCATCCACCGTCGGTGACCAACGTCACGTCGAAGGGGGCGCCGTTGGGAATCCGATCGCCGACCTGAGCGGGAGCGGGTGGGTTTTCGCGAACGCTAACCGGCCTCCAGGAGCCATCACCCCAACCGGAATGGGACAGGATATTGGTCAGGGCGCGGTAGTAGGGATAGGCATTCTGGGAGTGGATGGATTCCCACCACCAGGACATGGATGTGCCGGCGGACCCGGCCATGACGCCGCCCCAGAGCAGTTGGCGAAATCCGCGCAGGTAGGGATCGCTTTCGCGAGCCCAACCGCGCCAATCGACACCTGCCTCGGCGATAATCACGGGTTTGCCGTAAACCTCGCGCGCCCTGGCGGTCCATTGGGACAAGCGCCGCGCTGGGGCGGATTCGTTGTAGGAATGGTAGGAGACATAATCCATCGACGAGAGCGTCCAGAGGTCGGCGCGATCGCTGCCACCGGTGAGGCTGGTGCTGACAAGGTGCTGCCAGGGATCGGCCGCTTTCAGCCAGGCACCCATGTCCTGGTGCCAGCGGGCGACTTCCGCCGGGTCGAGGTGGCGGTAGACGTTGTCGATTTCGTTGAAGAACTCCCAAGCGAAGAGGGCAGGGCTCGCTCCATAGCGCGCGATGAGATAACGGAGCCGCTTCTGGTAGAGGCGCTGCGCCGAAGGTGAAGTGAAGAAGGCCCGCTGATTGGCACACGGTCCACCGTTCGCCACATGGTAGGGATGTCGCAGCCAGAAGTTGTTGCCACCCCAAGAGTCGGGTTCGGTCTCGAACATGCCGTGGTAATCGAGGCACAGGAGCAAGCGAAGGCCACGGGATTCGGCGAGTTCAAAGACATGATCCAACTGCCAGGCACGATCGAGCCGGTAATTTTGGCGCTCATCGGATCCGGCTTCGATGCCGAATGCCCAGGGAGCCATCCAGAGCCGGGCCCAGTTCCAACCACTGTCAGCCATGGCTGGGAACCAATCGTCGTAATCGTAGGTGCCACGACTGCCGTGCCAGCAGACGTCAGCGCCGACCAAGGGCAGGGCCTTTCCGTCTCTTGTCTCGAAGTATTGGCGATTGGTCGAGATGCCGACAAAAGACATCGCTTTGTGGGTCGCGGGGCCTACGAACAGGTTGGTAGTGAGAAGCTCCCGCTGCGCCCCGCCATTGGTGGACCACAGCAGTCTCAGGAAATGCGCGCCTTCAACCTCCGGAAACCAGCGGAGACGCCATTCGCCCGGACCGGAGGCGGCGAGCGTTTCCTGGTTACCCCGCAGGGCGCGCGTAAAAGGCTGATACCAGAATGCCGGGACGGAGCGCGACGTGCCCGACGGCGAGCGAACGACAACGTCCACGGCGATGTTGTCAGGATCGAATGGATTACCGAGCGAGGGGATGCCTTGGATTCGCGCCTCCGCAACCTGACCGAGCCTTGGTTCGGCGAGCGGCGTCCATTGAGCCGCCGAGGTTGCCGTGGCGAGGAGAGCCAGGAACAACCGCGCGGCCGACAGGCAACGACATCCCATGCCCCTATGACCTAGCACAGGGCGACGATGCTCTCAACGCGCCTGGGGCAGTTCTTGGGGAAATGAAGGGGCTTGGTCGTCAGAACTTGAGCAGACAGTCGATCGCCAGCGTTACTTGGTCCCGCTCGGGGTCGGATAGGTGGCTGGGGCCGAACACTGGATCCATGGCGAGATCCCAGCGGATCTCCGGCCGGAAGTTCAGCCACGGTTTCGGCATGAAATTAAACCCGACGCTGAATTCTCCGTAGGTCGTCGCGACGCCGGTTCGGGAGCCGTGAATATCTCCGAATCCCTCGGCGCGCAGATGAAGATCCCACTGGCGTTGGAGATGGACGATACCGAGGACATAGCCTCCATACCATTCGCAAACACCGTCGTCGGGGGTGCTGTGGTTGTCCCAGCCGACATTGAATTCGAAGGCCGTGGTCAGGCGACGGTTCCAGTCGTGGACAAGTTGAGCTTCGATGACGGTCTGCCAGTCGGGAAGGTGTCCCTTTGCGGCGGCGATGGGTTGGGGACCGGTATAGATCGTGGCGAGGGTCTTGGTTTTCCGTTCCGGGGTGAGCCAGTAGATGGCTCGGGCAATATAGGAGGGTTCATCGCCACGAAGTTCGAACCACGTGTTGTAGCCGAGCGTGACGCCGCCGATGACATCGAGTTGTGGTGTCACGTGCCAGGTCGCGGCCCCGCCGGTCGCCGCCCCCGTCTGCGAGTAGAGCCAAAGGTAGGCCGCGGAGTACATCGGGCGATACGGTGCCATCGTGCTTTCGTATCCGATCGGGACATAAATCCGACCCGCCTTGATGTCCACGCCGCCGTCCGTCAGCACCGGCAGGTGCAGCGCCAGGTACAATTGTCGGAGATCCGTGCCGAAGCGCGGATTGTCGTCCGGTCCAAATCCGTTCAACGGGCGCAACAAAGCCGCATCGGCGCCGCAGTAGAACTCCGTTCGAAATCCCCACGACCATTCACGTGGATCCAAAGTGCGTTCGACCACAAGGGCCAACTGGTTGAGCAGCCATTCATCGCCGAACCGATTGGGTCGAGGGGCCTTCGACAGCAAGCCGTCGCCAGTGTCGCTCCAGGTATAACCCCCGTCGATCCAACCAAAGATCCGGATATGCTCGCGGTGCAGCCAGTCGACGGTTGAGCTTCCCAGGCATTGTTCCACCAGACGGAGGTTCTCCGGCAGCACCGGGCCGAGTTTGGGTTCCAGGCTCGTCGCTGTTGCGGCGGGTGCGTTGAGGGCCAGAACGATCAGGCAGGCGAGTCTGGTGAGCCACCGCGCGTGGGGAGGAATCCCGGGACCGGGATCTGACTTCGCAGGGAGACGGTGCCACGGGGCACAGGAGACATCGGCGTGGTGACCGCTGCGAAGCCCGGTCACCGACGCCCGAGTTACGTCCGACATCGTGCCTAGATTTCCAGGTGCAAGATAAGTGCGGACAAGGAAAACGTGGCGAGATTCTCGAAGGGAGGCAGGAGGGGATCAAGTCGCACCGGCTTTGAGCAGAATGGCGGTTCCCAGGCGATCGCACCAAGGCATCACCGGGGCGCCAGTGCGATGGCAGAACTCATCCACGGCATTCTTGGTGCCAGGGTATTGTGGGCTCAGGTAGTCGTGAACCAGAATAACGCCCCCGGGAACGAGACGTGGCCAAAACAACTCCAGACCTGCCTTGATGGGTTGGTACAAATCGCAATCGAGATGGACAAAGCGGAAGAAACGATCCTGGAGGTCGGCGAAGGATTCAGGGAAATAGCCCTGAATGAGGTTGAGGCGCGGGTGCGCGCCACCGGCGATGGTCTCCGTCACGTGCTGAAGGTTCGTGTTCTTGAATTTGGTTTGCTCGGCCTTCACATCGAGCGAGTTTGCTTCGACGTTGAGATCCGACTCATTAAAGCCCTCGAAGGTATCGAAGCAGTACAGTTTGGCTTGTGAAGACATGCCCGCCCAAATCAGCGAAGCAGTCATGCCGCGGTAGGTGCCGACCTCCGCGTAGTCGCCCGTTGGCAATCCTTCAACCTTCTGCAGTGCGTATTGAAACAGAAGCACTCGGTTTGAGTCGCGTATCGGCTTGCCGGCTTCGATGGAGCGTGCCTGGTTGTAGGTTTCGATCTTCTTAATTTGGGACGGGAAATCGCCGATGGTCCGAAGCTGACAAACAAAACTGTCCTCCGGAAGGGATGCCTCGAGTTGGGAAAGGTCAACCGGCGCCTCCGGACGCCGAGGTCGGATGATTTTGTGAATGAGATTGCGGATCATGGTAATGTTGGGCAGCAGAACGCGCCCGGCGTCGGATCACGACGGATGGTGCGGGCAGGGCGATCCTCCGACGTCGATCCCGCCCGGGATGGTTTAGCATTCATTGTCCCTGGGGCGTCGAGACCAAAACCGCCGGGAGCACCGATGAATCGGATGTCGACGCCGCTTGAGTCCGTATCCTCTCGGGGCAGGATAGACACCGTGATGCATCGGTGGTGCGCAGACTTCGTTTATGGAGCCGGATTGGCTTGGCTCATGGTCGCTCCGTGCTTGTTGGCAGCCGACCGTTCCCACGTGCTGCACCCGGCCGTTGAGATGTCGTTGTTCGCCAGGGAACCGGATGTGGTGGATCCGGTGGCGCTGACGTTCGACGCCGTGGGGCGGGTGTATGTCGTGGAGATGCGCGATTATCCATACGGATTTGGTGCGGAACGGCGGCCCGGCGGGACGATACGGTTGTTGGAGGACATCGACGGCGATGGAAGGGTGGATCGTGCGATCCTGTTCGCCGACAACCTAAGTTTTCCAACTTCGGTCACGCCCTGGAATGAGGGAATCCTCGTGGCGGCTCCACCCGACATCCTCTTTCTCAAGGACGTGGATGGCGATGGGCGCGCCGACGTTCGCGAGGTCATTCTGACGGGATTTCATCTGGGAGTCACCGACAGCAACCTCAATGGATTGCGGTGGGGGCTGGATGGCTGGGTTCACGCGGGCAACGGCGGCAACGGGGGAAGGATACGATCGCCGAAGCGTCCGGACGTTCCTGCCCTGGAGCTCCGTGATCGCGACTTTCGATTTCGACCGGAGACGGCTGAGGTGCAGCTGACGATGCACACTGGCGGAGGGTTCGGACTGGTGTTCGACGACTGGGGGCGCAGCTTTACGACCTACAACATCAATCACATTCAGCAGCGCGTGGCGAACGCGGACTTTTTCACCCGCGTGCCGGGAATGGCGCCCATCGAGACGACCCACAGCATCTCCGACCATGGTGAGATGGCGCGCATTTTCCCAATCTCCGTCGCACAGACACGTCCCAATCATCCGGAACAAGCGGGCCATTTCTCGGCCGCGGGTGGGATGGGAATCATTGCCGATCAGCGGTGGCCCGCGGAGTTGATCCACTCGGTGCTGGTGTGCGACGTGGTTGGCAACCTCGTGCATCGTGATGTGCTGGTCCCGGATGGTCCGATCTTTCGGGCCACACGGGCAGTTGGCGAACAAGACAAGGAATTTCTCGCGGGGCGCGACCCGGCCTTTCGGCCGGTAGGCTTGGAGCCTGGGCCCGACGGGGCTCTCTACTTGATCGACATGCAGCGGGAGGTGATCGAGCACCCGGATTATATTCCGTCAAAGCTTCTCGAGAAACTCGACGTCCGGGCTGGCGACGACCGCGGGCGTCTCTACCGGATCGCCCCACGCCAATGGAAGGAACCGCGGGAGTTGCCGGGAAAATCGGCGACCGCGGAACTGCCCGCGTTTCTAGCGTCTCCGAATCCATGGACGCGCGCCACGGCTCAGCGGCTGCTGTTGGAGCGTCGCGACGAAACGGTGCTATCCCAACTGAAGACGATGGCCACGGGGCACGGGTCGCCCCACGCTCGGTTACATGCTCTTTGCGTTCTGGATGCTTGGGGCAAACTGGACGACCCGATCCTGGAGAAGGCATTGAAGGATCCCATGCCAGGAGTACGTGAGAATGCAGTCGCGAGAGTCGGGCACCGCGTCGCCTTGTCCTCGAGGTGGATGGCCCATCTGGTGGCGGCGACCGCGGACTCAGAAGTGACGGTGCGATTTCAAGCGGCACTGGCGTTGGGGAATGCCAGAGGTGAATCGGAGTTCCGCGAGGCTCTCGTGGGTGTGTTGCGTCGCGATTATCGCCACGCCTGGTCGCGCCGCGCCGTGTCTTCAGCTCTCACCACCCAGCAGGAGGCCGTGCTGGAACGACTCCTGCGCGACCCCGAATTCCTGGCATCCCCGGATGGCGCGCGGTGGGAAACGGTCGAGGAACTTTCCGCCCTGGTGGGGGCGCGGCACCGGACGACGGGTCGGGGCTTGACCGGCATCCTTGAACGCTCGGCAGATTCATCCCTGCCGGAAGAGGCGCGGATGGCATTGCTTCGCGGTGGGTATGCGGGATTAGAGCGAAGCGCGGAAGCCCCGGAAGTAACGGCGGAGGCGCGAACTGCCGTGTCGCGATGCCTGGCCGCCTCGTCACCTCGCATCATGGCTGCGTCCTGGCGGTTGGCTCGACGACTGGGAATGCCGGATCCGCCGGAAGCGACAGAATGGTTGGAGCGCGCAGGCCGCGAGGTCATGGATCCGGCGCAACCGTTACCTCGGCGGTTGGAGTATTTGGAACTCCTGAGTGTCGGCGATTTCAAGCGCACCGGGCGGGTGTTGTTTTCGCTGCTGAACGGCCTTCATCCCGTCGCCTTGCAGCAGGCCAGCCTATCAGTGCTGCGGCCTCATCGCGAACCGGAGATTGCGGTGGGACTGATTGACAATTGGAGGTCTTTGGCCCCGGGGCTCCGATCGGAGGTCGTCCAATGGTTGGTCTACCGACGTCCATTTCAACCGGCGCTTCTGGACGCGCTGGAGAACGGCAAGCTCCAGATCGGGGAGTTGAACTTGGATTTGGAGCATCGGCGCGAGCTGTTGAGGAAGGCGCCGTCGGCGATACGGGTTCGTGCCGCGAAATGGATGAGCGACGAGGAATACTCCAACCGCAAAGCCGTCGTGGATCAATGGCTGGGGAGACTTCCAGCGATCGGGGATCGCCGCCAGGGGCGTTCGGTCTTTTTGAGGCTCTGCTCGCCGTGTCATCGCAGCGGTGACCTCGGCCACGAGGTCGGACCGAACCTGACGAAGATGAGTCATCGTAGCGTCGAAGATCTGTTGTCGAATATCCTCGACCCCAACATGGCCATGAATCCGACCTTTGCCGCTTATACCGCTGAATTGATTGGGGACGAAGAGGAGACTGGGATCCTGGCGGCCGAGAATACCGAGGTCGTGACGCTGCTGCAGGCGCAGGGACGGAGGATCGAGATTCCGCGCAGCCGCATCCAACGGCTGCAATCCAACGGTCGATCCCTGATGCCCGAGGGGCTGGAATCCGGCCTGACGCCACAGGATCTGCGGGATGTCATCGCGTTTGTCCAGGAGGGCGACTTATGAATTCCACGTTCTGTGACGGCACCCATTTCGCGTCCGGTGGTTGGAGATGGAGGGGGTTTGTGCTGGGCGCGTGGCGGCTGTTGGCCATGGCCATTTTGTGTCTCTCTTTCGCCAGCGTGCGCGCCGACGAGGGGGATGAATCCTGGTACAAAATGCGGTCTCAGAACTTCGAGATGTACACCAATGTTCGCGAGACGGATGCCGCCCGATTGATGAAGGAGGTGGAGACGTTTCGCCATGTCGTCTCGCGTTTTCTCGGACTGACCAATGTTCAGCGTCGCCCGGCGATGCTTTTCTATTTTTCCAACGACAAAGCCTTCACGCCATTCAAGCCTCAATACAATGGCGAGGCTCGTCCGGTGAGTGGGTTTCACGTGGAGGATCCGCTCGATTATGTGCTGGCGTTGAGTCGGCAGAAGAAGGATGCGGCGACCATGCGAGTGCTCTTCCATGAATACACGCATCTGCTGACGGTGCGGCAATTTCGCAGCGCTCCCATCTGGGTGCACGAGGGGGTCGCCGAAGTTTTTGCCACCTTCGTGGATGCCGATACCCACTTCGACATCGGCGTGGCGCTCACCAATCACGTACGCTATTTGCAGAAGGAAGGCGTCGGGTCGTTGGCAGCGTTGGTGCAGGTGACGCGGAACTCGCCAGACTACAATGAGGAGAATCGCGCGGGGCGTTTCTATGCCACGTCATGGTTGTTGAGTCATTACCTCCTGTTCGCCCGTCGAGGTTTCGAGACCAATATCATGGCCAGTTACGCTTCCTTATGCGCCACGACGACCAATCAAACGGAGGCGTTTCGGGGAGCCTTTGGCAAGGCGCCGGCGGAATTCGAAGCGGATCTGCGCGCCTACGTTCGTGGCGGCAAGTACACCATTGTCCGTCAGACTTTTCCTGATCTCAAACTCCCGGAGGCCAAACGTGTCACTTTGGGTGGGGGCGAACTGGAGTACGCCCGGGCGCGGTTGCTTCAAATGGTCGGGCAAGAAGAGGAGGCGCGGCGACGGTTGGAGAAGTCTCGTGCCGCGATGCCGTTGGATCCGCGTCCCCGCGAAGCGCTCGCATTGCTGGCTTGGAATGGATCGGATGCGGCAGGGATTCGAACCCACGCCGAGGAGGCGTTGCGTTTAGGATCGTCGGATCCTTTTGTGTATTTCCTCGCCGCTCAATCGCGTTATCAGGCTGCGATTTCCGACGACCTTCCGATGGTGGCGCGACGCGAGGCGCTGGCCGCGGGACGGGCGCTTTGCGAGAAAGCGGTGACGCTCGATCCCTGGATGGCTTCCGCGCATCATCTGCTTGCCGTGTACTCCATCGCCGAGAGTCCGCGCCTCCTCCCCCAGGCTCTGAGGCATGTTGGAGACGCCTTGCGATGTGATCCGCAATACAAGCCAGCGCAGCTTACCTGGGCCACCTTGATGGCTGCGCAGGGGGACTTTGCGGAGGCGAAGAGGATTCTCGCACGCCTTTTGGCGGGGCCGCTGAACGCTGAACTTCGGGCGACGGTCATGGATATGGCACGCAAAGTGGATGCGAGCGAGAAGGCCCGGCGCGAGGTTGAAAAGCGCCCATGAGTTCGGATATCGCATCGACTCTGCCCAAGACTGCGGCCGTCTTTGAGGAGGGTCGACGACGTGGCCTTCATCTGGGAGCCCAACTCTATGTATCCCTCGGCGGAGCCGAAGTGGTGCGGGCGGCCTTTGGGGCTCGGCGCGACGGCGAAGCCATGACCACGGACACCCTTCCCTTGTGGTTGTCGTCGGGGAAGCCGTTCACCGCCATCGCCGTGGCTCGTTTGTGGGAGCACGGGAAAGTCGATCTCGATGCACCGGTAGCCTCCTACCTTCCCGAATTCGGCGTCCTGGGCAAATCGGCGGTCACCTTGCGACACCTGTTGACCCACACGGGGGGGTTCCGGATTGCCGACGAATTGCCGGAGGGATTGGGCTGGTGCGAGATGGTGGAAGCGATCTGCCGGACACCATTGGACCCGGGCTGGATACCGGGGAACACCGCCGCCTACCAACCACGCGCCAGTTGGTATGTGTTGGCGGAAATTGTGCAGCGACTCGACGGCCGGGCTTTCGCCCACTACCTGCGAGAGGAAGTGCTCAAACCGTTGTCGCTTTCCGACACTTGGATCGCCATTCCGGCGGAGGAATTCCGGCGATACGGCGCGCGCATTGGGGCGACCTTTTCCACCTTGCGCGGGTTACCGGTGCCGCACCCAACCTGGGACACTGAGGCCCTGTGCGGCACCTGTCGCCCCGGCGGGAGCCTCCGTGGGCCAGCCGCCGAGGTGGGCCGATTCTACGAGGCCCTGCTGGACGGCGGTCGCGGCGTGGTGCGCCCTGAGACGGTGCAGGAATTCACTCGTCCACATCGAGTCGGGATGTTTGACCGCACCTTCCGGCATACGATCGATTTTGGGTTGGGTTTCCTGGTGAATTCCAACAGGCATGGGTGGGACACCGTTCCGTACGGTTACGGGCGGCACGCGTCAGACCGCGCCTACGGCCATAGCGGAGCGCAGTCGTCGTGTGCATTTGCGGATCCGGACCGTGGACTCGTGGTGGCCTGGGCGTGCAACGGGTTACCTGGAGAGCCGCGGCACCAGGAACGCCAGCGCGCCATTCACACCGCTCTTTACGAGGACTTGGGATTGGGCTGAGGGCCGGGATCGGGGTTGCGTGCCGAGACATTGGCTCCAACCAGTTTTGCGAGCTCGGTGAGTCCGGATGCGGACAGCTTATTGGCCAGGCCGCGAACGATGGCACTCGCGATGCCGGGGCCCTCGTAGACCATACCGGTGTAGACCTGGAGCAAGGTGGCACCGGCGGTGACTTTATCCCAGGCATCCTGGGCGTTGAAGATGCCGCCGACCCCGATGATGGGGATGCGTCCACGCGATTGCCCGTAGAGGTGGGCAATGACTTCGGTGCTGCGTCGGGTAAGCGGCCGGCCACTCAGGCCTCCGGTCTCCGCGTAGGTCTTGGCGGTGGATATGGGTGGTGCTGCGGGACGGGTGACGGTCGTGTTGGTGGCCACTATGCCCGCGAGTCGCTGTTGTTCCGCCAAACCGACGATCTCATCCAAGGCCTCGAAGGTGAGGTCGGGGGCCACCTTGACGAGGAGAGGCTTGGGTGGGTGAGCCATTGAGACATTGGCCTCGTTCAGCGCGATGAGGATTTCCTCGAGAGCTGTTCGATCCTGTAGTTTTCGAAGGTTTGGAGTGTTTGGAGAACTGACATTAACGACAAAAAAGTCCGCCAGATCGGCAAGCCGCCGAAAGGACACGACGTAGTCCTCCGCGGCACGCTCGATTGGCGTGATCTTGGATTTGCCGAGGTTGACCCCAACCGGGTGGCTGGGCCAGGCGCCGGAGCCTTTCCATTGCGCGAGGGCGCTGGCGAACGCTTCGACCCCGGGATTGTTGAATCCCATCCGGTTGATCAGCGCTTCGTCCGGAATGATCCGGAACATTCGTGGTGCGTCGTTGCCGGGTTGTGGGTGTTCGGTCACTCCTCCCAATTCGGCGAAACCAAATCCCAGGCATTCCCAGATCGGCACCGCCTCGGCAAACTTGTCCATGCCTGCGGCCAGGCCCACGGGGTTGGGAAATTCAAGGCCGAAGGCCTTCACCGGCAGTCGTGGGCTTCCATAGAGCGCTGACGTCAGTCCGCGCAGAACAGCGCTCCTGCTGGCGACCCCCAAAGCCCGCAGAGTCCGATTGTGGATGCATTCGGATTCCTGAGCGAATAGGCAGGGGCGGACGAGGCCGCGGTAGAACCAACTCACCGGGCGGGTTTATCCTCCTCACCGTCAGATCGCAAGACGCCTGGGGCCTCCGGTGAATCAATGCGATGGAGTGCCGCAAGAACGGGTTGACTCATCACCGACTGATTGTTGTTGCGGGCGGCCTGGAGATGAGGTCGTGCCCTGGCCGCAGTAGGACCGATCGCGCCCAGGGCGTCGGTCGCCGAAACCCGAATGGACTCCACGGGATCCGACAGGGCTCGAATCAGTGCGTCGACGGCGGGTTCGGCACCTGGACCGAATGCCGTCAGCGAACGGACTGCCGAAAGACGCACGTAATCGTCGTCGTCAGACAGACGATCGGAAAGCCCCTGGATGACGGCGGGTGAGGTAAGGCCGATTCTCCCGAGGGCGACTGCGCTTCCCGCTCGAACCTCGCTCCGGGGGTCGCGAAGGCTTGCGGCGAGCGCGTCGACCGCCGTGGCCGCCGGGGCGCCAATGCGACCAAGACTCTGGATCGCCGCCAGGGCCGTGGCAGTGGAATGGGACTGGATGCAGTTCACGAGGGCATCGACGGCCGCCGCGGCGTGACTGCCGAATCGCCCTAACGACTGAGCCGCAGCGGTTCGGGTGGCTTCATCGGCATCACGTTGGACCCGTCCCGTGAGAGGGGGGACGCAAAGCCCAGGTTCACGGGCCAGTTGGCCGATGAACCGGGCCGTGGCGGTTCGTACCAGCGGACTAGGGTGTTCAAGGCCGGGCAGAACCGATGGAAGCACATGCGAGGCATTGGTGGTAAGGGCGGTGAGCAGTTCATAGGCCGCCAGAGCCAGTTCAGGGAAGTGGGAGCCGGCTTGGCTGGCAGCCACGGTGGCCAGATCGCGTTGGGATTCACCCGACAGGCTGTGGCGAGGAATGATTCGTGAGAGCGCATGGAGCGCACGCGCCCGGGAGGGTTCGTCGGCGCCTAGCGAAAGAGCGGATAAAGGGCGGATGGCGGCCGGGCCCAGGGTGAGGAGTGCATTCTCAATGGCTTCGACGGTGTTTGGGGATCGCGCCACCTGAAGTCCGGTCACGAGTGGGTCGGCAAGAACTGCAGCTTCAGATCCGCAGGCGGCAACCACCTCCGCGGCGGCTTGTCGGCGGAGGTCGAGGTCCGGTTTGGGGAAGGCGACTCGACCGCGCGGAAAGAACGATGAGACCCGGATCATCAAGTTTCGAAGCCTGGAATCGAACGATTTCAGTCTAGATTCTAGTTCATATAAGCAATGCTTGTGAATGGCGCTGAGGGCTTCGAGAGTGCGCGGATGGCGTGTCCCGGAGGGGAGGTCGAGTTGAGAAATCCAGTAATTGGCCGGCATATCTGCGTAGACCGGAGGCAGTTGCTTAGGTCCGGTGGGAAAGGCGCCGATAAGCAGGAGGATGATGAGAATGGGTCCGCCGAAGCGTCGAAGTTGGCGCAAGAGGGGGTCCATCACTCGCTTGACCCCCATGAGCAGGCCGTCTATAGCCTTGTCAACAAAGTTCGTGCGGCAACTCCCACCCCCCTAACCGCTATGTCAATGACCAAGCGCGACATCGTGGTCGCCATCAGCAGTGAGACCGGAATGGTCCAGCAGGATGTGGCGAAAGTCGTTCAACGAACGTTGGAACTCATTCGCGAGGCCGTCAGCCATGGCAAGACGGTCGAATTGCGCAACTTCGGTGTTTTCGAAGTGAAGGTGCGCAAGGCGCGGATTGGGCGAAACCCCAACGCACCCGAGAAGGATGTCCGGATCCCGCCCCGCTCCGTAGTGAAGTTCAAGCCGGGAAAGGAGATGCGGGATGAAGTGCTGAAGCTATCGCCGGAAGGCGTGGCTGCGGCCCCTGTTCCCGCGCCGAATCCGGTTTAGGCGCCGGGGGTCAATTCGGTTCTGGTGTCGCGGAACGCGACCGGGTACGGGTGTCTCTTTGCCGCATGATGCAACCCCTCCCTGGATTTCGCGACTTCCTGCCCGAACCTCTCCCGTTTCCTGACAGCTGGAGTGCCGACTTGCGTCGACACATCTTTGAGTCTTGGAGGGCATCCGCGCGGCGTTATGGGTTCAGGGAGTACGACGGTCCACCCCTGGAACCCCTGGAGTTGTTCACGCTCAAGAGCGGGGAGGAGATCGTTCGACAGCTGTTTAACTTCAGGGACAAGGGGGACCGAGATGTCTCGTTGCGTCCCGAGATGACCCCGACCCTGGCGCGGCTGGTGGCGACAGTCGAACGCCATTACCGCAAGCCCATCAAGTGGTTCGCCATTCCGCAGCTCTTCCGTTACGAGAAACACCAGAAGGGTCGTTTGCGGGAGCATTTCCAGTTCAATGCCGACATTTTTGGCGAGGCCGATCCTGCGGCTGACGCCGAGTTGGTCGCGCTCCTGATCGATTCGCTTCGCGGGTTGGGGCTGACCGCGGACGATTTCGTGATCCGCCTCAGCAGTCGTCGGGCATGGCAGGGATTTCAGGAACGGCTGGGAGTCGATGCGGCGCGAGCCTATGACTTCTACCAGGCGGTCGATAAGCTCGATCGCGAGAAGGAGGCGGTCACGGATGCGAAGTTCCGGGAGTTCGGAACCTCGTTGGACGCCGTTCGCCAATTCATCGCAGCTGCCGAACCCACCGCGGAACTTCGTCGTGTGCTCGACGATCTGGCATCACGTGGGATGTCGGAATTTGTGAGGATTGATTACGGCATCATTCGCGGCCTGGCCTACTACACCGGCGTCGTGTTTGAGGCTTTCGACCGGAAAGGGGAGTTCCGTGCCATTGCCGGCGGGGGGCGGTACGACCAACTGGTCAAGCTCGTTAGCGGCGGTAAGGTCGACCTTCCTGGACTTGGCTTCGGCATGGGAGACGTGGTGCTGACGGAGTTGCTGAAGTCCCGGGGCCTGTTGCCTGCGCTCGGAGGTGTTCTCGACGATTATGTCATCATCGAAGACGAGACGCTGCGCGGCGCTGCCCTGGCAATCGTTCAGCGCCTTCGATCGGGAGGGCGGCGGGTCGACTTTTCGTTGACCGCGATGAAGGGCGACAAGCAATTCAAACGCGCCCTCGAATTGGGAGCATCCCGCACGATCCGGGTGGAACGAGGGGCGGACGGCAAGACCGTGCTGAAGGTCCGCGACCTGGTGACCCGAGCGGAGCACGAGGTCTCGCCCGAAGTTGTCGTGTGATGGGGCCCGGCCGGTGGGCTACTTCGCGGCAGTCCCGGCGCGGGCAATGATCCGGGACTCCATCAGGTAGGTCTTCTCGGGCTTGAATCCGGGCTCCTGAAGCAGGCGTGTTCCAATCTCGACGGCTTTGTCGACGCAAAGGGGATACTCGAATGTGACCCCGAGCACGCCCTGTTCGACGTACTTCGCGCCCTCGTGGGGAAGGCCATCGACACCGACGAAGACCATTTCCTTTTCTCGACCCTTTTCTTTGGCGGCGAGGTAAGCGCCGTAGGCCATGGGGTCGTTGTGGGCATAGACGACGTCGACCCCTGAGGGGTTGGCGTTGAGGGCTTCCGTCATGCGATCCATGGCCTGCGGCTGAAACCAGTTGGCGGTGGCGTCATGGACGACTTTGATCTTGGGATAATTGGTCAGCACCGAGTGAGCGCCACCGTGCCGGTGGATGGCGCCTTCGACGCCCTGCATTCCGCGGATCTCGATGAGGTTGCCGCGCGGTTCGCCGTATTTCGCCTTCAGGTGGTCGACTATCCACTGGCCCGCCATTTGGCCGATCTTGAAGTTGTCGCATCGAATCCAACTCGTGTAGTTAGGCTCAACGATATCGCGTTCCAGGCAAAGCGTAGGAATCTGAGCGGCCATTGCTTCCCCCATGACTTTAGTCAGCGAATCGCGTTGCAGGGGTGCGACGATCAGGAGGTCGGGCTTCTGCCGGATGGCATTCTCGATCTGGGAGATCTGCTTGGCGGCATCAGCCTGACCGTCGTAAATGGCCAGCTTGACCCCGGGAACCTTGGTGAAGAGCTCCTCCATTCGACGGTTCTGTGCGGCGCGGTAGGGCTCGGCATTGTTGCATTGGCTGAAGATGACGAGCCACTCCCGTCTGGCAGGAGCATCCACCGAGGTTGATGACTGGCGACCACAGCCGGTGATCATCACGGCCAAGGAGCCGAAAATGCCGAGGAAACATCGGAGCCGAAGACCAGGTTCCTTAAGGGGTGCAGTCATGGCAATGGAATGGCTAGGTGACCGACAAGCAATGGCCCACCCGCTGATTCCTGGCTAGTGGAATTCCGTGCGCCGCCGGCCCCGTTCCGATCGCGATGCGCGGCCAATGGTTCGGTGAAGCGCGCCTTGCGACGGCTTTCGGAACAAGGGTCGGTATTCTGATACCGAGCCGCTGGGTTACTCCCGCCTCTTGGAGGGTTGAAGCGCGACGGCCAAGACGATGATGCAGGCTTTAAGTACGAGCTGCAGATTGAAGTCCACGTTCCGCAACCCGAGAATATTGGTGACCATCCCGACAATCAGCGTCCCGTTGAGCGTTCCAAGAATTCCGCCGCGTCCTCCAGCCAAACTCGCCCCGCCGATGACGACCACCGCTATGGTGTCCAGTTCCATGGCGATCCCGGCATTCGGGTCACCAGTGGTTGTTCGTGCCGCGATCAGGAGCCCGGCAACCCCTGCCATGAACCCGCTCAGCCCGTAGACGGCGACTTGAATCTTTCGCACCGGCAGGCCGGCGTGCCGGGCGGCCGAGGCGTTGTCGCCCAGGGCACGGAGGTAACGTCCGAACACCGTTCGATTGAGAATGGCGAGGAAGAGCAGAGACAGGGCGCCAAATAGGACGATCATGGTGGCCTTGCTCGACAGAGCAGCCCCAAACACGCCAGGTGCGTCCTGCCCCACGCCCAGTCCGATGCGTTCGTTGTTGGACAACCAAAGGGCCAGACCGCGAATGCCAATCATCGAGGCCAGGGTGATGACGAACGGTTGAATGGACAGGCAGGCGGTGAGGAATCCATTTAGCAAGCCCACCAGCGTGCAAACCAAAAGGGTGGCGCTGATGGCGATTGCGATGTGAAGGCCCGCATTCGCTGCGCCGTGCCATTCGGCGAGAAGACGCGCCACCACCACACCGGACAAGGCCACAATGCTGCCCACGCTGAGGTCGATGCCCCCAGCAATGATAACGAGCGTCATGGCCAGGGCGGCGATTCCGACGGGTGTCACCGAACGTAGCGCGTCCGTGAGGTTGCCTGCTGACAAAAAGATGATCTCACCCTGTGCTGTCCTCTGACTCAGGAGTGTTGCGAGAATGAAAATACCGAAAAAAACCAAAGCGTTCCGAAAGCGCTCAATCGTGGGATGATCCAGAATCTTCATGGATTCGAAATTGGATGCGGGGAGTCGACCAGGGATCTCGGGCCAGAGTATGAGCGAAGCGGCCATCCGGCTGCAGCATGTGTTTGGCGGGATGCTCGATCGGGTGTCGTGAAGGACCTCGAGGTAAGGCGGGAGCTCGCTCGCCGATGTGAGCATCCTGGCCGCCGCGCGGTTGCGCATGGCGAAAGCCTGTGCTCGGATGCGTGGGTTATTGGCAAACAAAACCAACAAAGTACCCATGAGCAACCTGTCACCCGCGATTCAAACGAAACTCGAAGAACTCTGCCGAACGATCCTTTCGCAGCCGGAATTGGAGGCCTATCGCCTGAAAGTGGACCAGTTCATGGTCAATGATGCGGCACGTGCGCAATACGTGCGCGTGAGCGAGCAGGGAGAACACCTGCACCACAAGCAAATGCAGGGTGTTGAACTGAGCGATTCCGAAGTCTCGGCGTTCGAGAAAGAGCGTGAAGCCTTGCTGAACAATCCTGTGGCACGCGATTTTCTGGATGCCCAGGAAGCCATGCACGAAGTCCAGGAATCGGTTAACAAATTCGTGCGCAAGACTTTAGAGCTTGGGCGAATGCCGGAAGCCACGGATCTGGAAGGGGGCTGCGGACAGGGCTGCGGCTGCCACGGAGGGGGTCATTGATAGGCGGTCGCAAGGTAGGAGGTACTTTTCGGCGGAAAATTTTCGAAACCTCAAAGTATTGGTAACAAGCAACTTAACGAATATGGAAAAGGAGGGTCGAAAAGATTTTTCAAAAAGCACTTGTCGGGACGGAGGTTCTCCGGCCATGCTGTCCTCGTTGTTGGTGCTGGACGCAAGCAAGCGACCGGCGCGGTTGAGAAATTAAAAAGAGGCTGGTCCTCGACGCGAGTTGAAGGATCGGGGGTTTCGTCGTCTCAGCCGTAAGCGCTCTTTGAAAATTGGTTTGTGCGATAGTAGGCATCTCGTCAAGAACGTGTGAAAACACGTTTGAGACAACAAGACGTTCAATGTTCTTGGCCTTTCGAGGCCGAAAGAATCACTCAACATAACGGAGAGTTTGATTCTGGCTCAGAACGAACGCTGGCGGCGTGGATAAGACATGCAAGTCGAACGCTCGTTTCAGGGTAGCAATATTCTGGGGCGGGAGTGGCGCAAGGGTGCGTAACACGTGGGTCATTTGCCGCGAAGCTGGGGATAACTCGTTGAAAGACGAGCTAATACCCAATGTGCTCCGCAAGGAGTAAAGCCGGGGACCGCAAGGCCTGGCACTTCGCGATAAGCCCGCGGCCTATCAGCTAGTTGGCGGGGTAACGGCCCACCAAGGCTAAGACGGGTAGCTGGTCTGAGAGGACGACCAGCCACACTGGAACTGAGACACGGTCCAGACACCTACGGGTGGCAGCAGTCGAGAATTTTTCACAATGGGCGAAAGCCTGATGGAGCGACGCCGCGTG
>JAEUHG010000157.1 GCA_016795425.1 Verrucomicrobiales bacterium
AAAAATGGCGGGAGTGGCGGGGCTCGAACCCGTAACCTCTGCCGTGACAGGGCAGCGCTCTAACCAATTGAGCTACACCCCCGCGAAAGGGGGCCGGAAGTATGGGAACCAAAGCCCGAAGGTCAAAGGAGTTTTTTGGGAATCTTCTATCGCGGTGTCCGCGGCCCCGCCCACCTTCCTCACCCTGAATCACGCTCGCCGGAAGACGGAGATGGGTAGCTGGGAACGATGCTTCTTCCTGGGGATTCCCACCCCACCAAGCCGAAACCCGCCGCGATCCCAGGGGGATGGTCCCGCGGCGGGCAGTTTCGGCTCGGCTTATCTCAGTGCAGCTCGTTGCTGCGGATTAGAAGTCCTTGAAGTCTCCCTCCATGGGGATGGCTCCCGCTTTCCGTTGGGTCGCCGTCTCCGGAGCCGCCACTGGCTTGGTGGATCGTGTCACCGGCGTCGTGAGCGGCGCCTTGCCATTGGTCGGTGCTGAAGGCGCCACCTTGGCAGAGGTCAGGGTGACTTTCTTGGTTCGGGGAGCCGCGACTGGCTTGGGGCCGGCATGCGCCACGAGGTGGGAATGGCCATCGACGAGTTGAAGCAGTTCGGAAACAGCTTCCTTGAGGGCGGCGGCCTGCGACGCCATCTCTTCGGCGGCGCTGGCGCTTTCCTCGGCATTCGCGGCATTGGATTGGGTGACCTTGTCCATCTGGGTCACGGCCGTGTTCACCTGGGAAATTCCCTGGCTTTGTTCCTGGGACGCAGCCGCAACCTCACCGGAGAGGCTGTCGACATCACGAGCTTTGGCCACGATGACCTGGAGGCTTTGGGCAACCTTGCCACTGATTTCTGCACCCGCGGTGCTTCGTTGAACCGCGTCCTCGATCTTGGCCGCCGTTTCCTTCGCCGCCTGGGCACAGCGTTGGGCGAGACCGCGCACTTCGTCGGCAACAACGGCGAATCCCATTCCTGCCTCGCCGGCGCGGGCGGCTTCGACGGCGGCATTGAGGGCCAGGATGTTGGTCTGGAAGGCGATCTCGTCGATGGTCTTGATGATCTTGGCGATGTCGTCACTGGACGTCTTGATGGCATCCATGGCCTTGGTCATGGCGTTCATGTCTTCAACACCGTGGTCGCCGGCCTGGCGGGCTTCAGCACCCAATTCCTTGACCTTTCCGGCGGTCTCGGCGTTGCGGCGCGTCATGCTGGACATTTCCTCGAGCGACGAACTGGTTTCTTCCAATGCGGCTGCTTGCTCGCTGGCGCCTTCGGCCAAGGATTGACTTGCGGCAGCCACCTGTCCCGCGGCGGATGCGGTCTGCTCAGCACTCGCGGCCAGGGAATCAGCGAGGTTCTTGATGGGTTTGGTAATGGATCGAGTGATGAAGAAGGAGGCGACGGCACCAATGCCGGCGGCGAGGAGGAGGCCTATGATCATGACGTTGTTCGCCGTGCCCATCGACTTGGCAGCGGTCTCAGCGATCTTGGTCGTATCCTGCATTCCAACGGCCGAAGTGTTGCGGGCTTCTTCGAGGACCTTCTCGGCGACAGCGAGTCGCTGCACGGCCAGGGCGTCCTTGGCGGTCCAATTGGTGACCAGCTCATTCATGGCCTTTTGGTAGGAACCGGCCGCTGTGGTGATGGCTTCGAGCTGTTTGATATTGACGTCCTGCTTCACCAGCGGGCGCAGTTCGGCCTCCTTCTTCTGGATGGTTTCAAAGTTCGCTGCGGTGTTGCGAACGCGTTCGAGGTCGCGTTCGGCCTGGGCGCGCCAGACGGAGAGGCGGACAGTGTTCCCGGCGTCGATGATTTCGTTGACCAGGTTGATCTTCTGGACGCGCTCAACGAGAGCTTCGGGTTTGGCATTGGCCGCGATGTCGTTGTCGAACGATTTGTTCTGACCGGCAAGGAAGGCACTGCATTCCTTGACGAACGCCTGGGCGGCCTGATCCAGGGCCTTGCGATTGAGCTCGATGGCGTCATCCCTGGCCTCGGTCTGGTTCACCAGGCCTTCGTACTCGAGGGCTTTGGCTTCGGCGCGTGCCGCCGCTTGGCCGAGCGCGGCGAGAGTCGAGGATCGATTGGCGAGGTCCTTGGCCTCCTGGAGGTATTTTTTGACATCGGCGAGGTTCTCCCTGCCCTTGGCGAGCATGGTTCGATCCTCGGAGAAGCCGTAGCTCCGGATGTAATACATGGTCATGAGGGCGGAGCGCTCGACGTTGTTGGCAACCCCCACCTCGGGGACATTTTCAGAGACCAGGATGGTCGCCTGCTGCCGAACGCTCGACATCCTCCAGATCGCCAAGCCCCCCAGAAGAATCGCGATAGCAATGAGCCCGCTAAATCCGACGATAATTCGTTTTCCGATGGTCCAGCTTTTCATAACTCAATGGCGCAGGTCAGTTTGGTAGACAAGGAGTGGGACATTGAACATGGCGGAGCCGAAGCCGCTTCCGAACCTGTGTGACCGCCCGAACGTGCCATTCCCTTCATATGCCTCGATCGCCTTGTCAAAAATAAGAAAGGCACAATCGTGATCACCCTTTTCCCCCCGGGGGATGGGTTACGATTGTGCCTTCGACTTGCAGGACTTTCTCCTGCCCGACAAGGCGGCTTACCCAGCGGTAAGTCCTGTCAAGAATCTCATCGGCAGCCGGCCCGCGAAGTTAAGGATTCAGCAGCAGGTTTACCGGGGAAGTCCAACGGCCGGAGGTCAGTAGAGGAGGAAAGAACCGCGCCTGGCATTGAATTCCCCGAGATCCGTCGACCAGAGCGCCTTGATTTCCTGAAGGGATTTGCCGGCCCGCAACGCCTCGATCGTAGCGGTGTGCTGCAGCAGGGATTGGACCTTATCCAAAGCGAACTTCCCCGGGTAGAGGCGCTGCAACGTGGCGGCGAGCAGGATGCCAACATCGACCACAGGACATTTGTCGCGATCGGTCAGAATCAGGTACGCCCCCCCGCAGGGTTCGCCCTTGAAGACGCTCGCCGTGGGCGTAAAGCGGATCGGAACGAAGCGGATGCCCGGGAGGTTGGCCCGATTGAGTGCCGTGGCGAACTCAACGTCCTGCACGTAAGGGGCGCCCACGACCTCAAACGGGGTGTCGGTGCCGCGTCCGACGCTCACCGCGAATTCGACCAAACCGACGCCTGGATACAGAATGGCTTCCGTGAGGTTCCGCATGTTGGGCGAGGTGTTGATCCAAGGGAGTCCGGTTTCGTCAAACCATTCGGATCGCCGCCAGCCTTCGATGGGGATGACAGTGAGGTTCACGTTCCAACCGCGCTCGGCGTTGAACATGCGGGCCAACTCGCCGATGGTCATGCCGTGACGCACCGGCAAGGAGTGAAAGGCAATGAAGGGAAATTGGTTGCCGGTATAGACGGGCCCTTCGACGCGCGAGCCGGCGATGGGATTGACCCGGTCGAGCACGATGAACTCCAGGCGCTGCTTCGCCGCCGCCTCCATGCTCAGACCCAATGTGGCGATGTAGGTGTAGAACCGGCACCCGATGTCCTGAATATCGAAGACCAGGGTATCGAGACCCGCCAATTGGTCCGGTCGCGGCTGTCGGTTTTCTCCGTAGAGGCTGTACACTGGCAGACCGGTGCGTTCGTCGACTCCATCGGGAACCTTATCGTCCAGTTGCCCCCGAATCCCATGCTCCGGACTAAACAGTGCCCGAAGCTCAACCTCCGGTGCCTGCTTCAAGAGATCGATGGTTGAACGGCGCTCGTCGTCGATACCCGTGTGGTTGGTGATCAGGCCCACCTTCTTGCGTCGCAGAGGCGCGAAGCCCTGGCCTTTCAGCACGTCGATGCCATTGCGCACTCGGTTGGTCGGCCCAACCGCTCCGGTAGCATGGGTCAACCCGCCAGCCGGCGTGGGCGCGGAAACGGTCTGCCGCGGCAGGGCGCCGGGCACCCCGGCGAAGTTGAACCCCTCGATGGCCTCCGCGGCCAGGGTACCCAATCGGCGGCGCAGACCGATGACATTGCCGTCTTCAGTCGGGTGATTCCGATTCGACATCAGAATTACAAAGGTTTGTGAAAACGGATCGATCCAAAGAGAGGTTCCGGTCCATCCCGTGTGTCCGTAGCTGCCGACCGGGAAGTGTTCTCCACGCGGACCCGCATACGCGGTGTCGATGTCCCATCCGAGTCCACGGCGGGCGTCGGGCAGGGTCTCAGGAGTCTGGACTCGGGTCATGCGTGCCACCGTCTCCACTCGGAAGATCCGTTTACCGTCCAACTCTCCGCCGCGAAGCATCATCCTGGCGAAGCGCGCCACGTCGCTGGCCGTGGTAAACAAACCTGCGTGCCCGGCAACGCCCCCCATTCGGCGAGCCGTCGGGTCATGCACGATTCCCCGAAGGTACCGGGTTCCGTCGAGCGTCGTGGGGGCGGCGTGGGCGTGGGCTTCGGTCGAGGGTTTGAAGCCCGTCCGCGTCATTCCCAGCGGACCGTAAATCTCGGCGGCGCAGAACGCGTCGAGCGTTTGGCCACTCACCTTTCGCACCAATTCGCCGAGCAGAATGAAGTTCGCATCGCTGTATCGGAAGCGTGTGTCGGGCGGCACCTCGGGCTTCTCGGCCAGCGCCAGCCGGATGCCCGCCTCGTACCCGGACCACTCCGGGCGCAAGGGAATACCCGGACGCAGGCCCGAGGTATGGGTCATTAAGTGCCGGACTCTGATGGTGTCGCGACCCTGACCTGAGAACTCGGGAAGATAGGTGCGCAGCGGCGCGTTGAGATCGAGGCGTCCCTGTTCCACCAAACGCATGAGCGCCGGAGTTGTGGCGAGCACTTTGGTCAGGGAAGCCGCATCGAACAGGGTGTCCAACGTCATCGGTTCCACAGCAGGGAGCACCGCGCGATTTCCATAAGCTCGAACGTAATTGGACGCGTTGCGTTCGAGCCAGAACACGCCGCCAGGGAGCGCGCGATTACTGATGGCGAGGTCGATTGCGACGTCGATCTCGGCGAGTTTCGTCGACCGGAAAGCCGGCGGTGACGGCGCGACCGCCATCGGCCGACCGACAGGGCCCGTGCGGGCGCAGGAAAGGAGGACCATCGCAACCACCGGCAAAGCCAGGGTCACCCAGAACCAGCGGGAACGAGAGCGGGGTCGCGGCGAGCACATTTCGATGCCACAAGCATTGGCCTGAGAACCGTTCGTGGGAATCTGAAAACGACGGGAAGCGCTTCGGGAGAAACTGGCGCGCTGAGAGCCCGTCCGCGTCGACCGCACCCCGCGCAACGTTCGTCGCGAAGCGTCGTGGAGTGCGGCAGACCTCTGCCGCTTTGGCTTCGCGCCAGCTCGCGTCACGCGGGCGATCGACAACCTTCACCGTTGAGCAAAGCGCCAGAGGGCTGGCGCACTTCACGACCTGGCGGTGCTTCAAGGCCTCGTTTTGTTTGATCTCGACGAGGCAATTGCTTTGGCCTCCCCCTTCCCACCCTCATCATCTCGCGATTTCCAAAGTCAGGAATCCCACGGTGGCGGCAGCGATCGGATCCGTCGCCCGGTACGTGATCTCCACATAACTCCCGCGATCGATCGGATTCCCGACGATCTGACAGCGCGTGGTTCCCTGCCACGGCTTGCAGGTTGAGGACGCAGTAACGCGGTACTGGACGTCGCCCGGTTCGGTCTTCGGTCGTCGATAGGTCAGCGCCAGAAAACTTTGGCCGCCGACCTGCACCAGTCCTGGCACAGGATGCGCCAATCGCGCATCGGGATGCTTCGGATCCAAGGCCAGTGCGTACTCCGCGAAGTTCGACACGCCGTCGCCGTCTGGATCATCGGCCGGCCCAGCCGCACTGGCGGGCAGACCCTGGGTGTTAGCCCACGTCGCGAAGTTGCTGCCACCACCCAGGGTGATGACGGCGTCGGGAACCGTTGGAGCGGCCTCCGTATTCCCGGCAAGGTCCCGCGCCACGCTGTAAAAGCGGTAGGTGGAACCCGGCAGTCCGGT
>JAEUHG010000169.1 GCA_016795425.1 Verrucomicrobiales bacterium
CGGACCAAAATACTGCTCACGCCAGGCGGCGGGGATGCCGTCGTTATCGAAGGCGTACACGCGCAGGTAGGTGGCACTCACCACCTCCGTCACGGGAAAGCCATTGAAGAAAGCGCGAGCCTTGATCGTGGCGGCTTCACGGAATTCCAGAGCGGTTTGGAACGTCTCGGAAGTGAGCGTTGGATCGGAGCCATCCAACGTGAAGTGGATCTCGACACCCGGTAGTCGCGACGACATGGCCACTTCAATCTTGTTAGTGAAGAGACCGGCGGGCGGCAGGAACGCCAGCCCAGGATCGGCAGTGTACTCAGCGGAGACCTCTTCGCTGACAGGGAATCCGTTGAGGAATAAACGCGCCTTAATCGTGGTCGTCTTGGTGAGTTGAATCGGCGTCGAATAGGTCGGCGATGTCGCCACCGGCTCCGCACCGTCGAGGGTGAAGTGAATCTCGGTGCCGGGAGCTGATGATCGCAAGGTCACCGCAATGGAATTGAGGAACGAGCCGGGGGCGGGAGAGAATAGCACGGGCGCGGACGGTTCAGTAAGCACTAGTGTCTGACGGGCCGCCACATTGGTTACCGTCTGGATGACTCCGGACGGCCATTCCACACGAACCAACGAGACATTGGTCACTTGGCCGACGCCAAAATGGGGAATTGCTTCCTGTGACCCGCCAGGGTCTTCCCCACCCACCGAGCGGATTTGCCGAAGGATTCCACTCGGAGAATGGGTTTCGACACGAACGATGGCTCCGATGCCTTGGCGTGGGGAGGAGGTGCCGACCAATCTCACTCTCAGCCAACCATTGGACGATCCCTGGTTTCGATAAAGCACCGGAGACCCGTTTGGCCAATAAGAAACGAGAACATCGAGGTGTCCATCGCGATCATAGTCCGCAACGGCAAAGGCGTTGGCATTGGGGTTCACCACGCCCGGACCCGAACCCTCATTCACAGAAACGAAGGTTCCATCACCGTTCCCGCGTAACAAGATCGTCGCGCCATTGCGATTGCTGCCTAGCACATCCAGGAATCCGTCATTGTTGAAGTCAGCCCAGACCACACCAAAACCTGCACCAGGTGAACCTTGAACAAAGCTACCGGCTTGAAAGTTCAGAGAGCCGCCGTCGTTTCGGAAGATCGCCAGAGCGCCAGCCGTGCCGGAGGTGGCCGCTGCCAAATCCAAGTCGCCATCATTGTCCATATCCCCCCACGCACCATCACTGCTGCCGCTGAAGCCGAACGAGGAGATCTTCTCGAAATCCGGCATGATGACTCGCTCGAATTGGTCATTCCCGATCGATCGAAAGAGCGCCATCGGCCTGCTGGCATGTCCAAGATAAACATCCCACCGACCATCCCCATCGACATCACCCCAAACAGCCCCCAGCCATTGCCCGGGTTCACTAACCAAAGGGCCATCCAGGATCTTGTCGAACCCCCCATCGCTCCTACCGCGGTACAACTGATTCTGCTGGGTCGAAGCCCCACCGCCGTTCAAGACAAACGCATCGAGCACACCATCTCGATTGTAATCGATCCAGTTCACCGATTGAGAAGACCGACCGCCTTCGACCAAAGCGATGCCCTGCACCTGCGTGAACCCTCCAACCCCATCATTGCGGAATAGTGTTTCGTTCTGGTCCGAGTAGTTAGCCTTTAGGAGATCGAGGTCTCCATCGTTCTCATAATCTCCGAAGGCCACGCCGACGGTGGCCGAACTGTCCGCTCCAATGGGTGAATTCTCAACTCTCTGGAATACCGACGCGGTTTGGCCCAGCAGAATTCCCCCGCTTCCATCCACCATGGCAAAAGCCAGGTCCGGTCGGTCGTCCCCGTTGATGTCGCCCCAAGCGGCACCCAGGGCCGAAGCGGGGATCGCGGAAAAAGCCGGATCATTCACCGGCGCAAACCAAGCCGATTCCGGGCTGGCGCCCTGGGCCACGGCCGCGGCCACAACAAAGACGGAGCATGTTGCCCCAGCCATGACCGTTCGATCCATGCCATGCGTCAGCGATCTAAGGCCGAACAATGCGCGAGGAACGCTCCGAAATCGGGGTGCGTCAACCAACGAAATGGGCTTCATCAAGGTGTGCGCTAAAGGGCACCAACTCCGGGACTTTTGCAAGGCTTTGGTGATGACTTCACTTGTAGCCCTTCAACCTTACACGGCGCATGGGATTGGCTCATGTTCGGCGAGGATTAGTCCCACAAGAAGCGCTCATCCCAAGCCATTTGGTAACGAGCCAGCAGGACCCGCAGCTCATCCTGAAATCCTGAGTTGTTATGATGCACTTCTTGGTCTCTGATGTAGCTCATCACTCGATCGCGTTGCGAAGCACTGACAGAGAATGTTGCGTATCCATTCTGCCATCCGAAGTCGCTAAGTGAGGGTTCCTTCGCTTTCAACCACTTGGTCGAGACCCTCTTCAGTTCCTTTACCCATTCGCTCTGGGTGATGGTCCTTCCAAACCGGCACAACAGATGGACATGATCTTCGACACCGCCCACTTGAATCGAAGGACAATCCAAGCGTCCGGAGATGCCGCCAAGCATCGCCTGCATCTCGGCGCGCAATCGAGGATCACGCAGATAGGGGCGTCTGTCCTTGGTCGAAAACACGAGGTGCAGATACACCCCTGAAAGCGATTGCGGCATGATTGCTGACGCAACCTCGTCGAGGTTGCTCTCCTTGGCGCGACATCTACCCAGGGTTGCACCGGGGTGCAACCCTGGGCTGAAGGACGCAGCGCCTTTAGCGCTTCTCCGCCGACCCGCCTGGATCGAGGCCGATACCCACGCTGGCAGCTGCCGATCCCTTCGGCGTGGGGGAAGCGCGGTCCCCACTCCTCCACTGGCAGCCTGAGATGGAAGCCCGACGGATTTCTCGCTGATTCCGTCTCAAAATGGCGAAAATACGTCGAATCCCGACGGGATTCCGTGTCGCAGCCCAGGGTTGCCGAGGTCCCGAGGCCACCCTGGGAACTGTTAGCCTCCTCCTACAACCCCGAAGGGGTTGCGTCGCTCTCAGGACCACGGAAGCAGACCATTCCCAGCAAACCCAGGCAGAAACCAAGGGACGCCAACGATACCCACAAGGACGTTTGGGGCGGCTCAAATCGGAACTCCACCTGATGCGTCCCGGCCGTCAGATAGACGCCACGCATGATGAAATTA
This sequence comes from Verrucomicrobiales bacterium, assembly GCA_016795425.1. GTDB lineage: Bacteria > Verrucomicrobiota > Verrucomicrobiia > Limisphaerales > CAIMTB01 > CAIMTB01. The sequence goes on from JAEUHG010000169.1 coordinate 3,177, forward strand.
GCCCGCAGCAAAGGTTCCTCTTTGCCATCGACAAAGACCTTCCAATTCGGGTCGTGCTTGTCGTTGACCAGCAACACGGTGGGCGTGCGACCTTCCGTTCGGATCAATGATCTTTTGGGTGAATAGGATTGGAAAACGGCCGAACCGGTGGGCGGCGTCGTGGTATCAACGCTTGGTGCCGGAACCTGCTCAGCAACCAATACCTCGAGGTGAGGATTGAAGTTGGTGCTGGGCAGGAGTTGAAGGGCTTCCTCGTCTGCCACACCACTCCGCCATTTTTCAAACAACATGGCTCGCGGCAACGCCCCGCCGAATTCAATGAGACCAAACGGACCCGAATCATTGGTCTCAACCTGAATCAGGTCCTTGCCTGATTGCGAAAGGGAAAACTGGGATCTTGTTTTGAAACTCTTACGACCCGGATCGAACTGTTGGTTCAACGGATCGACAATGCCAGATAGCGACAGCAGATACCGTACGTTACCCAACTCCCATTCACGCACCGGGTTGGCGGCGAGGGCTTGCCGATAGGCCGCCAGATCGGCGGGTGTTCGCGGCATCTGCACGATATCCAACGCCTGAATGTTGTAATACCGGAACTGGTGCTGAAGCCATTCGACACCGTAGACGGAAGCCAAGGATTGCTGTAACTCGCCGGCGCGTCCGGGCAAGCCGAAAGGCAGGTTTCCCAATACCCGGCCTTCCTGGGGTGCCTGTCTCAAGATATCGAACAGCGGATTCGAGGCATAACGTTCCTTCCAGTTGTAATGAATGATCCAAGGGATATTGGCCCGCGCCAGATCGAGCACCATCACACCTCCGATCGCCACGACTGCCCAACGCGCCCGCGTACCGGCGAACCAGCCACTTAAGGCGGTTAACACCATACCCGCTGATATCACCATCAGAACGGCGAACATCCCCACCTCCCGGATGCTGTGGCGTGCCATTGCCTCCGTGTTCGCGCCACCGAATCCCACGCGACCCAGGTGATCAATCAACCCACGACGTCCCGATCCGTAGATCAGCCAGGCAAAAACCGAGATCGCCGCCAGGGCGAGAAGAATGGTGCCCCACTGCTTCTCGGACGGTTTTGACTGCCTCCACCAAGCACCCAGGGCTTCGCCCAGTCCCGCGGTCCGCGGAGAAGGTCTGTCGATCCATCCGCGCCACAATGCCTGCAAGCCGTAGGCGCACAGCACCACCAATCCCACATTGAAGGGATGCAAGAACTTGACCGGATTTCGGATGGTGTTGAAGTACGGCAGGGCATAGATCAGACGGTAAAACGGGGCGAATCGCCCGAAGGCGAACAACAACGACAACAAGGTCGCGACTCCCCAGAACCAAACCCATCGACGCTCCAGCGGAGTCAGCGCCGAACCTTCGCGCCGCAGGCTTTGGAAGACCGCGAACCCCGCCATGAGCACCACCAGGACTCCCGCATAGTGGCCAGCACCTGAGTAACGAAGAATCGCGCGCGGCGCCGCGCTGGGATCAGGATTTCGTTGCGCCCAGTAGGCATCCCAGGATGGGTCCATCCCGACCTTGCCCCAATACTGGCCCCCCTCTGGGCTATCCATCCGGTAACCGTAGACTCCTGGGATGATGGCTCGAATCGTTTCGCGCGGCGGGAGGCTCCATTGTGTGGCGAAACTCCATCGGGCCGCGGTCGATTCCTTATCCTGCCCCATGCCGGTGACGCCCTGGATATTTGCGGACACCAGGCCGAGTAGAACATGGGCCGCAATCAGGGCCGAAACGATTGCCACGATGGCGGTGTCCAGCATCCCAAAACCCAAGCGCTGCCCTGGTTTCGCAGTATTGCGACTGAGCCAGGAATGGAACAAGGCGACCGCCGCCACGTAGAGGCTGAAGATCGCCCCATTATCAAACCCTTCCAGGAGGGCATTGCCCAGAGCGGCGCCGGCCAGGATCGGACCCACCCACTTCCACCGAATCTTCGAGAGCAACGCGGTCATGGCCAGAAAGACCGACGCCACACACAGGGTTAGAGTTCCTAAACCCCAGCAGGCGTATGAAAAGAAATCCGAATTCAACGCGGCCGCCAGCCCGCCCATCACACACACCGCAGGGTGAAAACCCAGTTTCCGAAAGAACAACCAGGCGCAGAGACCCAGGATAATCACCGTCAGGGCCGGGTAGAATTTGATGAAATTCAAGGGCCCAAGAACCAAGAAGAGCACCGAGGTCAGATCCACGGGCGTACTGCCGCCGTTCAACCCTAGCCAGTTGAGGTCCGCCCAAACTCCCCAAAAGCCGGCGGGCAACCGCAGGCAGTCCGAACTCACAGCACCTAGCGGGCTGTCGTTGGCGAACAAGGCCATTTCCGACCGGAAGCTGTCTCGAAACAGAAATCCAACCACCACCGCCAGAACCACCAGCAATGGTAACAAGCCGGACGATCGGATCCCGTGGGTGTCCGCCCTTCCCGAATTCGAACCGGCGGCATTCGCAGCAGTGCGCATGGAGGCCGCAAGATGCACGCCGCCACGCGGACCGACAAGCGCCCTTCCCTCATTCCCTCGCCACTTCGCGCAGCGCCGATTCCACCGTCAGCCCCGAAGCCTGCCGCA
>JAEUHG010000227.1 GCA_016795425.1 Verrucomicrobiales bacterium
CCGGATGAACTCTACATGTTTCGCAGTCAGTTCCTTCCAGTACAGACGCCTTCTGGGCCGGGCCTGCTGGTGGGTGGAACCTGGTATGATCAGGCGCGCGAATTGAAACTCATGTTGTGGTCGCGACCGTCCCGGCCGTGCCTGCGCTAGCCCGAATCTCTCACTGAGCGACGCGGAGTCGCGGTCTTGGTGCCGACCATTGCGGTGTCTGGTCACATGCACAGGCGCGATCGTCACCTTGTTGAATTTCAAGGGGTGGCTGGCACTGACTTCGCTCTGGTGCCCCTTCGAATTCGCGCGTTGCCTCATTGATTCCGCAATGTCGCTGGCTATCGTCCCGGCATGATTCCCGGCATCCTCGACGCGGCGTTCGCGACAACGCACTGGAGCGTCGTGCTGGCTGCCGCCGGCGAGGCCACCCCCGCTGCTCGCCAGGCCTGGGAACACTTGGCGCGGTCTTGCTGGCAGCCCCTCTATGTCCATGCCCGTCGCCACGGGAGGAATCATGAGGATGCCCAGGATGTCGTGCAGGCCTTCTTCAAGCGGCTATTGGAAAGACCGGTCTTGAGAGCGGCACAACGGGAGCGCGGGCGGTTTCGCACCTTCCTGCTTTCGTCCTTCGACCATTTTTTGGCCAATGACTACGACCGCACCATGGCTCTGAAACGGGGCGGCGGTTTGCGGTTCGAACCCTTGCACGAAGTGGACGCCCCCTTCGAGCCTGCCAGTGCGGATGTGCCCCAGGAACAACAGTTCGACACGGAATTCGCCAGGGGCATCTTCGAACGCGCGCTGCAACGGTTGGAAGGGGAGTTCGACGTCGATGGCAAATCGAGCCAGTTCACAGCCCTCGCACCATTGCTTTGCCGACCTCCCGAACCGGGAGAATATGAACGCCTCGCCCAGGTGCTGGGGATACGGCCCGGCCTCATGGCAACGGCCACATTGCGCCTGAGGCGCCGCTACTATGAGCTCATTCGCGCCGAGGTTGCCGCCGTCGTCGCCACGCCCGCGGAACTGAATGAAGAACTTTCCTACCTCGTCGGACTGCTCTCGCGCTGACGACACGGGCGGCGAGGAAATTTAGACAGGCCTTAAGGTCCCGAAATCCACGCCTTCTTCGGTTTCTTGGAATCTTCCGAAGGTTTTTTGCAATTCCACCGAGGCGATGCTTTACCAAGAGTATGCGAGCCTATGGACCCAGAGGGATGTGTCGAGTTGAAGAAATGTAGCCACTGCGGCGCGAGCCTTCGTCGTCACAGGCAGCTTGGTTTCTGCTCTCACTGCGCGGCGGAAACGATTCGGGAACAGGTGGCGGCGTTGGGTGCGGACGAGGATTCGGATGACGAATTGAGTTCCATTCTGCCGTCCTCACTGGGCAGCTCTGACGGGCGAACGCGGTTCGGCGATTACGAGTTGGTGGAAGAGATCGCGCGGGGTGGAGCCGGCGTGGTTTACCGCGCGCGACAGCGTTCACTCAACCGCGTGGTGGCCCTAAAGATGCTTCTCTTCGGCGGTGGAGGAGACCCGGACCGGATCCGACGCTTCCGTGTCGAGGCCACCACCGCCGCCTCCCTCAACCATCCGAACATCGTACGGGTGCTCGACATCGGCGAGCACAACGGCCAGCCCTACCTGGCCATGGAGTTGGTCGATGGATCCAGTTTGGATGGGTTGATTCGGGACCGGCCGCTGGCACCTGAGCGGGCCGCGCGTTACGTGGAACGCGCGGCCCGAGCCATCGCCTTTGCCCATGAACGCGGAGTGCTTCACCGAGACCTGAAACCCTCCAACGTGCTCGTTGATTCCTTTGACGAGCCGCGGATCACGGATTTCGGCTTGGCCCGTCACCTGAACGGAGGATCCGAGCTGACTATCACGGGCCAGGCGTTGGGCACCCCGAACTTCATGCCCCCCGAGCAAGTGGCTGGCGACCTGTCTCGGCTAGGCCCTGCCAGCGACGTGTACGGCCTCGGGACCATTCTCTATGCCTTGCTCACGACTCGTCCTCCGTTCCTGGCGGGGAGTGTGGAAGCCACGCTGGCCGCCGTTTGCGAAAGCGAACCGGTGCCGCTCCGGCAATTGAACGGGCAGGTCCCGCGCGACCTGGAGACGATCTGCCTGAAGTGCCTGGAGAAAGATCCGGCCAAGCGCTACCCGACCGCGCTCGAACTGGCCGGGGAACTCGAATGTTTCCAGAGAGGCGAACCCATTCTCGCCCGCCCGGTGACCCGCTCGGAACGGGCGTGGCGGTGGTGCCAACGCAAACCCGCGCTCGCTTCCATCGGTTTGCTTGCCGCCAGCCTCTTGCTGCTCCTCGGCGTTGGCGGGCCCATTGCCGCGTATCGCATCAATCAAGCCCGCGCTACCGCCATGGCCGAGGCTGGCCGCGCGCAGCGGAGCCTGTACGCGTCGGACATGCTCTTGGCCTTTCAGGCGCTGGAGAACAACAACCGCGGTCGGGTCCGCGCCTTACTCGAGAAACACCGTCTGCCTGCGGGCGCCGAAATCGGGAGTCCGAATTCCGGGACTGAAGACGCGCGTGCCGTCGCGACTTCTGACTCAAGGCTTCCCGCCGACCTCCGCGGCTGGGAATGGCGTTACCTCTGGAGCCAGACCTTGAGCGATGAACTCCACACGCTGACCCTTGAACCGAATCGGGTGTGGCGAGTGGCCTGGTCGGCGAAGGGCGACCGCATCGCCACGGCTGGCGCGATTCCCGGCACCAATGCCACCCGCGTCAAAGTGTGGGGCGTGGCGGAGCGACGAGAGTTGCGACGCGTCGATGTTCCCGTTTCCGTCTCGGAACTTCGCTTTCTGGGTCGGGACGAGTTGCTGGTGATCGGAGCGCGCGACCTGGCGATTTATCTCTGGAACAGTGCCACCGGCCGCGCCACGGAAATCCCGACTGACGAAAACTCTCTCGGCGCCGTGACCTTGGCCGGTGACGGTCGAACGTTGGCCGCCACCGGGACAGACTGGGTCGGAATCTGGGATCTGGAGTCGGGGCAAAGGACGGCTTCCACCCATTCACCGGGAATTCTGGTGGCCAATGACCGAGCCATTGCCCTTTCCGCCGACGGGCACCGGTTGGCCTACAACAATTTCCTGGGGACCTTCGCGAATTCGCAGATCCTGCTGGCCGAGTCGACCTCCGCCACGACATTGGCGAATTGGAGCGGGCACAAGGATCGCATCGAACGCCTCGAGTTTTCGCCGGACGGCAAGTGGATCGCGTCGGGCAGCCTGGATGGCGCGGTCAAACTGTGGGACACCGAGGGGCGGGCCTTGCGATTCGAACTCTCAGGACATACCGCCGCCATCAGCGCCATGGCGTTCTCGCCGGATGGTCAACGGCTGGCCACCGGAGGTTGGGATCAGCGGATTCTGGTCTGGAATGTGGCGACCGGCGAACGGTTGGGTCGTCTGCAAGGTCACACGCAGGTCATCACTTCCCTCGCGTTCTCACCCGGAGGCGAACGGATTTGCAGCAGCAGCCGGGACGGTAGCGTTCGTGTGTGGAGCGCCGAGATTGCGAAGGCGCTGCCGATCGTCCTCACGAACGAGCCCCCGGTTTTCGCGTCGGAGTTTGCTCCGGGCGCCGATGGTTTTTGGACCTTTGACGGCGGCGACGCCATCACGACGTGGAATCCGACCGAGATGTCTGAAACCGGCACCTTCCACACGCCGGAGTCGTGGGCCGCGAAGTTTCGAACGGGACCGGGCGGTTTGATCGCCATTCAGCTGACCAACAACCACGTCGCCGTTTATGCCACGAGCCCGTTGCGGCTATTGAGCGAACGACAGGAGAGCACCAACTCCGTGCGAGCCCTGGCTTTCTCGCTGGACGGGCAGCGGGTCGCCATCGCGCGCGACGAGTGGCCGGAGCGCCCTGCCTCGACGGTCGATGTGTGGGATTGGAAGTCGGAGAAGTCATTGTCGTCTCTCCAACTTCGACCGCAACGGGTGGCGGGCATGGGCTTTTCGCGCGACGCGGCACTCATTGGCATTGGGTACCAGGATGGATGGATCGAAATCTGGCGCTTGGCCGATTCGCGGCGGGTTGCTGCCTTCCAGGGAACGTCCGAGTGGGCCAATCGCATCTTGTTCCTGTCGGATCAGCGACGGGTCGTCTGCGCCAGCAGTGTTTCCGGATTCATCCGAATCTGGGATCTGGTCCGTGAGACCGAAGCCGCGAGTCTCTCCGGGCAAGTGACGGCCTACACCCAGATCTCTGAATCGATGGACGGGTGTCGGCTCGCCGGCGGGGGTGGCGACGGCACGATCACCATCTGGGACCTTGAAAGCTACGCGGAGGTGGCGACGCTACGGGGGCACAAAGATCCTGTGCTCTCGATGGCCTTCCTCCCGGACGGGGACACGCTGGTTTCCATCAGTCGTGAATCGAAACGAATCTGGCGCGCGACGCCGGTTGCCCAAACCGACGGGCCACGGAAGTCGAAATGAAAGGAATTCCTGTTAAAATCGGATCCCGTGGGAGAGGCCTTTTCACTTCGGGAACCGTGCCTGGCCAGGGCCTTACAGGCGCGCATGCGACGCCCAGGAGAACGTTGGCGGGGCGCTGCATCCGAAGCGCCTTCACCCTCGTCGAACTCCTGGTGGTCATCGCCATCATCGCGATTCTCGCCGGGATGCTCCTGCCAGCCTTGAGCAAGGCGAAGCAAAGGGCCAAGACCGTCCGCTGCCTTTCCAACCTCCGTCAGTCCGGGCTCGCCATCTCCCTCTACACCTCGGATTACGATGAAAAGTTTCCCTTCAGCCGCAATAGCTGGGAGCGGGTGTTCTTCATCGACTTCTGGAACCTCATCCAGCCCTATGCGTCGACGAACGGGAACTTCTATCTGTGTCCGAGTGACAAGGGTCCGTTCAATGTTGCCGTGATCGTCCTCGATGGTTTTGGACCCGTCGGCATCCGCACCAATGAGCTTCCGTGCCTCAATTCCTATTACTACTGGCAATCCTTTTATGTGGATGATCGAAATCCGCCGACGCCACGGGTCCGGTCGACGGCCGAAGTGACGTATCCGTCTCAGAAAGTGATTATGAACTGTGACGCGATTGCCTCGTGGTCGAGGAAGGCGGGATTGGGGAGCATTCGGTGGGGTCATGGTGGGGATGGCAAACGCACCTACCTCTTTGTGGACGGCCATGCCGACAACATGCCTTGGAACAAGCGACGTTTCTTTGCCAACGGCTTCGGACCGAACCTGACGCCCATGAATTGGCAGGATTTTTAGTCAGCCACCGAATTCCATGAAAACCTGCCCACGTTCTTTGGTTCAGACGGCCCTGCTCGTCTTCGCCCTGCCTTGGTATCCTGCGGTCGCCGCCCATACCTTGGAGTTGGCTCAGGCCACCTACCGGGTGAGTGACCCGCCAACCTTACATGCCGGCGAACCCAGCACGGCCGAGGAAGGCAAGGATCGTCATCTCCGTTTCCAGATCGTGCGGAACGGTGATCGGAGTCAGCCATGTTCGGTGGAGTATCGAACTCTCGCTGATGGCACCGCCTCACCTGGTGTGGACTTTGTTCCGCAGACGGGTGTCCTGCATTTCGCTGCCAATGAACAATACAAGGAAGCGGCCGTCCCGGTCTTGGACGACGGCGTGGTTGAGGGGCTGCCGGAAACGGTTCGATTTGAATTGTTCAACCCCAGCCAGGGGGTGGCCATCGGCCAGCGGGTTGGGGAATCCTTTATTCGGGATGACGAAGTGCCGACGACACTGGATGTCAACTTTCGACCGGAGGTCGGAGCCGCTTCAATCCTCGCGGTCCAGCCGGATGGAAAAATTCTGGTGCGCGGATGGTCACCGGACGCATTCCGAATCGGTTCGCGATGGTCGGCAATGGCTCGTCTGCATGCCGACGGCAGTGTGGATCGAGAGTTTTTCGTGGACGTTGATCTCTCGGAGGGCCTGGCGAATCCGGCACTCGTACCGGGAGGTGGGATGATCATTTCCGGGGTGTTCAAGCTTGTGAACGGTGTGCCACGACGCGGATTGGCCCGCCTTCGGTCGAATGGCCAGCTTGATACGACGTTCGTTCCTGCGGACGAGGCCACGGCGGGATTTCTTGAACATGGAAGTTGGCCGGGGGTTGTCGTCCTACGTTCGGGGCGGGTTGTGCTTTGGAATCCGTGGGATTCTTCGGTTGGACCGGTGGCTCTTCATCCTGATGGCTCGATCGACACTGAGTTCATCCGGAACGCGATGAAGGCCTTTGGTTCGCGGGGCAGCCTGGTGAGTATCAAGGAACACCACGATGGCAGGCTTCTCTGCATTTTGCAGAGTGGATTCGGCGAAACGGTCACGCAGTCGCTCATCGCGCTCCGTGAAGATGGGACCTCCGATCCCGATTTTGTGGAATCTTCAGCAGCATTCATCGTGGGGGTTTTCCCGCTCGCCGACGGGCGCATCGCCGTTTCTTACGAGAGGCGTGGCCTGGCGCTGGAGGCGGGCCTCACGGATCGTGCAACCCTGTCGTATTTGACCGCCCAAGGGAGGGTGAAAAAAACCGTCTCCCTTCCCGATGGGTATTCCGGTGTCCCCCTGCTGGAACAGGACGGCAAGGTCTATTGGGCCGGTGTGAGGTTTCAGGGCGGGTACCGGGCGTGGATTCAACGCATGGACGCGGAGGGACGTTGGGATCCTGATTTCATTTCTCCCATGCTCGTTCCCGTGGACACGTTATCTTATCTGAATGTCTTTGCATCCCTGCATCAAGGCGGCTTGCTTTGCTGGACCGCTCCCCGGTTATCGCACCCACTGGATCATTCCTTTTGGGAATCTCCTGGCCTGGTGAGGATTCTAACGCGGGACATTCCTGCTTCGAGCTTCGCCTGGTCGCCTAACTCGGTGGCCCGCGAAGGCGCTCCGGTGGCGGAAGTCCGAGTGCATCGACTCGGCGACCTTTCGCGCCCGGCCGCGGTGAACTTTGCCACGCGGGACGGTCGTGCGCGCGCCGGGTTCAACTACGTGGCCACTCAGGGTGTGCTGCGATTCGAACCGTTGGAGTCTCGGAAAACCATCCAAGTGCCGCTAATCAACATCACAAAGTTTGAGGGTGCTCCCGACTTTGTCATCGAACTGAGCCAGCCCTCGGATCCGTCGGCCGTCCTCGCGCGACCCTTGAGCGTGAGGATCTACGACGACGAGCCGGGCATCCTCCCGGAAACGTTCTGGCGTCGGCCGGATGGTGCGGTCCAGTTCAAGATGACGGTGGCATCCGGAGTTTCCCACGTGATTGAAAATTCGTCCGATCTCCGCAGTTGGCGTTTGGTGGATGCTTTCGCCGCGGAGAGTCCCCTGGCCATGGAATTCGAAGACTGGCCGGATCTAATGGGACCGTGGTTCTACCGCGTGCGTCGGCGATGAGAACGTTGGAGCCACCATATCCGAGAGCCGACATGGATCCACGGTCCTGGAGGATCGACTTCCGAAGCTGGTGCGAGAGAGCGACCGTCGGGTGTCCGATTCAACCTTATGTCCCGAGGAATCAGGGTGATCCTTCGTCCGGCAGCGATCTTGGCGCGCGCCAGAGCCGAAGGCGACCGTCCTGGGAATAACAAATCAAGGATTGCCCGTCGGGCGAACAGCGCACAAACCGATAAGGCGAGGCATCGGGCCATCGCAAGGTACAGGTGACACGATGACTCTCCAGGTTGAAGAGTCGCACGCCATCCGCGGAGGTCATGACAGCGAGACTGTTTCCGTCGGGGAGAAACTCCGGCACCGGAACACCGATCCAGTGTGAGTCGATGCTGACGAGTTCGCCGGTGGGCATCCGCCAGAGACGGACTTTGCCGTCCCACCCCCCGGTGGCGAGGGCGCGGCCATCCGGCGAGAAGCTCAGGACGGTAATGGCGTGCTCGGCTCCGCGCAGAACCGCCGCTTCACGCAAGTGGGTCAGATCCCAGAGTCGTGCGGTTTGGTCGAGGCTACCGGTGGCCAGCCATTTGAGATCCGGCGAAAACCTCGCCCCCATGATCCGGCGCGTGTGGTTGGTGAAGGTGGCCACCTGCTGGCCGGTTCGTCCGTCCCAGATCCAGATCCGTCCGTCGTCAGTGGCTTCCGGCGGCACGGCGGCCAACCAACGGCCGTCGTTGGATAGGGCGATCTCGGTTTGGCGCTGGGCGATTTTCTCCAGTCGAACCTGGCTCAGAACGGACAGGTCGGGAATTGCGCGGCGTTTGATGGTGCTGTCGCCCTCGGCCACGTAGACGGAGCGACTATCGTTGGCGAATGCCGTGTGGAGGTGAGGGGAGCTGACGTAGACCGTTCGCGCGAGGTGGCCCGAGGAAGCGTCCCAGAGGGCCAGGTTGGTCCCCGTCAATCCAGAGGTGAACCAGCGGGAGTCTGGCGAAAAGGCCAGGGAGCCGGTGGAGAACTCCGCCACCACGTTGGTGGCGATGATCTCGCGGGAGGGGGGTGGGCCCGTTGGCCAGACGCTGATCGAACCATCGCCCCCCGCTGCGATTATGGCGCTCTGATCCGGGGTCCAGAGAATCTGCCAGATCTCGGACATGTGGGCGCGGCATTGCCATCGGGGCTCGAGGGTTTCGGCATCCCACACTCTGAGGAAGGGATCCTCGCCTCCGGTGGCCAGCAGGGTGCCATCGGGCGAATAGGTGATGGCCCTCAGAAAATTGCCGCGGGGAACATGGGCTTGTCGCAGTCGTTGACCGCTTTCGGTATCCCAAACGTTGAGATCTCCGGCCGTATTCCCCGCTGCCAAACGCCGGCCGTCCGGAGAGAAGGCCAGACCCAGAATGGAACCGGCGTCGGTGAGTTCCTTTTGAAGGCTGACTTCCGGACCCACATCGGGTGTGCCGGCGGACCATTGCCACAGCTTGATTCGCTGCCGCCAGGAACCCGTGGCGAGATGGTGGCCGTCGGCTGAGAACGCCACGTGCCCTCCTGATTCCCGGAGGTCACGGAGGCGTTCGCCGCGCAGGTTGAGGACCGTGGCGGTGGCGGTGCTGGCAGACCAGCCGTTCAGGTTTCCACAGATCAGCCAATGTCCGTCAGGAGAGAACTTCAGGAGTTGCAGGTAACTGGGTTCGAGAACGTGCGTCTCGCCTCCCGACGTATCGGTGATCCAGCCGCCATGATTCAGGTCGCCGCCGACGGCCAGGTGGTGTCCATCAGGATGCAGGGCGATGGAACTCGCGTGGAAAGCCGAGGTGCGTGACCACGCCGTTTCGGCGCCGGGGCCGAGGGCTTGGCGTCGGGCGACGCCATCCAATCCCGCCGAGTAAAGGGTCCGCCCGTCGCGACTGAGGGCGAGCCCGGTGGTTGCCCCATGGTGGGGCTCCAAGGAGCGATGCGGGTCGGGCCTCGTGGCGTGCCACAGGTAATACCACTCGAATCCGCGCGGATCGAAATTGGGCTGGGACGCGACATCGGAAGCAGGCGGCGCCGGTGCCTTGGGCGAGGACGATCCGGGTTGGGGATGGGTTGGGGAGTCACCGCGATGGTTGGGATTCAGGTAGGGCAGCAGGCGTTCGCGAGCTTGGGCGAAATTCCCTTGGTCGGTGGCCTGTGCCGCCAGATTCATGTCGGCGGCGAAAAGGTTCAGGCGCGCGCGTCGTTCCTCGGCTTCGGCGCGCCGACGTTGGCGGACTTCCTGGCGCCACTCCGTGAGCACGCCGGCGAATCCAGCCACCACCGCCAGCACGAACGCGGCTCCGAGGGTCGCTGCAACGGGTTCGCGTCGGGCCCAGAGCCAGACGCGCGTGGCGCGGGGGATGCGGCGGGCATGGATCGGGCGTCGATCGAGGAATCGCTGCAAATCCTCCGCCAGCGCCGCGGCGGTGGCGTACCGATGGTCCGCTCCTTTGGCCAGGCACTTGAGGCAGATGGTCTCCAGATCGATGGGGAGATGCGGATTTAGAGAGCGCGGGGCGACCGGCTCGGAGGTGGTGACGAGGCGGAGGGTTTCGACCGGACTGGGGGCGACAAAGGGTGGCCGGCCGGTCAACAATTCATAAAGGATCGCTCCGAGAGAATAGACGTCGCTTCGAGCATCGAGGGTATCGGCGTTTCCTCGGGCTTGTTCGGGCGGCATGTAGCTTGGGGTGCCGAGGACCACTCCGGAAAGCGTGGGATCGGTGGAAACCTCTCCGAGTTTCGCCAATCCAAAATCGAGAATGCGCGGTTGGTCGAAGCGATCGAGAATGAGATTGGAGGGCTTAAGGTCGCGGTGCAGCACGCCTTCCCGATGGGCGAAATGGATCGTTTGGGCGATGGCGAGGATGTAGCGGCCGGCCTGGTCGGATTCCAAGGGACCGTTGCCGAGGCGATCAGCCAAGCTGGTGCCTTCGACAAATTCCATCACCAGATAGGGCTGGCCGCCGTGGTCGCCGAATTCGTGAATGGCCACGATGTTCGGGTGTTTCAGGCGGGCGGCGATTTCCGCCTCGCTGCGGAAGCGTTGGAGCGATTTAGCGCGTGAGGCCAGCAGGGGGCGGAGGACTTTGACCGCCACGGTGCGATTCAGGCTGATCTGGAGCGCGCGATAGACCACCCCCATGCCGCCCGAGCCGATTTCTTCGAGAAGATGATAATCTCCCAGGATGGGGCCTGAACCCCCGGGGGACGGGTCGGTTGGCGTCGCAGGTTCCGCGTCGACCTCGTAACCGTGAAACCCGAATTCCAGGGCGCAGGCGGCACAGAGATGCTCGGACCATTCCTGGACGGAAGTGGAGCCGCATCGCGGGCAGGTCCGGGGTTCGGGCATGGTGAATGGGAGGTGTCACCTTCTACTGCAAGCCGGGTGTGAAATCGTTACATGGCTCGCCCTTGGTTGACGGCGTCAACGGCGCAACACCGCCAGAAGATGGCTGACTTCGTCCTCCAGATCCTTGGGATCGGCCACGGTCTGGGCGATCTCCTGACGCAACAGGTCGCGGTAACGCTGGCGCAATCGATGGACGGCCACCCTCGCCGCTCCTTCGGTCATGGCGAGCCGTTGACCCACTTCGGCATAGCTCGGCGTCTCGGTGTTTCCCGAAAGAAAGCCCTGCAAGGCGGTGAAAAGTTCCGCTTTGCCGGCGGTCGTCCATTCGGCGCGCAGTTGCGAGACGACCTGGTCCAGCAGCGCCAGAGCCCAGCGTTTCTCGAAGATCACCTCGGGCGTATGGGGATCTGACAATTCCGGACGAAAGCTCTCTTCGGCGGTCAATGTCTCCAAGGCCAGGGGAAGCCGTCCGCCGCCACGCTTTTGCCGGCGCTGGCGATGCCATTCGTTGGCCAACAGGTGATTGGCTGCCGCCATCAAGTAGGACCGGAACCGCCCCTTTTGTGGTGAGACACTGGCAAGTTGGTCCTTTTCCAGTAGGGCAAGAAAGACCTCCTGCACCAGGTCGAGGGCGGTCTCGATCGAATGTCCTTGGCGGCGGATGTAGGTGTAGAGCGGTCGGGAATAGATCTGATACAGGTGTCCCAAAGCCGCCTCCGCCTCGTCCGAGGCGCGGTCGCCCGCCCGCAGGACCAGGCTCCAATGGGTCGTCGCGAACGCTCTCGCCGGGAGGGTTGTCGGATCGCTTTTCATGACACCCAAACCCCTCTCCGCCGGGACGCCCCACAACCCCATTCCATACCGTTCAGGCGAACCATTGCATATAGACTACGTCGAGCCAGCGCTCGAACTTGTGTCCGACTTGCCGAAAGTGTCCGCATTGCGCAAATCCGAACTTCCGATGAAGCCGAAGGCTGGCGTCATTGCTGGCGTCGATCACGGCTATCACCGTGTGAAGTCCGCGCAATCGAGCGGCTTCAAGCAGTGGAGAGAGCAGCTTCGAGCCCAAGCCCTGGCCGCGCCGGTCGGCGGCGACGTAAATCGAGTTTTCGGCGGTGTACCGGTAACCGGCGCGGTCGTGGTAGGGACTCAGGGAGGACCAGCCAACGACTCGTCCCTGCTGCTCGGCGACGAACATCGCGAAGTCCTGTTTCACATGGGCGTCGTACCAGGCCAGGCGATGCTCCAGTGTGCGCGGTTCGAAATCGTAGGAGGCCGTGGTCGTCAGAACGGCGTCGTTGTAGATGGCGAGGATGTCGGGGCAGTCGTCGCGACGCGCGCGGCGGACGGTGACCGGGACCAAGTCCATGGAAGGGAAATTGGCGATCTCACCGGCGGAAGTCACGCCCTCACCAGGAACTCTCCAGGATAGCGGTGATCTCGGGTGGAGTGAGGGGGATGGGATTTGCCTTCATGCTGCTCGCAGCCGCGGCCTTCTGGGCCAGGTCCGAAAAATCCGCTGGGGTGATGCCGTAGGTTCGAAGTGTGGGGATGCGGAGATCCCGCAACAGATCAAGGACCCAGACGATACCGTCCTCGGCCACCGCGTCGTTATGACCGGTCAACTCCCGTGCCATGTGATCAAAGCGCTCGAGGACAGGCGCATTGGGGCGACGCGACCGCAGCGCCGCCAGATTGATCGTCAGGGCGGCGCCAAGCAGCGCGGCGCAGACCGCTCCGTGCGGCGCGGGGAATGCCCCGCCAATGGGAGCGGCAAGGCCGTGCACCGCACCCAGTCCTGCGTTGGCCAGGGACAAGCCTCCCAGCAATGCCGCAACCGACATATCGTTCCGGGCGGCCAGGTTTGAACCTTGGTTCACAGCCGTTCGCAATGACCGGGCGACGCGTCGCATCCCATCCAGACAGAAAGAGTCGGTCATCGGATTGGACCGGTTGCAGAGCCAGGGTTCAATCACCTGCGTCAGGGTGTCCAAGCCGGTGGCGGCCGTAATCGAAGGCGGCAGGTCGAGGGTCAGTGTCGCATCGACGATCGCGACACGCGCCAGGAGGCCTTGGCTGCGAAGGCTGGCCTTGACGCGATGGGCCGGTGACGTGATGACGGCATTCCGGGTCACTTCGGCGCCGGCGCCCGCCGTGGTGGGAACGGCGATCCAGGGTGCCGCCGCATTCAGGAGGGGACGTCCTTGGCCGACGACTTCGAGGTAATCCAGCAGGTCCCCCTCGTTGGCGAGCAGGCCGGCGATGGCTTTGGCGGCGTCGATCGCACTGCCTCCACCGAATCCCACCACAAACTCCGAGCCGCTCGCCCGCGCTTGGTCCAGCCCCAGGGCGATTTGGTCGAGGGTTGGTTCCCCGCCAACGAGTGGCCAGGTCGTGGTCTCGATGCCAGCGGCGGCGAGCGTGGTGAGGATCGGTCGTGCACGGTGGGGCTGGGATCCGGTCACGACCAGACACCGGGTTCCGAAGGCGCGGGAGATGGTTCCGATTTCTGCAGAGGTGCCCGGCCCGACAACCAGGCGGGCAGCCGTGGCAAATTCAAAACGATCCATGAACCATGCGCGTTGAGTCTCCGGCGAACCGGCATCAATACGAGGCGTCGTCGGGGGAGACGTTGTTGTATTTCGTGCTTCGCCGGGATTCCGCCATCATCGGTTCGACTGCATCCCGCCACGCGCGGTAGTGAGCGGTCTCCTTATGGGCCGCAGGGGCAGTGGAAGAGCGATAAGCCTCTACCAGGACGAATCGGGTGGGGTCGTCGGCCTGTTGCAGGACGTCGAAGCGAGCGATCCCGGGTTCAAGACGGCTATGGCTCGCGTTTTCGTGGGTGGCGATTTTGAACGCCTCTACGGACTCGGGCTTTACGTGGACCTGGACGAGGACGATCAGCATGGGGTGAGGTGGGAACGGTGGCGGAGTCTGGTCGGAGGGTCACGCCATTTGGGATTGGCGACTGCGGTGGGAACAAAAAAGGCCGCCTGCTTTGAGAGCAGGCGGCCGTGCAATTTTCTTATTCAGGCCGACCAATAGAGATACACCAAGCCCATGCAGAAGCCGGCGACGATCCATGCCGCCACGCGTTCTCTCCAGGCCGGGTGTGCCCCCTTTTGAGCGACCGTATTCTCTTCGCTCACCCCAGTATCGGGTGCGGCACCGAGTCCAGTAGCAGACAACGTATTCATACAGCTTACGACTTTTGCCTATCGTCGGGTGGGGCTCGGATCCCTCCTTGGTGACCCAAGAAGAATTCTTGGGTTTGCTTTTCAGCTTGGACCGTTGCCTCCCGGCGTCAGACGAGGCGAAATTGCGGTTTCGGTTGGGAACTGTCAATCTCGCGTATGAGGAAATTCCTTAGTGTTGGAGACCAGTCGAATGTCCTATGCGCGAATCAGTTAGACCTCGCGACAGGCATCTCGGCGGGTGTTTCGATCGGGGAGCATTGATTTCATGGGAAACATGAACATCGCCGATCGGGCAACACCGAACAGGCGGCGTAACCCCGGGAAGGAACTTGCGCATGAACGGCTTCCCTTCGGCCGTTCAGGTCTTCATTTTGTCAGGCGATGAGGATGGCTCACCAATCCCACCTCCGGGTTTCCGCTCCTGTTCGCGCCTGGATGCGATTGGCCGCGGTCGGTTGGGTGGTGGCATTGGCGTGGCTGCAACCGCTCGACACGCTGGGAGTCGAGGCGTTTCAAGTGGGCCCAACTCGTTGGAGGGAGTTACCAGGTGGCAAGGAGGCCGACGGGGTCGTGGGCGATTTCG
This sequence comes from Verrucomicrobiales bacterium, assembly GCA_016795425.1. Lineage (GTDB taxonomy): Bacteria > Verrucomicrobiota > Verrucomicrobiia > Limisphaerales > CAIMTB01 > CAIMTB01. Next base: position 14,543 of record JAEUHG010000227.1, read on the forward strand.
TGATGCGCAACGCTCGGGTCGAGGCCGTCGTGGCCCAGGGTGCGGCCGATCGGCGGGCCAATTGGACAACTTACATTGGCCAGGATGGAACGCCGGGCAGCCTCTATGACCTCTCGTTGCGCGGTCGCGATAATGATCACCTGACCTTGTTCGCTCCGTCGAATCTGCGGGGCCCGGTTGCGCATGTGCGTGTGGTCAGGGATGGCACCGAAGGCGATGCGGTGGTGGAAACGGTGATCGATGCGGCCATGAATGAGGGATTGGCGGTGAGGCACACCTACGTGCTGCGCGAGGACTGGCAGGGGCTACTGATCCTCACCAACCTCCGCAACACAGGTCGTGAAATCAGGAGATTCGAAACCGGCGATCGCTGGCGGACGCTGTCCGACATCGTGGTGGTTCGTGGGACGACGGTCGGGGACGCGTCGGATCCCGCGGATAAATGCGCCTACGCCTACCGTTGGTTTGAGGGACCGGGTTGGGTCCTTCCGGAGGAGGAGGTGACCGTCGCCGCTGGAGTGGAAGTGACGTTCGCGCGCGGGTTGGTGGTCGCCGATTCTCCGGCGGCCGCCTTCGGCGTCCTGGCGAGCTACGTCGAAGGCACGGCGCCCGTGCGGGGCAGCCTTCGCAATGAGCGCGGCATGGCGGTGACGACGGCGCGGGTCGAAATTCGGATCGCCGATCAATGGCTCGCAGCCTATCCGGACGCGCGCGGCAATCTGCAGTTCCCACTGCCGTTCGGAGACTATGACGTAAGGATTCTGGATGCAGGACGGGCACCGGTGACGACACGGTTGGTCGTTCAGCCGGACCATGAAGCGCGACTCGAGGTCGATTTGGGGCCGGCAGCCGGGCTTCGATTTCGGGTGGAGGACGAGTCTGGCGACCTCATTCCCTGCAAGGTGCAGATTCTTGGAACGAACGGAACGGCATCACCCCGGCTGGGGCCTCCTCATCGGGCCCACGGCTGTCTCGACCAATATCATTCCGAGCGGGGCGACTTCGCGGTGGCTGTTCCGCCGGGTCAATACCATGTGGTCGTCACCCGCGGACCGGAATACGGTCACGCGGCGCGGTCGGTGAGCGTGGCTCCTGGCCAGGAAGCTGTCGTGGCGGTTCGGCTTCCGCGGCAGGTGTCGACACGGGGTTGGATCAGTGCCGACTTTCATTCGCACTCAACGCTCAGCGGCGACAGCCTCTGTGGACTGGAGGATCGATTGATCAACTTGGCTGCGGAGCACATCGAGTTTGCACCGGCAACGGAGCACAACCGGTTGGCCGATTGGTCGCCTGCCATCGAGCGATTGGGATTGAAGGACCGACTGGCAACGGTGACCGGCATCGAGTTGACGGGTCCCGGAGCGCACTGGAACGCATTTCCCTTCGAACCCGAACCCGGTGTCGCGGAAGGGGGAGCGCCGCGTTGGTCCAAAGATCCACGCGTCAGTGCGCTGACCTTGCGGGAATTCCAGGGGCCGAATCCGGACCGCTGGGTGCAATGGAATCATCCGGATCTGATCGAAGGACTGTTTGACCGCAATGGGGACGGCGAAGCGGACGGGGGATATTCGGGTTTGATCGCCATGGGGGACGGGATGGAGGCGGCGGGCCTGGGTATTCTGGCGACGAGTCCTTACGCCATTGACCGCGCTCCCAATGGCCGGGAGATCGTGGTGACCCAGAGGGAGTTCGTATGGCTGCAATTGCTCAACCAGGGACACCGCTGGGTCTGCGTCGCCGTCTCGGACGCCCACGGGGTGCATGACAACGGGGTCGGGGGTTGGCGCTCTTACATTGCCAGTCCCACCGATGATCCGGGACGGATCGATGGGCGAGTGATCAGCCGCAATGCGAAGGCCGGTCGGGTGATGGTGACAACGGGCCCGTTCTTGGAGGTGGCTGCGGCTGACGGAACCGAAGCAGGTGGAACGACGCAATGTCGGGGAGAACTCGGACTACGCATTCGTGTGCAATGCGCCGATTGGCTCGACATCGATCGTGTCCAAGTCCTGGTCAATGGGCGTCCTCGACCCGACTTGAATTTCACCCGGCGCAGTCATCCGGAGGCCTTTCGGCCAGGGGCTGTGCGATTCGAGCGGGAAGTTGGAGTGAAGTTGGATCAAGACGCTCATTTGATCGTGGTGGCCTGTGGCGAGAATTCGACATTGAAGACCGGATTCGGCACCAGTGGTCCCGGAGCCTGGCGTCCGTGCGCATACCATAACCCGATCTATGTCGATGTGGATGGCGGCGGCTTCAAGGCCAGCGGCGATACCCTCGGCTGGGGGCTGCCGGTGCGTCGCATCGATGTTGAGGAAGTCCGACGCTGGAATGCACGTGGCGGGCCCGACCACAGTGCGGCTCGCTGAGACGGGTGACGGCGTTGAACCGGTCGATTCAGGAGGCCACGACGAGTTCCACGTGTCGGTCGATGCGCAGGAAGAGGAGGGTGCGATGGACGAACCGACTTTTCACCGTGACGGTGATTCCGAGCTTGCGGGTCTGGCAGGCGCGGATGATTCCGACGAGGAAGTTCACCCCGGCGGAGTCAATCATGTTCACGGCGCAGAGGTTGAGATGGACTTTTCCGACCTGGGAGTATTTGAGGGCGGTGTCGTCGAAGAGGGGGAGGATCTCGGCGCGGAGAGACTCGACCGTCGTGCTAAGAAGGTCGGTGGGAATTCCGATGGCGAGGACTTGATCGTCGATGGTGTGGTTCATGGCGGTTCGGGCAGGTGAAAGTCGAGGGTAAGCGAGGCGCCGTGGCGGTGGTTCTCAATCCGCGAGGCGAAATGGTGCATCATCGAGAGCCCGCGATGGGATGGCAGCAGGTCCCGCTGTGCGACATAAGCATGGCTGGCCCAATCGAATCCATGTCCTGGTCCCGGGTCATCGATCCATGCACGGAGATTCCGGGCTTTGGACTGGTATTGAAATCGAAGACTGGCCGTGCATTCGGGCCGTCCTTTGCATCCGTGCTTGAGGGCGTTGAGCATTCCTTCGCGCAGGCAAATCAGGATCTCACAGAGTCGTTCCTCGGATAGCGCTGGGATGGCGAGGGTAAGCGTGTTCCGCCATTCGTTCTGGATCGCGTCGATCTCTCGCCAACGATCGCCGGCGTATTGGTCGGCCAGAATGGGAAAGCCCTCGTCGAAACTGGCGGAACCAAGAGCCACGGCAACGACAAGGATGTCATCGATCGCATCCCCGATGCTGGCGCGCCGGGCTGTTGATTCATCACGTCGGAGCAGCGTGTAGGCGAGACCCCACGGACTGACCGCCAACTGGCGGGCGTGGTCCTCGAGTCCGTCCGTCCACAAGACCAGCCACCCCGATTCCGGGACATCGACCGTCTTGCGTTCGGGTAGAGCCTCGGCGAACCAGCCCATGGGATGTCCGCCGCCGACCCCGCAGGGGCGGATTTCTCCCGAGGGCAGGACGACCTGGGCATCGGGAAAGCCGGCGCTGAACAGGGTGGCTTGACCGCGGCCCGGCGGAAGAACCGCCGCGCAAAGAGACAGAGAAGTGGGCATCTCGAGTGTCACCGCCGAGCGATCACCCCAGTCCGACCAAAGACAATGATTGAAGAACGACAGCACCTCGTCGATAGGGGTGCTCTTCTCCAACATGCCGCGGACGATCCCCTGGAAGTAGGCCGAAACGAATGCTGCCTTCAGGTCGTGACCCGATACGTCGGCGGCAAGCACCAGCAGGGCGCCGTCCGGACACGGATGGACATTCAGGAAATCGCCACCCGCCGTCCGCTTTGGGTGATGTGAGAAATGGACTTTGCCTGGGATGGCCAGGTTGCGGCCACCGAGGAGATGGCGCTGCAGGTGGCCGACGGCTGCGGCGTCTGCCTCGTTACGGGCGAGTTCACGTCGATGCCGGGTGGTCTCCACCGCCTTGTTGACGGCCTGTTCCAAGTCTTCCCGGCGGTAGGGCTTGTCGAGGTAGTTGTTGGCACCATTGCGCAGCGCGGCGGCGACGAGGTCCTTTTCCCCTGCGCCGGCGATGACAATGGACGCGAGACAGGGATCCTTGGATCGCAACCAGATCAGAAGATCCAGGCCCGACTTCTCCGGCATTTGGTAGTCGGTGATGACGCAGTCGAAGTAGCCCGGCGGACGCATCTCGATGATCTGCTGGGCGTGCATCACGCTGGTCGCGAGCTCGGGGCGAAAGCCGGAGCGGGAAAGGTATTGGTCGAGGACGAGCCGCGCCACCCCGTCATCATCGACACCGAGGATGTTGCCGGGACTGGTATGGGTTTCGACGACCCTCATCGGATCAGGCGAGGGACCTCGCGCTCGTCTCGGCGTCGACCGCCGAATGCAGAAGTTCGGTGAGTTCCCTGTTGAGTTGATCCAGGCCAGACTTGAGTTCTTCCCACCAGACAGGAACTTGATCCCATCGGTCCGCCTTGCCCTGCCGCTCCAACCCGCGGGCCGCCGCTTCGAGATTGGGAACTTCGAGGTAACTCAGGGATCCCTTCAGCCGATGGGCATGAAACGCCAGATCGGAGGCGTGGCGGCGGCGAATGGCTCCGTCGATGGCGGCGAGAATCTGCGGTGTCTGTTGCAGAAAGACCTCGGCAACTGTCGCGACCAGGGCCGGGTCGCCCTGAATGAGGCGGACATGAGGCGCGGATTCGGACGCCACGACGCCGGGTGAGGCAGGGAGCGGCGACGGGTGTGGAAGCTGGGTGGCGGCGTTGGCCTCCGGGTGTTCGGGCGATGATTCCACCGTCCGGCCGGCGTGGATGGGGGCGGCGTTTTGTCCCAGGCTTTCCAGGGTGGCGATCAATTGATCGACGCGCAGCGGTTTGGACAGATAGGCATCCATGCCGGCATGCAGACATCGCTCGCGATCCTCCGAGAACGCGTGAGCCGTGACGGCAACAATGGGGACATGTCCGCCGCGGGTCTTTTCCAATTCGCGTATCGCCCGAGTGGCATCGATGCCCGACACCTCGGGCATCTGAATGTCCATCAATACGAAATCCACCGCGCTGTCTTGGATCGCCTGAATGGCGGCCTTTCCTCCGTCGATGGGAATCGCCTCGTAGTGACGGAGTCGCAGGAGTTCGGTGGCCAGCAATCGGTTGACCGGGTGATCGTCCACCACGAGCACGCGGGGTCGCCGACGGCCGGTCGGGGGCGGCGTGGGCGCGGCGGACGCAGGTTGAGTTTGCCGTTGGTGATGATGCCTGGCGAGGTCGCTGAGCACGACCGTGGTTGGGATCTCTGGCGTTCCCAGGAAGGCAATCGCGGTCGGATCCGGCAACGTGATCAGGGGTCCGGAGAGGCGCAGAACCGGGATCGAATGTCGAATCTCGAGGGTAATCGACCGGAGCTGAGCCAGGGCCTGGAAGGTGAGCGCAGCTTTGGTGGTGTTCGTCAGGAGGAAGGACTCGGAAAGTGCGGATCGGGTCTGGATCGACGGATACAGCTTGGTCAGGAGGGGGCCCACGGCGCGCAGTCGGTCATCGTTTCCGATGACCACATGCAGCGGGAACGCGACGCGCAGGAGTTCCTGCAGCGCCCCCGAATCCAGGTCGATTCCAGCCATGCGGATCGCTTTCGCCCCCAAGTGGTATAAACCCGCACCGGGGGGTGGCGAATGCCGGTCGTGGGTTGGCGAACCTTGCGGGTGAAAGTTCGGAAAGCGGCGGACCGCGGCACTCGGACGGAATATCGGCGACAACGATCCCGCAGTTAAGCGGTTGGGCGGTTAAGGAGACGCTCAAGGGGACCCCAAGAATGACCGATGAACACCCGATGTCCGATGCCGAAAGGAACGGATTAGCCCCCGAGTTCGTCCTCGGTGCTCTGGGTCGGTTTTCTCCGAAGGCCGCTTGTCGGCAATTGCGGGGATGGTTCCGGCTTCGTGTGCTGGACCGGCCGTTAAGCCGGTTGCGTCAACCTATGGGGCAATTGCTCTCAGAGGGTCGGCGGGTGGAGTCGACGACACGGGAGTTGGAGACCCGATTTCTATCGATTGGTGCCGACATCGAGACGATGGCCAGCCTGAGTGGCGACCTGGTGTCGCGCAGTGAACGTCTATTGGCCCTGGCGACCGGGCAATCGAGCGGCGAGGATGTCCTCTCGTCGGCGATCGAGGAACTGCGGCGTCCAGTCGAGTTTCTGGAAGATTCTCGGTTGCGTTGGGCGGAAATCGTCTCGCGCCTGCGGGAGCACCTGCGCCTGGTCGGCGAGGTTCGACGGATGGAAACCTGCCTGGAGCGCGCGGTAGCGCCGTTACGGTTTATCCAGACATTCTTTCGCATTGAATCCGCGATCCTTCCGGCGGAAGTCCAGCATGTCTTCAGCTCCCTGACCCAGGACATTGGCGAACTCCATCACCGGGTGGTGGACCTCTTCTCGGAGCAGTTCCTGAGCTTGCGGAAGGCGGAAGTCACCGTGGAGGCGCTGGTAAAGCGCCTGGAGGTGCAACTTCGGCTCCACGAAAGCCTGGTAAAGGAGAAGAAGAAGCTGATCGAAGACGCCATGGTGAACCTCAAGCAGATGCTTGAGGAGAACCGGGCTGTGGATATCCGTCTCACGGGTACCACCCGGGACATCGATCGCGATGTGGGCCGTATTGTCACGAGCCTCCAATTCCAGGATATCACCCGCCAGAAACTGGAGCATGTGACCGAAGCGATTGGGCGGATGACATCCGATTTCAGAGCCTTGGAAGGGCGCGGATCTGCGGAGTCGCGCGGGCCAGCCAGGGAAGGGTTGGGGCGTCTCAACGAAACGAGCCGGATTCAGGTGGCGCAATTGGACGCCGTGTGCGGCGACCTGGCAAAGGCGGAGACTGAAATCACTGAGGCGGTCCACGGCATTCATCAAAGAGCCGGCACCCTCGACGAGGAATGCATCACGCTGCGGAATTTCAGGAGCATTTCCGTGTCACAGGATGGTGTGGTGCAAGTGGTTCTGAACACCCTCGAGGAAGTGCGCGCCTTGACCGCCACTATGCTGACGGTCCACACCGACACCTACGAAACCATCAAACCGCTGGAAAGCCTGACGTCGAACCTGACCGACGTGATGCGCAATTTGTCGAACAACATCCGATTGATTGCGCTGAATGCCCAAATCCAGGCAACCCAGGTGGGTGAAGGCACCGGACTCGAAGTGTTGTCGCAACGGACCTGCACCATTTCCGATGAAGCCAACGCGGTGAACGAGCGCGCGGCGGTGGAATTGGACCGTTTGACCGCCGGCTTTGAGCGCATGGTGCATGAGAGCCGCGAGCTTCGAGAGCTGATCGATGGAGAACAGCGCTGGCTTTCGGATCAGGGCTCCCGGTTGGAGGCGCGTCTCCACGAGTACCGTGATTCGACGCTGGAGGTTTTCCGCGAGGTGGATGAACTGGCGGCCAAATTGCGCGACCATACCCAGACCTGCCAGGAACACCTCGATTTCGCCGCCCGCGCAGCGGAGGAGCTTCAGCCGTTGCGCGATCTTCTGCAGACGGTCGCCACGGCATCCGAATCCTGGAAGCCACAACGAACGGCGGGACGGGACCGGGAGTCTTCCGATTCCACCTATACGATGCAGGCGGAGCGAGAAGTGCACCGCGCGGTCCTCACGGGTGCGGCCGCGCCGGTGGCTGTTGCCGTGACGGACGCTTCCGCAGGGAGTCTGGACATGTTCGAGGATTTTGGTGTGGCTCAGCCCGGCAACCCGACGGTCGAGCCGTCACCGCCGTCCCTGGATGCCGCGAAGACCGCATCACACGAGACCGGAACTTCGGAGCCTTCGGTGGTGCCGATACGCGTGGGACCTGCGAGTCCACCCAGCACGTCCCTTGCGGCTTCCGAGCCACTGACGGCGCTGGCGCGCGGTATGGCGCCGGTGGAGTCCGTACCTTCGCCCCGGCCGGGCGTCGAATCTCCCCCACCTGCTCCCGCTGGAAACTTGGGCGACAATGTTGAGTTGTTCTGACCCCCAAGCAACGCGTGGTAAGGGAATTGCAGACAGCAGCGGCCCCTTAAGTTCTGTGCGGATTGTGCCGATTCACCCCTGGCGGCGGAGGTTGTTGAAGCGCCTACCAACGGGGGACATGGAAACCGTAGGCGAACCGCGCGGGAGTTACCAAGTATGAGTAAGACCATCATGACGGTCGATGATGCCACCACGATGCGTCGCATGATTGCGTTCGCCCTGAAGCCCACCGGGCACGCGGTGGTGGAGGCGCCGGATGGCCGGGCCGCCCTGGATCTGGCTCGGAGCCGGCAGGTCGATCTGGTGATCACGGATGTCAACATGCCCAACATGGGAGGGCTGGAATTGACCAAGGAGCTGCGGGCGATCCCGTCCTACGCCCGGGTGCCGATCATTCTGCTGACCACCGAATCCGATCCGGAGATGAAGAACAAGGGACGTGCCGCGGGCGCGACCGGCTGGATCGTGAAACCCTTCAATCCGGAGCAGCTCGTTGCGGTCGTTTCGCGCGTGCTTCCCAACTGACCCGCTCGCGACTGTGAAAAGTTCCCTGCAACAGCAGCTCATCGCCGATTTTCTCATTGAGAGTTTTGAGGGGCTTGACCAGTTCGACCAGGACCTGCTCGGCCTTGAACAAGGTTCGGCGGACGGCGAGACGCTCAATCGTATCTTTCGCGCCATCCATAGCATCAAAGGCACCGCCGGCTGTCTCGGTATCCAGCGCATGGAGAAAGTCGCGCACGTGGGCGAAAACCTGTTGAGCCTGATGCGGGAGGGGCGGTTAAAGGCCAACAAGGACATCATTTCCACGCTGCTCAAGTACGCCGACGCGCTTCGGGAGATGCTGAGGAACCTGGAGCAGTCCGGCACCGAAGGCACCACGGATCACTCCGCGCTGATCGCGCGTCTCCAGGAACTTCAGGGCGAACCATCGGTCGCCTCCACGCCTTCACCCGCGCCATCTTCCGCACCGGCACCGGCACCGGCAGCGGCAGCGATAGCGACGCCGGAAACGGTGGCCCCTGAAGCCGTCACCCCGCCCGTTTCCACCGAACCCAATCCCCCGCCCACTTCCGCCGCACCAACCGCGGAGGAGGATGCGGCGTGGGGCTTCTTCTCCGATGCTCCGGCCGCACCGGCCCCAAGCGCAGCGGCTGCCGTCGAATCGGCACCGATCTCCGCCACACCGCCAACGTCCTCCGCTCCGACCGTCGAACGCGAGACCACTTCCCGCGGGTCCATCGCAGACAGTGCCATCCGCGTCGATGTCGGGCATCTCGACAAACTCATGAATTTGGTGGGCGAGTTGGTTCTGGCCAGGAACCAGATCGTCCAGCACATCCGGAGTTCCCGGGACTCGGCCATGCTCCCGGTGGCCCAGCGGCTGAATCTCATCACCACCGAGCTGCAGGAAGGGGTGATGAAGACCCGCATGCAGCCGATCGACAATGTTTGGGCGAAGTTTCCGCGCATCGTCCGTGATGTCTCCCAAGAGTTGGGCAAGGTGGTCCGTCTGGAAATGGAAGGGCGGAACACCGAGCTCGACCGAACGATCATCGAGGCGATCAAGGATCCACTGACCCACATCCTGCGCAATTCCATCGATCATGGTATCGAGTCACCCGCCAAGCGCCGGGCTGCGGGGAAGTCGGAGGCTGGCTTATTGTACCTGCGCGCCTTCCACGAGGGCGGACAGGTCAATATCGAAATCATGGATGATGGCGCCGGGGTGAACACGGCGCGGGTGAAGGAGAAGGCACTGCAGAAGGGCCTGGTTCCGCCGGAACAGATCGCCCGCATGAGCGATCGCGAGGCGTGCAACCTCATCTTCCTTCCAGGCCTGTCGACCGCCGAGAAGATATCCAACGTCTCGGGCCGCGGTGTCGGCATGGACGTGGTGAAGACCAATATCGAGAAGATCGGCGGATCGGTGGATGTCCAGAGCGAGGCTGGGCAGGGGACCACCATCAAGATCAAGATTCCGCTGACTTTGGCCATCATTCCGGCGCTCACGGTACGCAGCGGCGGGGAGCGTTTCGCGATTCCTCAGGTCAATCTGCTGGAGTTGCTGCGCGTCGAGAGTGGTTCCGCCGAAAACAGCATCGAGAACATCTTCGACGCACCGGTCTACCGGTTGCGTGGAAAGCTGCTGCCCCTGGTTTTCCTGAACCGGGTCCTGTCGTTGGAACCGCCGGATCCGTCGACCCTCACGTCGCTCAACATCGTCGTGTTGCAGGCGGACGGGCGTCTTTTCGGGCTCGTCGTTGATTCGGTGAGCGACACCGAGGAAATCGTGGTCAAACCGCTCGGCAAACAGTTGAGCGGCCTCACTTGCTTCGCTGGAGCGACCATCATGGGCGACGGCCAGGTGGCCTTGATTCTCGATGTGATGGGATTGGCTCAGCATGCCCAGGTGGCTGCGGTCGAACGAACCGCCGTCTCGGCCAAGACCGAGGAGGCGCAGACCGACGAACAAACCCGACGGCAGACGCTGCTTCTTTTCAGCGTCGGGGACCGACCGCGCATGGCTATGACGCTGTCCGAGGCGGGGCGGTTGGAGGAAATTCCTCGCGCCAAGGTGGAGCGGGCGGGGCGCCGCGAGGTGGTCCAATACCGCGGCCAGATCCTGCCGCTGATTCGCGTGGCTCAACATCTGCCGGGTGGAGGCGAGGACCCGATCGCCGACCCCATGCACGTGGTGGTGTACTCCGAGCAGGGCCGCAGCGTCGGCCTGGTGGTGTCCAACATCGAGGATATCGTGGAAGACGCCGTTCGCGTGGAGCATCGGATTTCGCGCGATGGCATCGTAGGTTCGGCGGTGGTGCATGGCCGGGTCACCGATTTGTTGGACGTGAAAGGCATCATTCGCGAAGCGGAACCGGCGTTCTTCGAATCCTAATTCCATGAGTACTCCGCGGCAGTTCTGTACATTTTTCGTGGATGGCTTGTTTTTCGGCATCGACGTCCTGCAGGTCCAGGAGGTCCTGCGCTATCAACCGATGACCAAGGTGCCGATGGCGCCGACCATGGTTCGGGGCCTGATCAATTTGCGCGGGCAGATCGTAACGGCGATCGATCTCCGGCATCGGCTCGGCTTGTCGTCGCGCAGCGCCGACAGCCTGCCCATGAACATTGTGGTCCGCTCCGAAGAGGGTGCGGTCAGCCTGTTGGCGGATCAGATCGGCGACGTGATCGAGATCGACGACGAGACCTTCGAGCGTCCGCCCGACACCTTGAAAGGGGCGGCGAGGGAATTAGTGACAGGGGTCCACAAATTGAAGGACCGATTGCTGTTGATCCTCGATACCCACCGAGCCATCGGCGTGGCGCAGGGTGTCGCTGTTGAGGCATGACCGTTCTCCATTTGATTTCGACGGGCGTTTTGGTGCTCGTCGCCTTGGGCCTTGGTTTTCGCCGCAGACCACCGGTGCATCGGGCCTTCATGCTTTCCGCCTTCACGGTGGATCTCCTGATGGTGCTCTACATCGAGTTCACCCGCCACGCGGTGGGAAAAGCCGTAGCAACGACCAGCCCGATTCTCCGCTTCCACGTGGTGATTTCCACCCTCGTCCTGGCGGCCTACCTGGTCCAGTTGGTGTTGGGGTGGCGCCTGTCCCGTGGTCCCGGGCGTCGGGTGTGGCATGTCCGGATCGGGATTTCCTTCGTCGTCCTGCGGCTGACGAACTACGTGACCAGTTTTTTGATCTCCTGAGTGCCACACCACTAATCCCTTTTGGCCAGGTGCCGATAGCAAGAGGTGGTTGCCCGTGAACCCGACTGGACCTTCCAACCTGTGCAGGAGCGACACCGACCGCGACGGTGCCAAACGTCGGCGGCGTTCTCGTTGGGAGTTCAGGACCCGGCTGTTTCTGGTTTCAGAATACTCCTCGTGGACTCCCCCGCGTCGGGTTACGCCGCGGATCAGTCCGGACCCAGGCCGCCCAATTTAAAAACACCGTGAACGCGACTCCCTCCTTCTCCACCCAGCAGAACCCTCTCGCCTCCGGCCGCAACGGTGCGCGTCGTGGCAGGGGAACCGCGACACCCAATCATGGTCCGATGACGCGACGGACCTCCGCCCCGACGTCGGAGGTGACGCCGCCACAGGCTTCCGTGCCGTCGTCCGAGCCGGTCGGTGAGTTGGGGACGAAGCGCCGCGGCTTATCCTTCGGTCTCATGACCAAGCTGGTGGGGCCAAGCGCCACGATTATTCTTCTGGTTGCCGCGGCCATCTTCGTCGCGGTCTACGAAAAGAAGGACCACATCCAAGGCGAGCGAGCTTCGGGTTTGGAGAACGTCGCGGCCAACATCCAGGACAAGGTCGATCGCTGTCTGTTCGAGCGCTACGGCGATGTGCAGGCTTTCGGTCTCAATTCCGAGGTGCGCCGACCCCTCGGCCAGTTGACGGCGGCCGAGCAGGCCTCCTTGACCGCCACCATCGACGCCTACATGAAGGCGTATGGTTGTTACGCTTTAAGTCTGGTCGTGGACACTTCCGGCAAGGTGGTCGCGGTGAACTCGGTGGATTCCAACGGCCAGTCGTTGCCGGCCACTTCGCGCCTCGTGGGCAGGGATCTTTCGGCGACGGACTGGTTCCAGCAGGTGAAAGCGGAGCGATACACCACTGATGGCAAGCCGGGGTCGTTGTCCGGAACCGTGGTGACGGCGCCCCAGCGCACTCCATTGGTGGACGAGGCGTATGGCGCCAAGCGCCCGAGCTGGGAGATGGGTTTCAGTGCGCCGATTCGGTCCGTCGACGGACAGATCGTGGGCTATTGGTACAACGCGTTTTCCTCGTCCATGGTGGAACAGATCGTCGAGACGCAGTACGAGGCGTTGAAACGTCAGGACATGGCGAGCGCCGAGTTCACCTTGATCGATGACAAGGGCAACGTCCTGGTGGATGTCGATCCTTCGACCACCGGGTCAGCGGCCAGTCGCACCGAGGATGTGCTCAAAGTGAATCTCGCCGACAACGGTGTCGCGTTGGCCAAGACGGCTCTGGCGCCCAACGCCGCGCCGCTGGGCAGCGGGCCGACTGCCGTCGGGACGAAAACCGGCACCTCAGCCAAGCAGGAAGGCATGGGAGCCTATGCCCGCAGCGTGCCGGTGATGGGATTTTCGGGGTCCAACCTCACCACCTTGGTCCGCATTAGCGGCTATGAGTTCATGGATGTGATTTATGACCTGCTGTGGGCGGCGGGTGTCGTGGCCTTGGTTGGCGTGGTGATTGGTGTCGTCGGCGTCTGGGCCTCGGTGCGACCGATCGTCGCCCGGGTGAACAAGATCCGGGATGCAGTCGGTGGCCTGGCTCGCGGCGACATCGCCGACAACCTGCAGGTGCGGGGCGCCGACGAGGTGGCCCAGGCGGCCGAAGCGTTGTCGCAGACCAAGGCGGAACTCCGTGAGGTGTTCGGCAAGGAGCAGTTGGATTGGCAGCAGGTGGCCAGCCAACAGCGCGAAGCTTCGCGCATGCGCAATGTCGTTGAGAATTCGCCGGTCAACATCATGGTCGCCGACACCGACCTGCGAATCACGTATTTGAACGCGGCGTCTCAATCGACGCTCGGCAAGCTCGAACGGCTCCTGCCCGTCAAGGCGAACCAGATCATCGGGCAAACGATCGACATCTTCCACAAGGACCCCGCGCATCAGCGGCGAATTCTGGCGGACCCGCGCAATCTTCCGCACCGCGCCGTCTTCAAGCTCGGAGATGAGACCATCGATCTCACCGCCGCGGCGGTTTGCGACGACGAGGGGCGGTATCTTGGACCCATGGTGTCCTGGGAAGTCGTGACCCAACGCGTCACCCTGGAAGAGCGCGACAAGGCCAACGCCCTGAGTTTGAAACAGACCCTCGATGGCGTGAACCAGAACGCTCAGACACTGGCGTCGTCCTCGGAGGAACTCTCCGCCGTTGCCCAGCAGATGAGTTCGAACTCCGAGGAGACGACGGCCCAGGCCAATGTCGCCGCCGCAGCCGCGGAGGAGGTCAGCAAGAACGTCGCCACGGTCGCCACCAGCGCCGAGGAGATGAGCGCCAGCACCAAGGAAATCGCCAAGAACGCCTCGGACGCCGCCCGGGTTGCCACTCAGGCTGTTCGTGTGGCGGACGAGACCAATCGCACGGTGTCGAAGCTCGGCGAAAGCAGCATCGAGATTGGCAAGGTCATCAAGGTGATCACCTCGATCGCCCAGCAGACCAACCTGCTCGCTCTCAATGCCACCATCGAGGCTGCCCGCGCCGGCGAGGCTGGCAAGGGATTCGCCGTCGTTGCCAACGAGGTCAAGGAACTCGCCAAACAAACCGCGTCCGCCACCGAGGAGATCTCCCAGAAGATCGAGGCCATCCAGACGGACACCAAGGGGGCCGTCACAGCCATCAGCCAAATCGGCACGATCATCAACCAGATCAACGACATTCAGAGCACCATCGCCAGCGCGGTCGAGGAACAGACAGCCACCACCAACGAGATCGCGCGCAATGCCTCCGAGGCCGCCCGCGGCAGCACCGAGATCGCCAAGAACGTGGCCAGTGTCTCGCAGGCCGCCCGCAGCACCTCGGAAGGCGCTGCCAATTCGCTCATGGCGTCGTCGGAGCTCGCCCGGCTGGCTGCCGACCTCAAACGCATGGTGGATATGACGAACCTGCGCTGAACCGGATTATCCAACCTGTATCCCTCATCGCCCGGAGTAGGGGGAACTCCGGAGTGAGCGAATCCGTCCATGAGTTTTTCCCTCCAACGTGCCGCGAACCTTGGGCGACTCGCCTGGGACTTCGCGGCAACGCGTTTTCCGGGGTCACCGCAACGATGCGACCGGGCCCGGCGCCGTCTGATCCAACGGTTGGGGTTGATGCATGGATTGCCCCAGAAGCTCGGGCAGCTCCTGGCCCTGCCGGAACTGCGCGATTCGGATCACGCGTACTCGGTGCTTACTGAAGGGTCTCCCGGCTTGGCCCCTCGCGACGCGCTGGACGAGATCCGTCGATGCCTGGCGCAGGATTCCAGTCCCACCGAGAGTCGCGCCCTTTCCAAGGTCTTTCGCTACGTTGACCCGAAGGGAATCGGCGCTTCACTCGGACAGGTCCATCGCGCCCAGCTCATGGATGGGACTCGGGTCGCCGTCAAAATTCAGTTCCCGGGAATTCTGGATGCGGTCGACACCGATCTTCACGCACTCGGTTGGCTGACTGAACCGGTGGGCGGATTACGGCGCGGATTTGATGGGGCTGCCTATCGTGCCGAGATCGGCGGCATGCTGCGGTCCGAACTGGATTATCGTCGCGAGGCGGACCACCTCGAAGCCTACGCCGCAGCGGTGAGGCATCTGCCCGTGCGCGTGCCCAGAGTGTTTCGGGAGTACAGCGGGCCGCGCCTGTTGACCATGACGTGGATGGATGGCGAGCGGTTGGACGCTGCGATTCGGTGGCCATCCGAGGACCGGGCACGGGTTGCCGAGATACTGGCGGAGCTGTTCTTTGGTTCGTTGATGGGTTGGGGACTTCTGCATGCCGATCCGCATCCGGGTAACTACCGGTTCTCGCGCGACGGTGGCGCGGTGAGGGTGGGGCTCTTGGATTTCGGTTGCGTCAAGCGTGTGCCGGGTCGCCTCGCACGCTCGCTTTCCGACCTGGTTCGCGCCGGTCGCGGCGGATGGCTCGACTCCGCCTCGGCGTTCGAGGCCTTTGCCGGCATGGGATTCAGCGTTGAGGCGCTGGGTCGCCTCAGGGGAAAGCTCGAAGCGATCGCGCGCTGCCTGATCGCCCCGTTGGTCCAGCCGCGACCGCTTCGGATCGCGGAATGGCGTCTCGGCGACCGATTGGTTGAGATACTTGGTGCCGACCGGATGGTCTTTCGCACGGCGGGTCCGCCCGACTTCATCTTCATTCTCCGGGCCTGGCACGGCCTGCTCCATCAGTTGAGAGCTTTGGATGTCGCGGTGCCATGGCAGGAGGTCTGGGATCGCGTGGTGGCCGATGGCAGGGCTGGCCACTTTGGTGAGGAAGCGGTCGAAGAGGAACCGGAGGAAGTGCCCTGCCTCGCCGCGCAGTTGCGATTGCAGATCGTCGATCGAGGACAAACGAAAGTGGACCTTAGTTTTCCGGCGAGATGTGTGAACCAGTTAGAGGATCTCATGCCGCACGGACTTCCCGAGCGCCTCCGCGGTCGCGGGTGGGACGTTCAGCGCATTGTCGATGAATCGCGGTGCCGGGGTCACGCTCCCGCGGAATTGTTCGTCTGCGACGAGGGCGAACGCCGAGTGAGGGTATGGCTGGCATGAAGCTTCCTCCGATCATCACCCTCCTGGCCTGGCTTTCGCGGGCCCTCGCGGACGCCTCGGAATCGACGCCACGGGAGCCGCCGATGGTGCTGGGAATGTCCACCGCGTTGACGGGGCCCTTGGCCCCGGTGGGCGAGGAGATCAAGCGAGGAGTTGAGTTGGCGATCGAGGAAGTGAATCGCGAGGGAGGAGTTCCCAATTTGCCCTGGAAACTCGTCGCCGTGGATGACGGCTACGATCCGACGCGCACGGCGGCGAATATGCGTTCGCTCATCGAAGAGCACCGTGTCATGGCGGTCGTGGGCAACCTCGGAACACCCACGGCGGCGGTGGCGCTGCCGATCGCGACGGAGACCCGGACACTCTTTTATGCTCCGGTGACCGGGGCGTCGATGCTCCGACAGATTCCCTCGAACCGGTACGTCATCCATCTGCGCGCAGGCTACCGGGAGGAAATCCATGCGATGGTCGACGCCTTGATGCGTTACGTCGGGGTCGGGGTGGAACAGATTGGTTTCCTGACGCAGCGGGACGCGTATGGCGATGACGGGTTTGCCGTTGGTCTGGAGGAACTGGCGCGGCGAGGAGTGGCCGGTGCGGGTGAGGTGCTTCACCTGCGATATGAACGGAATACCACCGCAGTGGAGGGCGCGGTGGCCCGGTTGCTGGCTCAACGGAGGCGTCCGCGCGCGATGATACTGGTCGCCACCCATGCGGCCGGGGCGAAGTTTGTTCGCCTGGTGCGTGAGCGCGGTCTGGATACCTGCTTTCTCGCGGTGTCCTTCCTCGGTTCGGAAGCCTTTGCCAATTCGATTGGGAGCGGCATCGACCGGGTGTTGGTGACACAGGTAGTGCCGCATCCCACCGGCGAGGAGCCAGCCGCCCGGAGGTTTCGTGAGGCGTTGGAGGCGTCGGCACCCGGGGTCCCGGTGACGTGCGTCGCATTCGAAGGATTCATCATGGTCCGAGTATTGGCTCGGGCTTTGAGAGGGGTGCAGGGCCCGCTGGACCGAGAGCGTGTGGTGGATGCGCTCGAGAGTTTGGGGAGCTTCGAGTTGTCGACGCACCTGAAGATGCGGTTGACGCCCGGAGAGCATCAGGCAAGCGGCGGCGTGTGGCCGACCCTCCTGCGCGACGGAAAATTCGTGCCCTGCGACTGGGGTGACTTGAAGGAGTGGCGCCTGCCGGGGACCTAGAATCATGCATCCGGACACCTCCATTGTCGCCGCACGACGCGGGACCCGCCAGGTCTGGACCCTGGCGATGGCGGGCGTGGCGACCGTGGTCCTGGTTTTGGTGCTGGTGAACTGGGCGTTGCGGGAACTGCGCAACTCGGAACGCGAGCTGCGCCGGGTCCAGGATCAGACCGACGAAGTATCCCGCGCCTTGCGAGCGGCCCTGACGGACGCCTTGGCGGAGCGACTGGGTTACCTCGATGATCGTCGGCCGGTGAAGGTTGCGGTGGAGTGGGGGGCCCAAACGGCCGGGCTGGTGGCGTCGTTGCAATCCATCGTCTCCGCAGGTTCCGAGTCCGAGGTGTTGCGGCAAGTGGAAGGTGCGTTCGATGAAACGAAGGAAGCCATCGACCGTTGTCGCAATTGGCGCATGCGACAGGATGCCATTCAGACGTCGTTGGAGGTTCGCGCCACGGCGTTGAGGCGGTCGATTGACGAGTTGGCCGGCGAAGCGACGCTGATCGAGGGGGTTCTTGCACTGGAGGCCGTGTCGCAGTCCGGATCGCCTATGTTTGACTCAATATCGGAGCGACGCGACGAGGCGAGCGACGCGCGAATTGAGTTGTTGGCCTTGGCGACCATGGTGGAACGCTTGCGAACCGAGGAGAACGCCGATCAGTTGGCCCACCATCGGGACAATCTGATCGGACCTTGTCTGACCCGCCTGGAACACCTGCTTCCGAAGATCGCGAAGGATCGACCGGTGGCGACGCTGCCTTTGATCGAACAGCTTTACGGCATTCGACGGGAACTGCTGGGATCGGAATCAGCCCCGTCGCGCCGTTGGCAGGCCGAGAGCGACGACGGAACGAACCCGTGCATGATCAGCGAACTGCGGGCCATGATCCACCTCGGCAAGGAGCTTCAACTGGTCCGTGAGGATTCCGCTCTCGCAATGCGGCGCCTCCAGCAGGCGGATTGGGAAGTGCATGGGATCCTCGATCGGCGCAAGCAGGAATTGGCGGCGGGCCTTGAACGCATTCTTCGCAACGATCGAAACGCCTTGGTCGTCATCGGCCTCATTTGTGTCGGCGCGCTCGGGAGTCTGGGTTGGAGCGTTCGCCGAACATTGCTCGGTCAAATCGGCACGATGGCGAGGATCAACCTGGACCTCGCGCAGGCCTGTCGCGAGTCGCAAGTTGCCTCCCGGCTTCTCGCTCAGCAGAAGTACGCCCTCGACCAGCACGCCATCGTGGCGGTCACGAATGTCGAGGGCCGGATCTCTTACGTGAACGACAAGTTCTGCCAGTTGACGGGCTTCAGCCGGGACGAATTGATCGGAAGCACGCATAGTCGAGTGAAGTCGGGGCACCATTCGCCCCAGTACTTCCATTCCATGCGCCAGAGCATTGAGTCCGGCTCGGTCTGGCGGGGTCTCACCTGCAACCGGCGCAAAGACGGCTGCCTTTATTGGGTGGACCAGACCATCGTCCCGATCCGCAATGTCGACGGTGAAATCACGGAGTTCATCTCCATCCAGGTGGATGTCACCGAGCATCAGCGGCGCGAAGCGGAACTGGTCGACGCCAAGAAACTCGCGGAAGCGGGCAGCCGGGCCAAGTCGGAGTTCCTGGCGATGATGAGCCATGAGATCCGAACCCCGATGAACGCGATCATGGGGTTCGCAAATCTCCTGGAGGCAACGTCGTTGAACGATCAACAGCGGGAATTCACCCGACTGATCAACGAGTCCTCCGGAGCCTTGCTGCGCATTATCAATGATATCCTGGATCTTTCGCGGGTGGAGGCCGGCAAGCTGGATGTCGAGCGCGTTGAGTTCGATCTTCCCGAGGTGGTGGAGCAGGTCGCTGAAATGGTGCTGAACCAGGTGGAAACCCAAGGACTGGCGGTCGGGGTGAAGTGGGGCGCCGGCGCGTCGACCCGGGCCTTCGCCGATCCTGGGCGCGTCCGCCAGGTCCTGGTCAACCTGACCGGCAACGCCGCAAAGTTCACGGCTTCCGGGCACATTCGAATTGAAGTGACGCCATACTGGCCGGACGGCATTGGTGAACTCCTGGAGGGCAGCCGCCCCGGTGACCGGCCAACCGCCCCTGCCGTGCGCGTGGCGGTCGTGGATACCGGCATCGGCATCCCGGAGGAGGCCCAGACACGGCTTTTCCAAACGTTCAGCCAGGCCGACAATTCCACGACCCGGCGTTTTGGAGGGGCCGGGCTTGGATTGGCCATCTCGCGGCGACTGGTGGAACTCATGGGCGGGCGCATCGGGATGTCGAGCCGGCCGGGTGAAGGCTCAGTTTTCTGGTTCTCCTTGCCGGTCACGGTCGCCCCTGACGGGCAGCCGCAGAGGCCATGGCGGGATCGACCCCGTGTCCTGTTGGTTCAGGCGCATCCCGGGTTCGGGATGCTCATGAAGGGGCAACTCGATGAATGGGGGTTGCGCCATGACCTGGTGCGTTCGGGAGCCGAGGCCTTGGAACGCTTGTGGGGCGCCGTGGAGGATGGGGACCCCTATGCCTGCCTTCACCTGGACGCCATGCTGCCCGGGATGCCGCCCGATCGATTGCGCGATGCGATTCGGCAGGACCCATTGCTGCGGGATTTGAAGTTGGTGCTGACGGGCACGACGGCGTCGGCGGAGCGATTCCGCCGCTTGCAGCAGGGCGGCTTTGACGCGTTTTGCATGAATCCGACGCTGCAGCCGCGGTCCTGGCGCCAGGCGTTGGAGCAGGTGCTGGCCTCGGGCGGCCGGGGCGATTGGGCCGAGGCTGCGGAATCGTCCGGGAGCGGGCGGGTGATCGGGAAACCTTGATCGATGGTTGAAGCTCAAGCGGATGCAAAATCCGTCGATGTTTTTCGTGGGTTGTTGTCGGGATCTCCGAGCGGGCGCGTCCGGCTTCGCGGCTGGTTCGCGTGGATCTGCTGGGATGCCGTTGGGCCTGCCAGCCCCCCAAACGAGAAAACGCATGAAAGTGCTGATCATCGATGATTCGCGGACGATGCGCCGCCTCCTGGCTTCCTACCTGGCTCCACTCGCGGCCCAAACGTACGAAGCTGGCAATGGACGTGAAGCCCTGGATGTTCTCGAAAAGGAAGAGGCTGTGGATCTGGCGCTGGTGGATTGGGATATGCCGGTCATGAACGGCATCGATTTTGTCCGTACGGTGCGCGGGGATGTCCGGCGTTCGGCCATGAAACTCCTGATGGTGACCGCGCACAACAACATGGAATCGGTGACGGAAGCGATTACGGCGGGTGCGGACGATTTTCTGATGAAGCCCCTTACCGAGGAAATGGTGATGGACAAGCTGCGCATGATGGGAGTTGCCGCGTAGCGCCTGTCTTCTTTTGCCCCTGGCCTGCCATGCCAAAAATTCGCGTCCTGGTGGTCGATGATGCGGTGGTGATGCGGAAGATCATCTCCGATGTGATCAGCCGCGATCCGGAATTGGAGGTCGCCGCGGTCGCCGCCAACGGCAAGATCGCCCTCCAGCGGATCCCTCAAGTCAATCCCGACGTCGTTACCCTGGATGTGGAGATGCCCGAAATGGATGGCGTCACCACGGTGCGCGAGATTCGAAAAGTCTATCCCAAGCTTCCGGTCGTCATGTTCTCGACGCTCACCCAGAGGGGAGCGGAGGTCACTCTCGACGCGCTCAGTGCGGGTGCCAATGACTATGTCACCAAGCCGGCGAATGTCGGCAGCGTCACCGAGAGCATGAACCGGCTGGCCACCGAATTGCTTCCCCGGCTCAAGTCGTTCTTCCACCCGAAGTCCGGCCCCCCGCCGCTGGCTCCGGGACCCCGGGTGTCGTCACCGGTGTCGGTTCCGGTTCCGACCCTGCCGCTCACCGTTCGCCCGGCGCGCGGACCGCGGGGACCGATCGAGGTGGTGTGTGTCGGAACGTCGACCGGCGGACCGAATGCTTTGGCGGATGTGTTTGGAGCGATTCGGAAGCCGCTGCCGGTCCCCATGGTGATCGTCCAGCACATGCCGCCGGTGTTCACCAAGATCCTGGCGGAACGCCTGGCGAAGATCGCGGGACTCCCGGTGGTGGAAGGGAGCGATGGTGTCTGCGTCGAGCCCGGCGGTGTGTATCTCGCTCCGGGAGGCAAGCACATGGAGGTGCGCAAGGACGGGAACCAGATCCGTCTTCGGTTGCATGAGGGGACACCCGAGAATTCCTGCCGACCCGCGGTCGATGTCTTGTTTCGCAGCGTGGCCGAGGTTTATGGCGCGTCGACGCTGGCGGTGGTGATGACGGGGATGGGGCAGGATGGACTTCGCGGGTGCGAGGTGATTCGGGAACGCGGGGGGCAGGTCATCGCGCAAGACCAGGCTACCAGCGTGGTTTGGGGCATGCCGGGATACGTCGTGCAGCACGGGCTGGCGGACGCGGTCCTGCCGCTGCTTCAGATTGGCCCGGATTTGGTGCGTCGAGTTCAGGAGAAACGTTGCGCCGTGCACGCCTAATCAACCCATGGCACTCAAGCTCGAGGACTTTCAGTTCATCTCGGACATCGCCCGCCAGAACGCGGCGATCGTGATCGAGACGGGGAAGGAGTATCTCGTTGAGACGCGGTTGGAACCGTTGGCGCGACAGGAGGGCTTCGGTTCGATCGAGGCGTTGATCACCCAGGTACGGCTGCAGAAGGGCTTCGGGCCGCTGCACGCCAAGATCGTCGATGCGCTGACAACGAATGAGACGTTCTTTTTCCGTGATTTTCATCCTTTCGAGGCGATGCGGTTGAAGGTGTTGCCCGGCCTCATCTCAACGCGGGCCGCCACCAAGCGACTCACCATCTGGTCCGCTGCGTGTTCCTCCGGACAGGAGCCCTACAGTCTGGCCATGATGATCCGCGAGCACTTCCCACAGCTGCGGGATTGGTCGATCAAGATCCTGGCGACCGATCTGTCGCCAACCATCCTGGGACAAGCCCGAACGGGCCGGTACACCCAACTGCAGGTGAACCGCGGCTTGCCCGCCATTTACCTGGTGAAGTATTTCGCCCAGAAGGACGGCGCGTGGCTGATCAAGGACGACATCAAGTCCATGATTGAGTTTCGCGAGATGAACCTGGCGCAACCCTGGCCGATGCTGCCGGCTTTCGACGTCGTGTTTCTTCGGAATGTGATGATCTACTTCGATGTCGAGACCAAGAAATCGATTCTCCGCCGGCTCCGGGCGTGCACCTTGCCGCACAGCCATCTCTTTCTTGGCACGGCGGAGACGACCATGAACCTGGATACCGGGTGGAAGCCGGCAACCCTCGGCTCCGCAGTTGCGTATCAGCATGCCATGGCCGCTTGACCTCCCCAGGCTGAACCTATGAATCCCACGAAAGCACCGCTGACCGGCCGCGAAATCACGTTCGGAGAGGACGAGATCATCGTCAGCAAGACCGACCTTCGCGGCGTCATTACCTACGCCAACGATGTTTTTGAAAGGGTATCGGGTTATGCCGAGTCGGAGCTGATCGGCAAGCCGCACAACCTGATCCGGCATCCGGAGATGCCAGCCTGCGTCTTTCGCCTGCTATGGGACACCCTCAAACAGGAGAAGGAAATCTTCGCCTATGTGCTGAATCGGGCGCGCAACGGCGATGAATATTGGGTCTTCGCCCATGTGACGCCCAGTTTTGATCTCGACGGCAATGTGGTGGGGTATCACTCGAATCGCCGCGTTCCTTATCCCGATGCCCTGGCCAAGGTGAAGACCTTGTATGTCCAATTGCTCGGAATCGAAAGACGCGAACGGGATCGCGCCGCCGGAATCGCGGCGTGCATGGCGCACTTGCAGACGCAACTCACCGCCGCCGGCATGGATTACAGCGAGTTCGTCTTCAGTCTGTCGGAACATACCTCTCTCGGAGCTGTCGCATGAATTCCACCTCGTCCAATAGCACCCTCGACCGGGACGCCGTGGCCCAGGCCTTGTCGGTGATTGTCGATACCTGTGAGCGCGCCTCCCAGGGAGATCTCGAAGCCCGCGTCGTCGGGCTCCCCGATCATCCGGAACTCGTCCGCCTCGGACACGCCATCAATCATCTCCTCGATGTTTCGGACGCCTATGTCCGCGAATCCGCGGCCGCCATGGCGGAGTGCGCCCAAGGCCGCTTCCATCGACCGATCCTGCTCCGCGGTTTGCCGGGTTCGTATCGTGATGCCGCCCTGACCATCAACCAGGCGGCGTTGAGGATGAAGGAGGACACGGAGCGCATCCGGAAATTCGAGATCGAACGCGCGCAAGTGGCGGATCGTGTTCAGAACACCACGCAATCGGTGTCGACCTCCGCCCAGACCCTGGACCAGACCGCGCTGCAAATCCTCGGAAATGCGGAGCAGACTAAGACTCTCTCCGACACCGTTGCGGCCTCCGCCACCGCCACCGCCTCGAATGTGAGCGCCGTCGCCGCCGCCTGCGAGGAATTGACCGCATCGACTTCCGAGATCTCGCGTCAAACCACCCAATCTGCGGATCTGACCGCAGCGGCCGTCAAACAGTCGCACGAGGCGGCGGACTCTGTGCGCGCTCTTGGCCAGGCGGCTCGCAAGATCGAAACGGTGGTGGGGTTGATTCACAAGATTGCGGGACAGACGAAACTCCTGGCACTGAATGCGACGCTCGAGGCGGCGCGTGCCGGTGACGCGGGGCGCGGCTTCGCCGTGGTGGCGAATGAGGTGAAGGTGTTGTCCCAGGAAACGGCCGCGGCGACCGATTCGATCTCCGATCAGGTCAATTCCATGAGGCAAGCGACCAGCAGCGTGGCTTCCGCCATCGACGGAGTGAGCGCCGCGATCGGAAAGATCAACGACAACGCAGGCATCATTTCAGCCTCGCTCGAGGAACAGGTGGTGGCGACGACGGAGATTGCCAAGCGCGTCAGTGAGGCGTCCGCCACGGCCTCGCAGATCTCGGAGACCATCGTGACTGTCGCCCAGGCGGCGTCCGGCACCGAGGCTGCCTCCATCCAGCTCAAGCAGGCGTCCGCGGCACTCTTCGAACAAGCCGGTCTCCTTAGCCAGGAGGTTGAGCACTTGAATACCAGCCGGAACTGACCGGCATCGGCCGGCATCCCCCTTTCGGACTATGGCGGCCTGCGGACTTCAGGGCCACCATGCGCACCCAAGAGACCTATGGGTTGCGACTGGTTTTCGAGATTTGCCAGGGGAACAAACCTCTGGATATGGAGTGTCTGCTGCGCCGGCATCGCCCTGGCGGCAGCCGGGCCCGGCATTCCCGCCTGTTTCGCCCGAAATATCATTTCGTGCGACGTCGTGCACCCCGACTGGGCGTTGGGACAGCGGCGGTCGCAGCCTACGGTATCGGCGATCGGAACCCGGACGTTGATCTATTTTCGGGTGCGGTTCGCGGATGACCGCGACGATCCGGTGTCCGTCGAAGAGGCGGTTCGCGACCTGACCGAGGCGCAGGCCATCTTCCAGCAGAATTCCCGCGGTCGATTCGGGCTGACTTGGGAGGTCTCGCCGGTCCTTCAGCTGGCGGTCGAGCGGAGCGCTTTTGCGGGACCGGGAGGGTTCGAGCGATTCCTCACGGCGGTGCGCGAAGCGGGGTTGGCGGCAGGGATTGACTACCAAAAGTTCGACCTCGACGTCGCGCGGCACAGTGGTGTGCCGGGCTTCGCGGGCGGCAACGCGAATTTGGGCGCGCGGGGTGCCCAGGTCCAGGCGGGTGGCGGGGTGCTGCTGAGTCATGAACTGGGGCATAATCTGGGGCTATTGCATGCCAATGCCTGGATGACGGGAAACCCAGGCATCAGCCGTGGCAGTCCACCGCTCCCTTCCAACTACGAGACACTCCCCGAACCTCGCGACGTGCCCGTCTATCCCGACAGCCAGATGGGACATGAAACGGTCACGGGTCCGGGACGATCCGCGGAGTATGGGGACATCAACGACATCATGGGATCGGGTTCGAGCGACTTCAGCGCCTTGAATCGGTATGCATTGGGCTGGCTTGCGGCCGACGAGATCGCGGTGCTGGAACCAGGTTGGCACGCTCTTTCGCTCCAATCTTTGGAGGGAGGGATTCACCCGGCGCTGCCGCGGGCCATTCAGATCGGCCCGACGGTCACCACCCCGTTGGGTGATCGGCAGTACTGGGTTCAGCTGGCACCCAAGGCGACCAACGGCGTCGCCGCGCCGGGGATCCAGATCCGGTGGGCGGACCCCGTCGCCATCGGCCTTGGATCACTTGTCCTGGCGCCGCTGGCTTCGGAAATGCCCTTGGATGGTGGCGTCACGTTGACTGCCGGTCGTACGTTCTCGGATTTCGCGAACGGCGTGCACCTCACCCTGCGACAATGGGTCGGCGAGGGTGATTCGCAGGTGGCGGAGGTCTTGGTGGCGGTGGGGTTCAATGCCGACAACCAGGCTCCGCTTCTCGCCTTGGATCCCCTTCCGGCAGCCGCGGAAGTGGGAGAGGAGTTGGTTCTGACGGCGCGGGCGCTGGACAGCAATGGGGACACTTTGGTTTGGCATTGGGACTTTGGCGACGGCACGAGCAGCACGGTGCCCGGCACGGTCACGAAGACCTGGCGACGCAAGGGGGATTTTCGCGTGGTCGTGGAAGTGAGCGATGGCAAAGGGGGCGTTGCTCGGGCGCAGTCCGTCGTGCGAGTCGGGGCCGTGGATACGCGACGAATCACCGGACGAGTCGTGGATCCGACGGGCCGACCGGTTGCCGGAGTACGCGTTCACAATGGCGTGCTGCGGGCAGTGGGCGGTGGGCGTTCCCTGGCCACCACCCTGACCGACTCCGAAGGTCGCTATATTCTCACCGGATTGGTACCCGGAACCTACACCAACGGCGCCTACCACCTGGGTTATTCGGTCCGGCGTCTGCCGCCTGTCGCCGTGGAAGCTTCGGATCTGAATGGGCTCGATTTCGTTGCGGTCCCACTGCCGGAGGTTCAGGCCGAGGCTCTGTCGGAGGTCCCCGAATCGGCGGGATACGCCACTCTGTTTAAGATCAAGCGGAGTGGTGCCGTCGATGCTCCCCTGACGGTGTTCTATCGCTTGGTCGGCACGGCGTCTGCTGGCTCGGATTATGTCCGACCGCTGGTGGATCGGGTGGTTATTCCGGCCGGATCATCGGAGGTGAGCCTGGCCTTGGATCTGTTTGACGATGGCGTGGCGGAAGGAGACGAGACCATTCGATTGGAGATCCAGGCGCCGACTCAGGCCATCCGCGTCGATCCACAGGGGAATCTCTATACCGTCTACTATCCGGGCTGGGAGTACCTCGAAGTCGACGGTTTGATGCAATGGGTCCTGACGGAGCCGTCCTACCTTCCGGTGCGAACCAACCACGACACCGTGGTGGTACGCGACAACGACGTCGCCAGGGAACAGATCGTGTCGGTCACCGCGGACGACCTGATCGCCATTGAGCAGCCCATTGTCGAAGGACACTTTCGCATCGCGCGCGAAGGAGCCACGGAGCTGCCTTTGGAGGTCCATCTGCAGATGGGGGGGACCGCGACGGCCGGGGTCGACTACACCGCGCTGCCTGGCGTTGTGCGCTTCCACCCGGGCGAAACCGAACAGGTGTTGGTGGTGCAGCCCATCGACGATGGGATTGCGGAACCGGAGGAGGCGGTTGATCTAGAGGTGGTTTTACGGCCGGAGTACGCCGTCGCTCAGGGCATCGCGAGGGTACGCCTGCGGGACTCGGGCGAGGTCACCCTCCGCCTCGACGTGAGACAGCGAGCCGACGGCTTGTTGGAACTGGTGTTGAAAGGGAAGCCAGGATCCCGGGTCATCCTGGATCGCAGCGAAGATTTCCGCGCCTGGACCCCGGTGCGAACGAACTTCCTTTTCAACAGCGATACCGCCGCGGTGTTGTTGTCGCCGACGGCAACGGCGTCCGGCTTTTTCCGGACGCGGCTGGAATCGATGGACCCCACGCGGTCGCCTTGACTGGATTCCGCCAACAACGCGGCGGTTGCTTCGGAAGGCAGTCGTTCGAGTTGCGGCAGATTCGCAACAGATCGAGGTCGTCCAAGAGAGGCGTTTTGGTCCATGGTGCCCGCCGTGGCGGGGAACCGCGCAACGAAACTTTGGATCGCGCCGTCGGTCCTGGTCCAACTGGTCTGGGTGCTCGGAGTCGTGCCCCTGGTGGCGGCTGATCGCGTGGGTCCAAACGACCTGATTTGCCGGACGGGATCCACCAATGGGCCCGCGATGGACCTGCCGGAGGGGACACGGCGCATGGTGGCGCGTTTGGCGGAGATTCAGGCCCGCGCGGCGACCGATGCCGTTCAAAATCCATTTCTGGCCTCGGAACTTGCGGGGGTCTACCAGGGGGCGCTCGAGAAAGCACTGGCTTCCGGAAATGCCGCCGGCGCGCTCGAGCTGCGTCCGAAGCTCGCCTTGCAGTTGCTGAATGCCGGACAAAACGAAGCCGCGCTTCAACAGTTCGAGTTGTTTCGGGGCATGGTCCAAGCCGCGAGCTGGCGTCTCGATACCCGGCAGTCCACGGAATTGGCGATTCGGACGGCGGTGGCCTATCTGAGAATCGGCGAGCAACAAAACTGTCTGGGCGAGCACAATCCTGATTCCTGCTTGTTCCCGATCCGCGATGGGGGGATTCACCGTCGGACGCGCGGAGTGCTCGGTGCCCTGCGGGTGTTGGAGCGTCACCTGGGGCAGGTCTCAGACGACCTGCGGGCGCGTTGGTTGTTGAATATCGCGCATATGGCGCTTGGAACCTACCCGGCGGATGTTCCCACCGAGTGGTTGATTCCGCCCACCGCGTTCGTGTCGGAGGCGGACTTCCCAAGATTGCCGGATGTGGCGGGCGAAGCGGGGGTCGACGTGGACGACATCGCGGGCGGCGTGGTGGTCGAGGATTTCGACGGGGACGGCTGGCTTGACCTGATGGTATCGAGTTCGAGCTTGTCCGGACAGCTGCGGCTCTTTCAGAACCGGGGCGATGGCCGTTTTGACGAGCGCACTCACGAGGCTCGACTGGCGGGTCTGTTGGGTGGACTCAATCTGGTTTCCACGGACTACGACAATGATGGATGGGTGGATGTTTTGGTTTTGCGCGGAGCCTGGCTAGGCAGGGCGGGGCACCATCCGAACTCGTTGCTGCGGAACCGAGGCGACGGGACCTTTGAGGATGTCACCGAGGCGGCAGGATTGCTGAGTTTTCATCCCACCCAGACGGCGGCGTGGCTGGATTTCGATAGTGACGGTTTTCTCGATGTCTTCATCGGGAATGAATCCACGCCCGAGGATCCGCATCCCTGCGAACTGTTCCGGAATAACGGAAACGGAACGTTCACCGAGTGCGCCGCCGCCTGCGGCTTGGACGTTCGGCAGTTCATCAAGGCCGTGGTCGCTGGCGACTACAACGGCGACGGCAGACCTGACCTTTATCTTTCGAACGGTCGCGGCCCGAACCTGTTGTTTCGCAATGACGGCGCATCCTCGGCAACCGTCACCGACCCGGCGCGCTGGCGATTCACCGAGGTGGCCCCATCCGCCGGGGTGACCGAGCCTGCGCGTAGTTTTCCGACCTGGTTCTGGGATTACGACAACGATGGATGGCTGGATCTCTTCGTTTCGGGCTACGGCTACCGGGACGTGGGGGATGTGGCGGCGGATTATCTCGGGCTGCCGCATCAAGCCACCCTGCCGCGCCTCTATCGCAATCGTGGTGACGGGACGTTTGAGGATGTCACGCGGGCGGCCCGGTTGAATCGCGTCCTCCTCGCGATGGGCTCCAACTTCGGTGACCTCGACAACGATGGCTGGCTGGATTTCTACGTCGGCACGGGTGATCCGGATCTGGCCACCCTCATCCCGAATCGACTGTTTCGAAATGAGGGAGGACAGAGGTTCCACGAAATCACCACGGCAGCGGGCGTGGGTCATCTTCAGAAGGGCCATGGCGTGGCCTTTGCCGACTTCGACAATGACGGCGACCAGGATGTCTACCTGGTGGTGGGAGGGGCCCTCCCATCGGATCACTACCCCAACGCGTTGTTCCGTAATCCGGGTTTTGGCAACCATTGGCTGACGCTGCGTCTGGAGGGCGTCCGATCCCATCGCGCGGCTCTTGGCGCGAGGATCCGCGTGGAATTGGAAACGGAGACCGGGCCGCGGTCGGTCTACCGGGTGGTGGGGACGGGTGGCAGCTTTGGTGCCTCGCCGTTGCGTCAGGAGATGGGATTGGGCAGCGCTCGTTCCATCCGGTGGGTTGAGATACATTGGCCTTCAGGCGGAATAGTGCAGCGGTTTGAAGGATTGGCGATGGACCGGTTCTATCGGCTTCGCGAAGGCGATCCGGAGGCGCGGCCGTTGCCGGCGCGCTCCTTTCAACTCGGGCGCCGCCACGATTCCGGCGGGGGATGATGGATTGCCTCGCCGCGAGGAGGGCGGTTGGATGGCGGGGTGCGTAAGCTTTGGCGCGTCCTCGCTCGAATGGGTCTGGTTGGCGGCGTCCTTTTGGCGGGTTTGCTGGCGGCCACGGTGGCGCCGGTGGACCGCCGAGGCATCGAGGGATTGCCCTGTTATCTTGAGGCACAGCAGCGCATGGCAACCGCTTCAGGGGCGATATCTGAACCCGTGCGGCTTGGGGAATTACGGGCGGGATTCGGCAAGGCTTCGCTCAATCCAACCCTGGGGGCGGATCACGACGACGGGGAGGCCGGGAGGTTCGTGGCCCTGCCTTTGGCGGGATACGGGAATCGCGATGGGCGCCCCGCCGAAGGCGTGCACGACGATCTCTGGGCAAAATCCGTCGCGTTCACGGTTGGCGGTCGAACCGGACTGGTGGTGAGTGCCGACCTTCTGATTATTCCGCGCGAGGTTGCCGACGACGCGGCGAGACGGATCGCGGACCAGTGCGGCGTGGATCGGGCCGCGGTCTATTTTGGGGCGACCCATTCGCACTGCAGTTTGGGAGGGTGGGGGGAGGGAAAGGTGGCAGAGGCCTTCGCCGGAGGGTTTCGTCCCGCCGTTCGACTTTGGATGGCCAGGCAGTTGGCCGCAGCCGCTGCGGCCGCGGTTGCCGACTTAACCCCGGCCGCGGCCGGTCAAGCCCACTTCCTGGCTGAGGATTTGGTGCGCAACCGGTTGGTGGGAGATGCCGGCCGGGTGGATGGCACTTTTGCCCTCCTGCGATTTCGGCAGGCGGATGGTGATGTGGCCACCGTGGGCTCGTTCGCCGCGCACGCCACCGTGCTGTCCGGCAATTTCATGCAATACGGCGGTGATTACCCGGGCTATTGGCAGAGGGGGATTGAAGCGGCTTCTGGAGGAATGGCGGTCTTCTTCGCCGGGGCAGTGGGAAGTCACTCTCCACGACCGCCGGAAGGCGGATTGGAGGGCGCGCGACGAATGGGAGAGGAACTTGCGCGGCGATCGATGGAGGTATTGTCGAAGGTCGAGACGAGCCCGAGCCTACCCGTAGGTTGGGTGACTCTCACGGCGCCCTTGCCCCTGCTGCAACCGCGGATCGCGGAGGGTTGGCGATTGCGTGCGTGGTTGGCGCGCCGACTGCTTCCGGTGGGCGGGGAAAGCCGGCTTCAGGCGTTGAGAATCGGATCGTCAGTCTGGCTTTCCACGCCGTGCGATTACAGCGGAGAGTTGGCGTTGGAATTGAAGGAGGCGACGGCGGACCTTGGTCTGCAGGTGGCGGTGACCAGTTTCAACGGCGACTACCTCGGGTACGTGGTTCCGGCACGGTACTACAGCATGAACACCTACGAGACGCGCGTCATGGCGTTTTTTGGGCCGCAACTGCCGGACTACTTCGACAGACTGCTCAAGGACATGACGCGTCGGGTTGCGGCGGTCGGGGTTTCGCCTTTGGCGCCCCGCTGAAAGGCGACGACGGCGGCGTCAGCGTTTCTGATAGCGAAAGTGCCGGTGGCTCCATTCGACAAAGGGCCGTTCAAACCAGCGCCAGGACAGGCTCGCGACAATGATCGTGATCGCGAAGGCCAGCAGCGTCACGGCCATCTCGGGTGCGGTCTGGAACCTCGGCTTCGCATTCAGGAGCACCGCGTGAACCAGGCCATCCATGGATTCGTGCAGGAGGTAAATGCCATAGGAGATCACGCCGATGTGGACCAGCCAGCGATGCCGCAGAAAGGCGGCGATACGCGGAGCATGACCGCTGAGCACCAGCATGACGGCGCTGAAGTAGAAGAGACCGAGAACCAGGTAACCTCCGAGCGTCATGGCCGGCGCCATTATCACCCCCTTGGCAGTGATCGCGGCGGCAACCATCACCAGGCCGAGCAGCAGCGTCGAGATCCACAGTGCCCGCCCGGCGGTGGCTAGCCTGTTGCCCCAGGATGGCTGGCGGAGAACCCAGGCGCCGAGCACCCCGAGAAACAAGGGATCCCATCGGCAGGGCAGCAGCACGTAACACCAAAGCCCGGCCTGGCTCGGCCAAAGGGAATAGAGAAGCCATCGAAGACCCGCGCCTGCCGCGATCAGAAGCAGCAGGACGATCGGCAGGCGGCGCAGCGGGATGAAGCGGATCATGACGGGCAGGAGCAGGTAGAACTGTTCCTCGATCGCCAGTGACCACGTGATGTTCAGGGCCTGATTCGCGAACCGATCCATCGCCGCCATCGCAAAATTCTGCGTGAAGGTCAGATAACTCCAGAACGGCAGCCTCGGTGTGAACATCCAGCCAATCCCGGGCAGAGCCTCGCGTGCCGCCTCGGTCTGCATCACGGCACAGATCGCCAGGAATCCAAAATAGAGAGGAAAGATCCGACACATCCGGCGGAGGTAGAAAACCTTGAAGTAATCGGTGCTCTCCCGCTGGCTGAGTAAAATCCCGCCGATCAGAAAACCGGACAGAACAAAGAAAAGGTCCACGCCCGACCACGTGAGTCGGAACAGCATGTTCGCTTTGGCCCATAATGAACCGGGTTCGGGCGTGGTCTTGAGGTGGACATAGTGCCAGACGATCACCGTCAGGATCGCCACGGCCCGGATGCCATCCAGTTCAAGGATGCGACCGGAGCTCTTTCCCGGGGGTGGTGCGGCAGTCTCGGAAAGACTCATGGCCGGCGCAGGTAACGAGAATTCAGCGGTCGATGCCAGCTCGGAACCTCCGCTGTGAAAGGGCGACGGTTGGAAGCGGTCACGCCGTAACCCGCGGTGGTGCTGCCTTCACGAAGCTGGTCGCGCGCAGATAGATCGGTTCGAGACGATCGCCCCGGTGGTCGTCCGTTCGCATCGCGGCCAACCTTGCCAGCGCTGTGGCGTCGGGAAACACCCGCGATCCCTGAAGCCCCTGGGCTTCCAGTTCGGGACCTACCAGCCTGACGCCCGACTCCGCCACGGCGCGAGCTTCGGCCCGGGAGACCAGTCGGATCGGTGCCGTGGCGGTGACGGCCTGCGCCTCGATGCGGAAGGGAGCGAGATAACACTCCTGTCGTTGGGCATCGATCACCACCGCGATGTCCCCGCGCCATCCCTCCTGATGGCATTGTTGGGCGCAGACCTCGGCCGAACTGACTCCGCGGAGCCGCACTCGAGTCGCCAATTCCCAGCCTTGGGCAATGGCGATGGCGGCACGAATGCCAGTGTAGGAGCCGGGTCCCAGCCCGATGGCCAGAGTGCCGATGGCGTCCCTGGGGATGCCCGACTCCGCCAAGACCTGCTCAATCAAAGCGAAAACCCCGGCCTGACGCAGGTCCGGATGCCGCCGGCTGGCGACCACGCGATCAGCCTCCCAAAGCGCGACGGAGCGCGTCGCGGAGGAGCACTCAAGGGCAAGGAGCATGGTATTCAATCAGGCGTTCGGTTTCGCTGGTGGCGCGGAGCGTGACCCGACAGAGCTGCGCAGGGGCCGGACCTTGCCAGCGTTCGTACCATTCGATGACGGTGAGTCCTTCCCCGGAAAAAAGGAAATCCTCCAGGCCCGCGGCAAGGATCTGCGCCATGGTCTCGAGCCGATAAAGGTCGAGGTGAAAGAGAGGCCATCGACCGCCACGGTGTTCGATCACCAGCGCGAAGGTCGGTGACGGAATGCGTTCGCGGATGCCGAGCGACTCGGCGATGCCTTTCACCAGCTGGGTCTTTCCCGCACCCAGGTCGCCGGTGACTCCGATCACCCAGCCTTGGCGCGCCATCGAACCCAGTTTCACGCCAAACGCCACGGTGTCGGCGGGACTACGTGAAATGAACGTATCCATGGACGGGTGCCTCCCGCACTCCTTTGTCGTCTCGGAGTCGAAGCCCTTGGACCTCGACGATACGGCCAATGCAGGCCAGCGGTGTTTCTGGAAAGCGGGCCTTCCACCCGTCCAGCACGGGGACCGCACTTCGGGCGGGAACAGTAAAGAGCAGTTCGAAATCTTCGCCGTCAGTAAGGGCTGCCAGGAGGGGCGGCTTGGCGGCATCGCCCGTCCGCGCGTTGAGTCGAGCCGCGCGGCTGATCGGAATGGCGTCCTGCAACAGTTCAGCCCCAACCCCGGAAGCGCGCAGCAAGTGGCGCAGGTCGCCGGCCAAGCCGTCACTGAGGTCGATCATGGCGTGGACCTCGAAGTTTTCGGTCAACCACGCCGCTTCCGCGAGGCGGGGCACAAAATCGAGGTGATGCCCCTCGCTGGATCCGCCCAGGGTTCCACTGACGAAGATACCGTCGCCCGGCCGCGCCCCACTGCGGCGGACCACTCGATCCCGCGCCACTGTACCGATGGCGGAAACGGAGAGGAGCGTGCGATCCGGATTGGTGGTGGTTTCGCCCCCGACAATGGCGACATTCCAGCGCTCCGCGGTGGTGCGCAGCCCTCGATAGACCTCTTCCACCCAACCCGCGTCAAAGGCCCGGGGCAGTCCGAGAGTGACCAACGCCGCCACCGGGGTTGCAGCGGCGGCGGCGAAATCGCTCAGCACCCGCGCGAGGGCTTTGTGTCCCACTTTTCCGGGCTCCGTGGACTTCGTAAAATGCACCCCTTCCACCACGGCATCCGTCTTGAAGACGACCCAACGGTCCGGGATGCCCAGGTCCACCAAGGCGCAATCATCTCCCGGACCTGTCACCACGGCGGCATTGGTCGGCAGATGGGCGGTCAGGCGGGCGATCAACTCGAACTCGTTCATGCGTCAGAATGGGCAACGGAAATCAAGAGCCAGGCGAAGTTCAAGCCATTGAATATCGCGTGGCTGAGGATCGGTGTGGTGAGGTCGCCGGTCTTTTCGAAGAGCCAGGTCCAAAATATCCCCAGAGCAAGCAGGGGCACCAGCGCCGCGGCATTGGCGTGAATCAGGGCGAATAGTGCCGAAACTGCCACACATCCGACCACCCGCCAGCCGCGATCCCGAAGGATTGGCCACAGAATTCCTCGGAACAACACCTCCTCCATGATGGGGGCGGTGAGGACGGCGAAAATGAAGAGCAGCCCACGTTCCCAAATCGCCGACGTTCGCCGCACCGCGTCCACCGCGGCCTGGGCGTCATGGGATATGCCGAACCAATCCAGAATCTGCGTGCATCCCCAGTGGAGAATCCATGCTCCGATCATTGCTGGCAGCGTCCAGATCGCGGTGCGCAACCACGTCTTGGGCCAGCCATGAGAGAAAATGCCAAATGCGTCCGTCCATCGGTAACCATGGGCCCGGACCAGCCACTGGACCATGCCGAACATCAGAAGGTGCAGGACTCCTGTTCCGGCACCCAGCAGCCAGCCAGGTCGAGGTTCGGACGTGCCGACCATCGTGCGCGCGAACCCTTCAACCGCCAGACCGCTCAGGGCCATCACCATGGGCAGGAACGCGAGGAATCGAAGGGTGGGTTCAAATCGCCACGGGTTCTCGCATCGCACGCGAATCAGCCTAGCGGTCCATCCAAGGGCCGCAAAGCGGGGATCGATGCTGCTCGATAACCAAGAGGAACAGGGCACCCGTGCCGGTTCGGGCGCGGCGATGGTTGGCGGGACCGGGTTCCTCCGGCACCATGGGCCCGTGGCAGCGTCGCCAATCTCCGCATCACCGAGGGAGCATCCTCTCGAGGATCGCCTTTGGTTCCGTCGTTTCTTCTACCTATTGGCTGCGGTGACCGCCGTGCGGTTGGTGTATGCCGCCGTGTTCCCTTTGGACCTGGCTCCGGACGAATCCTATTACTGGGATTGGGGGCGTCGGCCCGACTGGGGCTACTTCAGCAAGCCCCCGATGGTCGGATGGCTGATGGGGTTGGCAGGCTGGCTCGGTGGCGACACCCAGTTTGGATTAAAGATTTTTCCGGTGCTTCTGACATCGGTGGGGCTGACGTTCGTTTTCCTGTTGGGACGGGCCATGTACGGGGTGCGGTCCGGATTTTGGGCTGCACTGGTCTTGCTGGCGACGCCGGCAAACGCCGCGTTGAGCACGTTTTTCACCATTGATCCGCCGCTCTTCGCAGCGTGGAGTGCCAGTCTGTTCTTTGCGTGGCAATGGTGGACGCGACCGTCGTCGATAGGGGCCGCCGGTGCGGCACTGGTGGTCGCCTTGGGGTGCGGGTTTCTGACCAAACAGGTCCAGTTGGTGTTTCCGCTGGTGTTGGTTGTCTTCGCGACGATCCATCGACGCCACTTGCGAGCCGGCGATGGAACGCGTCTTGCAGCCATGATCGCCGTTTCCCTGGCGTTCTTAACCCCACCTCTCTGGTGGAATTGGAAGCACGGCTGGATCACGTTTCGGCACACCGCCGACGAATTGGAGGGGCGTGCTTGGGAATTGCGCCGCAGCCTCAAGTTCCTTGGCGAATTCATCGGCGGACAGGCCGGACTGTCCGGAGGCATCACCTGGCTTTTGTTGGTGGCCGCCCTTTTCCTGGCGGTTCGGCGGTGGCGAACCGGCGAGACCCGGGAACGGTTTCTCCTTTTGTTTTCCGCGCCCGGGTTGGCGGCCTTCCTTGGCCTTTCCCTGTTTCAGCGCGTGGAGCAGAACTGGCCGTTGGTCTTTTATGTCTCCGCGGCCGTTCTCTTGGCAGGCACGGCGATGGGCCAGGTTCAGGCCCCGCGATGGTTGCGGCCGTGGATGACGGCGGGTGTCGGTACCGGTGCTGTTTTGGGGATGGCGCTGATGATTCTCCCATTCGTCCTGCCGTCCACACCGATGGCGGGCACCAAAGGAGATCCGACCACCCGGCTCCGCGGTTGGAGAGATTTGGCGGCGGCAGTGGAGAGGCACCGACAGGAATTGGAGAAGCCGACTCAGACATTTCTTCTTGCCGCAGATGATCGTTACGTGGCCAGCGCCCTGGCCTTCTACCTGCCAGACCGACCGCGGACCTACACCTGGGAACGCCAGGGATTTCCGGAATCGCAGTATGGAATCTGGGGAAGACCGTCGGTGGCGGCAGGAACGGATGCCCTCGTCTTGGTGCGTAATCCTATGGCGTCCAATATTTTGGAGATTCAGTCCTGCTTCGAATCATGGCAGCGACGCGGAGAAATTCAGGTTTTGGTGGGGGCCGCAGAGGCCCGGAACCGGACCTATTCCGTGTTTCTTGGCCGAGGTTACCGAGGGTTTGAACCCGCGAAGGTCCCATAATGCAGGCCAACCCGTGGGGGCTCCACCAGGCCGGGTATATCCGCTTGAATTCCAACCAGCAGCGAACAAAGGCATTGACACTCGGTTGCAGGTTTTTAGATTGCTCCCCGCTGGATCACGAATCGCAACTGCTAGGAGCACAGCTATGAATTCATTTCGCACGATGGGTGGGAAGTTCGCACGCCTGACGGTTGGCGCGGCGTTGCTGGCGCTCGCGTCGGCTTCGCAAGCTGCCGTTGAAAAAGGAACTGCCAAGGTCCTTGCCATTCAGGGCGCTGCCGAGGTCTCGACGGATGGGGCGACTTGGACCGCCCTGCGCCGCGGTGAAAGTCTGCGCGAAGGCGTGGTTATCCGGACCACCGGCACTGCCGCCGCTGATTTGGACCTCGGTCGCAATGGCTCGCGCTTGCGCGTGATGCCCAACTCGACGGTCGCGCTGTCGGCCCTTTCCTACGAGGACACAGGTTTGGAAACGGTTGTCAATACGCAGATTGAATTGCGTCAGGGCCGCGTTCTGGGTCAGGTGCACAAGCTTTCGTCGGCCTCCAAGTACGAGGTGAAGTCGGCCAAGGCGATCTCCACGATCCGTGGCACCCGGTATGACATCTCCGCCGAAGGCAAGGTGGTGGTCTCCGAGGGAGCCGTGGTGGTGGTCGCGCTTCGCGAAGATGGATCGACCATTACGCGCGTCGTGAATGCGAATGAGACGTTCACCGCTGTTTCGGGCCTGGTGACTCCGGCGACGGAAGCCGACCTGAGCGACATCGGAGGTTCGGCCTCCTCGGTCCCTGGCATTGTGGCACTGCCGCCGCTGCAGGGTGCGGATTTCGACGATCGAACCTCGATCGACCGCGTGCTGCTCCCGACGGATGTGCATATTTCTCGGACCCAGCCGAAGTCGAACGCCGGAGCGGGTTCGACCACCACGGGCGGCGGCGTCGATGAGTAAGGCACTCAGGTTGCACCCGGTGACCTGGGGCGAACAACGCTGACCCGGTTACACAGGTCGCGAGGTCCAGCAGGGTAATCAGCTTGGAACTCGTTCCCATCACCGACCTTCCAGCCTCTGCCCAACGATTCATGAATCCCGGAGTCCCATGGCTCCGGGATTTCCTTTTACGGGAACTGGACTGGAAGCGTTAATCGGTGGCGTTCGGGGCGACCCACATGCGGATTGCGGCCGGTGAGGTAATGGATTCCTTCCTTGCGCCAGCCAATGAGTTCACGAGTCGCCATTTGCCCGGGTAGTTTTGATCCGATTACAAATGGCCATTTGGACGTTGTTCAACGGGCTTCGCGGTTGTTTGACCGGGTGATCGTGGCGGTGGCGGCCAGCGAGGCGAAGCGCCCCCTCTTCACGTTGGACGAGCGATTGGACCTGGTCCGCAAGGCCGTGCGACATCTCCCGAACGTCGAAGCGGATGCATTTTCCGGTCTGCTCGTGGAATACGCCCGAACTCAGTCCGCGCACGCGGTGGTTCGCGGACTGAGGGCGGTTTCGGATTTCGAATTCGAGTTTCAGCTGGCTCTGATGAATCGCAAACTCAACGACCAAGTGGAGACGATCTTCATGATGCCGCGCGAAAGTAACACGTTTCTGAGTTCGCGTTTGGTGAAGGAAATCGCCACTCTGGGCGGGGATGTGGCGGAGTTTGTGCCGCAGCCGGTGCTGGAAGCATTGAGGGCCAAACTCGGATCCGAGTCCCTGTAAACGGGCATGGCATTGCTGATTTCTATCGCGGCTCTGGAGCGCGGTTCGGTGACGTTGAGTGGCGAACTCACCCCGGACGAGTTGGGATTTGATCTGCGGGACCCTTGTTTCGAGGCGCACCAACCGCTTCGCTACGAATTGACCGCGCAGATTATGGGGCCGGAGGTCTTTGTCGAAGGCGCACTTTCAACGGTCTTTCGCTGCCAATGCGTGCGCTGCCTGGCGGCGTTCGACCTTCCGATGGAGATCAAGCCCTGGGCCTGTCTGATCCCCATTTTGGGCGAGGACGCCCTCCCGTTGGTCAATGAGTCGGTGGACTTGACGCCCCAGATTCGCGAAGATAGCTTGCTCGCGCTTCCGCAGCACCCGCTGTGTGGGCCGGAGTGTCCCGGCCCGCCCAAACCGCGATCGGATTCGTCGGGCCCGGATGGTCCCTCGGGCCAAAAGCCTCGGATCACCACTGCGTGGAGTGTTCTCGACACGCTGAATCTCGAATAACGATTTTGATTTTATGGGAGTTCCAAAGCGCAAACCTTCGCGCAGCCGTCAACGGATGCGGCGCGCCTATAACAGTGTCCTTCATCTGCCGCAGTTGAGCACCTGCCCCCAGTGCAGCGCCCCGTTCGTGTCCCATCGCGTGTGTCCGGCCTGCGGCTATTACAAGGGCCGCCAAGTGGTGGCTGTTCAATCCTTCGCCTAAATTCGGGTTAACGGCAGGCGCGGATGCCTTCAGGCCACTCCGCGCTTTTCGTTTATGCGCCTTGCGGTCGACGTGATGGGAGGCGATCACGGTCCCGGTGTCGTGGTGACCGGTGCTCTGACCGCCTTGGAGGCGAGTGACGCTATCCGCGAACTGATCCTGGTTGGGAAGGAATCGGAGATCGCGGCCGCGGCCTCCGGCATTGCCTCACGGCCTCGCGTGCGTCTTTTGCATGCGACAGAAGTCGTGGAGATGGAGGACGCTCCCATGGATGTCCTCCGACGCAAGAAAGACTCTTCCATGGGAAGGGCCGTGGATCTCGTGGCCCGCGGGGAGGCGGATGCGGTGTTGTCTTGTGGCAATACGGGCGCCCTCCTGGCGGCTGCCACCGTCAAACTTCGCCGGCTTCCGGGTATCGACCGTGCCGGGATTGCCACCGTCATTCCCACTCCCGAGAATGAATTCGTCCTCCTCGATGCCGGCGCCAACGTGGAGGCCAAACCGATCCACCTCGCCCATTATGCTTTGATGGGCTCGATTTTTTCGGCGGAAGTGCTCGGCTATTCCAAGCCACGGGTGGGATTGCTGAGCAACGGCACGGAAGAATCCAAAGGCAACGAACTCACCCAGGAGGCGTACCGGCTTTGCAAACAGCTTGATATTCATTTCATCGGCAACATCGAAGGCCACGACCTCTTTGCCGGTCGGGTGGATGTCGTGGTCTGCGATGGGTTCGTCGGTAACATCACGCTAAAAACTTCCGAGAGTCTGGCCAAAGGAATGTTCCGCCTCCTGAAAAGAGAATTGACTGCCACCCCGTTGCGTCGATTGGGTGCGTGGTTGTCCCGCGGCGCGTTCCAATCGATCAAGCGGCGCATGGATCCCGACATGTATGGTAGCGCCCCATTGTTGGGATTGAACGGCGTGGTCTTCAAATCCCATGCCGGCGCAAGTGAAAAGGCCATCCGCAACGGCATTCGATTGGCCACCGAGGCTTTCCGTCACCATATCAATGATCTGATCGTCACTCGGGCCGCCGACGCGAGCCAGCGTCTTGCTGCCGTCTCCACATCGTCGGTGGCCGCCACATGACCGAATTACCTCCCGCGCCATTCCGTAATCCCAGGGCACGCCACGGATTCCGAGCCCGAACGTGTTCCATTGCCGGTGTTGGATCCTATGTTCCGAGCCGCGTTCTGACCAACGCCGAGCTGGAGAAGATCGTGGATACCACCGATGAGTGGATCACGACGCGCACCGGGATCCGGGAACGGCGAATGGCGGCGGAAAACGAGGCGACGTCCGACATGGCGGCGAAAGCAGCCATTCAGGCGATGCAGTCGGCTGGAGTGACGGCGGATGCCATTGACCTGATTATCGTCGCGACCATCACGCCCGACATGCTGTTCCCTTCGGTCGCGTGTCTGGTGCAGCATAAAATCGGCGCCCGAAAAGCCGCCGCATTCGATCTTGAAGCCGCCTGTTCCGGCTTCATCTACGCGCTCGAAGTGGGACAACAGTTCATCATGTCCCACACCTACGATACCGTCCTGGTCATTGGTGCCGAGAAGCTCTCGTCGATCATCGATTGGACGGATCGGAACACCTGCGTGCTGTTTGGGGACGGTGCCGGGGCAGCCATCCTGCAGAATCGTCCCCATTCCCATGGACTCCTGACCGCTTGCATGGGGTCGGACGGTAGCAAGGCGGATTTGCTGTGCATGCCGGGAGGAGGAAGTCGCATTCCCGCGAGTCCGGATTCGGTGTCATCCCGGCTGCATTATTTGCGCATGGACGGGCGGGAAACGTACAAGAACGCGGTGGTGGCGATGTATACCGCCGCACAGGAGGCCCTGCGGCGTTGTGAACTGACCGTCGACAGGATCGATTGCATCATTCCACATCAGGCCA
The DNA here is from genome assembly GCA_016795425.1 of Verrucomicrobiales bacterium. Lineage (GTDB taxonomy): Bacteria > Verrucomicrobiota > Verrucomicrobiia > Limisphaerales > CAIMTB01 > CAIMTB01. The sequence goes on from JAEUHG010000227.1 coordinate 55,833, forward strand.
ATCGGCGGATCATCGAAGCGGTGGCCGAGCGATTGGCCACCCCAATGGACAAGGTCTACGTGAATGTGGATCGCTACGGGAATACCTCGGCGGCCTCGGTGGCGATCGCCCTGGATGAGGCGGTGCGATCGGGCCGGATTCGTCGCGGCGATTTGCTGCTGCTCCTGGTTTTCGGTGCGGGATTGACCTGGGGAGCCGCGGTCATTGAATGGTGAGCACAATCTTATCGAGTCCGCGCGTTGACGCTCGGCCCTCGTGTGATACTGTCCCATCGCCGATATGAGCGCAGGCCGAGCAGACCGTCGAAGTCCACCCCGTTCCGCCCCCTCGTCGCAGTCCTCAGCCATCAGTCTTCCCGCTAAGGCCGTCACGATACGCAAGAACGGCATCGAGTTCCTATCCGCGCAACCCGTTGCGCCATGGACCGAAGTGAATCTTGCCATCGAGTCCCCGATCGAGAAAACCCGAGTGGCCTGTCGAGGTGTGGTGGTGGCATGTGATGGCAATCGTCACGCTGGGTACAAGGTGTCCCTTCTATTCCTTGGCGTAACTCCTGAGACGCAGCGTCGACTGGATTCCCTGGCCCTCTCGCATCTGGGCTAATCCTCATTTACCCGAGGCCGCCGCCACGCCTGGACGGAACGGCCTCAGTGTCTTTCCGCCCATGGAACTATTTCACAAGATCCTCAAGATCGCCGTGGATGGCGGTGCGTCCGATGTCCACATCAAGATCGGAACCCCCGTCGTTTTTCGGATCAACCGCCAATTGGTGCCCATCGAATGCCCCACTCCGACCGAGGAATGGGTGAATTCGATCACCGATGCCATCGTGCCCAAACATGGCAAGGAACAGTTGCTGGAGACGCGGGAAGTCGATTTTTCCTATTTCGTGCCCGGGATCGGACGATTCCGGACCAATGTCTTCCAGCAGCGCGGCACCCTTTGTTTGGCGATGCGTTATGTGAAGGCCCAGATCCCGGAGTTTGAGACTCTCGGATTGCTTCCCGTTGTTCGCAAGATCGCCGAGTCCCCACGCGGCATCGTCTTGGTCGCCGGAGCTACCGGAAGCGGTAAATCCACAACCCTGGCCGCGATGATGCAGCACATCAATCGCAGTGCCCGCAAGCACGTCATCACCCTCGAGGACCCGATCGAGTATGTGTTCGAAGACGACCAGTCCGTCATTGAACAGCGGGAAATCGGGCTGGATACCCCGTCCTATGTGCACGGATTGAAATACGTGCTCCGGCAGGACCCCGACATCATCATGATCGGTGAGATGCGGGACGCGATCAGCTTTCAAGCCGCCATTGGCGCAGCGGATACCGGGCACTTGGTGTTGTCCACCTTGCACACCACCACCGCCGCCCAGTCCGTGACCCGTATCCTGGACTTTTTTAAGGCCGACGATCGGGAGCAGGTCCGGCGGCAGCTCGTCGGAACGCTTCAGGCCGTCATCTGCCAGCGCATGGTGCAAACGGTGGAGACCGGTGTGACGGTCGCGCTCGAAATTCTCATCAGCAACGCCACGGTTCGCAAATTAATTGAGGAAAACCGGCTCGATAAGCTGGCGGCAGCCATCGAGGTGGGCACCGATGATGGCATGCAAACCTTCAATCAGGCTCTGTTCGACCTGGTGAAGGCGCGAAAGATCACGGAGAAGGAAGCGCTGGCCAAAGCCTCCAATGCCCAGGCACTGGAGATGAACTTCAAGGGGATCTTCCTCGACGAAGGCCGGCGGATTCTAGGGTAGCCGCCAAGAGGGCGGCCTCGCGTATCGGGACCACGAACCAGGGCGGGATCGCCCTTTCGCAGCGCGACCAGGCCCATCTGGATTGGAACTAGGTCCGGTGAGGTGGCCCGCGTCGCGCGGCGACAAGGGGTGCAGGGTCCGGCGGTTATGGGAGCCTCGGGGATTTCAAAATCCCCTTCCGTCCGCCGCCGATGGTTTCCAGCTCGCCCTGGGATTGGCATCGGCGGTCCACCTTGCCAGACTGCGGTTCGCCCTCCCGCGCCGGGGCGTTTGCCCGGCGGCAGGTGTGGGCCATGTTTCCGCCCCATGTCCGCCAGCACTGCTTCCACGTCGTCCGCGGGAAACGCCCGTCTCCCTGCTGATTGGCACTTAGCTTCCTTCGATGCCGCGCCGCGCACGCGACTTGTTTTCGCGCGTGGCGCCGTCGGACGCCTCGGCGCCCTGGTTTCCGAGTTGGCTGCCAGCCGCGTCCTGTTGGTGACCGATCCGGGCCTGGTGCAGGCCGGACACGCGGAGCGTGTCACCGCGGCTTTGTCAGGGCAGGTCAAGGAGGTCGTGATATTCGATCGGGTTCGTGAGAACCCGGACACCCAGTGCGTGGACGAGTGCGTGGCGGTGGCCCGCGACTTTCGTCCGGATGTCCTGGTGGGATTGGGCGGCGGCAGCTCTCTCGACACGGCCAAAGGCTGCAATTTCATTCACACGAATGGGGGTCGAATTCAGGACTACTGGGGTGTGGGGAAGGCTTCGCAGCCGATGCTGCCGTTTATCGCCATTCCCACTACCGCCGGAACCGGTAGCGAATGTCAGTCCGCGGCCCTGATCGCCGACGCCTCGAGCCACATGAAGATGGCCTGCCTGGATCCCAAGGCCACGGCGCGGGTCGCCATATTGGATCCGGAATTGACGGTTTCCATGCCGCCCAAGGTGACGGCATACACGGGCATCGACGCCATCGCCCATGCGGTCGAAACGGCGGTCACTTCCAAGCGGAATGCCATTTCGCTGATGTACTCGCACGAGGCGTTCAAGTTGTTGGCCCCGAATCTCCCGAGAGTGCTGAAGGATCCCGGCGATTTGGCGGCACGGGGGCGCATGCTCCTCGGCTCGGCACTGGCCGGCATGGCCATCGAACACAGCATGTTGGGCGCCTCCCATTCGGCCGCCAATCCCTTGACCGCCCACTTCAATCTGATCCATGGCCTTGCCGTCGGGCTGATGCTGCCTCACGTCGTCCGATACAACGCGGCGGATCCTGATGTGCGCCTCGCCTATGCCGAACTCGCATCGGCGCCGGAGATTGCCTGCGTTAGCGAAGGCCTCGACCACGCGGTCAACGCCCTGGTTTCCTACCTCAACCAACTGCTGGACGAATGCGGTCTTCCCCGTTCCTTGGCGGACGCCGGGGTGCAGCCGGATCTCATTCCCGTGATGGCATCGGAAGCAGAGAAGCAGTGGACCGCCACCTTTAATCCACGGTTGGTGACGGCACCGGATTTCGAGGCGCTCTACCGTGCGGCGATGCTGCCGCGGGGTTGATTCGAATCAGGTCCCCTTCACGACCGCCACGGCAGGCGGCGGCGAAGGATGCGAATACCGCCGTTAGCCAGCAGCTCCATCTCCAGGAAACCACCATCCTTCGCGATCTGGATTCCCGGCGGCGATGGACACAAGACCAGGCGGAACGCGCGCCAGCCTCGTGCCTTTCTCAAGGCACCGCTCAAGCGGCGGGCCGTATTGCCGAGGATTCCGAGTTCGGGCATGCCCGACAGGCAACGGCTCATTCTCAGGATCCAGGGCGAGTGCAGATGGCCGATAATGGTGCACTCCAGTTGTCCCAGCCTCTCCGCCACCTTGGGTTCCGCCGCAAGGAACGGCAACGCCGTCGGATCATGGCAAAACAGAAGGATGCGTCGCCGAGAATCCAATCCCGAGAATACGTCGCCGAGTCTGGCCATGTAATCGGACCGCAGACGCTCCCAGGCGCCCCGTTCCTCGGAGAGAATTTCCGGGTGAAACGCCGGCAGTGCAATGAGACTCGAAGTCACTCCAATTAGGACGTGGTCCTCCAACGTCTGGGTCCAGAGCGGCGAAATACCCAATCCTGCCGTGGAACGCTCCCAACTGGCGATCCGCAGGCCGCCGACGCCGCCAAACAGACTCATCTTCCCCAATTCGTGGTCGCCCAACGTGGCGAGAAAACGATCGCCAAAACCAGACCTGAGTTTCTCTAGGCACTCCCGGGCGCTGGAAAATGCCGCATCGTCCGCCAATCCGATGAATCCACTGTCGCACGAGTAATCGCCGTTCGCGATCACCCAGTCGGGACGGCCCGCGGCACGCAGGAAGGCATCGACCTGGTGATTGTGCGCGGTGGGATCCGCCAACCAGAAGAACCGACGGTAAAGGCTGGCGAACCACCGCAGGGTCGGACTGGGAATAGCACGGCGTTCCCATCCCTTACGGCTGCGTTCCGCGGCTCCTGCGTAATGGGGGTCGCTGAATACAACGAGGCGATGACGAATGGGTGCGTCCATGGGTCTTGAAACCGGGTGCGCTTCGGGCCTCACCCTGACCTGAACGATCTCGCGGATCGAGGACTGAAATCAGGGCATTCGTGGCGACGAAATTTTCCTTCATTAACTCTGCAATATTTCGCCCTCATCTTACGTTATACACAGCGGACGGGTTCGCATTCACCAAGGAGCATGGAACCACCCAAATATAGTACGGTCCGTCGTTGGCTTCTGCGTTGGCTGATCCTCCTGGGGATCTCACTGGGCATCCCTCACCGGGCAGCACGGGCAGCGGATGATCGCGGATCAGCAGGCGAGCGTGTGCGCGATTTTCTCGAGGATCCGCCGCGGTACGCATCCTTGCTGATACAGCGGACACTGGCGATTCGTCCCATATCCTTCCGTTCCGAACGCGAGGCCGCGCGCTTTCTGGATCAGTGGAAAGCAGGAACCATCAGCCCTCCGGCGGAAACCTCGTGGTTCGAGGTTCGGTATCAGGCTCAGCCTCCCGCATTCTTCCTTCGTGCACTCCATGACATCCATCAATTCGAGCAGGTTGGAGGGCGACGCCTGACTCCTCTTGCGGGGCGATATCATTCGGACTGGTGGTCGGTCTTGGATGTCGTGCCCGGACAGGTTCAGTTACTCAAGTCACTGGATGGTATCGATGTCAGTCCGAAGGGCAGCACCAACGCTTATCACCAGGGAAACCAGCGGTGGGCGACCGAATTTCTAAGGCTTGGTATGTTTGAAGTCCTGGTGGAGACACTGCGTTGGCAGCCCGGGAATCACCAGTTCGAGGCCAAGTTGGAGTCCGGCGCCTCCTGCCGAGGTAGAGTCGAAACGGCAGAAGAGCAGGAATCGGTCGTTCTTTGGCTGGATTTTCCTGGATTGAGCCAGGGGAAGCGAATCCAGGTTTTGGGTGCCACACAGGAGGGGCGATGGCTGCCGCGCCGGCTAGTCGTGGATCGGTGGACCGGATCCTTGGAGGTCCCGGTTTTGTCACCCTACGCCACCTTTGATGTCCTCTCGCAGGTTCTGGCTGCTGAGCCCATTCCGCGGGATCGCTTTTCCCCGGAACCGTATCTCCGGACCAATGATTTATGGGTCGAAATCGAGCATGGCAACTACTTCTCGCTCGATGTCATCGGGACCAACATTGTGCGTACACTGGCTCCACCTCAGCCCCAGGGTTTCGGGATGAGGCACTTGTTGCGGGCGGCCCTCTTGATCGCCGTCGGGGGCGCGGGAACGTGGCTGATCCTGCATTACGTTTTGGAATGGCGCAGGCGCTGTCGCACCTGAGTCGTTCCTGCTTCGGTAAAACTCAAAAGTAGAAAGGATCCTATGAAGAGAAACGGTCGTCGCTGGAAGTCCGTTGGATGGGCACTGGTCGCTTTGGCAATGAATCACATCATGTCAATCCCGGCCCTTGCAGTGTCGTGCTTCAGTACGACATTAACGCCGGTTTGTGCATGCTCGGGCTGCGGATACTACGTCTTTTGCGGGGTCAAGGTCGGACCGACAGGAATCGTGGACGTCGCCTATTGTACGGGCAACAACCCTGGGTTTCTGGTGGTTGGCTCAGTGAGTACGACGCAAGGTCTGACTAGTACCACCTGCTATGTGTCGACCTGTGGAACGGCCATCCTGACCGGCGTTTGCTGCGGAGGCGCGCGGACGACAACCTCGGACTGGTCGCTCTACCAGGCGTGCCCGCCGTCGGGTGCCCGTTGTGGCCCCGGCGGGACTGGCGGTTGAAGCAGTGAATCCGCCGCCGGGGACGATGACTTCGGGTTCGCACGAGAAGTACTCCAGTGACAACGACCCTGAGAACGGCCCAGACCCTCTGAGGCGAATCTACGGGTGCGAGTCACCGGTTCGAACACGGAATACCCAAGTCCTGCGAGCCACCACGTTAGTAGGGTGGGATCTCGAAGGGCGCTGGATAAGGCACCCTCAGAGTGATCTCCAGGGATTGGCTCGTGCGGTTGAATGGGAACCATCGTCTCCGGCGGTTGGTGGGTGGCCACCATTGATGAACTCAAAGACTAACGGCAAACGACATCGATGAGGACCGAGAGTCAGAATCCGCGGCTGCCTGGCGCCAGCACGAGTTCCCATCACGACACGGAGTGGACTCGCGGTGAGCGGACTTGGATCGGAATCGTGTCGTTGCTCTTCTCGAGCACCGGGAGTCTGAAGCTGTATGCAGGGCTTACTGGTGCAGGCATTCGGGAGGCTGCCGAGAAGGTGTTTCAGTTACCCATGACCGAGTGGTCGCTCGCAGTGGGCACGTTGGAGTTGATATGGGTGGTTTTGTTGGTGGCGTCGCCTGGACCAGGTGTTGCGTTGCGCATCGTGCGGTTTCTTTTCTCGGCGATCCTGGCATATCGGACGTTATTTCACGCCTTCGATGGGGGGTATTGCGGTTGCCTGGGGGGATTGCTTTCGGACACGCCTTGGCAGAGTCAGGAGGGTCTCGTGCTCGGCAGTGTGGCAGTGGCGGGACTAGTGGTGAATGAAGGCCTGCTGGCCCTTTGGCGGCACCGTCAATCCGGGGTCAGGAGGGTAGCGAGCGGACGGTCCGTTGACCTCATGATGACGCACCTTCGCGCCTCCGATGGCAACCAATCGGCGGATAGGACCTGATACGATCATGCATCGCGTCCAAACACGCGCCGGTGGGGTGGAATGCGCCATGAATTCGGCGACGTGGAACCGTTGGTTGCTCAGGGCAGCAAGGATGACGTGCGTTGGATTGCCGTTGTTCCTGATGTGGGTGCTGCCATTGGATTCCTTGTATCTCACGGGCGGTGACGAAGGCATCGAATTGACGAAGGGTGCCTATTTTGCGCGGCAGGGCTATTGGCCGGTCGAAGTTTGGAATGATCAGCCACTCGCTCATACGCGGCTCTACGGGTGGTTGCTCCGTTGGCGACCCGACCCGTTGGGGCCACGCTGGTGGTCCATTGTGACATTCGCCGGTCTCCTGGTAGCGGTTCATGGGTTTACCTTTCATGTCCATCGAGACCATGCGGTGGCCCTGGCGGCAGTTGTAGTCCTGGCATGGTCACCCTTGGTACTGGACCTGTCGGTCGCAGCGATGCAGGAAATGCCAGCAACGGCGTTGGGGATGGTTTCCGTGTGGTTGGTGTTGCGCGCTGATGAGGATGAAAACCGGTGGCTTCTTCTGATGGCCGTGCTTTCCGCAAGCGCCGGAATCGCCATCAAACTGACCGCTGGCTTCTATGCGGTGGCCGCATTTCTCTTGTTGCTTCGCAGGCGCTGCGGCGGAACCGACCTCGATCGGCGGGTTGAGCGGCAAATGATCGGTTGGCCCTGGTGGTACGCACTCGGTGTCGCCGTCGGCTGCTGGCTGGCCTTGTGGCTACTGGATGGGCGACCGGTCGCCGCCCATCTCGCCAGTCATTGGGCGGCCCTGGACGCTGCGAGACGTTCCTCGGGTGCCGAATCGGCGGGACCATGGATGTTTCTCTTCGGGACGCATCCGTTTCTATGGATCTTTGCTGTCATTGGGGTCTCGGCCGCCTTGCGTTCGCGGCGCGTTATTGGGGGCAGGTGCTGGGATGGCTTTATTTTAGTTGGAGTGGTCGCGTTGTTTCACGCCGTCCTGCGGCCTTGGTGGGAGTACTACGCCCTGACGTGCTGGGTAGGTCTGGTGCCAATTGCGGCAAAGGGATGGGTCGTGTCGTTGAAGGCCTGGCGCGGGTCGGACGGAAGGGCGAGAAGCCCGGAAGGGCGAGGGATGATCGCGTGGAGTGCCGCCGCTGGGGCACTCGCCGCCGGGGTCTTCTGGGGGTGGGCGTGGCTGCACCAGTTGGTCGCTCTTCGGAATTCCCCGCGGGCCACGGATTCACGGTTACTCGCGTCGCTGCGACAGCAAATCGGGGTCGCACCCGGCGGTACCATCTATTCAGTGGAGCCAATCGCGGCATTTTGGCTGGGCCTCCGGGTGCCTGAATCCCTGTTGGTGGTCAGTCAGAAGCGGTTCCTTTCGGGGGACCTTGACCCGGCCGCGATCCCGGGAGAGGTCCGCAGGGCTCGCTGCGATTACCTCGTGATCCCGCAGGGGCTCGATCTGGAGAAACTGCCGGATTGGCCAGCACTACTTAGGGAGAGCTACATCCTGGTCGCATTTGCCGAAGGAAGGGAAATCTATGTCCATCGACGATGGCGGCCGAGCCGCCTGGAAACACGGATGCAATGGTAGGCGGAACTTGGATTGGTCTGCCGATGGAATCGCGCCGGGGTGCCGCGCCTTCACGTTGCTTGAATTGATGATCACGGCCACCCTCATTCTGGTCCTGTCGGGGTGGTCATTGGCCACCGTTGGCAAGGCTCGGACCGAAGCGCAGGCGGTTCAGTGCGTTCAACACCTGAGACAGCTCCACTTGGGATGGCAGATTTATGTCGATGAGCATGGGGGCGTGCTGCCCGGGAACGCTGCCACCGGAACAGGGGGAGTCTGGCGTGGGGTCGTCGATTCGTGGGCCGGGGAGAGTAGTGCCCCATACGACGATGACACGCGACGTCTCGAGGACGGGCAGCTGTGGCGAAGCGGGGCGCTGACTTCGGCGAACGTCTTTCGATGTCCGGCGGATCGCAGTCGCCCTGTCTCGGGGCGCGGATTGCGAACCCGGTCCTATTCCTTGAATGGAAACCTGGGAGGTCGGACGAACGAGGTCCAGACCCGGGTTGGGTTTCAGGGCGAGATTGTGCAGCCGTCGGCCGTGATGGCTTTCATCGATGAGCACGAGGAGAGCATTGATGATGGCCACTTCCTGGTATGGGCAGCTCCTGATGACAGGTGGGTGAATCTGCCGGCAGACCGCCATGGCGGCCTTGGCGTCTGGTCGGCGGTGGATGGTCATATTGAGAAACGTCGCTGGGCGGCGCGGAAGGAGTTCTTGCGGGAAGGCGAGTATTGGATGCGGGCCCGTCCGGGAGGGGATCTGGCCGATCTTCGGGCGCTGCAGACTTGGGTCCTTCCGGTACCTCGGGAGCCGCCCACCCTATGAGGCTAGGTCCCGAGGTTTGCCTGGTATTGCCGGTGCTCAACGAGGAGCGCCAGTTGTCATTCAGCGTGCGACGGACACGTGAGGTCCTCGATCGCATGTCTCATTGGCAGTGGGATCTGGTGGTCGTCGACAATGGGTCAACGGATCGAACCTGGGACATCGCGAGGGACTTGGAGAGACGCGGGTGGGCACGGGTGATGCGCCTGGAGCAGCGGGGCAGAGGGCGAGCCTTGCGTGCCGCATGGCTGTCCAGCGAAGCGGATTTCCTGGCCTACATGGACGTCGATCTATCGACCGATCTGCGGCATCTTGGGGATCTCTTGGAGCCTTTGGCGCTGGGATTGGCCGATGTGACCGTGGGTTCGCGATTGATGCGGAGGGCGGAGGTCCGGCGAAGCTGGATACGTGGGGTGCTGTCGCGAAACTACAACCGATTGGCGCGTCGCCTGACGGGATCGGGAATTGTCGATCATCAGTGTGGATTCAAGGCCATGACTCGGGGAGCCGCGCGGGCCCTGCTGCCTCAGGTCGAGAACAACCATTGGTTCTTTGATACGGAGCTTCTGATACTGGCGCAGCGGAAGGGTTGGCGGATCCGCGAGTTTCCGGTGGTTTGGACGGAAGATGAGGATTCGCGGGTGCGCCTGATGGGAACGATCCTGGAGGAGTTTTGCGGCTTGTGGAGACTGCGAACCCGGCGTCGATTCCGCTCATCAACGGCCCCGGACCCGAGTGGTCACGATTTGGGGAATGGACGGCGACCACCGTGAAGCGCGGGGACAACGGCGCCAGGTGACGATCGCGGCACCGGTTCGCCGGGGAGCGCGAGGTCAGCCGACGATGGTGATGGTGTCGGAATGGGATGTGAGGACGAACGGAAGGGGCTCCATGAACGGATGGGGCCTCGGGCGTTGCAAAATTCAGCTTTGGGTTTTCACTTGTCTGCGGGGCGAAGTCGTTCCTAGGTTTACACCATCGCAAACGTCGTGACGTCATCCGTTCTCAGCAAGATCAGGATCCCGGGCATCCTGGGAACACGATGGCAGAATTCCGCGCGCCACAGGGAATGATTCGACTCTATCAGTTTGCCTGGAGCCCCTATTGCCTCGTTCAGAAGCGGCTTCTGGAGTACTCGGGCGCTCCGTTCCGTTTGGTGAAGGTTTCTTTGACGGACCGGAGCAAGATCTGGCGATTGACCCGTGAGCGGTACTATCAGGTGCCGTTGTTGCAGGATGGCAAGCGGGTGGTTTTCGAGACGCATCCGGATTCGCAGGTCATCGCCAAGTACCTGGATTCACGGTTGGAGCTGGGCCTGTTTCCCAGGGAATGGGACGGGGTTCAGGACCTGTTGTGGCGCTATTTCGAGAACGAAATCGAGGGTGTGGCGTTTCGATTGAACGACATTCATTGGCGCGAGTTCGTGCCGGCGTCGGAGCGTTGTGGCTTTGTCCGACACAAGGAGCGGCGGTTTGGCCGCGGCTGTCTCGATGAATGGCGAAGCCAGGAGGCGGCACTGTTGTCGCAGTTGGACACGTTGTTGGTCCCGGTGGAGCGGATGGTTGCGACCCGCCGTTTTCTGCTGAGCGACCGCCCATTCTTCGCCGACTTCTCATTGTACGGCATGCTGGCGAATTTTCTTTATACCGGGCACTACGAATTGCCATCGCGACACGTGCATCTGCGGGAATGGTATTCGCGGATTCTCGTGGCTTCGCACACCAAGCGCGCGTGAAAAAAAACTACCTCCTCGACACCAATGTCCTCCTTCACGATCCGAACAGTCTCGTTAGTTTTCAGGACAACAATGTCCTGATCCCGATCGAGGTGATCGAGGAAATCGACCGGTTTAAACGAGAATCGAGCGAATTGGGGCGGAACGCGCGGACGGTTTCGAGGATGCTCGATGGCTGGCGTGCTCAAGGCCACTTGAGCCAGGGCATCCGGCTACCGGGCGGTGGACTTTTCCGCATCGTCTTCGAGCGTCCCGCGGCACCGGCGTCGACGACATCCTCTGCGGTGCCGCTGAACGGGCACAGTCGCAGCGCCGACAACCGAATCCTAGCCCGTGCGCTCAGCGTTCGTGATGCCGAACCCGACCTGCCCCTGATCGTCGTCACCAAGGACATCAACCTTCGGCTCAAGGCGGACACGTTGGGATTGCCGGCGGAGGACTATGAGACCGACCGGATCCAGTTGTCGGAGCTGTATAGCGGTTTGATCGAAAAGACGGTCAATGCCGAGGCATTGGCCGAGTTCAAATCCAAGGACGAACTGCCATTGCCCGTCGGGGCGCGCTATTTGCCCAACGAGTATTGCACCCTGATTGACGAGGCGAATCCCAAGCGCAGCCTTCTGGCGAAAGTGGATGCCACGGGTACCAAACTGGTTCCCATCGCGGACTCGAGGGAGGGAGTCTGGGGCATTCGACCGCGGAACAGGGAACAACATTTTGCCTTCGACGCGCTGCTGGATGACCGGATCAAGTTGGTGACGCTGATGGGCAAGGCCGGGACGGGAAAGACGCTGCTGGCGTTGGCTGCCGGGCTGAGGAGGACCGTGGTGGACCGGGAATTCCGACGGGTGTTGGTGGCACGGCCAACGGTGTCGATGGGCAAAGAGATCGGGTTCCTGCCTGGAACGCTGGAAGAGAAGCTCTCCCCGTGGATGCAACCCATTCATGACGCACTGGAGTTGTTGAGCGACCTTAACATGGGCCAGGAAAGCCGTCGGAGCGCTGACTTGATGCGGAACGGCAGCATCGTGGTGGAGGCGTTGAGCTACATTCGAGGGCGCAGCATTCCGCACCAGTTCATGATCATCGACGAGGCGCAGAATTTAACGCCGCTCGAGGTCAAGACCATCGTCACCCGGGTTGGGCAGGGCACCAAGATCGTGTTCACCGGCGATCCGTGGCAGATCGACAATCCGTACGTCGATTCGAGTTCGAACGGCTTCGTCTATCTGGTGGACCGCTTTCGTGGCCAGACCCTTGCGGCCCACGTGCAGTTGGAGAAGGGTGAGCGCTCCGAACTCGCCGAAATGGCGGCCAACCTGCTCTGACCATCGGGCGTTGCGAGGGCTCTGAGATGCCTCGTATGCTCCGGTCCACATGAAGCCTTCGATGCGGTGGCTCTATCCCACCGCGGTCTTTTGCCTTTTGCTATCCGGGATCGCCGGCCTGGCTTACCAGGTGGCGTGGTCCAGGTATCTTGCCCTTTTCCTGGGGCACACGAGCTACGCGGTGGTGGCGGTGTTGGTGGCCTTCATGGGGGGCCTGGCGCTGGGCAACGCCTGGCTGGGCCGGTATGCCGATCGTATTTCCCGGCCGCTGGCGTTGTATGGCTGGCTTGAGCTCGGCATTGCCGGATATGCCGTGGTCTTTCCGATTTACTTCGAAGTTTGCCAACAGCTTTACATCACCTTGGCGCGTGGGGCGACCACGGGAGGCCTTTGGTGGCTGGCGTTGAAGTTCGCCTTTGGCCTGGCCGCCATCTTGATTCCGACGACCCTCATGGGGGGAACGCTCCCCATCCTGACCAAACTCGTCACGCGATCATTGGGCGAACTGCGGGCCCGGGTGGCAGGCTTGTATTTCATCAATAGCGTCGGCGCCGTGGCTGGGGTCATGCTCGCCGATTTCTGGTGGATTCCGAGTTTCGGCCTGGATGCCACGATGTTCGCAGGGGCGATCCTCAATGGCGTGGTCGGAGCCCTGGCCCTGGCGATGAGTTCGTCCCTGGAACGGGACAGTGCGATGATTCCGCCCTGGGAACGGGCCTCGGGCGAAGCGGCGGCCGCTGCGGAGGCGGAGGCCGGTGCCGAATTCTATTCAGAATCGGACCTGCGATTGGCGGTGGCGGCTGCGGGACTCTCCGGCTTTGTGGCGATGTTGTATGAGGTGGTGTGGACGCGCCTGCTGGCACTGGCGCTCGGTTCCTCGACGCACGCCTTCTCGCTGATGTTGGTGACGTTTATCTCGGGGATCGCGGCCGGAGCCTGGGTGATTGGCCGGTGGCGCAACCTGCGGCGGACCTTCGATGCGTTCGGTTGGGCGGAGATGGCACTGGCGGGGACGTTGTTTGCCTCGATGTTCTTCTACCACTACCTGCCGCTGGCATTCGTGTGGCTGGGTGGGAAGTTGGTGCGGGAGGCGGCGAATTACCCGATCTACCAGGGCATCCAGTTCGGGCTTTGTTTCGTGGTCATGTTCGTGCCCGCGCTTTGTCTGGGCATGACGCTGCCATTGGCAAGTCGCGTGGCGACCTCGGAGCTTGCGCGCACCGGTCGAAGCGTAGGTCTGGTCTTCTCGATCAACACGCTGGGTACGGTTCTTGGCGCCGCGTTGACCGGCATGGTGTTTCTGCCGGCGCTAGGGTTGGCGAAGACATTCGCGCTCGGCGTGGGGTTGAATCTCGCCCTTGCGTTGGTGGTCCTCCTTCGCAAGTTCGCTTGGGGTCGGCTGGCGGTGATCTGGATCGGCGGTGCCGCGGTGGTGCTAGTGATGGGAGTGGCCCACTGGCGATTGGATGCCACGTGGGACAGGGCCTTTTCCCTCGGTTTGTGGCGCGCTGGGCAACCCCCCGGAAGCATCAAGGAATTTCAGTCCATGGTGCGATCCTTGGATGTGCGATTCCATCGGGACGGCGCTGGGGCGACCGTGGCTGTCCATGGTTTCACCAACACCACCAGTGGCGGGACCGAGTTCACACTCCGGGTCAATGGCAAGCCCGACGCCTCGACCCGCGGGGACCTCTCAACGCAGCTTTTGTTGGGGCATATTCCCTTGCTGCTGCGCACCAACGCCCAGGACGTGATGGTGATTGGCATCGGCAGCGGTGTGACCTGCGGGGCGGTCCTCGAGTATCCCGAGGTGCGGCGGGTCGATGCGGTGGAGATTTCGCCCGAGGTTCGCGATGCGGCCCGCACCCTTTTCGCTCCGCACAACCGCGGGGCCCTCGACAATCCGCGACTGGAGGTGGTGTTGGATGATGCGAAGTCGTTCCTGAAGGCGTCCGGAAGGGAATACGACGTGATCATCAGCGAGCCGTCTAATCCGTGGATGGCCGGCGTGGCCGGGGTCTTCACCCGTGAGTTTTACGAAACCTGCCGCGCCAGCCTCAAGGAGCGCGGGTTGATGGTGCAGTGGGTGCATATCTACGAGAGCAACGACGACGCCATCCGGATTGTGCTGGCGACGTTCGCGTCGGTGTTTCCGTCCGCCAGCATTTGGCAGACGATTCCCGGCGACCTCGTGCTCGTCGGATCGGTGGAACCGGTCAACTACGACCTCGATAGCATCCAACGTCGATTCGACGAACCTGCGGTAACGGCGGATCTTCGGAGGATCGACCTCTTCCGTCTTCCGGTGTTGCTCGGGCTCCAATTGGTTTCCGACTACAACACCCCGTTTGTCGTGAAGCCGGATTCCGCGGTGCATAGCGATTACTTTCCGGTGCTGGAATACGTGGCTGAGAAGGCCTTTTTCGCACGCGAAGACGGAGTGCTGCACGAGACCTTCAACGAGAACACTCTACGCCGACCGAGCACGTTGCTGGGCGAGTATTTGCGGAGGCATCCCTTGACGGTGACCGATGTTCAATCCTTTGCCCTGTTTCACACGGCTTATCGATTGCCGCATCCACGCATTCTGCGATCGATCCTGGAGCGATGGCGGGAATTGGCTCCCGATTCGACCTTGGTGGCCGAGTATTCGGCAAAGCTGGACTTTCCGTTGCCGGTGTCCGAGTTGGAGGCTCAAAGGATGGCGCTGGCGCGCGAACCAATGATGGCGGGGGCGGAGAAGGAACCCGAGCCTTTGCGGATGTATTCCAGAAACCTGATGAACGCCTACCGGTACCTGCGGTCGGCTTACTACCAACCTCCGACCAAGGAACTCGAGGCGGTGCTGGGTCGCCTCATCGAAGTGGATGGCACGCACCGTCAGTCCCATCGCCTGCGCCTCGCGGAGATATCCTGGGACAAGGGCAACGACGAGGAATTCATCCGCCTGGTCTCAGACACTTTCCTCCAGAGCGCCGGCGCGCCCGCCGTGGGCAAGTTCGACCTCGACTACTCCGGTCCCGGCCGCGCCTTGTTCCTGCTCATTGAAACCTTATGGCGCCGCGGCCAGTACGAGGAGGCGCGTCTGTGGTGTCAGGCCGCGCGCGACAGCGGATACCTTGATGAGCAAGGCCGGTATTACACCCCAATGCTGAACATGGTTGTTCGCAAAGTCGAAGCCATGGCACCCGGACCTGTGTCCGCGGGAGCACGGTGAACTGTGGGCCGGTATGGCCGCGTTATTTGCTGCCCGGCTTGTAGGGCGGAATGGCCGCGAGATCCGGCGGAAGTTGGTCGGGAGAGAACGTCTCCACCGTCAGCTTCAACAGCGCCTCGGTAGGAACCCCCAGATTCAGCGTGCCGTCGGACCGGTCGACGACCATGGCCACGCCGACCACCTGGGCGCCGGTCTGCCGAACGATTTCCATGGTTTCCTGGACCCTGCCACCCTTGGTGACGACGTCCTCCACGACGAGCACCTTTTCACCGGGGGTGAGCTTGAAGCCGCGGCGCAGGACCAGTCGGCCCTCCTCTTTTTCGGCGAAGATAAAGCGCACACGCAGTTGGCGGGCAACTTCCTGGCCGATGACCAGTCCACCCATGGCAGGGGCGATGACGGTGGCGGCGCCCAGGCCGCGTACCTTCTCCGCCAGCGCTGCTCCCAGGCGTTCGACGGTTGGCATGTCCTGAAGAGCCAGGGCGCACTGGAAGAATTGGCGGCTGCGGAGTCCGCTGCGCAGGATGAAGTGCCCTTCGAGGAGGGCGCCGGATTTGCGAAAGACATCGAGCACCTCGGCGTTGGTCATGGCCCGCAAGTCAACCAACGGGCGGGGTCCCTGGACAAGCGCGCGATGCCTGTCCTAGCCTGGGGCGGTGGGCGAGGAGTTTCGCAGGCTGCGGGTGGATCAATTGCTGTCGCGCTTCGGATACTGCTCCCGGCGTGAGGCGCCGAAGTGGGTTCGTGAGGGCCGGGTCACCGCGAATGGCGTGGCGCTGGAGTCGACGGATCGGCGGGTGGATCCACGTGCCGTCCAGGTGGATGGCGCTGCGATTGAAGGGCCATGCGGTTTACTGGTCCTGTTCCACAAACCGGCCGGAGTGGTTTGTTCGCGGGACGAACGTGAAGGCACCTCGGTATACGATCTTTTGCCCCCCCGTTGGTCAGCGCGAAATCCACCCATCACGACCGTCGGCCGATTGGATCGCGAAACGACCGGACTGCTGTTGATCACCGATGTCGGAGAATGGGTGCACCGGTGGACCTCGCCGCGTCATCATGTGGTCAAAACTTACGAGGCGACCCTGGACGGGCCGGTGAAGGAAGAGTGGAAGGCCGTGTTTGCGTCGGGTGAACTCCGGTTGGACGGCGAGGACAAGCCGTGTCTGCCGGCCCAACTTACCGTCGTTTCAGAACGCGAAGGCCGGCTCGATGTGGTGGAGGGGCGTTATCACCAGGTCCGACGGATGTTTGCGGCAGTGGGTGCGGGTGTCACCCGTTTGCACCGTTCACGGTTCGGCCCCTACGAACTGGGGGACCTGCCCGAGGGACAGTGGCGATTCCTGGAGCCGCCATGTTTCGGGTGATTCTTCACCTCGACATGGACGCATTTTACGCGTCCGTCGAGCAACGGGATCGGCCTGAACTGAAGGGCAGGCCGGTCATCGTCGGGGCGCCGCCGTCGCAGCGCGGCGTCGTTTGCGCCGCCAGTTACGAGGCGCGCCGGTTCGGCGTTCGATCGGCAATGCCGAGTGTAACTGCCGGGCGCCTGTGTCCGACCGGAGTCTTTCTGCGGCCGCGCATGGAGGCCTATCGGAACGAAAGCCGGATCATCATGGCACTGGTGCGTGGCTTCGCGGGTGACCTCATTCAGCAGGTCTCGATCGACGAGGCTTACCTGGATGTCTCGGCTCAATGTCAGGGTGCGGATGCGGACGCGAGTCTGGATCTCGCAGTGCCCCTGGCGCGGGAGATCCAATCCACGGTGGTGGCGGAACGCGGACTGACCACCAGCCTCGGCGTCGCTCCCAACCGTTTGCTGGCGAAGCTGGCGAGCGATTTTCAAAAACCGAACGGTCTGACCGTGATCCATGAGCGGGACAAGGTGGCATTTCTAAGACCGCTGCCCATCCGTTGTTTGCACGGCATTGGACGCGTCACCGAGGCGAACCTCAACGCTGCGGGCATTGAGACGGTTGGGGATTTGCAGGACTTTCCAGGAGACCTTTCCACCCTCGTGGGCTCCTGGGGACCGGAGCTTCGAAGATTCGCCTTCGGAGACGACCGGCGTCCGCTCGATCTGGGGGACGAGATCAAGAGCATCAGCAGTGAGAACACCTTCGGGACGGACACGGACGACCGGCGAATCCTGCGGGAGTGCTTGAAGGAACAGGCTGGGGAGATCGCTGCGAAATTGGCGGAACGCCACGTTTCCGCTACGACCGTCCAGGTGAAGGTTCGCTATAGTGACTTCTCGACGCTGACCCGCCAGGTGTCGGTGGAGGAATCGGTAGGCGATGCGGCCGATCTTTATCGATTGGCATGTCATCTATTGGCGCGCCACCGATTGGTACATCGGCCCTTGCGTCTGCTTGGCATGGGCGTCTCCGGATTGGTGGAGACGCGGGAGCGACAACTGCACCTTGCTTTGGGTTTGTCGGACCCCGGGAAGCGCAGGGCGGCGTGAGGTGAGGTGAGGTGGGTGAGGAGAAGTGAAACGAGGTTCAATCCGTGTGAGTCAGTGCCTCGCGGCGACTGGTTGCACTCCACGAAGCAAATCGACGGTTCGCTCCAGCACCAGGGGATGAAGGGGTTCGGTATAGACTCCGAGATGATGACGCGGAACCTGGACCACCTCGATTTCGCCAGCGACGAAGGGGCGCCAGCCATTGAACTGGTCGAGTTCCAATCGCAGCCATTCGTTGGCCAATTCTTCGGTGGCCTTGAAGAGCACCACCCGGCCTGAGTATGGCGTTGGTCGATAGCGCAGGCCGGCATGGATGGACGCCAGCCGGACGGCCTCATTGACCAACCCAGCCCGACGCACCTCCGGCTGTACTTCGTGCGTCGTTTCCTGGGAGACCGCCGCGTCGGAAGCGGACGCTGCGGGCCCGGACCGTGCCGGAAGGAGATGACGCAGGCCGCCAAATTTCGCGGCGATCATGCGTCGGAGGAAGGCGACGCGCTGGCCGGGCGGCTGTCGCTGGGCGCGCCGAAGAAGTTCCCAGGCCACGCCGAGCCTGGAACGCGGGCGTAACCCCCGGCGCATTCGAGTGTCGTAGAGCAGGATGAGTGGCACCGTTCGACCTTGCTGGTGCAGTTGGCGGGCCATTTCAAAGGCAACGGTTCCGCCGAACGAGAATCCGGCGAGACATAGTGGGCCGCACGATGGGGGCCAGAGCTCATCGAGTTGCGTGATCAGGTGACGTGCGATCGCTTCGATGCTTTGGTGCGGCGGTCGGCCATCGCCCACCCCGGCATAGCGGAAGCGATCGTAGTAAGGGCAGATGCCGCCGATCACCGACGCCAGGCTCGGTCGCAGATAGCCGATGCCGAAATAGCCTGGCACCACAAAGAGCGGAACCCCGCGGCTGGCACCTCGCAATTGCTGGGCGGATGTGGCGCCCGCGGCCTTGGGTTCCAGGACCATCGCCATGTCGGCGATGGTCCGGCTCTCGAAGAGCGTTCGCAGGGAAAGCTCCCGCTGGAACTCGGCCTGCACCCGTTCGATCAATCGAAGACCGAGAAGGGAATGGCCGCCGAGTTCGAAAAAGTCTGCACTCACTCCCACAGTGTCCCGCTGCAACACCTCGGCCCAGATTCGGGCGAGGCGGCGTTCCGTATCGGTGCGCGGGGCTGTCCTGTTGGCGTTGGATTCGATAGCCGCCAACGGCGCCATGCGTTCGAGGGCCTGGAGGTCCACCTTGCCGTGGCGATTCAGCGGCAATTCGGGGATCTGGACCAACCGATGCGGGACTTCAAATGGCGCCAGCCGGGTGGCGAGATGCTTGCGTAGGTCTTCCGGTTCCACCGGGCCGCCTTCCGTCACGTAATACGCCACCAACTCCTGCTCGTCCCCTTTCGCCGTGCGGACATGCAGTGCCACTTGCCGGATCCTGGGGTGGCGCTGGATCGCCGCCTCAATGCCGATGGGTTCGACCCTGTAGCCCCGTATCTTGACCTGGCGATCGGCGCGTCCGGCAAACTCCACCGCCCCATCCTGACGATATCGGCCGAGATCCCCGGTGCGATACATCCGGTCGTCCAATCGGCCGGTGAACGGATTCACCACGAACCGCTCCTTGGTGGAATCCGCATCCCCCAGGTATCCGTGGGAAAGGTGAGCCGTTCGCACGTGGATCTCGCCCAGTTCACCCACGCCTGCCAGGCGCTGGCTGGTGTTGAGAACCAGGAGTTGGGCGCCGGCGGCCCCATGCCCGATGGGGATGGGATCGTCCAAGGGCTTTTCAGGATTGTCCGTTGGAACTTCGAAGTATCCCACCGCCTGTGGCGTCTCGGTGGCGCCATAAAAATTCACACACCGCGCCCCGGGTGCCCAACGGCGCAGACTGCGAACGTCATCGGCGCGCACGCGGTCGCCGCCGAGGAAGAACAGGCGTGCGAACTGGGACGGATTCTGCGACTGCACCAGCAGTCGGGCGATGCCCGGAGTCAAGTGGGCGACTGTCACCCTCGCGCGTTGGAACCACGACGCGAGGTCACTCTCCTCCGGTGCCGGGACACAGGCAGTGGCCCCAAGCCAAAGCGGGGTGAAGACGTCGCGAAGGAAGGGGTCGTGTCCAATTCCCGAGAGGTGCGAAAAACGGTCTCCCTGTGAGAGGCCGAATTCGCGAATCTGCCATTCGACGAAATGAGCGACGGGTTCATGACTGGTGACCACCGCCTTGGGCTCACCCGTCGAACCCGACGTGAAGAGCGCGTAGGCGGGTTGGTTGGGGTCGATAGCGACCTCAGGAGGGCGATCGCTGCAGGTGCGGGCCGGCCAGGTATCGAGCTGCGGGGTGGCCGGTATGAGGACCCGCGGAACGGTCGCAGGCGTGGAATCGCCGGTGGCGGAGTCCAGGGCCTCGGGAAATTCGCCCGCCTCGATCAGTCGAATCCAGGCGCTCGGTTGGATGCGACGTGCGCGCGCCGCCAGCACTGCCCCAGGGTAGCTGGCGTCGGCAATCCAGAAGGCGGCTCCGGCTTTGAGCACGGCCAGGATGGCGCAGACCAGGGCGCCGCCACGTACCGCATGAATGCCCACGAATTGTCCCGGACCGAGGCCTTGGGCCATGAGGTAGTGGGACAGTTGGTTGCTGCGGGATTCGAGGTCGTGATAGGTCCATTTGCCCCAAGCGTCTTCGACGGCGACAAGCGTGGGCGAATGATGGGCGGTTTCGCGCGCCGCCGTGGTCAACTGGGAGCCGCGAGTCGGTGGAAGCGGATCGGCCGGGTTTGGAAAGCCCGGCGCGCCGAGAGCAGGGGGGGCCAGGGAAGGTTCCAGAATGCGAACCTCCGGGGACCGCACGACCTCCCGCAGAAACCGTTCGAATTGCAGGAGGAACTCCTCCATTCGCGACGGTGCGAACAGGTCCTTCCGATAAACGAGATCGAAGTCCAGGCCTTCGGCGGAGGACTGAACGTACAATGTGAAATCGAACTTCGATGTGACAATGTCCGGTTCGATGGGTTCGACCTTCAGACCCGTCCAACTTCCCGTTGGCGCCGGGGCTGCCGGCACGAGATTCAGAAACACTTGGAAGACCGGGGTGTGGTCCGTCGATCGCTCCGGGTGTAATTCCTCCACCAATTTCTCGAAGGGAATATCCTGGTTGGCGAAGGCGTGAACCACCGTGTCCCGTGCGCGGCCCAGGAGCTCGAGAAAGGTGGGATTACCCGCCAGATCGCAGCGCAACGGCAGCGTGCTGAGGAACAAACCGATGACGCCTTCAAGTTCGACTTGCCCGCGCGCGACGACGGGGGTGCCGACCACGACATCGGTCTGACCGGACAATCGGCGGAGGACGGTCGCGAATGCGGCGAGCAGGGCGATGAATTCGGTGAGCCCCTGTTCACGGCAAAGGCGGCGCAGATCGGTGCACAGTCGATCTTCCATCCGCCAGCGACATCGGCCGCCCGCATGGTCAGGCTTGGGGCTTCGGGGAAAATCTGTCGGCAACGACAACAGGGGCGGAATACCGGCCAGTCGGTCCTTCCACGCAGCCAACTGCCGTGCGCCGGCTTCGCCCTCCACCATCTCCCGTTGCCACACCGAGTAGTCGGCGTATTGGAATGGCAAGTCGGGCAGGGCAACGGCTCGACCCGCGCAGAGGCACCCGTAGGCTTCGGCGAGTTCCCGCTGGAAGAGGTGGAGCGACCAGGCATCCGAGATGGCGTGGTGCAGGACCACCACCAGGCGATGATCTTCCGGGTGAATCCGAAAGAGTCGCGCTCGCCAAAGCGGAGCCTGGTCCAAGCGAAACGGACGGCTGGACTCTTCCCGGGATCGTCGGTGAAAGGTGCATTCCGCCTGGTCCGCTGGCACCTGGCTGAAGTCCTCCATTTCCAAGGGAAGCGGCGCCGACGCATGGATGCACTGCAGGAGTTCACCGTCCTGAAGGACGAGCGACGTCCGCAGGGACTCATGGCGGGCTTGGAGCGCCGCAAAGGCCTGGGAAAGTGCGTCCGGATCCAGCGGTCCAACCAGTCGGAGTCCAAATGGGACGAGATAGGTGGGTAGTCCAGGTTCGATTTGTTCCACCAACCAGAGACGCGTCTGGGCGAAGGACGCCGGAAACGCGCTCGCCGGCGGAGGTGCCGAGGGCGCGGTCTCTACTGTCGCGGATTCGATGGTTGTCGTGTTCGGCACGGCCGATGCGGCGGAGAAGCGCCAGGGGGAGTGTGCAAAAGATTCGGTCGAAGGTCACGTCGACGTCCGCCCGGCTCGACGGGGCAACGCTTTCAGACGGGGGCCGCTATTTTCCGTGGGAATGGGGACGGCCGCTTCAACCGCCGTGCAGAAGCGCGCGAGAACGGGCGCGGTGAAGAGTAATTGGACACCGACTTGCCGGTGCAGGGCACTCGACACACGAGCGGCCACCTTCATGGCCAGAAGCGAGTGGCCGCCCAGTTCGAAGAAATGATCGTTTCTGCCCACGCATGGACGCTGGAGAATCTCGCACCAAATGGCGGCAACCTGTTCCTCGATCCCTGCCTTCGGGGGTTCGAAGGCTTTGACTTCGCGAAGCTCGGTTCCCGCAAGAGTGGCCAGCGTGCGCCGGTCGACTTTGCCATTCGCGGTGAGTGGGAATGCCTCCAGGATGACGAAGCCTGTTGGCACCATGTATTCCGGGAGTCTCGAGCCGAGGTGTTGGCGCAACCCATCGAGCGCCACGGTTGCGCCCGGGCGGGGAACCAAGTAGCCGACAAGTTCGGAGCCGGTGCGCGCAAGAACGGCGGCCTGCTCGATCGATGGATGCTCCAGCAAAGCCGCTTGAATCTCTCCAAGCTCAATGCGGAAGCCGCGAATTTTCACCTGATCGTCCTGTCGACCGAGGTACTCGAGTGTCCCGTCAGGCCGCCATCGAGCAAGGTCTCCGGTGCGGTAGATCGTGTCGCCGGCTTTCCCGCCGAACCGGTCGGGAAGGAACTTCTCGGCGGTGAGTTCGGGGCGATTCAGGTAGCCGCGAGCCAATTGACGTCCGCCCAGGTATAGCTCACCCATGATACCCGTCGGGGTCAGGTCGCCATGAACGTCCAGAACATAGGCTTGGGTGTTGGCCAAGGGGACGCCGATGGGTGGGGAGGTCGCGTGCCCGGGCCTGCAATGCCAGGAGGTGGCCCAGATGGTGGCTTCGGTCGGGCCGTACATGTTGTAGAGATCCGCCGGTGTCGCCGCCTGGACGCCACGCATCAGTTCGAGGGTCATGGCTTCGCCGCCGCAGAAGATGCGGCGGAGCTGGCGGCATTCGCGAAAGACGGGTTCGTGAATCAAGAGTCCGAGAAGGCTGGGTACAAACTGAGCGAAGGTCACTTCATGCCGTCGTATCAATTCGGCGAGATAACCCGTGTCCCGTGTCCCATCCGGTCGGGCCAATACCATTTTTGCGCCCGTCACAAGCGGATAGAGGATTTCCCAGACCGAGATGTCGAAGGTGCTGGTTGTGGATTGAAGAACCACCTCCTGTTCCGCTGGCGGGAACTCCCTGCGCATCCAAGCCAGGTAGTTGTTGAGCGCCCGATGCGGAATCATCACCGCCTTCGGTCGTCCGGTCGAACCCGAGGTGTACATGACGTAGGCGAGATGTTCGCCTAGGACGGTCGGGAGCGGCGCCTCGCCGGGTGTCGCGGCCCACTCGCTCGAGCCATCGAGATCGATCACCTCCGGCAACACCCCGTCCACGCGCGGACGTGCGGCACGATTCGTCACCACCACCGCGGCACCACTGTCGCGCAACATGAAGGCCAGGCGTTCCGCGGGCTGAGTCGGATCCAACGGAAGGTAAGCGCCCCCTGCTTTGAGAATCCCCACGATGGCGAGGATCAACTGAGGCGAACGTTCCAGGCAAAGACCCACCACTGTGTCGGGACCAACCCCCCTCCTGGCGAGTTGCGCCGCCAACCGATCGGATTGCGCGTCGAGCTCGGCAAAGGTCCATCGTTCGTTCTCCCAAACGACGGCTTCCGCCGTGGGCGTTCGCTGGGCTTGTTGCTTCAACAGGGCGGGGACGAGTGTGGTGTCCGGTTCGGAGACCGCGCCGGAACCCCAGGTCAGCAATTGCTGCCGCTCGGTCGCATTCAACAGCGGCAGTCGTGACACGGGCGCGTCAGGTGCTTGCACCAATCCCTGGAGCAGAGTTTCCCACCAACGCATCAGCCGCTCCGCAGTTGCCGGCAGAAACAGGGAGGTGGCGTATTCCAGGTCCATCTGCCACCCGCCGCCGGAACTCACTGTCATCGACAGCATGAGATCCATTTTGGAGGTGGCGGTATGAACCTGGATCGGAGTGCTGGAAAGTCCCTCGAGCCGTACCTCAGGCCAAGGATCGTTAAGCAGCACAAAAACCACCCGTGGCAGGCGGGCATCGTTGGAGGCCTGGGATTCGCGAACGATGCGCGAAATTTCCAAGGTGGGCAGTTCCCCATGGGCCATGGCATCACGAACCTGAGTGCCGACGAGTCGGACGACATCCCGGAAGTTCGGGTTCGAACCCATTCGCACCCGAATTGGCACCGTATTGATGAAACAGCCGGCGACACCTTGGAGTTCCGCGCGATCGCGATTGGACACCAGCGTGAGGGCCACCACGTCGTCCTGCCCGCTCAGCCGGGACAGGAACACCTCGAACGCAGCGAGCCCCAGAACAAACGGGGAACAGCCGAGTTGTCGGGCCAGCGCATCGAAGCGAGAGCGGAATTCGGGCGTGGTGAGGCGCGTAACCAAGCCACCGGTGGATGGGTCCACGGCCGGGCGCGGATGATCGAAAGGCAGGCTTAGATCCGCGGGCAGACTCGCCAATTCGCGGCGCCAATAGGCGAGATCGGATTCCGCGGGTCTTGGCGAGAGTTGCGATCTCTGCCAGAGAGCATAATCGAGGTACCGAAGAAACGGCCGACCGGGCGTGGGCTCCGGTAGATCACCTCGTTCGTAGGCCGCTGCAAAGTCGGAGAAGATCTCACGCAAGGCCCATTCATCAACCAGCGCATGATGAACCACGAAGGCGAGAAGATGATCCTCGGCGCTGAATCGAAGGAGTCGCAGCCGCCAAAGCGGCGACGCCTCCAACCGGAAGGGTCGGCGTGCGAACTCCGTCAACCATCGGTGCACGGCCGGCTCGGTGTCGGCGTCCGGCGCAGCCGGCCACTCGTCGGATTCAAGGCCCACATGCCCGAGGTCGACGATTTCCTGCTGCAGCACGTCGCCGGTGCCCAGAAAACGCGTCCGCAAGATCGCATGACGACGAAGCACTGCCGTCCAGGCATTGGCAAGCCGACCCGCATCGAGCCTTCCTCGAAGTCGGTATGCGAAAGCAACGTGGTAGGTCGCTGGGTCACCCGCGGCGCTGTGCAGAAAGACCATCTGTTCCTGCCAAGTCGAGGCGGGGCCGGATTGGGTTTGGCAGATGGGAATCGAAGTCAGTGCGTGCCCTGGTGGCGGTGATGCGACGCATTGCGCCAGTGCGGCGATGGTTCGGTGGTCGAACACGGCGGAACTCGGAAGAGGGACGCCGAATTCAGTACGAGCCGCGGCCACCAGCCGAAGCGCGGCGAGCGAATGTCCGCCGATACTGAAAAAGTCGTCCAGCACTCCGATGTTCGTCCGGGCCAGAACACGCTCCCAAAGCGCCAACCATCGACGCTCTTCGCCATTTCGGGGACCGACACGTTCCCCACTGTCCGCGAGTCGGAGGCCTTCCGTGGCGGCAAGCGAGGCGCGATCCACTTTGCCGTTGGCGTTGAGGGGCAGAACGGAGATGGACTCCCACCGGGTCGGGATGACGGCCTCTGGCAGTTTGGCCTGAAGAAAACGGCGGAGATCGGTGGATGAGACGCGGTGTTCCGGCGCCAGGACCACGATGCCGACCAGTTCCTTGTCGCCCGACTGAGTGCGGCGGGCGACGACCACCGCCGACCGAACGGCAGGGTGGGTGACCAGTGCCGCCTCGACTTCACCTGGTTCCACCCGGTGACCGCGAATCTTCAGTTGATCGTCGATACGCCCGAGAAACTCGAGGTTGCCGTCCGGTAATCGTCGCACCCGGTCCCCGGAGCGATACATGTTGGCTCCGGCCGCGCCCCGGAATGGATCGGGCAAGAAGGCAGCAGCGTTAAGGTCAGGGCGTTCCCAGTAGCCGAGCGCGACGCCGTCCCCGCCGATGTAGAGTTCACCGGCCGTGCCATCGGGGACCGGCCGCAGATCGTGGCCGAGAATGTAACAGAAAGTATCCGCCAGGGGACGGCCGATGGGAACGTTGTCCCGTTGTTTCAATGAACCGTCGCGCGGAATGGCATAGGTGGTCGTGAAGGTGGTGCCTTCGGTTGGACCGTAACCGTTGATCAATTCGGTTTCCGGCAACGTGTCGAGAGCTCGAAGGACGTGCGGGACGGAGAGTGCGTCGCCGCCGGTCAGGAGGTATCGAATGCCGCGCAATGCCTCGGGGCGCTGGTCGATGAACTGATTGAAGAGCCCCGCGGTCAACCAGAGGGTATTGACCCTGGCATCCCGAATCTGCTCTTCAATTCGCTCCAGGCTGGCCACTTTGTCGCGTACGACCACCAAGGTTCCGCCATGGAGAAGCGGCCCCCAAAGTTCGAGGGTCGACGCGTCAAAGGCCGTGGGGGCGAGGAGCAGAAAGCGCAGGTCCGGCCCCCAGGGAAGGAAGTCAGCCTTCAGCACGAGTCGTGCGATCGCACGATGAGGAACCAGGACCCCTTTGGGCACCCCGGTCGACCCGGACGTGAACATCACGTAGGCCGGGTCTTCGGGCTGGTTTACGGGTACTGGATCCGATGCGTCCAGAGTGTCCGCTTCGCGAAGGACGTCGTCCCATGTCCAAAGCTGAGAAGCCGCCGCAGCCACCTCCGCGGATACGTGACCTTCCGTCAACAGCACCCCGACCTTAAGGTCGCGAATCATGAATTGAAGGCGGTCGGCAGGATGATCCGTCGCCATCGGGACGTAGGCGGCACCGGCCTTCAAAACGGCCAGGACTGCAGCGACGAACTCAAGGCTGCGGTCCATGTGAATCCCCACTCGGTGCCCACGACCGACTCCGTTGGCACGCAGGAAGCGGGCGACGCGGTTGGTCAGGTCGTTGAGTCGCCCGTACTGGATGGTGCGCTGCCCATCGATGATTGCGTCGGCGTTGGCATGGGCATGGGCAACTTGTTGAAAACGGGTGGGAAGAAGGCTCACCGAAGACTCCGATTCAGCGTTGGATCCCTGAGTGAGGGCATGCCGATGGGACAGGGCGTTCGCGGCGAAGTCGACGGCAGCGTCTGCGCCGTCACTAAGTAACGCGGACATAAAGAATTTACTTAGGAAACCTTAGACGAAGCGCCTAGATCAAGGTCAAATATCGGCTCAATCCGGTGGGTCTTTAGAAGGAGCCTTCGGGTATGCCGGGATTCAATGGCGCATCCTTCACGACTTCCGCGTTGGGTAACCTTGACGCGATTGCCGATCAGAATCGGACGTGGATGGGGCACGAGAATCTCCGAATCGAGAGGCGTATGGATGCCATGAACCTCCTCGATGGCGGCGCTGGCCAGTTTATGGTGAGGCCGCCCCGGGTTCGTAATTCAGCCATGGGCCCAGCCAGCGTTCGCACGTCTCACGGGGGCAACCTTTGCGTTGCGCAAGATCCTGAATCTGGTCCCGTCCGAGTTTCCCCACCGCGAAATATTTGGATTCAGGATGTGAGAAATAGAGGCCGCTAACACTGGAGCCGGGCCACATCGCATAGTTCTCGGTCAGGGCAATACCCGCCACCGCCTCGACATCGAGGAGTTTCCACAGCGTACCCTTTTCGGTGTGGTCCGGGCAGGCCGGGTATCCGGCGGCGGGTCGAATACCCCGATACTGTTCGCCGATGAGGTCTTCGATTTTCACGTCCGTCGGAGGTTCATAGCCCCATTCTTTGCGGACCCGAAAGTGCAGGTACTCGGCGAAAGCCTCCGCAAGCCGATCGGCCAGCGCCTCCACCATAATGGCACCGTAGTCGTCGTGGTCACGTTTGAGACGGTCGACCAGGTCCTTGAGGCCGTGGCCGGTTGTTACGGCGAAGGCGCCGAGATAGTCGCGCGGCGAGGTCAGGCGGTCCTCCGCGGTAGGCGCCACGAAGTCCGCCAGGCACCAATAGGGTTTGCCATCGTCCTTGACCATTTGCTGTCGAAGGAAATGGAAGGTCGCGCGGACGTGGCTGCGCTGGTCGTCCGAATAGATGATGACGTCGTCGCCCTTCCGGTTGGCGGGGAAAAACCCGTAGACGCCCCTTGGTCGGAGCAGTCCCTCGCGGGCGATGCGGGCGAGCCATTCATTGGCGTCGGCGAAGAGCTTTCGAGCCTCATCGCCATGCTTGGGATGCTGCAAGATCGCGGGATAGCGGCCGCGCAGCTCCCAGGTGTGAAAGAACGGCGACCAATCGATGAAAGGAATGAGTTCTTCGACCGCGATGCGGTCGACGCTTTGGGCACCGAGAATCGGCGGCACAGGGGGAAGATAGCGGGACCAGTCCCAAGCCAGAGCCTGGCGCCGCGCCTGATCGAGAGGGAGCAGCGTCGCCTGTTGTCCCGCCATCTGGCGGCGGAGGCGTTCATACTCGTCGTGGATCTCCACGACGAAGCGGTCGCGGTCCGTCGCACTCAGCAACGACGACACCACGGGCACCGCCCGGCTCGCGTCGAGTACATGAATCACGGGCGCCTGGTAGCCCGGGGCGATCTTTATCGCCGTATGCGCTTTGCTGGTGGTCGCACCCCCGATGAGCAGCGGAATCTTCAATCCGGTTCGCTCCATCTCGCGAGCGACGTGGGACATTTCGTCCAGGGACGGGGTGATGAGGCCGGATAGGCCGATGGCATCGACTTGGCGTTCCTTGGCGGATTCCAGGATCCGGTCGCAAGGCACCATGACACCGAGATCGATGACCTCGTAGTTGTTACAGCCCAGCACGACGCCGACGATGTTTTTGCCGATGTCATGGACGTCGCCCTTG
Source organism: Verrucomicrobiales bacterium (assembly GCA_016795425.1). GTDB lineage: Bacteria > Verrucomicrobiota > Verrucomicrobiia > Limisphaerales > CAIMTB01 > CAIMTB01. The sequence continues at coordinate 84,920 of JAEUHG010000227.1, forward strand.
ACCGTCGCGAGGAGAATCCTGCCGGCGGCTCGAACTTCGCCACCGGCCGCCACGATGGCGCGTTTTTCGGCTTCAAGGAACGGCGTGAGGTAGGCGACCGCCTTCTTCATCACCCGGGCTGATTTGACAACTTGCGGTAGAAACATCTTTCCGGCGCCAAAGAGATCGCCGACGACGTTCATGCCCGCCATCAGGGGCCCTTCGATCACGGCCAGAGGACGTCCGAGCTTTTGGAGGGCCTCCGCGGCGTCCGCTTCAATGAAGGCGTCGAGGCCCTTGACCAGTGCGTGTTCGATGCGTTTCTCGATTGGGAGCGCGCGCCAGGCGTCGTCGGTGCGGTCCGCCTCGGTGCGTGTCCCAGTTTGCCGCTTCTTGAGTTCCTCGCCGAATGCGACGAGGCGTTCGGTGGCGTCGGGGCGCCGATTGAGCAGCACATCTTCGACCCGCTCCAGCAAGTCCTTGGGGATTTCCTCGTAGATTTCCAGCATGCCGGCATTGACGATGCCCATGTCCAGGCCGGCACGAATGGCGTGATAGAGAAAGGCCGCGTGCATGGCTTCGCGCACCGCGTTGTTGCCGCGGAACCCGAAGCTGATGTTGGAGATGCCGCCGCTGACGCGGGCCCCCGGCAGGTGTTCCTTGATCCATCGGGTGGCGCGAATGAAATCAACCGCGTAGTTGGCGTGCTCTTCGATCCCGGTGCCAACCGTCAGCACGTTCGGATCAAATATGATGTCCTGCGGATCGAAACCGAGCCTGCGGGTCAGGAGATCATAGCAGCGCTGGCAGACCTCGACCCGGCGTTCGAAGGAATCCGCCTGCCCGCGTTCGTCAAATGCCATCACCACCACGGCGGCGCCGTAGCATTGGATCAGGCGCGCTTGTTCCAGGAACTTCTCCTCGCCCTCCTTCAGGCTGATCGAATTGACGATCCCCTTGCCTTGCAGGCATCGAAGACCGGCCTCCAGCACGCTCCACTTGGAGGAATCCACCATGATCGGCACCCGGGCGATGTCGGGTTCCGCGGCGACCAACTGCAGAAACCGGGTCATCGCCGCGACGCCGTCGAGCATTCCTTCGTCCATGCAGACGTCGATGACCTGGGCCCCGTTCTCCACCTGCTGTTTGGCGACGGTCAGCGCTTCATCGTATTTTCCCGCGAGTATCAGTTGCTTGAATTTCGGGGACCCGGCGACGTTGGTCCGCTCGCCGATGTTCACAAACGTGCGAGCGACACTCTCGGCCTCCGCGTCCACAGGGAGTCCGTCGGGATCGGCGATCGGTTCGGCACCCAAACGGATCGACGCCGGAGCGGAAGGCAGCACGAACGGTTCGAGGCCGCTGAGTCGGAGTCCGGCGGCGGTCGTCGGAGGCGTGCGCGGTGCGTAGTTCCGCGTGGCCTTCGCGATGGCGGCAATGTGAGCCGGAGTGGTTCCGCAACAGCCTCCCACGATGTTGAGCCAACCTGCCGCCGCCCATTCTTCGAGTTGAGGAGCCAGCGATTCCGGCGTTTCCGGAAAACCGGTCTCTGACAGCGGGTCCGGCAACCCGGCGTTGGGGTAGAAGCAGGTGAAACCGGGCACTCCGTTGGCAATCTCCTGCACAAACGGCCGCATTTCCTGAGGACCGAGCGCACAATTCAGGCCGATCGCCATCGGACGGGCGTGCATGATGGAATGCCAGAATGCCGTTGGAGTTTGTCCCGTCAGGGTGCGACCCGACTTGTCCGTGATCGTTCCGGAGATCACGATCGGAACCCGGCGTCCCCGTTCGGCCAGCACTTGTTCAATGGCAAAAATCGCCGCCTTGGCGTTCAGGGTATCGAAGATCGTCTCAACCAGCAGCAGGTCGACACCCCCGTCGAGCAGAGCCGTCGCCTGCTGGTGGTAGGAACGGCGAAGTTGTTCGAAGCTCACCGCCCGAAATCCGGCGTCGCTGACTTCCGGCGAAAGGGACGACGTCACCGGCATGGGGCCCAGGGCTCCGGCGACAAACCGCGGACGACCCGTCCGATTCGCCACCTCCTCTGCCGCTTGTTTCGCCAGGCGCGCCGCCGTGAGGTTCATTTCGATGGCCAGGTCACTCAACGCCGAGTCCGTCACCACCCGCTCGAAGAACGCTTGATCTTTGCGGCCGTCCGGATGGCCGGTGAACAGGAAGTCGTGCTGACCGATGGTAGTGGCGCCAAAAGTGTTGGTTTCGATGATGTCGGCGCCCGCCTCCAGATAGTGGCGGTGGATCTCGGCGATCACCTGGGGCCGCGTCAGAAGCAGGAGTTCGTTGTTTCCCTTCTGATCCTTGCCCTTCCAATCCGCGAATCGGGTGCCGCGAAATGCCGCTTCATCCAGCCGGTACCGCTGCACCATGGTGCCCATGGCACCATCCAGAATGACGATGCGCTGACGCAGCAATGACTCGAGAGGATGTCCGACTTCCGTGGTGCTCATAGACTTCGTGCTGGACCAACAACGACGGAAGGATGCGGCTACTTAAGATATAAATCAAGAAATCCGGATGCGTTGATATGGAGGATTCTTGTCCGGGGCGTTCCTGGCGTCGGGGTGCCGGGCGAGTTGTGTCCAGGAGCGGATTGTGGCACCGAGGGCGGATGCGTCGTCGTGCCTGTCTCCAATGGATCGTGACCACCGTGGGAATCGCCTCTCTGGCAAAGCGTTCGGCGGCTGCCGAGGGCGATTCAACGGCTCCGGTGGAAATTGTCGCCGTGCCGCTCCAGACCGCGGCCGGGGCGGTTTACAATCCCACCGTGCTCGGACCGGCGATCACTTCGGGATGGACCCTCGCCTCACGGGGCGCTATGAGCCGGTTGGGGGCGGCCCAGTTCCTGCCCGGCCTGCGCCGGGTGGGTCCGGACGACATGACGGAGGTGTTGCATCGGGGATCGTCGTTCCGAAATGCACCGTGGTACGACGTGGCGAAGGCGTCTGAGGAACGATTGCGTCGACAGGATTTCGCCTTGGTCTGGATCGACTCGGTCGGCCAATTTGCCCGGGCATTCGAGTTTAAGGAGGTTCTGCCGGAGGCTGCCGCTGAGCCGACGGTCTCCATCACCGAGTCGATGCGGAGAAGCGAACCGTGGAAGGGAACCAAGCCCTTACCCCCCGCTCGACCTGGGACCAGGGTGCCGGTGACTCGTACCGGAGAACTGCGAGCTCGCCGCGACGGGGTGGTCGGGTTCGTGATCCTTTGCGCGGGGATAGAGATTCAGATTGCCACCCGTGCGGAGGTTTCCATCACGCTGGCGGGCCCGGGTGAACGCGCGGTGATTGCCGCGGGACTCGATCCACGCTGATTGGCAGGAAACGTCAACCGCCGCGGCGGATCCGGCCGATGATCTGCTGCTCTTCTGGAAGCAGAGAATCGGTCTTGATGGTTTCGACCAGCTTCTTCGCGGCTTCGGACTGACCATTGGCGGCGAGAGCGGCGGCGTACACCAGTTGAGTTTGGGGGGCGGCACGCGGCAGTTCGGAGCGGATGCGGTCAAAAATTTGCAGGGCCAGGTCCGGGTGATCCCGCTGCAATTCGAGGAGGGCCACCGTCGTGCGGTGGGCAATGCGTCCGGGCAAGCGGTCCATGAGGCCCTTCGCACGTTCGTACGCCACCTCGACGTCTCGTCGCATCAGGCCGCTCAAATAGCAGAAGGCATTGTCTGGAACCGGATCATCCGGCACATGCGCGGACCATTCCCGCATGACGGCGCGCAGGCGTTGGGTATCTCGGCTGCGCTCGTAAACCTGGGCGAGACGTCGGTACCCGGTGACGCGGCTCAATCGATCGCGCGTAAGGAGGTTGAAGGCTTCGATCGCTTGCTCGGTGGCTCCCAGTTTGGCGGACAGGTCGCCAAGCGAGCGGATTCGACCGGGATCGCTGGCCGCGTCGTCGAGCGCGCGCCGCCAGTGTTCCTTGGCCATGGCTTCCTGACCGAGTCGCGCCGCCGCGAAGGCGCGCAGGCTGTTGATCAGCCAATCGTCCAGGGGCAGGGGAGCCGCGACGGCCGTCTGGAGTTCGGACCACTTGCCGGTGCGTGCCAGTGCCTCCAGGTAGGTGGCCAGTACCGGGGGGAATCGCGCCACATCCTCGAGCTTGTAGGTGTGAAGGAGCATCGACGACTCGCCAATCCGATTGAGCCAGGCTCCGAGTTCAGCCTGACGTTCGGGGGTGTCATCTCTGAATCGGGTGATCGCGTTGGTGAGCCACTGTCGGGAGGAATCCTCGGAGATCTTCGCCAACACTTCGGCGCGCAGAAAGTATTCGGCGGGTGGCGCATCGGGGGGCGGGGGGATGGTCTCGAGAACGCCCAGCACTGATTCCGTTGGCGCCTCGGTCGCCTCCGAAAGGATCTCGAGGACCGCTCGCCGTTCCTCCTGGGAAAGCTTTCGCAGCCGGAGAAGGATTTCGAACGCTTCGCGTCGCGGGTTCTCCGCCCCCTGCAAGAGCAACAGGCGCACCACGCGGATCTGGTGAAGGTTGTTGGAAGGCGTTGTATCGCGCAGTTGCCGGGCGAATTCGAGCGCTCGCGTGAAGTCCCCCTGGCGCATGAAGAACTCCAGCGCCTGCACACGGGTGGTTTCGGCGACATTGGTTCGCGAGAGCAACTCGGCCAAGTGCGGTTCGGCCAGATCGAATCGTTGCAGCTTCAGCGCCAGGTCGATGTATTGATGGATGTCCCGGTCACGATGACCTGGCAATTGCAGCAGGTTTCGCCAAATCGGAAGGGCGTAGGGGAGTTCGAAGCGACTGTAGATCCCGGCGAGGGCACGGAGTCCTTCTTCCGACGTCGGATTCAGCTTCAGCGCGGTGTCGAGGCGGGTGATGGCCTCCTGAAACATCTGCTGTCGGGCCAGTTCCTCGGCTTGGCTCACAACGTTGCGCGCCTGCCAACGTTCCAAAAGGTCCAGCGCGGGGCCGGCTCCCAGGAGGGCGGCAATCACCAGCGCCAACGTCGCCGCTGACCAAAGCGGAAAGGTAAGGCGCGACCGCGGCCGTGACCGCGATCGGGCGCGGTGAGGCGCTGGCGCCGTCGACGGTCGGTCGGTCGGCGGCCGGTCTTCCCGGGGGGCGGGTTCCACAGGGGCGAAGATAGGTGGCTCATTGGGCGAGGCACAACCGGGAACTCGTTGGGCAGGTGATCTCCTCTCGTCTCGAACGTTCGCAGGGTCTGTGGTGTCCTCCCAGGTCGGGCCGTCCTATTAACGTACCATTGCCATGAGGAAGGGACGCACTGAAGAGAAGGGCACCTCGCTGGCAAGAAAGACGCCCGCGAGGCCCGAAGCGCCACCTCGAACGGGACCGCTTGCCAATCCATCCATGAGCCGTCCGCCATGTATCACTCAGTCGACGCTGCGGAATTTCCCTTCCTTTGCCAGATTGCGGCGCAAGATTCGGGCGCTGTTTGTCGACTGAATTCGGCGACGGAACCGATGCGGCGACACTAACTTGAGAAGACTCCTGGCCTAGGATAGGCGAGATCGAGGAGGGTTCGCGGCGCCGGCCCTCCGGATCGGGTCATCGGTGTGGCGAGTCCTTTCGGCTCACTCGACTGCGGCAGACTACTCCCGATTCGTTGAAAGGTTCTGGCTTACGACGCCGATCTCGAACTTTTCAGTCCTTGGGCCTCTGGTACCTTCGTCGCGTGGCCGTGCTTAGGTCCATCCATCAGGAAGAAGAGCGTGGCGCACGGTTTGCGACCACGCACTGGAGCGTCATCGTTGCTGCCAGTCAACCGGGCAGCGACCACCATGACCAAGCGCTGGCCACCTTGTGCCATCACTATTGGCTCCCGGTGTATGCTTATATCCGGCGCCGCGGGAACCGGCCCGAGGACGCGCAGGATCTTGCCCAGGAATTCTTCGCCCGACTCCTCGCCAAACAGTGGCTGGCCGGCATTGAACCCCAGGGCAGCCGATTTCGTTCATTCCTCCTCACGGCGGTCTCGCGCTTTCTGGCCAATGAATACGATCGGAGCTGCACAGCCAAGCGCGGTGGCGGTGCGGTTCCCTGGAATCTCGAGGAAGCCGAAGCCCGGTGTCAGGATGCCTTCGCCTCGCTCGAGACTCCAGAGCGCACCTACGATCGACGATGGGCGGTGATCCTCCTGAACCGCGCCATGGGCCGGCTTCGGGATGAGGCGGACGCCAGCGGCAAAGGGACGCATTTCGCGAGACTCAATGGCTTCCTTTCCAGGGAAGCGGAACCGGGAGAGTACGACGCGCTGGGCCCAGCCCTGAATCTGAATTCGGGCGCCGTCGCCGTGGCGGTGCATCGGTTACGCACGCGTTATCGACAAATCCTGAGATTCGAGGTCGCTCAAACCCTCAGTGACCCCGACCTCGTGGACGAGGAACTGCGCCATTTGCTGGCGGCACTTCAACCGTCGACTCGGTAATCCCGTCGCCGCGATGCTTCACCACCGGCTCGCTGACACCGATCTCGGGGAGCACTGTGTCCACGCCTGAATCGGCGGGGACACCGCATTGTCCCCAATGCGGCACCGATCTCCCGGGCGACGCTCCCGCCGGGCATTGTCCGCACTGTCTTCTCCGTGCGTCTATCGAGACTTCGCGAGACCACTCCCTGTCCGGGCAGGATCCAACGCTGGTATTTCAGCGCCACGTGGGGGATTACGAACTGATCGCCGAGATTGCTCGCGGCGGTATGGGGGTGGTGTATCGCGCCCGACAGCGGAGCCTGGGCCGTCTGGTCGCGGTGAAGATGCTTCTGGGTGGAGAATTTGCCGGACCGGATGAGGTGCGGCGCTTTCAGCGTGAAGCGGAGGCCGCGGCACGCCTGCGCCACCCGAACATCGTCGCCATTCACGAGTTCGGCTGGTGGGAGGGTCAACGGTTCCTGGCTATGGAACTGATCCAGGGCAGGAGCCTCGCGGACTGGGTCCGGGACGGGCCCATGCCCTCCCGGCGCGCGGCGGGTTACCTGCGCGCGGTTGCCGAGGCGGTGGCGTTTGCCCACGCCCAGGGGATCCTCCATCGCGATCTTAAGCCTTCAAATGTGCTGATCGATGCCGCCTCGGATCAGCCGCGCATCACGGATTTCGGGCTGGCCAAGCATTTGGAGCAGGATCGATCCGGGCCCGCGGATTCGGGGGCGCTCGATCGCCTAACGCTGTCCGGGTACGCTCTTGGATCCCCCGCCTACATGGCTCCGGAACAGGCGGCGGGATCGGCCAATATTGGTCCCGGCACGGATGTCTATGCCCTTGGCGCCCTTCTCTACCACCTGATCAGCGGGCGGCCCCCATTTCAAAGCGACAGCATTGCCGCGACCTTGCGGCAGGTTCTGGAATCGGACCCGGTGCCTCCCCGGCAACTCAACCCGAGTATTCCGCTGGATCTACAGACCGTCTGCCTCAAGTGCCTGGAGAAATCGCCTGACCGCAGATATCCCTCCGCTTGGGCATTCGTCGAGGAACTGGACCGATTCCTTGCCCATGTTCCCATCCAGGCGCGGCCGTTGGGCCTGGGTGCGCGCGTCGCGAAATTCTGCCGAAGGCGGCCCGCCATCGCGGTCCTTGGACTGGCGGTGTTGGCTCTGGCGGTGACCATTCCGGTCATTGCCACGATCGCCGCCTGGCGAGTGGCCGCCGCGCGCGAGGCCGAGAATCTGGAACGACAACGGTTCATCGCCGCCAACCGCGAACTGCGACACGCCGTCAGCCTGCTCGAGTTGCAGCGCGCCGAGGAGGCCTTCCGGGCGCATGACCCATCGGTCGCCGTGGCGCATCTCGCCTCGTTGCTGCGCCGGGAACCGACCAATCAGGTCGCCGCCAGTCGACTAGTCTCGGCACTGGTCGATGGTCGCTGGATTTCGCGCGCCGGACCCGCGGTGCCTCATGGGCACGGCGTGCGCATGGTGGCTTTCAGTCCGGACGATCGCCAGATCCTGAGCGTCACTCGAACCTCCCGGGTTGACCTCCGCGAGGCTTCCACCGGCCGCCTTCGTTTCACGTTGGCCCACGAGGGACCCGTGGTTTCCGGTCGCTTCAGCCCCGACGGTCGCCGATTGGTGACCGCGTCCTTCGACGGCACCGCCCGCGTTTGGAGCTCCGACAACGGCGCGCCGTTGATTCCGCCGCTGCGTCACGCCGGTCCCGTCCGGTGGGCCGAGTTCAGTCCCGACTCCCAGCGCCTGGTCACGGCATCGGATGACCACACGGCGGTGGTTTGGAACGCGGTCGATGGAGCCAGGATTCACACCCTCTCCCACCCCGGATCAAAAGTGGTCCGCGCCTGTTTTCGTCCGGACGGGAACCAAATCGCGACGGCGACCGAACGTGGGGAGATTCGGCTTTGGACGGTTGAGTCGGGAGAAACGCGCGCATCGATGTCGGGCCTTTTGGGTCAGGTCCATGCGCTGACCTACAGTCCGGACGGTTTGAAATTGGCGGCGGCAGGCGACGGGGGGCGGGCGATGGTGTGGAGCGTTGCAGATCCGCAGGCCCCCGGCTTGACCCTGCATCATGCCGTCTGGGCGCCAGTCTGGCACATCACCTTCAGCCCTGACAGCGCGGTGGTTCTCACGGCGGCCGAGGACACGGTGGCCCGACTTTGGGATGCCGCGACGGGATTCCCGCTGAGCACGCAGTTGGTTCACGAAGGTGGGGTGGTGTATGCCGCCTTCAGTCCGGACGGCACCCGGGTGGTGACCACTTCCGCGGATGTCTCCGCGCGCCTCTGGGACTGGCGATCCGGGCAGCGCCAGGGTCAACCCATGCGCCATCGAGACCCCGTCCGCTGGGCGGCGTTCACCTCGGACGGACGTGGCCTCATCACGGCTTCCGACGACGAGACCACGCAGTATTGGAGGCTTCCGTCGCACGTTCAACCGACGGTCGAGATTCGGCATTCGCAGGGCGTCACAGTCGCGGAGTTTCTCGAGAACCATTCGCAAATTTTCACGGCTTCCCTGGATCAGACGGCGCGCTTGTGGGACGCGCGAACCGGTGAATCCTTCGGTGAGCCGATGCAGGCACCAGCGGCGATTCTCTGCGCCGGTGTCGACCCTGATTCAGCGCTCGCCGCATTGGGTTGCATCGACGGCTCGGTCGGGGTCTGGGATCTCAGGATTCGCCAACGCCTCGCCGAGTTTCGCGGGCATACCGCGCCGATCCAATCGGTGCGGTTCAGCCAGGATGCCAAGGCCATCGTCACGGCTTCCGAAGACGGGTCAGCCCGAGTTTGGCAGCCACTGTCGGGTCAGCCCATCACCCCGCCACTGGCGCATCTGGCAGCGGTGCGTGCTGCGGATTTCTCCTCCGACGGTCGGAGGGTGGCGACGGCGTCCGATGATGCGTCGGCTCGCGTTTGGGACGCCTCGACAGGACACCCCGTCACGCCGCCATTGCGTCACGGCGATCATGTCAAAGGCGTGCATTTCAGTCGGGACGGCCTACGGATCGTGACCGCGTCGACGGACAACACGGCGCGAATATGGGACGTCGCTTCCGGACGGGTGTTGGTTCCTCCTCTCCAGCACGAACGGATCGTGGAAGCCGCGTGGTTCACGCCCGACGACCGACGCGTGGTGACCGTCTCGCAGGATCGGACCGCCAGGGTCTGGGATGCGGACACCGGACAGGCATTGACGCCGCCGCTGCTTCATTCGAGCGCGGTTTCGCACTTGGTTCTCAGTCGTGACGGTCGGCGGATGCTGACTGGGGCATGGAACTCTCTGGCGCGTGTTTGGGACGTAGAGACGGGTTTGCCGTTGTCCGAATGGTTCGACACCGCGGGATTCCCTACCGCCATAGCTTTCGACGCATCGGGGCACTGGATCGCGACCTGTTCCCAATCCGGGATGGTGCGTTGCCGGAGGGTCCCCACGCCTCCCGTGCCGGTGCCTGGGTGGTTCATGGACCTGGCCGAAGCGGTGGCCGGGACGCGCGTCAGCGAACGGGGTCACCTCGAACTCCTACCGCACGGAGAGTTCGAATCGGCGTCCATGGCCGGATCCAAGCCCGACCAAGAAGGCTTTTACGAACGAGTGGGACGATGGATTCAGGCCGATCCCTCACAACGGCCATCAACGCCCTACTGAACCGGCACTCTGGAGTGGAAGCCATTCCCACCTGCGGCCTGGGTTGAGCGAAAATTCCTGTAATAGGCGATCCCGGTTGCTTAGTTGGGGAAGCATGGGACCTCAGGTTTCACGATCTTGCCGAGCGTTCGGGATACTGGCGACCCGCTGGTTGGCGTCGATTTTGATCGCGCATTCGGCCGCGGCGCAGGAGGCCAAAATGGCGTATCAAGGGCGATTGACCGAATCCGGGCTTCCCGCCAACGGACTTTTCGAGATGCGGTTTGGCTTGTTCGACACTCCCGACACGGGCACCGGCACACGGCAAGGGGCGGAGGTCTCGGTGTCCGACGTCGCGGCGGAGAACGGGGTCTTCACGGCGCTGCTGGATTTCGGTGTGAGCGTGTTCGATGGCACGCCGCGATTCCTGGAAATCAGCGTCCGCCGGGCGGGGAGCACCAATTCGTTCGCGACGTTGAGTCCACGACAGGCCATCACGCCGGTGCCCTACGCGATTCGGACCCTGAGTGCCACGCCCGTGCCGGGCGGGGTTCAGTCGGATGGGAGTGGCAATGTCGCCGTTGGCACCGCGGTCTTTCCTCCCGGGATTCGTCTCAACGTCGAGGGCGCGACCCGCGTTTCGCCGGGTGGAAACGGCGGCCTGGTGCAGATCGGAACGCCGAATGGCGAGACGGGCCTGACCATCGCGGGCACCAACCGCGTCGATCTGCGGTTTAACCGCGATACGCTCACGCTGGCGGCAGGATCGAATTCGGGTCCGCCGCCGCCCTGGAACGGCCTGACCCTCAATACCAACGGAAACGTCGGGATCGGTTTGGCATCTCTGGCTTCCAACTCGTTGTGGAAACTCGAAGTCAACGGCCCGACCCGGATCACCCCGGTCGGAGCCGCCGGTGGCGCCATTCAATTCAGCACGCCCAACAGCGAGACCGGAATGTCGATCCTGGGCCGGAACCGCGCCGACCTCCGCTTCGATGATGCCAGCGTCAAACTCGTCGCCGGTCCTGGCAACGGCCCCCCCGGCAACTCCAGCGGGTTGAGCATTGATCTCCACGGTCGAGTGGGGATTGGCACTTCAAGTCCAACCCACACCTTGTCCGTGGCAGGCAGTGCCAGTGTGGCCGATCGGCTTCAGGTCGGTCCGGTTTTGTTGCCGTCTGCGATGTTGGAGGTCGCTTCGGCGGGTCAGCCCGCGATCCGCGCCGAATCAGCCAATCGCGATATTCCCGCGGTCTCCGCTTCGGGTCTGACCCACGGACGAGCCATCCACGCGGACGGTCATGTCACACAGGGGCGGATCAACGGTGGTTTCGTCAAAGCCATGGTGGTGATCTCAGGTCTCACCATCCAACGGTGCTTCAATGGCGTGGGCGACGAATCAACAACCCCGGAACTGACCCAAGGAAACTGCGGTATCAGCATCTCGAAAGTGGAAGCGGATTCGTACGTTGACTCCACCTACATCGACTTCGGATTCCGGGTGACCGACCGCTTCATCATCGTGACGCCAGGGCAGCGATCCAATCGTTTGGCGGTCGCCAACCTCTTTTACGCGCCTCGCGGAATCGACACTGAGATCGCTGTCGTGGTGGGCTTGGCGGATGGGGAGGAATCGGGTGCCGACGCCCCAATTCCATTCACGGTGGTGGTCTTTTGACCGCCGCTTCATCGGGCCACCCTTTGCAGCCTGATCCCATGACCCATCGATCTCATCGCTTCGTGCGACCCCTCCTTGGGTTGGCGGTTTGGATGATCTCCGAGGTCGTCAGTCTGACCCAGGATTTCGCGGTGGACCCGATCGGCTTCCTCACCTTGGCTGGCGAGAGTTCCGGCGGCGGCTTCGCCGTTCGAGGTTCCTGGTCTCCGGTCGATGACCGAGGCATGACCCGAGGCGAATTCGCCATCCAAGGTGCGCTCCGCACGGTGCTCTCACCCGAGGCGCCCTCCTTGACGCCAGAGTCGGTGGTTGTGAATGGCAGTTTTGAAGAGGTTACCACGGCATTCATTCCGGACGCGCAGGGCATCATGGCACTCTCGCCGGCGGTTTCCGGGGCGAATCTGCTGCCCTACGGCGACGCCGAGGGACTCGTCGCCACCGACGGTTCGGTGGGAGTGGCCATTCCGGGGTGGTCCACCGAGGGCCCGATGTCGGTGATCACGTGGGTCACTCAGGATAATTGGCTCACTCCCACGAGCCCGGGGCCGCCCGATCGTGGGTTGAACCTGTTTTATGGCGGGATCGAGAATCCGATGACGACAGCGAAAACGCGCCTGGACCTGCCGGTCGACGCGGCGCTCATCGATGCCGGGGCGGTTCGAGCGCAGTTGTCGGGTTGGTTCGGGGGATTTCTGGGGCAGGGGGATACCGCTTCCCTTGGCCTTCGATTTCTCAACGCCGCTGGCGCTGATCTGGGTGCGTTCCTCATCGGTGCGGTCACGCCGACGCAGCGCGCCCTGACCACCGGCCTGGTCTATGATTCCGCCACCCGGACGGTGCCCCCAGGTGCCCGCAAAGCCGAAGTGATCCTTGAGATGCGCCGTGAAGCCGGGATAGGTTGGAATGATGGAATAGCCGACAATCTCAGCCTCGTGCTGTTTGCGGCCCGGCCGAGCGCGATGCCGGGTTGGAGCGTGATCGGGTCCGAGGTCCACTGGATCTCCAACCCGAATGCGCTCGGGGTTCAATCGCCACAGGGAGGCAAGTTCCTCGACCTCACTGGGGCCCGCGATTTTCAGCCTTACGGTGGCGTGGCCCAGATCCTGTCAACCGTCCCCCACCAAACGTACCGGGTCAGTTTCTGGCTGGGCACGCGGCAGGACGTCCCTGCTTTCCGTGGTCCGGTGACCGTGGACGTTGAGGTGATGGGGGCGATCCACACGGTTCGCTGGGATCCCGAGGGCCCCGGCAATCAATGGAAGGAATTCTCCTTCAATTTCACCGCCGACTCCGCGACGACGCGGATCGCGTTCGTCGGCGGATCGAGCGGCGGCGGTGCCTTGATCGGACTTGATCAGGTCGCCGTGGTGCCCATCACCTCGGAGGAGGAGCCCGTCCTCGTCGTTTCGTTGCCCGTCGGCCCCGAACCGCCTGCGGCATTGGAACTCTCCTTTCCCAGCGTGGGCGGACAGCGGTACTTCATCGAGGCATTGGCTGACATCGCGTCGGGGAACTGGAACCTGCTGCCGGAAACGGAGCGCACTGGGACCGGGGCACGGATCTCTGTCCTGGCGCCGATTCGGGTCGGCGCCGGCGCCCAGTTCTTTCGATTGCGCGTGGGGCGGTAAGGTGTCGGCGCATCGCGGCGGAAGATCCGCCCGAGGCGTTGCGTGGGCCAGGTGGCGCCATTAGGATGGGGTCTCTTAACCTGGAGTTTGCCTTATGCGCCACGCCTTTCTTTGGTTGGTCTGCCACCTGACTTTGGGCGGTCTCTGTGGACGTGCCGTCGACTTCCCCGAGGTGCGCGTCGTGGAAGCCCAGCCCCTCGCCGCCCAGGCGCGCCGTATCGCCAGCGCGCTCGAAGCATTGGGCACGCCGTTGTCCGCGTCTGAACGCGAGGCATTGGACACGGCGCTGCGGGGTCCGGACGACGCCGTGGCGGCTGGGGTCCAGGCCGTGTTCGATCGGCATTCCTTGTTCGGGGTGAATATCAACCCGGAGATGCGCGTAAAAGTCGCCGTGGGACCGGCCCAGCCGGAGTTGGACGAGGGCGGTTGGAGGGTGTTTTTGGTCAAGGTCCATAACGAATCCGGCACCACGGCGCGTTTGAAACTGGATAGTCCCAATGCCCGCAAACTGCACGAATCGCCGGCCGAGGAAGTCCGGGATCGCTGGCTGGCCGCGGAGATGTTCGATCAGGCACCCCTCACGCCTGCGCTGAGCGGGTTGGAGTTGGAATACCGCGTGGTCCAGCTTTACAGCCGCGACGCTGGAAGACGCGAGGCGAAGGTCTCATTCAATGTCGGTCAGGGCACGCAGGACCTGGGCTTCCGCAACGAGGTCGATCTGTTGTTCGAGTGCCAGCCGGCGATCACCGTGCCGCTGGAGATCCTGGATGACCGTGGCGAACCCACCACCGCGGCGCTTCTTGTGCGCGACGCCCGCGGTCGAGTCTATCCATCACCCGCCAAGCGGCTGGCGCCCGATTTCTTTTTCCACCCGCAGATCTACCGGTCGCATGGCGAGTCGCTGCGCCTGCCCGAAGGACAGTACACCGTCGAGCTGACGCGCGGACCCGAGTCCATCCTCCAGCAGGCGAGTCTCTCGGTGACGCAGGGCGTCGGCTCCCTGAAGCTTCGCGCCCAGCGATGGATCGATCCGGCGGCGGTGGGGTGGTGGTCCGGGGATCATCACATCCATGCCGCGGGATGCGCCCACTACAACAAGCCAACGGAGGGTGTTCATGCCCCCGACATGTTTCGCCACTGCGTGGGCGAGGATCTCAAGATCGGGGCCAACCTTACCTGGGGACCTTGCTTCGATTATCAGAAACAATTCTTTACCGGCGCCATCGACAAGGTCTCGCGGTATCCCTATCTGCTCCGCTACGACGTCGAGGTGAGCGGATTCGGTTCACACCGGTCCGGACATCTCTGCCTGCTTCGCCTGCGCGAACAAATGCCGCCCGGCGGAACTTCGATGAGCCATTGGCCAACCCTATGCCTGAACACGCTGCGGTGGGCGAAAAAACAAGGCGCTCTCTGCGGGCCGGCCCACAGTGGCTGGGGATTGCAGGTGGAGACCTCCGAATTGCCGAACTACGTGGTCCCGCCGTTCGACGGCATCGGCGCCAACGAATACATCGTGGATGTCACGCATGTCGTGCCTGGACCCGACGGACGGCTCGTGCCGGCGGTGGATTTCTTAAGCACGGTCGATACCCCTTACGTGTGGGAACTCAACATCTGGTACCACACCCTGAATTGCGGTTACCGTACCCGCATCAGCGGTGAGACCGATTTTCCGTGCATCTACGGCGAACGCGTCGGACTCGGACGCAGTTATGTTCAGTTGGACGGCCGGCTGGACTACGACGACTGGTGCGAAGGCATCCGGGCCGGGCGTAACTACGTCGGCGACGGACGAAGCCACCTGATCGATTTCGCCGTGGAGCAGGTTCGGATGGGTCGCGGGGCGAGCGAATTGCGCCTGGGGTCGGTCGGGGAGGTCCGGGTGACTGCGCAAGTGGCGGCGCGATTGGACGAGACGCCGGACGAGGCGGTGCGTCGACGGAGTTATTCCGAGCAACCCTATTGGCATTTGGAACGCGCGCGTCTCGGCCAAACCCGCGAGGTGCCGGTGGAGTTGGTCGTCAACGGGCGCGCGGTGGCTCGACAGAACCTGGTGGCGGATGGGGTGCTACGTCCGATCGAGTTCATGGTCCCGATCGAGCGAAGCAGTTGGGTGGCGATGCGGATCCTGCCGAGTTCCCATACCAATCCGGTGTGGGTCATGGTGGGCGACCAACCGGTGCGCCCGTCGCGGCGCAGCGCCCAATGGTGTCTGGATGGCGTGGACCGTTGCTGGTCGCAGAAGGAGAGGCTGATCGCGCCGGCCGAACTGGAAGAGGCGCGCGCGGCATATGAACATGCCCGGGTGGCGTATCGTCGAATCCTGGCTGAATCGCTGGCTGACTGAGCCGGATGGTTCAGACCGCTTTGGCTTCGGTTGGCTGAGAGCACGACGGGTGTGGTGAACAAGTTTGGGAACAACTCCTTGTTTTCCCGGCGCATAAAAGGTGATGGAATGCTAGTGGCGAAGCGAAAGCGCACGGATCCAGAATGCGGCCTTCGAGACCTTTGGGCCGCGGCGTCAGGATCAAGAGCCCTTCGGGGCCACGCGAAAGCGTTCTAATCCCGCCTGGCGGGAGCGCCGGTCTCAATTGTGCCATCGCTTCGCTTTTTCCTTTTTCCCACCGCCACCAGAACTCGCTACACTGCCCACCACACATGGGTGCCCAATGGAAACAGGCTGGCCGGGAGGCCAATGCGCAGAAGAAGGGTCAGTTGGTCAGCAAACTGACCCGTGAAATCATGGTGGCTGCCAAACTGGGGGGGCCCGATCCCGATCTCAATGCGCGCCTCGCCGCGGCCGTGGAAAAGGCCCGTAAAGCCAGCGTCTACCGCGACACCATCGAGCGGGCGATCAAGAAGGGAGCAGGTCTCACCGACGACGCCATCGAATACGAGACGGTCGTCTACGAGGGCTTTGCCCCGCACAAAGTCCCTGTCATTGTGGAATGCCTCACCGACAATCGCAATCGGACGGCCCCGGATATCCGCAACTTGTTCAAGGCCGGTTCCCTTGGAAACCCTGGCAGTGTCGGATTCTTCTTCGATCACCTGGGTGTCGTTGAGGCGACGCATAATGACAAAACCCGCGACTCGGAGGCCGATGCCATCGAGGCCGGGGCCCAAAATGTTGAGCCCCTGGAGGCGGAGGAAGTCGCTGAAGGCGAGATCGGGGCCCGTTTCTTGACCGATCCCAAGGATTTGGCGCCCGTCTCGAAGTGGTTGAGCAAGGCGGGCTGGAAGGTCACGGCGAGCGAAATGCGCTATGTCGCCAAGAACCCGGTGGTGATCAGTGACGCTCAGCGCAAAGAGGTCGTCGAGTTCCTGACGGCCATCGACGATCACGACGACGTGCACCGCGTCTACGCGGCGCTCTGACCGTCGAATCGTGGGACGGTCGTGGCGCACGCCGCGACGAGCGTGCGGAGCCTCGCCAGTGCGTGGTCCGTCGCCTAGGCTTCCTGGAAATGGACAGCCATGGCTTTCCTCGGTGGAGTGTATCCTGGTCCTTCTTCCTGATGGCATTCCTGCTGGCTTCTCCAGTCCTGTCGTCCAAGGGCCAAATCGTTCCGGACCAGGTCCTCGTCAAGTACCGGCCTTCACCCCAGGGTCCGCGGTTGCAGGGTCGTGATGGCCGACTCCTGCCGGCCGGGGCCCGGGTCGTCAGGAATCTGCCGCTGAACGGCTGGCGCCTCATCCAGCTGCCGGAAGGCATGTCATCGACGGAGGGTCTGAAGTGGTTTCGCGCGCGGCCCGATGTCGTTCATGTCGAGCCCAACTTCCGGTACCAACTCTATGTCGCCCCTAACGATCCGCAGTGGTCCATGCTGTCCGGCTTGGAGCGGATTGACGCGGCGACGGGTTGGTCGACCACCACCGGCAGTACGAACCTCGTGGTGGCCATCCTCGATACCGGCATCCAACTCGATCATCCGGACCTGGCCGCCAACCTGTGGCGCAATGATCGCGAGACCCCTGGCAACGGCCGGGATGACGACGCCAACGGGATGGTGGACGACATCTACGGTGCCGACTTTGTCGACGGCGACGGGGACCCTTCGGACGACGCCGGACATGGCACCCACGTCGCCGGGACGATCGGGGCGGTGGGGAACAACTCCCGGGGAGTCGTAGGGGTTTGCTGGCAGATCCGGTTGATGAGCGTCCGGGTGGGTAAGGCGGATGGCTTTGGGGCCACCGACGCCCTGGTTGGGGCTTTCGACTATGTCGTCGCCCAACGGCAACGTGGCGTCAACGTGCGTGTCATCAACTGCAGTTGGGGCGGGAGTTTTCCCAGCGCTGCGCTGCGCGAGGCCATTGCTCGCGCAGGTGCCGCCGGGATCCTGGTGGTGTGCGCGGCCGGCAATGATCGCCAGGACAATGACGCGCTTCCGTCGTACCCGACCGGGTATGACGTCCCAGAAGTGCTCTCCGTTGCGGCGTCCACGTCCTGCGATGATAGGGCCGTTTTCAGCAATTTTGGGCGCACGACGGTGGATCTTGCCGCTCCCGGCGCCGGAATCCTGAGCACCTATCGTGGCGGCGAACGGTACGCCCTGTTGTCAGGGACCTCCATGGCCGCACCGCACGTTGCGGGCGCTGCCGCGCTGGTCTTGTCGCGGCGCGGCGACCTTACCACCTCCCAATTGCGGGATCTGCTGCTGGCTACCGTCGACCCGGTCAGCGCCTGGTCCAATCGGGTGGTGAGCGGGGGACGGCTGAACGTGGCTCGCGCTCTGGCGGAAGCCGCGAAACCCACGTTGCCGAGCGGTCCCAAGCCATCTCCGATATCCGGTCGGCTCAAGGCGATGACGCGTTTGTCTTCCGGGCGATGGGCGGACGATCATAGCGGCGACGCCGTGGTGAGCGCGGACGGGCGATGGGTTGCTTTCGGATCCCAGGCCACGAATCTGGTGGCGGGCGATCGGGAAGGGTTTCGCGACATCTTTTTGGCGGACCGCCAGACCGGCGACATCGTTCGGGTGAGCCAAACCCCGGCCGGCGTGGGAGCGGCCGCCGACAGTGGAGCCGTGGTCATCAGTGCCGACGGCCGGTTCGTGGCGTTCGTGTGTTCGGCGGGTAACCTCACCAGCGGAGATTCCAACGGGCAGGACGATGTCTTCCTCTGGGATCGTGAAACCCGGCAAATCGAGTTGGTCAGCGTCCGTCAAGGCACGCGCAATTCGGGAAATGCCGGCAGCGATTCGATGTCGATCAGCGCCGACGGACAGATCGTGGTCTTCGCGTCGGACGCCTCGAACCTGGTGACTAGCGACACCAACCAGGCGCGGGATGTCTTCGTCAGGGACCGGTCGCGAAACACCACGGAGCGTGTCAGCGTGACCTCGACGGGTTCCCAGGCGCGCGGTGGCAGCGAATCTCCTTCGGTGAGCGCGGACGGCCGTTACGTTGCGTTTCATTCGGGGGCGAACAACCTGGTTCTTCCAGATGGCAACCAGGCATGGGACGTCTTTGTGCGCGATCGCACCGCCGGACGCACCGAGGGTGTCAGCCTGACCGGCGACGGCGATAGCGTCTTCCCGGTGATCAGCGGAGATGGCCGGTTCGTATTGTACCATTCGCTCGCAGACAACCTCGACGGCCAGACTTCGGACGATTGGCTCGCGGTATTCCTTTACGATCGCGAAGCCAAGAGAACCTTGCGAATCAGTCGCGCGCCGGGCTCGGCGACCTCCACCGGCAATTCGTATGCTGACGCCCTGAGTGCCGATGGCCGGTTCGCCACGGTGACCACCGAATCGGTCGACGTGGCGCCTGGCGGTGCACCGGGTTTTTTCCGGGCATTTCTCTATGATCGTCTGACCGATACTCTGGGGCCCATTGCCGTGAGTGACGCCGGGCGGTCCGCGGACGACTCCGCGTTCTACACCCGGCTGAGCGCCGATGGCCGGATCCTCGTTTTTACTTCCTACGGGGCAAACCTCACCCCGGACGACGGCAACGGCGTTTCGGACGTCTTCGTGCTCGACCGCGGGCCATCAAGGCCCGATCTCGGCACCCGCGCGGGTTCGGAGGGCACCTGGGCCGGCCTGGGCATTCTCAATTCGCGCTATCCGCAGCGTGCGCAAGCGGCCGTCGACGCCTCCGGTCTTGCCACATTCGAGGTCCGTCTCGACAACAGCGCTGCATCTCAGGCCTACCGGGTGGCGATCGCGCCGACGGACCTCGCCGCGGGTTGGACGGTACGGGCCTTCGTCGCCGGTACCGGCGGCGAGATCACATCGGCGGTGACCGGCTCAGGATGGTCAACGGGCGAACTTGCCGCTGGGGCATCGGTCCGATTGCGTTTGGAACTGCGTCGTCAGGCCAATGCGGGGCCGGAGATTTCCCTGGTGGGCGCGGTGCGGATGGCATCCTACGGTGCCACCGCGGACGAAGTTCTGGATGCGGTGACGGTGGTTGGCATCGCTCAGGCGCCGCCGCCGGGATTCACGTTGGTGAGTCGCGATGCGGGAGGCCTTCCCGCGGTTCACAACGCCGAAGTGATGAGCCTTTCCTCGGGGGCGGCGGTGGTCGCTTTTTCCTCCGAGGCCAATCATCTGGTGGCCTCCGGTGATACCAATTTCCAGTCCGACGTCTTTGTGTGGGAACGCGCGACCGGCCAGGTGCGTCGGGTCAGCGACGCGTCGCCCAGTTCCCAGGCCGACGCGGACAGTCGATACCCCACGATCAGCGACGATGGTCGTCGCGTGGCGTTTCAGTCGCGTGCCACCAACCTGGTGCCGTTCGATCGCAATGAGGTGGAGGACGTGTTTGTTCGCGATCTCGCCGCCGGTACCATCACCCGGGGGAGTGTATCGACCGGGGGAACGGAAGGGGGGCGTGGCAGTGAGAGTGCCTTTCTTTCCGGCGGTGGACGGTTCCTCGCTTTCTCCAGCGTCGCCACCAACTTGGTGGCCGGGGATGCAAATGGTTCCCAGGATGTCTTTGTGAGGGACCTCGAAACCGGGGCCGTCGAGTGTGTGAGTCGGTCTTTGGGAGGCTCCTTTGGGGATGCCGACAGCGATGCCGGGGTGTTGTCGGGCGATGGTCGATTCGTGCTCTTCACCAGTTACGCCCAGAATCTGGGGCCGCAGGATACGAATGGTTTCGCCGACGTCTATCTCTTCGATCGTCTGTCACGGACCATCGAGCTGATCAGCGCCAGCACCAATGGGACCGCGGGCAACGGCCCCAGTGGGGGCGGCTCCGTGAGCGACGATGGACGTTGGGTCGCGTTCTTTTCCAACGCTACGGATATCGCGCCCGGCGGAGAGGTCGGGAAAAGCCGGGCCTTCCTGCTCGATCGACCAGCCCGCCAGCTCCGCCCCATATCCGATTTCCTCGAACCCCTGCCTGGAGGACTCGAAGCGCGTCGCATTCTTCTCAACCGGGATGGAAGCCGGTTCGCCATCGCCGCGGCGGGCCCGTGCGGCTCAGATGCCGGAGCGTCCCAAGTGTTCGTGGCAAACCGCGACGGATCCCAGGTCCGGCCTGTCACCGCGACGCGGGCCGGCGTACTGGGCGACGACCATAGCCTGGCGGGTCATTGGAGTGTGGATGGCCGGTTCCTGGGCTTTGAATCCTATGCCCCGAATCTCATCGGCGAGGAAATCCTTCCGGCAGGACAGGTATTTGTCGCGGACTTGGCGCGGCCGTCGGTGGACGCCCTGGTTCGACGGGAACTCGCCTCGCCTTGGCGCGGGGCCGGGGAGTTGGGGTTGGAAGCGCAGCAGGTGGCGGAGTTGGTGCCGAGTTCAGGGACGGGTGGCCACGTGTTTCTCATGATGGCCCGCAATACAGGAACCGAGGCGGAGTCGGTGCGGTTGCGCGGCACGATCTCGACTCCGGCGCGCCTCCTGGTGACCGCCATCGCTCGCACCGGCGTTGGCGAAGACATCACGACCCAATTGCTAAGCACCAACGGTTGGACCTCGGGCACCCTCCCATCTGGCGGTGAAATCGCCATCGAACTGGTATTGAGATTGACGACGACCAGTGAGGAGGATCCGTGGTTGGACGTTGAACTCGTGTCCACGCTCGACGCATCGCGGCGGGATGCGGTGCGCCTCATAGCCCAGGCGGATGCCGATCGGGACGAGGTATCGGATCAATGGGAGAGGGTGTGGTATGGAGGGTTGACGGCGGTCAACGGGGGGGTGGACTCGGACGGCGATGGAGCCACGGCCCGGGACGAGTGGCGGTCCGGGACCAATCCGCTGGATCCTGGGTCCGTCCTGCGCATTGCCGAGGTCCGGCGACGGCCGGACGGTTCCGTGGAAGTGTCCTGGCCCGCCAATAAGGGACGGTTTTACCAGCCGCAACGGGCGACGCCCGCCGGGTCCGGTTTTCTTACGGCCGAAGTCGAGGGGCTGCCTGGCGTGGACGGGGTCATGCAATGGGTGGATAAGGCGCCCATCGCCGGGCCGGGGACGTCGAGCCTATATCGCCTGCGCGTGGAGCCGCCGTGAGCTGGGGATTCCGGCTGGCGTTTGGGCGGATTTCGGCCCATTTTGGGGCGGGATGAATTTCATTCTATCCACGCATAACATCACTCTCACCAAGGCCATCGAGGATCACATCCTGACACGG
This sequence comes from Verrucomicrobiales bacterium, assembly GCA_016795425.1. Taxonomy (GTDB): domain Bacteria; phylum Verrucomicrobiota; class Verrucomicrobiia; order Limisphaerales; family CAIMTB01; genus CAIMTB01. Next base: position 106,868 of record JAEUHG010000227.1, read on the forward strand.
GTTGAGAAACTGGAGCGACTCTTCACACGCGCCCTGGAAGCGCGCGTGATCATCGAGCATGACCATACCCGCGGGGCCGACAAGGCGTTCAAATGCTCCATCCGCCTGGGGGTGCGAGGAAACGACCTCTATGCTGAAGATGTGGAGGCCGACCTGTACGAAGCCATCGATCTGGTGGCCAAAAAAGTCGAGCAACAGATCCGCAAGCGACAGAACAAGGTGAAAGCTCGGAAGCATACCGAAGCTGCGACCATCAAGCGCAAGCGCCAGGACCGTGGCGAATGACGCTGGTTCGCTCCAGAATCCTGCTCCCGATCACCGCGCCGCCCATCGAAGACGGCGCGGTTCTCATTTCCGGTTCGCGCATCCAGACCGTCGGCCGCTGGTCGGAACTCTCCCGGAACCATGCCGGTGTTTCCGTCGATCTTGGCGACACCGTTCTGCTTCCAGGCCTGGTCAATGCCCATTGCCACCTCGACTACTCGAATTTCGCAGGATTCCTGGCGCCGCAGCGGCATTTCACGGACTGGATCCAAGGGGTGCTTCCCTTGAAGGCTCAATGGGGTTTCAGCGAATATGCGGCTTCCTGGTTGAATGGCGCCCGCCAGTTGCTGGCTTCTGGCTGCACCACCGTTCTCGATATCGAAGCGGTTCCGGAATTGCTCCCCGATTCCTGGCAAACCACCCCTCTCCACGTGATGTCGGCCCTGGAAATGACAGGCGTCCGCTCAGGCCGACCGGCCGCCGCCGTCCTCGCCGAGGCCCTGGTCAACGTTGATCGACTCAGCCACCCGCGGTGCCGGGTGGCCCTCGCTCCCCACGCGCCCTACTCCACTCTGCCGGACCTGCTCGCCCTCACCGCTCAAGTCGCACGGCAGCGCTCGCTGCCGGTGACCATCCACGTCGGTGAATCAGCGGATGAATTCGAGATGTTTGTTCATGCCCGGGGAAGGATGTACGATTGGCTGCGACCTCAAAGGGACCTTCGGGACTGCGGGCATGGGACCCCGCTCAGCCACGTAGCCCGCCAGGGGCTCCTCGGACCCCACACCCTTGTCGCCCACCTGAATTACCTTGGCGAGGGCGATCTCGAGTGGCTCGCCTCGAGCGGAGCCTCGGTGGTTCATTGCCCAAGAAGCCACGCCTACTTTGGGCACCAGCGATTCCCCTACGATGCCTTGAGACGCGCCGGTGTCCGGGTCTGTCTGGGAACCGACAGTCTGCTCACCATGCGTAAGAACGGCCGGTGGCTGCCGCAGCTCAACTTTCAGGAGGAACTCACCGAAGCCGTGTGGACCTTGCCCGATACAAAACCGTCCGAAGTATTGAGACTGGCGACAGTCGAGGCGGCGGAGGCGCTGGGAGGGTTTGGCAGCGCCGGTGCCTTGCGGTCCGGCGTCTCCGCGGACCTTGCCGTGGCTCCTTATGGCGGATCCATCGAACGCGTCCACGAGGCCTTGGTCACTCGCGAAGCGCGCATCGAGGCCGTGATGATTGCCGGTCGCTGGGTGCATGGGCCAAGGGCCGAAGCCGTGCCCGAAGGATCCGCGTCGTGAACTCCACCACCACTGAACGAGTGGCTTGGATCACCGGTGCCGCCGGCGGCCTCGGCAGCGCGTTGGTGAGTGCGTTTGCCGCGGCGGGCTATCGTGTGGCGGCTGCCGGGCATTCCACCTTGCCCAACGTGGAATTGGAGTCGGCGCGCGTTTGGCCCATGCGTCTCGATGTCACCCGCGCCGACGAGGTTTGCCGCGCCGTTTCGCAGATCGAGCAGCGATGGGGCGGGATCGATGTGCTGGTGAACAACGCCGGAATTTGTGCCGATCACCTGTTGGCCCAAATGAACGACGCGGAGTGGGACCGGGTCCTGGCGGTCAACTTGAAGGGACCGTTCCTGTGCTGCCGGGAAGTGGTGCCATCCATGATCCAGAGGCGCCTGGGCCATATCCTCAATGTGGCTTCTGATGTTGCTCGGCGCGGCGGTCGAGGACGTTCCAATTACGCCGCTTCCAAAGCCGGACTCATCGGGCTTTCGCTCTCGTTGGCGCAGGAATTGGGGGGCTTCGGAATTTGCGTGAATGCGGTCATTCCCGGGTTTATGTCCACGCCCATGACAACCGGACTGGATGCTCGACGTGCGCGGGAGTTCCAGGATGCCAGCGTATTGGGCGCCTGGGTGGAGCCTGTCCGGGTGGCGCGCTTTATGGTCGACCTGGCGGGTCATTCTCATATCTCCGGACAGGTGCTTCAAGTGGATGGGCGAGTGAGCCGTTGGACCTAAGGCTGCTCGTGGCAGAGCCGCCGCCCGAGGTTGTCGCGATAGAAGGCTTTCGTTTCGACCTTCTGTCCTCTAGCGTGACGGCCCCCATAGCACATGTCTCCACTCGAGGAACAGGCGCTCATCGAACACTGCCGCGGAGGCGATCCTGTTGCTTGGGATAAGTTCATTTCGCAGTACTACCCTCCGATGGGGAGGTATATCTGCCAACTGGTGCCGGACGCCACATACGAGGATGTCGAGGAAATCTGCCAGGACGCATTCCTTGCTGCCATTCGGTCACTGGGATCCTTTCGCGGACAGTGCCAGATCCAAACTTGGTTGTTCCGGATTGCCGGCAACAAAGCCCGCGATTTCCGTGACCGACGCCTGGCGGCCAAGCGCGGCGGAGGTCGGGTTCCATTGTCTATCGACGCCGAAGACCCGGTGACCGGGCAGCGCCCCGACCCGCCGTCCACCAGCCCGATGCCCGACCAGCGGTTGGTCGCGGAGGAATCGATGGCGGAGGTGCGACGGGGATTGGATCAACTTGGCGATCTTTGTCGTGAGATCCTTGAGCTTCGGTATTTCGCCGACCTGGATTACGAAGCGATCGGCGAGGTCCTTGGTACCAATCCGAAGACCGTGAGTTCGCGGCTGAGTCGGTGCCTGCACCGGCTAGGGGATCTGCTGGCTCAAACTCAGGCCAGGGAGAAGATGGGCACCAAATCCGTCTAATCACGAGCCGGCATGTCGAAAGAGCCCCATCAATTGGCCCACCAGCGGCTCGTCGCGCTCGCCCAGGAGAGGCGGCGCGTGGCGGAGAAACTTCCGCCGCTGGGTGCCTTCGCCCGCCAGCGTCTGTTAACCGAAGCCGAGCGCCTTCAGAAGGAGTCGCCCCGATTGTCCGAGAGTTCCTCCGCCGGCGCGCCTAAGGGAAACGTCTGGGGCGCGTGGCTGACTTGGTTGGGTGTCGCCGCTGCCGCGGCGGTGTTGATCTTGGTGATTCGGTTGGCCGATTCCGGACCGACTCCCGGCCCAGTCTCCGTGGCGAGTGCCACCAAGTCAGAGATGGAACGTGCCGCCCTTCCCGCCGATCTTCAGAGCGACGCCTCCACCGCTGCCGCTGCGGTTGGCGGAGGCGACATCGCGGCAGCGCCACCACCTGTCCTCGCGTCGCCGGCCGAAGGCAACGAGTTCGCTTCCGCACCCACTTCTGCCGATCTTTCCCCAACCGTCCCGAGCACTCCCGCCCTGGACCATGCCATGCCGTCAGCTGGGAGGCAGGGCCTCATGCTGCGTTCCGCGCAGCGGATTCGACGGCGGTACGAGGGCGTCACGTCCCACGGCAGCGCTCCACCCTTTCTGCGGAGCTTTGAGGTCACGCAGCGGGGCTATTTGCTCAATCTGCGTGAGCCAGACGGTTCGTCCTACACCGGAAGGGTCACCCAGCTCCCGCGACGCACCGGCCAGACAGGCCCCATGGAATGGTCGTTCGAGGGAAAAGGTCTCCAGCAAGGGCGTTCCGAGACGGTATGGATCGTCGGTAATTTTCAGGATAAATCGGGCGTCGCGGGGCCGTCCTCCACGCCGCCGGTGCTCGACGCCACTCTCACCGCGACGATCCAGATCGGGGGAACCAACCTCTTCGAGCTGCGGGCGACACCCTCCGACCCTTGAGACAGGTTCAATCTCGGGTCGATCGAACCTCACTCGCCCAGATTCTTGCGCAGCACGGCTCGCAGCGCCGACGGTTTGTGAATGGTAATGCGCGGGCCATCCACTTCGATCAGTTCCTGTTCCCGCAGCTTTGCCAGGGTGCGGGAGAAGGTCTCGCTGACCGTGCCAAGCTCCGCGGCCAAGGCGCGCTTGGTTCCTTTCAATTCGACGGTGTGGGGCTGGTCTTCGGCGCCGCCAGGACACTGCCGGAGCAACCAATTCGTCAGTCGCGTCTCGACGTCCTTCATGGTGAGATCCTGAAGCTGGCCGACCAGGGTGCGAAGGTGAATGGCCATCGACGCCAGCATTCGCAAGGCAAGTTCGGGTCGTTCCTTGAGCAGATCGACGAATCCCGCCTTTTGGATGAGCAGCACCGTGGAGGGTTCCATGGCCCGGGCATCGGCCGGGTAGCCGGATTCACTCGCGAGCGCCGCTTCGGCGAAGGATTGGCCGGCGCGGAACACCTGGATGACCTGCTCTTTTCCCGTGGCCGACACCCGGTGAACGCAAATGCTGCCGCTCTGAATCAGATAGAAGCCACGCGAGGGTTCGCCTTCGTGGAAGAGGTAGTCATCCCGATCGAGTGGACGGGCGACCGTCAGTTCCGCGATGCGTTGCAGCTCCTCCGAGGAGAGACCGGCGAAAAGCTCGCAGCGGCGCAGCGTGTTGGTATAGGCGGCAATCCGGAGTTCCGGTTTAGGTGACGTCATCCAGACGCCGTTTATAAGGCACCGAAGTTCTGAAGCAAATCCCCTGCGTTAAGGCTCGCCATGACGGTCTCGAGATTGGCACCGACGCTGGCGACCACCAGCCGTTGTTCGTCGAGCACCATGACACACACATTGAACCGACGAAGTGAAGACGCGGCCTTGGGCATCAGAACCAGCACGGATTCGTGCGCCTCGCCGACCGCCACGACCGGCTCCCAACCTCGACGCGCCAGGGCTTCCCTGGCCCGAAGCGCCAAGTCGGCGCTGTCGCCGGCAGCGGATTGAGCCAGTCGTTGGTAGATCGCCACATCCGCCCGCCGCAACGATTGCACCGCCGTCCGTGCGGCCGGGTCCATCGGCACGAACCGAAGAACCCACTGAGCCGCCGCCACCGGAAGCCGGCCCACGCCGAATTCCATCTGCTTGGACCAGCCGCCGGGTTGGACTTCGAGGATCGTTTGCCGCACCAGGCGCGTCTCATCACTGGCGCGAAAGGACTGATACACCGTAACGGCGCCGGCCATGAACACCCCCAAGACTCCCAACGCGATCCATCGCCAAACGTGCCGACGCCGGACCGCTGCCGGGGCCGCGGGAGCCGGAGTCAGTAGCGGCATGGGCGGGAAGGAAAGCGTGGGAGGTTCCATGGCGATCTCGCGGAGTGAAGGGATGGTGGCCGATGCTTAGGATTTCTTGATGCTCTCCGCGGCTTTCTTCAGCGGTTCGATGTTCAATCTCTCCCCGATCACCGCGAGCTTCTCCGGCCGGATGTCGCCCACCACGTTCACGAAAACGGCCTCCTTGTCGCCATCGATGACCGTTACCACCACGCCCTCGATGGCTTCCTCACCGCGGTGCTTCAGGTAAACCCCGACGTCCTGTTGCTTTTCCTGGACCGTCACGACGCGCTCCCAGCCTTTGCTTTCCAATTCGCCACGGATCTTGGCCGCCTTGTCCGTCATTTCGCCGCGGTTGGCAGCGTCGAGCCCGATCACGTTGACGCGCACGGATTTCAAACCCTTTAGAAGCTCCGCCACCTCGGGTTCGCTCTTCTCCGTGATTCGAGCCGCGATCGAAATCAGGGCCGCACCGACGTTGACCTCCACGAATTGCCGGCCCTCGCCGGGTTTGGCGAATTTTCCGAAGTCCACGAACCCGGCGGTATCTTCCGCCGCCCAGAGCGGCGGCGTCAGTAGAGTCAGGGCGACGAGGGAGGAAACAGTGATGCGAGCGATGGATTTCATGACGGGATGATTCGTGAGGGTTTGTTTGCGACCGGGTTTCCGATCGCGATGGACCCTTCACCCGCCAGAGGCCGCTAAAGTTTCATCGGATTTCGGGGAAGGCTGAACGCTGGGTACGCCATCCGATGAAATCCGTGCTGGGGCCGGAGTCCGAACCGAAGCGCTTACGTCCCCTGAGAAGGGAGTCGGGCGCTCATCGCCCGACGAAGGTCGCGATCGGAATCCCGCCGCTTCAGGTCCTCGCGCTTGTCAAACTCCTGCTTACCGCGTCCGACACCGACTCGCACCTTTACGAGTCCTTCCTTCCAGAAGAGGGAAAGAGGAATGAGGGCATGGCCTTTGATGGCGGCGAGATCCTGGAGCTTTTGAATTTCTCGCCGGTGGAGCAGCAGTTTACGCGCTGCCTTGGGGGCGTGGTTGTGGCGGTTGCCGTGCGCGTACTCGTCGATCTGGGCGTTGTGCAACCAGGCTTCCCCGTTGTCGATGCGGGCGAATGCATCGGCGATCACCACCTTGCCGGCCCGGATCGCTTTGACCTCCGTCCCCCGCAGCACCAATCCCGCCTCGAAGGTCTCCAGGATGTGGTAGTCCCGACGTGCCTTAGAGTTTGTGACGATGTCAGCCATGGCGGGATCTGGACCGTAAAAAAAAAGAGCCCCGGCTGAACCGGGGCCCGCCTACGATGCGCCTGGTGTTCAGCTCAGGGGGTTCGGGCCGCGTCGACGACGCTTGCGGGTCGTCTCCGCCTCGATTTCGTCGAGTGCCGGCTCCCAGGAAATCTTGTCCTCAATCACTTCGGCCATGACGATGTCGCCAACACCGAGTCCGCTCGTGTCGGAAACCAAGGGTCGCCCCATGCCGCCGCCGCCGGCGTTCAGTTGGCGGACACGGCGGGACACGAGGTTCACGAGGATGTTCGGGTTCCCCACCTTTTCGAGCGCCTTGCGCATCAGTTCTACATTCACAGGCAGTATCGGTTCCGCAGGTTGAAGCGGGCGGGAAAAATAGGGCCCTTCCGCCACACAGCAATCCCAAATTTCACGGAAACTCTTGCGGACCTGACCCCAACGTCCCTACAACCACCGGACTCATGGCGCGCGTGGTTTCCCGGCGCTCCCCGGCGTCGGCTTCAAATTTCGACCTCGACGGGTTTCTCAAGACCCGGGCGCAGGTGGTGGACAAGGCCCTGGACCGCTTTTTGCCGCCCGTGACGGCGCGGCCGCCCACGATTCACAAGGCGATGCGCTACAGCATCTTCGCCGGCGGAAAGCGCATTCGGCCCGCCATGGTTTTCGCCGCCGCAGAGGCTTGCGGGGGCCGCACCGAAGACGCCATCCCGGCTGCCTGCGCCGTCGAGTGCATCCACACCTATTCCCTGATCCATGACGACCTCCCGGCCATGGACAACGATGATTTTCGACGCGGCAAGCCGACCAACCACAAAGTGTTCGGCGAGGGAATCGCCATCCTCGCGGGCGATGCCCTGTTGACCAGCGCGTTCGAAATCGTTGCCCAGGTGCCCCACCGGACCCGCTATCCCGTAGCCTCCGCGGTGCGGGATCTCGCCGACGCCTCCGGGTCCCTCCAACTCATTGCCGGACAGGTCGCCGACCTCGAGGGCGAAGGGAAATCTCTGACCGTTGCCCAGCTCCGTTATATCCACGAACGCAAGACTTCCGCGTTGCTTCGATGTTCCGTCCGCCTTGGCGGCATGAGCGCGAATTGCACATCGGCTCAGTTCGAGGCGCTCAGTCAGTTCGGCTATTTTGTCGGCCTCGCTTTTCAGGTCATCGACGACATTCTCGACGTCACCCAAACCAGCGAGACACTGGGGAAGACCGCCGGAAAAGACGTTCAAGCGCAAAAGGCCACGTACCCATCCATCGTCGGATTGGAGAAATCGCGAAGGATCGCTGCTCAACTGACGCGAAAGGCCTACGAATCGTTGCGACCCTTCCGGGGTCGGGCCGTGGCCCTCGAGTCGCTTGCCAAATACCTTCTGGGCCGGGATCGCTGAATTGCCGACGGGCTGGCGGGATCGGTTTTCGGTCGATCAAACCCGGCTCTGGGAATCGTAAAAAGCGTCGACCCGTGCCGCCACGTCGCGGAAACCGATGTCGGCCTCGTAGATGATCTTGAACTGTTCGACCGCGTCTTCGGCGCGGCCTGCCTTTTCAAAGATCAGGGCGAGTTCGTAGATCAGGTCTTTCTTCTCGGCGTCGAGTACCGGCTTTTCCTTGATGGCATTCTGCAACGCGCGAATGGCCAGATCGAGAATACCTCGTCGCGCAAAGCATTTGGCCATCAATCCGAGGGCGGAAATCCGGTGCTGCGGATGGATCTGCGCGCGCTGCAGTTCTTCAATCGCCTTCGACCAGTTGCCGCGCTCGAAATGGAGGCGCCCCAATTCGAACCGGATGGCCGGATCGGTGGGGTACTTCCTCGCACGGGCCTGGCACTCTTCAAGGGCGTAGACGTCGCGCTCGCTCGCGATCGCGGCGCGCCGCTCGTCATAATCCAGGAGGGAGGGATCCAAACTCGCGAGGCGTTGATCCATCAGTTTCAGGCGCAGCTGGGATATCACCTTTTCGACCTCGGGATCCGAATGCCCCTCGGCCGCAGCGACCTGCAGGTAAAGGTCCAGGGCCCTTTGATGGTCGCCCTTCCGGGCGTGGAGCTCGGCGAGAGAACGCACCAGCTTCTTGTTCTCCGGTTCGCGGGCGACCTGGGCGGCGAAATCCGACAAAGCCTTGTCCACTGATTCCACCGGACCGGCATGGCGCGAGGCGTTCTCCAGACTGGCTGCCTCGGCAGGATCCCGGAGCGCATCCCGGTAGGTTCCTCGGCCTTCCGCGATCGAGGCATAACCCTTGTCTTTCAAGGTGCGAACCGCGCCGAGGTTCTTGTAAGCCTGCGCCACCTCGATGTCGCCGGGATTGGCTGCCAGCAGATCCGCATAGATCTTGTCCGCGCGGCCGGTCTGGCCTGTGGCGACCAGCGCCTCGGCGAGTTTGATGCTGATCCCGCGATCTCCGGCGTTTTGTTTGAGAATAATCTCCAGCGAAAGCACCGCGGTCTTCGGGAAGCCGGCGGCCATGGCGGATTTCGCCAGAACCTCGTGCGCCGCGCGATTGGAGGGATCTTCGTTCAGGATCTGTTCGGCGTAGCGGAGTGCGTCCACCGGATTCGTGCGCGCCGCGAATTGCGCCTTGGCGAGGGCCGGAGAGGCCTGGCTCAAGAGCCGCCTCAGCATCGGGGTCGCTCCACTGCCCCGCCGCCGAAATTGCGCCGCCCGAAGCGCTTCGCGGCATTCGAAGAATCCCGGTTCCTCCTCCAACGCGGATTGGAACAGGGCAATGGCGTAGTCGAGGTTTTCCTTGTGATACGCCGCCATCCCGCGATCGAACTTCTCACGAACGCTTCGCGGGATCTCACTCAGGTTTTTTTCCGCCATGATTGACCGACCCACACTACGATCGACTGGCCGAAAATCCAAACTTTGGTTGCGGTTGCGGCCGGCCCGAGGCTAGACGAGGCCTGCCTCCCACGGAATCAATCAGATTGGCACCAAACGTCCGTTGCGCTTCACGCGAAACCGATGGCCGCGCCATACCACGTGCCTTTTGGTAAGGGCTGTCGCCCACAGTGCCACCTGGGCCAAGTCCTTCAGCAGAGGCAACCACCAGCGCCGCCAATCCATTCGATTTCCGGTGAAATGGGCCTCCAACCAGAGCCCTTGGAGAATTCTGTGGGCCATGAGCAGGGAGCCTAAACCGATCGTGGACGCCTGGGCGGTAAACGCGATCCAAAGGAGAGGCCAAAACGTCCCGTTGGCTAGGATGCTCAGGAAGTGCGGGAAGGGCTGGCAGACCCGAATCGTCACCGCCCACCGAAGCTGATGGCGCCACGCCGCCAGCCATCCCAAGCGAGCACAATGGCAATCGACGATCACCGGGCAAAGTTCCGTACGCTTTCCCAAAGCCACGATCAGTCGGCCGAGCCGATGGTCGTCCGCCAAATCATTGGCGAATGCCTCGAATCCACCCAGCGCCTTGAGGTCCGTGGCCCGCACCGCCATGGCCGCTCCCAACGCATATTGAAGTGGTCCAAGTGTCCGATTCTGAAGTACTTGGCTCCAAAAGTCGGCGTTGACCACAAAGGCCTCCCAGCGCGTCGCCGGTGTTGCGGGGTCGGCAATCCGGTAAAGGCAGTGCGCCAAACCGATCTCAGGATCCAATAAATGGCATGCCATCTGGCTAACGAGATCCGAGCTGGCAATCACATCCGCATCGCTGATCACCATGAGGTCTCCCGTCGCTTCCCGGGCCATCTGGATCAGGTTGCTCACCTTGCGGTTGTACCCCAACAGCTCGGGACACACACAGAGCTTGGCGCGCACGTTGGGATAGGCCTCGATCAATCCGCGAATCTCGGCTGCCGCCGGGTCGGACTCCGATTCCACCCCGAAGATCAGTTCGTACCGCCCCGGGTATTCCTGCTTCATCCAACTCGCCAGAGCCTCCTCCGCGCCCGGATCAACGCCTTTCACCGGCTTTAGTATGCTGACCGACGGCAGTTCCGAAGGCGTGGGGACCCGGGCGTTGAGCGGAAACCGCAGGGCCGCCAACCACTGCCAAAGCATCAGGACGCCGCTGACGGCAGCGAGGACAGCAAGCGCGGGCGCAACCATGGATGGGGATTTATCGGTCGCCGACCTCCGATGCAATCCATCCGCGAAGCGATAACCTTCTGAGAGACGGTTCATCCGCCCCTGGCTTTCCCGTACCCATACCGCGGCACTCCCTCGGTTGGACCCCAAATGGATTGAAACCTTGTGTGAATCGGACGTGTTGTGCGTCCATGCGTGACATGCTGCGTCCAGCCCTTTGCTTTGCGTTGCTCTCCATCTCCGCCGCCGCCTTCGCTGCCGACCTTCGATCGGATTCAGTCGAGAAGACCTTCAAGGCGGCAGACGGTGGACGATTGGTAATTGAAACAGATCGTGGGTCCCTTGCCGTTTCCGGCCACGATTCCGACGAAGTCCGCGTAACCGTGAACCGCAAGGTGGTTCGAGGGTCCGACTCCGCCGCCGCCGAGGTTCTGAAGGACCACAAGGTGGAGTTCTCCCAGGATGGTGGGGTCATTCGTGTGATCTGCGACCTTCCCGGAACCGACAGTTGGGGCTTCGGAAAACCCCAGTTGGAGATCGATATCCAGGCCCAGGTTCCGCGCCGATTCAATGTCGAAGCCACGACCGCTGGCGGCAGCGTAACCGCGCGGCAGATCAAAGGGGCAGTGCTCCTGAAGACCTCGGGAGGATCGCTGCACATCGATTCCATTGAAGGCTCCCTCCAAGGTAAGACCTCCGGTGGTTCCATCCGGGCCTCCGATCTTTCGGGGGAAATCGATCTGCACACTTCCGGCGGGAGCATTTCCATCGATAAGGCGTCCGGATCCGCGCTCAAAGCCAACACTTCGGGCGGCAGCATCCGCCTGGTGGGTATCTCGTCCCCTGCCGACGTAAAGACCTCCGGCGGCAGTATTGAGGTTGAAGCCACCGCCGGCCCTTTGACGGCCGGTACCAGCGGCGGTTCGATTCGTGCCGAGTTCAGCCAACCTCTGAAAGGCGACGTCGTTCTCAAGACTTCGGCGGGTGGCATCACGGTTGCCCTGCCGGGTTCGGCGGCTGTCAATCTTGATGCCTCGACCAGCGCCGGCAGCGTGCGCAGCGATTTTGCGGTCGACGGTGGATCCAACGATGGCAAAGACCGCAGCTCGTTGAAGGGTTCGATCAACGGTGGCGGGCCTGCGCTTCGGCTGCGGACCAGCGCCGGGAGCATCAAGATCCGCCGTCAGTAATCCTCGGCGCCGGAAGCGGAGCCTGAGCCGCGATTCGCCGGAGGACCGCTTCGGCCACCTGATGAGGATCGTGGCGCAGCATGCAGGCCCGCTCTTCGTAACGCCTCGTGCCGCAGGTCCGTTTGAAACATGGACTGCAGCTGAGGTCCTGGCGAAGCACCACGTGGCCGTCTCCATAGGGGCCGGTTCTCCAGGGTGCCGTCGGACCGAACAACGCCACGACCGGTGTTCCCAAGGCGGCAGCCAGGTGCATCGGACCCGTGTCGGTGGTGAGCAGAAGGGTCGCGCGTCGATAGACCTCCGCCAGGCAGCGAAGGGAGGTTCGCCCCTCCAATCTCCCAGATCGTTCCTTCATCAACGCAACGATCGCGTCAATTGCCTCGCGGTCCCCGGCGCCACCTGTGAACACCACCGGCAAGCCCGCGGCCACGATCCGGTCGCATGTCGCCGCGAACCTCGCCGCCTCCCAGTCCTTGGTCCGCCAACGGGTGACCGGATTCACGGCCACGAAGCGCGTTCCCGCCAAGACTCCCGACTGAGCCAATAGAGCCGTCGCCTGCGCCTCGTCGTCGGCGAATCGCGGGAGCCCATAGTCAAGCGGGCCACGTTCGATTCCAACCGAAGACAAAAGGTACAGACCACGATCCAGTGCGTGCATGTCGGCGGACGGGGGCGCCACTCGCTCGTTCAGAGTCAGCCAAGCCCCCTCGTTACTTCGGGGAAGACCTCTGCCGAAACCAATCTTTCGGCGGCTCCGCGCCAGCAACACCCAGATCGCGCTCTTGGCGAGGCCTTGAAAATCAAACGCGCAATCGTACTTCTCGCGCCGAAACTCCCTCGCAAATCGCCACCATTTCCTCATCGAGGCACCCCAGGAACTCTCGGTCCCGTTCGAACCCCTCTTCCGCCGTGGCACCACCCAAACGCGGTCCAAACCGGGGTGATCCAACAGGAGTGTCGCGCTGGGTTCCTCGACCAGCCAATGGATTTCGGCTTCCGGGAAATGCCGACGCAACCTCATCAGCGCCGGCAGGGTGTGGATCACGTCGCCAATCGCACTCAGTTTGACGATGAGAATTCGCACCGAAAGGAGTGGCTGCCTGAGTCACGGCCCTCAGGCGATCACGGGGAAAGCCAGCGCATGGCGGGCCAGGGTAGATTCCTCAGAATGGTAAACAACATCACCACCACGGCGATCCCCCAAATTGCCGCGCGAGGAAACTCGGGAGTCGGTTTCCGATATCGTCGGTAGACCCACCATCCGAGAAATGCCGGAATGGCCGCGACTACCAAGGCGTTGTCCCGCCAGGCCGCCAACCAACGTCCGTGCAGCAAATCATGGGTCGCCCGCAGACCACCGCAGGTTGGGCAAAGCAATCCGGTGGTCGTGTAAAGCGTACAACGGGGAAAGAAGAACTGTCCCTCAGGACGATAAAAATAAAGCAGGGACAGCGCACTCAGCCCGCCCAGAAACAACAGGATCACCGGCCAACCCGGCACACGCCGCACCTCGGCCGGCGGCCTGCCAAGAACGGGCGGATGCACCTCGGTCATGAACGCGACCCCCGAAGGGCATCATCGAAAATGCGGCTTCACATCCTTGCCCGAGGCGACCACGAGCGCCCAGATGCCAACGGGCAGCCCGATGCAGCAGCAAGGGAATGTGAAACAAGGTTGCATCGCCAGGATGCAAGCCACGATGACCATGGCGAAACCTTCCAGGTTGCGCAGCTTTTGCGCCCCTAAAATGATAAGTCCGCTAATCCCCAAACCCACCACAGCGCTCACGATCGCTAGCGGACCCTGTACCTGCGTCAGGGCATCGAAGATTTGCTGCATCTCCGGCGGAATCTCCCCAGCCGGTGGCTTGAAGGCGGCACCCGAAAGGCTGAGAACCAGATTCAGCAGGGTCCCCAAGGCAGCCAGAATGCCCGTCACTAACAACGCAATGCCCGGGCCGGCCACCGCCTGACGCGCGCGTTCCCTGGCGTCCGTCTCCATACCTAGAGTGGGACCGAAACTGCCGCCTGGCGTTGGGTAGTAGGGCGTGGGCCTCGACCCTGGGATTTCCCCGGGCGACGGAGTGGAACTGGAACTGGAGATCGACGGACCCGTCGCCGGCGCAGCCGGAGACGCTTGTTCCGCCAATACCCCTGCAAATTCCGGGAGGGAACCGAGCGGCACCCACGGTCCGCCTTCCTTCTGCACCAGGGTCTGCGCATTGGCACGATTGTCGCGAACCCACTGCGCCACCAGTTCCGGTGGCACCGGGCCGTATTCCTTCTGGTCTCCGCCGATTATTTTATACATGCGAACCCTCCACGTTCTCCGACGCGCCAAGGTCAGGGAATCCCTGGGGCCGTCGCAAGCCGGAAGACGCTGCCCCCGCCGTCTCAAGCAGGCTTGCGCCAAACTCCACATCCCCGGAGCCTTGCCGCTCCATGAATCGTGTCCGACTTCTCCCTGAACAGGTGGCGAACCAGATCGCTGCCGGGGAAGTCGTCGAACGCCCCGCCAGTGTCATCAAGGAACTGGTCGAGAATAGCCTCGACGCCGGTGCCCGCCACATTTCCGTGGAGATCGTCGGCGCCGGCCGTGGGCTGATCCGCATCATTGACGACGGCAGCGGGATGAGCCGCGACGATGCGCTTCTTTGTCTGGAACGACATGCCACCAGCAAAATCGCTTCCGCGGCCGATTTGTCCCGCGTCACCACCATGGGGTTCCGAGGTGAGGCGGTCCCTAGCATCGCCAGCGTCTCGCGCTTCATCCTCACCACCCGAGAACAGGGACTCGACCCTTCGGTCGCCGCCGTTCGCGTGGTCATCCATGGTGGAAAGATCCTCGAGGTGCGTGAAGCCGGAGGCACCTCCGGCACCACCGTTGAGGTTCGCAACCTTTTCTACAATGTACCGGCACGGCGTAAGTTTCTTCGCAGCGACGAAACGGAGCGCGCCCACATCCAACATTGGCTGACGACGGCCGCGCTCGCGCATCCCGGGGTTGCATTTACGTTGACCATGGAGGGTAGGGTCGTTTGGCAGTTGCCGGCCTTGCCCTTTGATCCCATGCAGGTTGAGTCCCAACTCAAAGCCCTGCGCGAACGACTGCGATGGCTGGTCGGCGATGGTGTGTCGCTCGTGCCCGTCACCGCGACAGGAGAACTCGCGTCGTCGCGGATCGCGCCCGCCGATCCCGCCTCCGATCCCGAAATCTCACCACCGCTGCCCGTCCGGCTCTTCGGCTGGATCGGTGCCCCGGGGGTCTCCCGCGCCTCGCGTGAAGATCAACACCTTTTTGTGAATCGGCGTCCCATCGACAACCGAGGTCTCAATGCCGCACTGATCGAAGGCTACCATAACGCTCTGATGAAAGGCCGCTATCCACTGGCCTGCCTTTTCCTGGAAATCGACCCAGCCGAAGTCGACGTCAACATCCACCCCGCCAAGCGGGAAGTGAAGTTTCATCGGGAGCGATCGGTGCGGCTTTTCGTCGCCGAGTCCGTCCGCCAGGCGCTGCGCTCCTGGCATGATCCCCAGTCCACCTCGCCGTCCGAACCCGGCGCCGTCTCGAAAGACATTCGAACGACTCCAGCCTCCAGTGGCGTTGTCGCGTCGCTTCCCTTGGCGATCCCGCAACCGGTGCAATCGGATTGGGTGTCGCCGGCGGTGGCCAAGTCCCTCAGCGCGCCACTCAGTCTCCCACCCAACGTCGCCACTCCGCCCGCTCCAACCCCTCCGTCATCCACGTCCATCCGAGTCAACCCCGATCCAGGTTCGGGCGACGGACGGATCGCCCTTCCCACAGCACCACAGGTCCCTCCGGTGTCCCCGGGAGATCCGATGCCGACGTCGGCGGCGGTCCATGCCGTGCCCGGTCTACCAAACCCTCCGGTGGCGGTGGATATCGCCGCGCCATCCTCGCCGCGGGGGGGGGCAGGACCCGCAGGGGCGCCGGTCCCATTGCTGTCCGTCCCGCTCCGGTTGGTGGGTGTGGTGGGACGACTCTACGTCGTGCTCGAATCGGATCGGGGCTTGGTACTGCTCGATCAACACGCGGCTCACGAACGGGTGCTCTACGAGCAGATGTTGCGCCGGATGGAGCAAGGTGAAATGGCGCCTTCGCAGCGTCTCCTCCTGCCTGAGACGATTGAGTTGTCTCCCAAAGACGCCGCGTTTCTGCGCGAGAACCTGCCCGCGCTGTCGCGGTTAGGTGTGGGATTGAGCGAGTTTGGCGAGCGAACATTTCTCCTCGATGCGCTGCCTCCGTTTGTGAAGTCCGCTTCGCCACGAAGGTTCGCTCTCGAACTGGTCGATGAATTGCGTGCGGCAGGCGCCGGTGTGAATTCGTGGCGGTTGGGTGAAGCGGTGGTGGCGAAGACCGTGTGCCGGCATTCCGTAAAGGCGAACGATCCGCTCGCCGATCAGGAGCTCCTGGCGCTCATCGAGTCGCTTCGCCAGTGTGATATGCCATACACCTGCCCGCACGGTCGCCCCACCTTGATCGAAATGAGTTTTCGCGAACTTGAGAAAAGGTTCGGCCGAGTGCAGGGATGAGCATGCCTGACGCTCTCTGTCGCGCCGTCCGCCATCCATCCCCAGCCATCCAGACCACCACCCACCCATGAGTCGCCCAGCCTTTGCACCCGGTTCTTTTCGTTCTATCAACCCTATCGCCACGCCTTATCCTCGCGAGCGCGCTAAAGGGTGGGATGGGGAACCATCCGCGTTCGAACGCGTGGGACGCTTGGCCTGGCTGGGGCTTTGGCTCGTGATCCTGACCCCCCACCTTATCATCCCTGCCGGCGCGGCCCCGACCCCGGCTCCGGCCATCGCAGTGGAGCGCATCTTCGGACCCGAAACCCCAACCGGACCTTACAAGCATCCGTCCACCATTACGGAATTGGACAATGGGGACCTCCTGTTGGCCTTCTATGGGGGCGCCGGCGAGTACGCCAAGGAAACGACGGTGTTCGGCTCCCGGCTGAAACGCGGTGAAACCACCTGGTCGCCGCCCGTCCCAATGGCAAGCAATCCGTTCTATTCGATGGGCAACCCCGTGCTTTGGCAGGCGCCCGATTCCCGGGTTTGGCTCTTCTTTGTGGTGCGTCCAGGCGCCACTTGGAGCACCTCGAGAATCGGGGCCAAGGTGTCCAAGGATCGCGGACTCACCTGGAGCGATGCGTTTATCGTTTCATGGGACGCCGGCATGATGGTGCGCAGTCGCCCGATCCTGCTCGCCGATGGCGCCTTCCTCCTCCCGGTCTATCACGAAACCGGCAACGACCCCGATCGTACTGCCCCCGATACCAGTTCGGTTTTTCTCCGATTCGACCCCGCCTCTTCGACATGGACCGAGTCCAATCGGGTCCGGTCGCGCATGGGAAATCTGCAGGCGGCGGTTGTGGAAACCTCGCCCGGCCAGCTTTTCGCACTGGCCCGGCGTGGCGGTGATTACGAACCTGGTGAGGATGGCAACGTCGTTCGAATGGAGTCCCGCGACGGGGGTAAAACTTGGTCCGAAGGGGTCGAGACCGACTTCCCCAATCCCAACGCCGCCGTCGAACTCATTCGTCTCAGAAACGGCCATCTGCTCTTCGTTTACAATAACAGCGCCAACGATCGCACTCCGCTGACGGTCGCCATTTCCACGGATGGCGGTAAGACCTGGCCACATCAACGGAACATCGCCGAAGGGCCGGGTGACTTCGCCTATCCGACCGCCATCCAAACGAAGGATGCGCGGATCCATATCACCTTCACCAGCGATGAACGCACCGTCATCCGCCGAGCGACCTTCCCCGAAAGTGCTGTTCTTCGATGAGTCCGTTCCCAACAGGCCGTCGAGCCAATAGCCAAGTCAGACCCGTCTCCGGACTGCCAGCCGGGATTGCTCGATGCGCGAGGGGGGGGAAGCATCCTGAAATTCCAGGGCGCCATCTCAGCCGGTCGCTGGGCCGGTGCGGGCGCCCTGGCGCGGGGCCTTCGGACTGTTCTGCGATGAATCGCGACCGAGGGAATAGCCGCTCGACGCAATCGGGAATGCGGGTCAGTGCAGAATCGCGGCGGGATGATCCTCGCCAATCAGCTTGGCATCCAGATCGAGGTAATAATCGAGCCGCCGGTCCGCTTCTTTCTCGTCGATGTGGCGTGCCATGATGAGGTAGCTGGCGTAGTGATTGCCTTCCGATTCCACCAAACCACCGTAAAACTCCGCCAACTCCGCATCCCGATTCCGCAGTGCTTCCGCCAGCCACTGAAACTTCTCGCAGCTCCGCCCCTCAATCAGCGCCGCACAGATCAGATGGTCGATCGCCTGGTGTCGTTGCCCCGATCGAATGCCGCGCATCAGACCGCGAATCCAAGGACTGGGTGTCGGCGGTCCGAAGGGGATTCCCCGCCGGCGCAGGATGCCAAGAACCAAGGTGAAATGCTGAAGTTCCTCGATGGCGATGGCGTTCAACGCATCCACCTGCTCGAACAAGTCCCGGTACTTTTCCAAAGACAACGCACTCGTCGCGGCCTTCCTCTCCAGATGAGCGTGGTCCACGAGCACCGATGGGAGATCCGAAAGAACCTTGCCCAGCCAGGTCTCCGGTGGTTTGGCACGAAACAGCAGCATCCCGAGCCAGAATGTCTGACCCACAGACCGTTGGCTAGTCGGCGACCACGGGTGCATGTCCGTAGACCGATCGGGCACCCGCTACGGGCGACTTCTGGCGTCACCAGAATGAGAAATTGCTCGGGAATCTGAACCCGGCTGGAGTTCGGAGGGTCTTGCCAGTTAGTTTGACGCATCCAAGCCTCATGAGCACCCGCACGATTGCGATCCTCGGAACCCTTGATACCAAGGGCGTTGAACATGGTTACCTCGCCGATTTGATTCGCGCACGAGGCCATCGCCCGTTGCTCATCGACGTCGGGACCTTGGGCGAGCCGCGGGTGAAGCCCGACATCGATCGATTGGCTGTTGCGGCGGCCGCGGGTGTCGATTACGCAGCGCTATTACTCCGCCGTGACCGTGGCGAAGCCGTTACCGCCATGTCGCGCGGTGCCCCCGTGCTCTTGGGCCGACTTGCCGCCCAAGGTGAAGTTCATGGAGTGATATCCTTGGGTGGCGGCGGTGGAACCGCGATCGGCACGGCTGCGATGCGAGCGCTGCCCGTGGGCTTTCCCAAGCTGATGATGTCCACCTTGGCCAGCGGGAACACCGCGCCTTACGTCGGAGTGAAGGACATCGTCATGTTTCCCAGCGTGGTTGACATCGCCGGGCTGAACCGCATTTCACGTAACCTGATTGCCCGGGCTGCCGGTGCGATCTGTGGAATGGTTGAGGCGTGGATCCCTGCGGCTGAGGATCGCCCAATTGTGGTGGCGAGTCAGTTCGGCAACACGACCCCATGCATCGAAGCGTGCAAAACCGAGATCGAAAGCCACGGATTCGAAGTCGTCATCTTTGCGGCGACCGGCACGGGAGGGCGCACCATGGAGTCGCTCATCGAGTCCGGATTGGTGACGGGAGTGCTGGATCTCACCACCACCGAATGGGCGGATGAACTCGTCGGGGGCGTTCTGACCGCGGGTCCCCAAAGACTGGAAGCAGCGGGACGGGCCCAAGTTCCGGCGGTGGTGTCAACCGGATGTTTGGACATGGTCAATTTTGGACCACCGGACACCATCCCCTCGAACTTTCATGGTCGTTTGTTTTACCAGCATAATCCTCAAGTGACCTTGATGCGCACGACCCCGGCGGAGAACGAGAGGCTGGGTGAAATCTTGGCCAACAAGATCAACGCCTACCTGGGGCCGGTGTCGGTGATATTACCGCTGCGCGGACTTAGCCTGATCGGGGCACCCGGCGGGCCGTTTCACGATCCTGCGGCTGACACCGCCTTGCACGACCGACTTCGAGCCTCCCTTAGACCGGGAGTTCGGGTCATTGCATTGGATTGTTCGATTAACGACCCCGTGTTTGCTCGAACCAGCGCTCACGAATTGCTGGGTATGTTATCTCCTTCCCGCTGAATCTCGCCCCGGCCTTCTCGCGGTTTCCTAAGGATCCGTAGGCGCAGGCGCCGACACGGGATCCCTTTCAGCGCATCCCTTTTCCCCAGGGGGCCACACTCACCTGTCCACACGCCACACCCGCACCTCCACCGGGTGCCAGCCTGATCGTGGTCGACCTCGTGCGGTTCCGCATTCCGTCCGTTTGCACACTGGGTGCCAGGCTTTGCGAACTCCCCGCTACCGTCGGGTTCGAGCTTGAACCCTCGTCCCACACCCGGTGCCAGGCTACTTGGATTTCTCGAGACTGGGTCCCCACCACCTGTCGGCCTCCCGGATCCT
>JAEUHG010000260.1 GCA_016795425.1 Verrucomicrobiales bacterium
CAAGGCATGCCAGCGACCTTCCAGGTAAAGGCCCAATTGGTGTTTCCCGCGGGCGGCGTCGGACGCCCCAGGCCGAATCTCGAAGACCGACTCCAGCCGGCTCAGGAGCGCGTCCGGCGTCAGTCCGTTCAGATCCTTCAACACACGGTTGTACGGCAGGATCTGCATCTGGTTATGCGGAAAGATGACCGTCAGAAATCCTCCGCTCGCCCCCGCACCTCGCCGCGCTTGAAACACTCGGCCCGCCGCCGCGCTGCGATGATGGCCGTCCGCAATGTACAAATGCGGTATGCGCGCGAAGGCGTCCCGCACGAACGTCACATCGGCGGGGGCACTGACACGCCACGAAGTGTGGCGCACGCCGTCCTTGGCCACGAAATCCACATAAGGAGCCGTTGCCACCTGCCGTTGGACAAAGGCATCAATGTCGGCCACCGCGCGGTAGGTCAAAAACACGGGACCCGTTTGGGAATTCAGAGTGTCGATGTGGCGTACCCGGTCATCCTCCTTGTCCACCCGTGTCAATTCGTGCTTCTTGATGATGCCATCCAGGTATTCCTGGCAGCTCGCCGCAGCGACCAGTCCAATCTGCGCGTGGCGCCCCATCACCTGCCGGTACAGGTAGAAGCTGGCTTGGGAATCCCGAACCAAGGCTCCGTCGGTTTGCAGCCGATCAAAATTCTGTCTGCCTTTGGCGTAAACCTCCGAGCTGTAGAGATCCGTGCCGGGCGGCAGGTCAATCTCGGGTTTGCTGACGCGAAGGAAGCTCAAAGGATTTCCCGCAGCCATCTCGCGCGCCTCCTCCGACGACATCACGTCGTAAGGAAGCTCGCAGATCTGCGCAGCCAGCGCGGGTTGGGGCAGGAGGGCGGCAAAAGGTTGAATGGTGGCCATGTCGGTTTCGAAAGGCGGCGCGCACCGTAGGGCTGCCGTTCACGAAAATCACGCCTGGTGTTGCGCCCAACCGGCATCGGCCCAGAATCCCCCAAGTGGTGAGGCCCCCTCCCAACCGAAATCCCGAAGCCGCGCCCACTGAGCCTCGGCTTCGCCCGGTCGTCATCTACGACGGCGATTGCGGCTTTTGTCGCCGGTCTGTGGCCAAGCTTCGGCAAATCACCGACGACGGCATTGAGTGTGTGGACCGCTTGGATCCCGTTTGTGCAACGCGGTTTCCGCATTTACTACCCTCCGATCTGGAAACCGCCGTGCACTTCGTCGGCATCGACGGCCGGGTGTCCCGGGGAGCAGAGGCCGTGTTGCGCGCCGCGGCCCTGAATCCCCGATGGCGGTGGCTTCTGCGGTGGTATTCAGCCAGCAGGATCCTGGCGTGGATCGCGGAGGTGACCTACCGGGGTGTGGCCCGAAATCGGGCCTTGGTTTCCCGACTGACCCGCTATTGGCTGCCCGAATCCCCCGACGTCCCGCAGGGTCGCGGCCCGTCCACTTGCAGCGTCAGCCGTAAGGGTAAATGACGCTTTGAATGGGTTCCCCGACGACCTCGATGGACTTGAGGTCCAGAACACCCACTCCCCGTTGTTCCGCCAGCAGCAGGTGATTGTCGCCATATTGGAAGGGCACAACGCCCTTCACCGCGCGCGGATCCGAGTAGCCCATGACCGCGGTTCCCACCGCATCCGCCGACACCGGGTTCAGTCCCACGATCAGCACTCCCGGCGTCGTCAGCTTCACCTCCGCCGCCCACGGGCCCTCACCACCTTTCATGGAGACCACGCCATCGATGACCGAGAGGTGAATCGGCCGAGCCTCGCACAGATCTGCCACGATCCGCGGAACGCGAAGGAATGGACTGTCCGGCAGGTCAGTCTTGAGTTCACCAGGCATGAGCCCGCTTCCCTTGTAGCTGGATCGCTCGTGCAGCGGCCCCCGGCCGGCAGTAGCCCGCTCATTGGGCGCCTCGTCGCCGTACAACGCATTGGGAGTGATCCCGAAACAGTTCTTCATGGCCAGCGTGACCCCGCAGGTCACGTGGTTCTTCAACTTGGCCAGCGAAACCAGCACGTCGGTATCTTCGTAGGCGCGATTCAGATCGAACGAGGAGAACAAGTATCCGCCCGACGGCACTTTGACCGTGGCATACTGTTTCGAGGATCCCAGGTTGCGGGTGTTCTCCCATTCCACCTTGCCGAGTGATTCGAAGGCCTTGAGGTCCCACCCTCCGCTGGCCGACACCATTTCTTGAAGCGATTGAAGCCGTTGCGTGGATTCGACAAAGCGAACGCGCCGCGCGCCGGCCTTGAACAACTGTGACGCCAGCGCGAACGCCGTGTCGGGGTGGGTCATGAAACTGTCCCCCACGGGTCGACCGAACAGGGGATCAAAACTGCTCCCCGTCAGGTTGAGTTTGATAGTCACGGTCTTGTCCTTGACCAGGCGACCCACGCCGCCGAGTTGATCAAAGGCACGCGCTAATCGTGTCTGGAATTCGGCGCCGTACTCCCGGCAACGGACTATCGCGACCTTGGCATTTGCTTTGGCGGTCGGCGAAAGAACCGGCGGCGGCGGCGCCTTCAGCACGCGCTTCACCGGCACCTCATCGCCGTCCTCTCCATCGAGGGCTCTTGCCAGGAGCGGCGCGGCGGCCACCCAACCCGCCCCGGCCTGCAGGAATTTCCGCCGACTGTACGGACAACCAGAAGAAGAGGGCGTCATAGAAGTCATGAAATCAGCAGAATCTCAGTGGGTGCTACCAAAGTGCTTCGCAAACCGCCAGAGCCGACTGTACGGATCCCTGATCGCTGGACAATTCCCGGGAGGATCGTAACCGTGGGCCGAGACGCTGCGGCCGATGGGTCACAGTCCCGGCGCGTTCAGCCGCCCGGCGAAATACACGACGGTCCGTTCTCCTCCAGAGAGTCTTGTTGCCATGCATGCTTTGCTGCGACGTGCCTGCTTTGCACTGGTCTGGATGGCGGCTGCCTCGGCCATCGCGCAAGGCTCCATCATTTTCAACACCCGCTGGGGGGCGGTCGATGCCCCCGTCATTTATTTAGGCGATAACTCTCTCGCCGATGATCGGTTCCTGGCGCAACTGTACGCCGGGCCGCCCGCTGGTGGACTTCAGCCCGTCGGTGTTCCTCATCCATTCCGGTCAGACGAAGGACGCGGTTATGTCGCGGGCGAAACCGTCGAAGTACCCGGAATAACGCCTGGGTCGCGGGCACAAGTGAAGATGGTGGCTTGGTCCCGTCTCATTGGCGATTCCTACGAAGAGGCTTGGGCTAGGGCCGGGGGCGCGGGAACCGGCGAATCCAGTATCATTATCCTTCAACTGGGCGGCGGCGTTGTCCCGCCGGCGCCTCTCCTCGGCCTTAAGGGTTTCTTCATCCAAGTTGTACCGGAGCCATCGCCCCTCGCCTTGATGATGGCGGGTTGGGTGGCGTTGTACCGCGTCCCACTGGGCCGGCGTTCGGCGGGTGTCAGCGGCGGACGTCTCGGCCACTTCGTGGGTCCGCGTCGTTCCGTATATTGATGCCAGGAGGATCCTCGCAGGCGCCGGGTCAGCGCCCCCAGCGTGGAATCCGGACCCTCATTGCGGATTCGGCGCGACAGGAGCGGGCGCGGGTGCCTGTTGCCGTTGTATGGCCGCGATCTGCGCCAAGGCTTTGCGTGCCTCGTCATTCCTGGGATCCAATCGCAGGGCCTCCGCCAAGTGTCTTCCCGCGGACTCCCATTGCTGCTGACGGGCGAGGGCGATGCCGAGGTTGAAGTGGCCCCGGGCATGGTCCGGCTTCAGCCGCACGACCTCCTCGAACTGGGCTTGGGCCTCGTTGATCTTGTCCTTCAGGGCGTACTCCACGCCCAGCAGGTATCGCGCTTCCCATAGACGCGGGTCGAGTCGGACGGCTTCCACCAGTTCCGCGAGAGCGGCTTCGCCTTGGCGATCACCGGCCAAGCCATCGGCAAGCTTCAGATGGGCTCGCGCATGGTCCGGTTGCAGACTCAACGCCTGACGGCAGGCGGCGATGGCTTCGGTAGGGCGTCCACGAGCCATCGAGAGATCAGCGAGTTCGAGCCAGGCATCGATCCAATCGGGTTGGAGCACCGTGGCTTTTTCGATGAGAGGCCGCGCGTCATCGATCTTGCCTTGGCGTCGCAGCAGGCTGCCGGCCTGGAGATAAGCGACGGGGTGCTCCGGGAAAACACCGATGACGTCCTTCCATTGGATGGCGGCATTGGCGAGATCGCCCGTGGCCTCGAGGAACTCGGCGTAATTGCGCAGGAGATGCGCATCGTGGGGCGCCTGGGCCAGGGCGTTGGTGTAGATGCCCCTTACGAATCCGGCGCTTTCCGGGGTCTGGGCGCGACGCAGGCGCGCCGCTTCGGAGGCCAAGGCGCGCACGTGTTGGGCATGATTGATCCGGTTGGTGAAAGGAGCGTCCAGGCAGCGGCGCAGCATCAGTTCGACGCCCGCGGCGCGATTCCACGGCGTCAGAGCAAGGCGCGTGGCACAGGTCTCCGGCGATGCCCATTCCCCTTGGGCGCGGGCCTGGATTTCGGCGGGACACGACTTGGCCACCGCTTCAGCGAATGCTCTGGCCAGGGTGAAGTTGCCGTCCGGCGTCAAATGGACGTGTTCGTAGAAGAAATCGTCACCCGGAATGCCCTGGGTGGACGCCTCGGCCATGGCTTTCACGGCGTCGACCAGCGGCAGGCCGAGCTCCGATGCCACTTTGCGCGTGACCGAATTCAGGCGGCTATCGGTGCGCAGCGGAATGGTGTCGAGGTCGCGTGCGCGTTCGAAGTGTTCCGTGGCCTGGACCAGGTTGCTTCCGGCCAGGGCGAGACAGCCCCGCAGGAACTCGGTCGCGGCGAAGGCGGGATCGAGCGTGGCGGCCTGCTGCAGGGCTTGGGTGGTGGCGGGATCGGGTGCGTTGGTGAGAATGGCGCATCCGGCCTCGAAGTGCCGCTGCCAGTCCGCGCGCTGGGCGTCCGTCAGATCGGTTCGGTGCACGGAGCCGAATGGACCGCAGTCCGCCAGATTCACTGCCACGGTGCTCAGCATCACCTTGGCGCCTCCGCGAGCCCCGGCGGCGGCGATGTCGCGAAGATTGGCGTCGAACGATTCATACACGCGGGCGCGTTCCGGGGAGGTCTCCGTGACCTGTTCCCCGGCCAGGACCCGCACACCGGCCCAGCGTGTACTGCCTTCGCCGCCGCCCCGCGTCAAACGACTGAGTGAAGTGATGGCCTGGCCAAGACGTGTGGCTTTCGCCGCGAGAATCCCATGCACCAACCAACGGGGCGGCGACCGGCTTCCAAGAGTGCTGCCGGCACCAAACGGTCCCAGCACTTCGTTGTTGCCGGCATAGACGATCCAGAAATCGGCTCCCAGCGAGGCGCATTCCTCCGCCATGGGAACAAGCGCGTGGGAATTGATGGCCGTCATCGCCACTGGAATGACTTCGAAAATCACGCCAGGATGGCGTTCCCGCAACAGCACCTCGAGATAGCGCGCCACGCCGTAGGAGGGCTTGGGATCCCCCATCGCGGCGGACTCCCCAAAGATCAGGACTCGAATCGTGCCCGGCGCTTTGGTCCGGGAGAAGGTGGTGGGCGGTGGAACTCGCAGCAGTCCCGCCGGGAAGAAACGGTGGCCAAAAGCGGGATTCTCATAAAGACGATCCGGCGAGTCCTTGGCCGGGATGAAATAGGTGGTGGGATGGCCATATCCTACCAGGCGCAATCCCAACTCCACCAAGACCAGAAAAATGACCGGGGACAGCAACGCCACGGACAGCCGAAAGGCCCATGAGGACGTGCGTGGCCCATGGGTTCCCGGATTGGAAGACGCAGCGTTCAAGGGCTCAAAAATAGTTCCGCGCACTTCGCTCGACGAATAAAAATTGGAAGTGACCCGGCTTGGGGAGCGTGCCCGGTTCCGGGAGGGCGAGGGAGCTTGCCGAGCGCGTGGCGAAATGGCCTGCGTGGTCGATATCGGAAAGGGAATTGGGAGTGGGACCGGAATCGCTTCGCGACCGACTCGGCGCGGTTTCCCGGAATCGATGAGTGGGAAGAAGTTTGCGGTCGCGGCGAGTCTTCGCGAGGCTCCCGCCATGAGCTTCACCCGAGCCACTTCTCGGCGGTCGTTTCTGAAATGGGGCGCGGCCTCCGCCATCTCAGTGCCGTTCTTCACC
>JAEUHG010000270.1 GCA_016795425.1 Verrucomicrobiales bacterium
CCGGCGTCATTGGAGCGCCGACGGAAGGACACCGCGATCCGGTTATCGACCGTCACTCCGATGGCCAGTCCGGGGCCGTCGGAAGGATTCGCCGAGAACAACGAGGTTCCGTAGGCGTACTCCTCGAGGTTGGTGAACGGATCCTGATCCGGATTCGCCGAGGCACTCGCCGCGGAAGCGACGGATCGCAATCGATCCGTCAGCAGACGATTCACCCACTGAGCATAGGTCAGCGGGTCGTCACTCACCGCGGGCATCGGCGGTAGGAGATTGAGAACTGCCAACTGGAAGGTAATCGACGATGTCTCGTTGCAGACGTCCGTGGCCAGTACCTCGATGTTCAACGTGCCCACATTCGCCAACGCCGGAGTTCCGCTCAGCAGTCCCGTCGTGGGATCGAAGGTCAGCCATGATGGAAGTGGCGTGCCGCCCGCCAATCGCGCCGTGACCGTCAACTGCTCATCCACGTCGGCATCGCCAATCCGAATCGTGATCGAGTACGGGAATCCCACGTAAGCGTTCTGTGGCGACGCGACCGGCAGGATTTGGGGCGCTTTGGTTTCGCGGAGGTCATAGATGTAGGATGATCCCGCGTTGCCTGCAAAAGAGTCGTCCAATCGCGATCCGATCACCGCAATGCCACAATCGATGGCCACGGAATAGCCGAACTCATCGTTGTTGATCGAATCCGGCGGTCGCAGCTTCTCCAGGAAACCCCAAGCATCCGTACCGCCCTGGTTCCTCCGGAACACGAATGCCGATCCCCACCGGCTCTGGTTATCGAATCCCGCAAAGGGCATGCCGACAAGCGCAAGGCCTTCGCTCAATGCCACCGAGGAACCAAACGCATCGTTGTTCAACGCATCCGTCCCGGCCAGTTTTGCCATGCGCCCGAAATTGTTGATGCCGCCGGCATCCCGACGGAATACATACGCCGAGCCGCGATCGGAACCACCTTCATCGTCCCGGGGCGAGCCCACCAGCACGAGATCGTCGTCAATGGCCACCGAACTTCCAAAGAAGTCATCCAACGCAGCGTCGGTCGCGCCGCTGGCCGTCACGGGCAGCAGCCGTTTCACCTGGACCCAGGAGGTGACGGTTCGTTGATAGACGAAGGCGGATCCGGAATCGCGCCCATTGAATTCGCTGTTGGGCGCTCCCACCGCCAGCCAGTCGCCTGAAAGTGCGACGGTTTGCCCGAATCGATCCCCGGCTGCGAGGCCAGTGCCCACCACCTTGGCGGGCGTGGCGGCCACCCAATTGCCGATGGCTTGGCGGCGGTACAAATAAACGCTCCCCGAATCGTTGCCCGAGTCGTCATCCTGCGGCACGCCCACGGCCAAGAGGTCACCGTAGACGGCGACCGACCAGCCGAAGACATCCCCGTTGGCGCCGTCCGCTGGTCCGATTTTGATCGCGGTGGGTGCGGTGGTTTGCCAGTCGTTGGCCCCGGCCGACGTTGATTCGAACACGTAGACCGCGCCCGAGGTGGGGGTCGCGGCGGCGCCGCGCCTGGCCCCGGGGGCACCAACCGCAATGATGTTACCGTGAGCCGAAACGGAATGTCCGAAGCGCGCGCTCGCGGAAGGGTCGGTCGCCACCAGGCGCTTCAGTGCGCCCCATTGGCCGGGGCCCCCGGTGTTCCGGCCGCGAATGTAGACGGCTCCTGCATCGGTTGCCGTGGCATCCTCTTCCGGTGCACCGATCACGGCATGGGTGCGGGTGGCTGCGACTGAATAGCCGTAGCCAACCGCCAGGGATGCCGCCAGTGGCGGCGTTTCCGCGATCAAGCTGTGATAGGTGACCACCGAAGTGGTGGCATCGGTCACTGGCGGTGCGAAGCCATCGTTCACAGCGAGCGTGAACACCGTCGTCTCCGAACCCGGCGGAGGACTCACATTCACCACCAACCGATCCGCCGGGGTTGGAGCAAATACCACCTGGCGCAGCGCCGCGGTTGCCGCCGTCGCGGTGCCTTGAAACTGGTAGGTTCCGGGCGACGTCGACACGAAACCCGCGGCGTCGACGATGATTCCGTGAGTGGCGTCGAACTGGAATTGAACCACCAGGGGTTGATTTCCCTGGTCATCAACCTCGGTTATCAGCGCGTTGGCGAACGGTTTGAGGGAGCCGAGGTAATATACCGGTTGGTTGGCGACGGTTCCCGAGATCACCGGGACATCGTTGACGGCTTGGATGTTGATCACCACCAGACCGGAGGTGGGGGTGAGTACATAGGGATCCGTGACCAGCACGTGGAGGTTCAACGACCACACATCATCCACCGGCACATAGTTTTCCCTCGGCGTGAACGTAAGACCGCGGATGGCGGTCGTGGCCGCGGCGGCTTCGCCGAAGAAGACATAGACGCCGCTGCCATAGGTTTCCTCGATGAATCCTCCCAAGGTGCCCAAGCGTCCCGCCGACGGATCATCAAAGACGATCCGCACCTCGACAGGTTCATGCGCCTGGTCGTCGACCTCACCTATCGTGGTGGCCGCGAACGGCAGGGTGCCGAGCGTCTTGTCGGTGATGGTGATGTTGGTCGGTCCGCCAAAGCTCAAGGTGGGTGCGTCGTTGACGCCGTGGATGGTCCAAGTCACCGCTCCGATATCACGATCCGTACCCAACCGGTGCACCGTGACATGGGCGGTGCGTGCGAACTCGAGATCCGAATCGTCGCGAACCACGTATTCGAAGGTCTCCTCATAGGGGTAGGTTCCCGCGTAGCTTGGGTTCGGGGCATACTGGACGATGCCATTCAAGGCCGTCACGGTTCCACCTGAACTGGGATTGCGCGCCAGCAACAACTCGTAGTCATCGGCCGCCTCAGGACGAATGTCGTCATTGGCGAGAACGTCCAGGGCATTGGCCTGGCTCGTCGATCCCGACAGTGCCACGAAGTAATCATCCGACATCGGCAGATCACCTACCTTCACGGTGACCGTCGCCGAACCGGTGCCGCCGAGCCCGTCCGAAACGAGATACGTGAACGTCTCGGTGCCGATGAAGCCGGGCACCGGGGTGTAGAGAATCTCTCCGCCGGATGCCACCGCGTCGCCGCCGTGGCTTGGATTGGAGATGGAGGACAGGATCCACGAGGCCGCCGACGCCGGCAGGATGTGGTCGTTGGCGAGCACTTTTAGGCGGTTCGACTCGCTCGACCGCTCCACAGTGTAGGCATCGTCATTGGTCTCGAGGTCCCGGACATTGGTCCGCTCTCGCACTTCCAGGAAGACCACCGCGTCAGCCCTTCGCGCGGTGCCGTCACTCACCTCGTAGGTGAACCGCTCCGTGTACGGAAACACCGCGGAAGTGTTCGTCGGTCGGTAGACCAGAGACAATCCGTCCGCGCTGATCCGAACCACGCCCTGCGCAGTCGGCGCGTTGTTGCCGTTGGCGTCATCGATGCCGACGCCCGTGATGGTCAGGATCTGCCGGAAATCAGGAAGGACCCGATCATTGGCGAGCACCTCCAAAACGAACTCGGCGACGGGTTCGCCGGGCGCCGGCGAACCGTAAAAGACCGTAAAACTGTCGTTGTTCGCACTCAACTGACCGGTGCCAACCGTCACCACCACCCGCGCGACATCGGTGCGACGAGAGTCGGTCACCGTGTAAGTGAACGTCTCTTCTCCGACAAAACCCGCGGCGGGCCGATAGCGGAGCCGTCGGCCTTCGTCCTCGATCGTCACCACTCCCCCGTGGTCCGGACCGTCCAGTCCGGTGCCCAGGGCGGCCACGATCAGTTCACGTCCCAAATCCGGAAAAGAGGCATCGTTCGCCAACACATCCAGGAAGTTCTCCTGGCTGTCGGCGCCGACGGAGTAGAAATCCGCGTTGGCTCGCACGCCCTGCCGAACGACGACGATGGTCACCACACCCACCGCCGTGCGATCGATCGATTGATCCTCGATGGTGTAGGTCAGGGTGGTCTCGCCTTCCGCTCCGACTGCCGGATCGAACTCCAATCGTTTGCCGTCGGCCGAAATGATGATCGTACCGAGCGCGGACGGCGCTGCCGTCACCGTCTTGATCCGGATGGTGCCGACGGGGCCCGGGATCGTCTGGTCATTGGCCAGGACGTCGAGCGCGGTCACACCGTCGTCCTCGACCTTGGCTGGATCATCGAAAGCGACGGTGAAGAAGTCCGAGCTGGTGGTCAGCGACCCGACGCGAATTCGCGCTTCGGCATAGCCAAGGCCGCCCAGGCGATCTTCGGCGACGTAAGTCAATCGGTCCTCGCCGATGAATCCCGCCGTCGGGGTGTATTGGAGGAATTTGGACGTAGGATCGATGCTGACGCTGCCGTGAATCGGAGCCACCTCGATCCGCCGGAGGAATAGTTCCTCCGAGGCGCCTGGTCGGAGTCCGTCGTTGTCCAGCACACCCAATACGTTGTTCTTGCTGTCACCGACCACCCCGAAGGCGTCGTCCCGCAGAAACACATTGCCGCGATCGCCCGCGGTGTCCTCGCGGTTGATGACCCGGACCACCACGTCCGCGAACGCCCTCGAGGTTCCGCCGGCCGACACTTCATAACGGAAACTGTCGACGTAGGAGGAAGTGGTGGGGTTGACCTGGCGATAGACGATCGCGTTGTCGACGATCTCGACCTGATCCAAGGCCGGTTGGGTCAGGATGCGAGTGATGGTCAGCGCGCTCCCGAGTGCCGGAAGGATGTTGTCATTGGCCAAAACGTCCAGAATCGGAGCTTGGCCCTTGGCCACGGCATAAAAGTCGGCATTGGCCTGGAGGTTCCCGTTTTCCTGGTTCCTGGTCACCTTCACAGACACGACGCCCTCGTCCACGTTCCCCAGGCCGTCGATGATACCGTAGGCGAACACTTCATCGCCGACGAAATTCACGCGAGGATCGTAATGGATCACGCCACCCAAGTGGTCCAACGTCAGCCTGCCCCCTTCGCTGCCGGCCGAAACGCCGGTGATCCGAAGCGTGGTCCACACTCCTTTGACCGAGGCATCATCGACGAACACCACCGGAATGGTGAAGGTGTCGGCGTCCACCACGGTGACCAGGTGGGAGCGATTGTAAGGCCCGCTGCCTCCGTATCCCTCGATCGATACCACCATGCCGGACTGCAATCCATGGGCGGGTGCGTTGACTCGGACAGGGGCCGCTCCCGCGACTCCGGAATACCCCGAGACGGGGGTGCCGACACCGGTCAGGTTGCGATCGTTGGCCAGCACTGTGAGGACAAAGTCGGTGCCATCGGCGGCGACCTGGAATCGGTCATCCAGTGCGAACAGAAAGCTGCCGTCCATCAACGTGTAATTCACCGACTCGACATAGGTCTGGCCCACCGCCAATCCATTGAGGAAGGGCGAGACGGTCGGGTCGTAGGTGAAGGCATCCAAGCCGATCGTGACCAGAGCCGAGGCCGGCGACGGGGTCGTCTTGATCTCCGGAACCATTTTCAGAACGTTGTCCGGTGAGAAGCCGTCCCGATCCACATCGCTATCCGGATTGGCCGAGGGCAGCACGATGGGATTCAGCGTGAACGCATGATCCTCGTCCGTCGCCGCAATGTCGTCGACGGCCACCGGCGTGTCGTTGACGCCGGTCACCAGGACGACGACCAGCGAGTCGACAACACCCGTGGCGTCGTCCGTGATGCGCAGATGGAAGGTGTCGACCAACGGTTCCTCTCGCGCCAGGGACCGCAGTCGCGCGGAACCGACCGGATTGTACTGCACGCTGCGCCCATCGGGAGCCAGGGTGACTGAGGCACCCCGACGGCTCACCGCGTCCACGGAAAGAATGCGCAGCACATCGGTGCGGTCGATGTCCGAATCGTTATCGAGGATAGCATCGGCTGCGATATTCAGCGCGGTCTCCTCGTCGGTCGTGAAAACATCGGGCAGCAACGCCTGATCGGGAGGATCGTTGGTGCTGGTCAACACCGACAGATCCAGACGATCGGCCACTCCGGAGGCGGGCGGCAGATAGTAGGCGATGTCGAGTCCGGCCACGTAATCGTCGAGCGGCGTGGTGCCGGCGAGGTCTCGGATGGACTCGATCGCCCCTGGATCCACCACGGGTTCCGGTGCGTCGTTCACGCCGGCGACCAGGATGTCGACCCTCGCCAGGCTTACCGCGCCATGGCGATCGGCGACCGCGTAATAGAAGTGGTCGAGTTCCGGCGGGTCATCCGCCGCCAGACCATTCAGGTAGGAGGAAGTCCGCGGGTTGTAGACGAGACTGGTCTCCAAGGAATCGGTTCGAATCTCCAGACGCACATCCGCGTCATGAAAGGAGGCGGCACGCAACCGGTTCCCGTCGGTCAGCACGGTCCACACGCCATTCGCGGCGTTCGTTCCCACGAACGGAATCGGGAGAGTGAAGGTGTTGTCGTTGATCACATCCACCACGTGGAAGCCGTTGTAGGAGGCATGGCCGCCGAACCCGGAGATCAGGATCACCTCGCCGTCCGAGAGTCCGTGATCCGCAGAGGTCACCGTGACCGGAGATTCACCGACGACACCGGAGTATCCGGCGATCGACTCGACCGAGCTTACGACCCCCACGACCCGCAGGTGGGTGTTGTTGTCGTCGGTGTCCACATCGTCATCATTGACCAGCAAGGTCACCGAGGATCGCAACGGCTTGGCGGGGTAATCGTCGTCCGTGTCAAAATCAACGGCGGCGCCGGTCAGACTCGGGCCCGCCATGATGCGGAGGACGGTCTCCTCCGTCGCCTCGGAGGATCCCACGAAATCGGCCACCGCCGACGGCGGATCATTGGCGCCCAACACGGTGACGGAGACCTTGGCGGTCGAGCGCGGCGCTGAGTTGGACCACTGCCCCTTCGTGGTCGGATTGTCGATGAAGGGCGTTGGGATGGTGAACTGATCTGCGTTCAGCACGGTGATGGCGAACGTTCCATTGTAGGAGGTGGTTCCCGAGCCCGAGATGGTGACGATCGCGCCGGTGTAGAGATTGTGCGAAGCCGATGCGATGATCACCGGATCTGCCACCGTGCCACTGTAATCGTCGATGCCGCGAATCTCACTGCGCGGTCCCACCGTCACCCAACGCCCTGCTTCCGTCGGATTCCCCACGTAGTTCGTGGGAATGGAGAAAGTGTCGGAGTCGAGGACCGTGACTTGGAAGATGCCGTTGTAGTCGTTGGTGCCGGCCCCGCTGATCTGGATGATGGATCCGGTGGACAGGCGATGCCCTTCGGTGCGGACGACGACGGGTGTCGGTCCAAGGGTGTTGGTATAGGACTCGATCTCCGCCCGGCCGAAGTCGAGGATGGAGTAGTAGAAGGTGTCGATGGCTTCTGCGCCAACGGAGAGCTGCCGAAGCGCCAGGCTGACCGTCGGATCATAATCGATGGAGGTGCCCAGCAACGGACTCGACCCGGGCACTACCGCAACATGGGCGCCCAAAGCCGTCAGACGCGTGGCGTCATCGCCGCCTTCGGTCTCCGTGGTGCTGACATCCACGATGAGTGGCACGTCCAAGGCGTCCGCGTCGAAGTCATTATCGACGACGCCCAGATTCACCGCGAGGTCTTCGTCGAGAATGAAGGTGTCGGCAACGGCGACCGGAAAGGCATTGTTGCTCCCGAAAGGCGTCTGACCCACATCCGCCCCGGGGGAAGTCGGATTGGCCGTCGGATCGAGATCCAGATCCACTCCGGCGAACGCGTACGGCGCCACCGGCGCCACCGTCGCCGCTCCATGCGGCACCAGGGCGAACCCGCGGAATTGCGGAGCCAGAGTGAGGGCGTTCTTGGCGAACTTCGTGTCGTTGGTCGGTTCGAAGGGATCAACGAAGGACGCCACATAGGCCGCTCGAGCCACGAGGGACGCTTCGGAGGCCGATTTCCGGAGCTCCACCAGGCTGTCCCGGGTTAGCCCGAGACTGCCAGCGGCGACTTGGAAGACATCTGTCGCGAATGCCGTCACCGGACCGTCGGCCACGATCACTCCAAATCCCCGACGGACCGTCGTCCCGGCATCGAACGAGTACCGCAACACGTTGTCGACCCAAAGGCTCATGCCCGTGAAGTCCACGGTGGCCGCGTCCCGCGGAACGAAGAACTCAATGAATTGGGCGTCGCCAGTCGCCGGATCAAAGTGGATTTCGTTAATCACGACGGCCGGGCCGAACGCGATGGCTTCGACAGCTCCGGAATCCGGGGCGTCATCACGGATCACCCCGCGTTGATCGACGGTCTCCGCCGGAAAGACGCCGCGCCCGATGGCGACACTCGAGGACTCGAGGCGGTATGCCGGGACCGGACGCATGCGCGGATCCAGGGGGAACTGGAGAATGCCCTCCGCTCCGCGAGCATCGTGGGGTGCGTTCAGCAGGATCACCAGTTTGGGCACGCCATTCTGTGTGAACACCGTATGCGACTCATCATCGGAAACGTTGCCATCCTCGGAATGGATGAACGCCGCGCCGTCGACCTCGAGATTCCGTCCGAGACCGTCGGCAAAGATGGAGTTGCGGACCACGACGCGAGTTCCGAACACGTTCGCGTGAATCGACGTTCCGCCATCGAGGCTGGCGTCGGTGTTCTCGGCGAAAGTGCAGTGGGTGATGGTCACCAGGAGTTCATCGAAGGGATCGGTGTTCTCGACGTAAAGGGCGCCGCCGCCGACGCCGGTCGCGGAGTGCTGCCCGTTGCCCGAGAAGGTCGTGTTCACAAAGGAGCACGGCTGATCGGTGAAGATCGTGATGCCGCCGCCGGCGCGGCCGAGCACGGCGTCAGTCCGATTGCGAGACACCAGGCAGCGTTCCATGTGCAGCGCGCCCCCATCGACATCGATGGCGCCGCCCCATTGACTGGCGATGGACTCCGTCACGATACAGCCGCGGAGTGTCAAGCTGCCCGAGGGACCGACGTGGGCGATGCCTCCGGACAGGTTGGAGTTCTTATCGGCCGCGCCGTGGGTCAGCGTAAGGCCTTCCACAACCACGTTGGCCTTGATGTGGAACAACTGGACGTCGGGTACGTTGTCGCCGTTGTCGTCGCCGCTGATCTTCAGGAGGTCCGCCCCCGGGCCCTTCAGGGTCACGTTGCGTTGCAGCACCAGGGGGCCATTGGTTCCCATCAATTGAATCGTCTCGGGATACCCCGGCAGCGCGAAGGTGATGTGGGCGCTGTTCGCCTTTTCAATCTCAATCTGCTGGACGGCGTGGCGCAGCGATCCCGGCAGCAGATCGTCCTCCGTGCGGGTGACCAGCCAGTTGCGAGGGGGTCGCGCGAGCAGCATCTCCATGGTCCTGGAGGTCCGGTTCAGCACCTGGTCCTCGACCGTCAGGGTGAAGATCGTCCGGCCGGGGGAACCGGGAGGAAATGGAAAGTCGTCGTTGACCACGAAGACTAAACCTTGGATCGCCGTCGTGGCGGCCGCCGGCAGACCCACGAAGCGATAGATTCCGGAGCCTTCGGGATCCTCGACAAAGCCACCCAGGCTCGAGGGTTCGAAGACACCCTTTTGGGGATTATCGATGGCCACGGTGAGCACCACGTTGGTTCCGTCGTCGTCACCGATGGCAACGGCGATGACCGGGTCCGTGTTGAGGAAGGGCTTCACCGGAGGCGTGGGATCGATGCGCAACGCCGTCTCGCCCGGATCGGGATCCGGGATGCCGGTGATGGTGGGGGCGCCGTTGACCGCCTGAATGGCGATCGTGGTGTTGTTGTCGGAAACCAGGGCGCCACTGCTGTCCTGGACGTCAACCCGGATCGTGGCCGTCTGAGTCTGACCCAGGGTTCGATTCGAGGCCCGCAGCGGTCGGAATTCGATCTCGCGAATCGCCCGGGTGACCTGGGAGACGGTGCCGGTCAGGGCCAGGGAGGAGAGCGTTCCGGCTCCGGAAGGCGAGAGGCTGAGCGTCACGACCAAAGTCTGGTTGAAGTCGGCATCGGTGATGCGGACGTTCGGAAAGGGAAGAAGCGGCGGCCGGCTCGGATCGTCGGTCATCCGGTAGGTATCCGGAGAGACCAGTGTCCCCGAGATCTCCGGAGGATTGTTCACGCCCTGGATGTTGAAGGTGAAGACGCCCTGGGTCACCACACCGTCCACGTGTTGATCCGAGAATCGTACGTTGAAGGTCACCGTCTGGCTGGGCGCACGGTCGGGCACGGGCCGGTAGGAGAGATTCGCCACCGCGCTGGGCAGGGTCGAAACCGTTCCCACCAGCGCCGCCGAGGGGAGGAAGGTGCCGGACGCGAACGTCGGGTCGCTGATGGGCAGGATCTCGAACTGGAAGGTCTCATTAGGATCGGGATCGCTGATCAGGAGTCTGAATGGCTGGACGGGAGCGGTGTCCGTGAAGGTGGTCGGACTCAGATTAATGGTGGCGCTCGGCGGATCATTGATGGAAACCACCGCGATCGTCCTGGCCCCATTGTCGGGGGACGCCAGGTTTCGATCATCCCTGAGATCCACCTGGATACTGAGCGACTCGGTTGCGCCCACGGCCTGACGATTCGGGACAGGCGTGAACCCGATCGAATCCAGGGCCAAGGTCACCGACGCTCCCGTTCCGGAGGCGGTGATCGTCGTCAGCGCGGAATCAAAACTGCCGATGCCACTGCTCTCCGGCAGGGTCAGGGATAAGTCCACCGTCTGGCTGACGATCTGACTGCCCACTCGAATCAAGTCCGGTTCGAGCACGACCAACTCCGCGAAGGGCAGCGAACGGACATTGTCGGGAATGGAAAGGGTGACGATGCCGACGATCGTCGGAGCGTCGTTGATCGAGTTCACCCTCTGGACCACCGTGGCGCTTCTTGTCTGAGGAACAGGCACGGTCGGCAGCGGCCCGCCCAGATCCGTGACGGACACCGTGAATGTCATGTCCTCGAATTCATCCAGCGGAATCCGATTGGCAGTCGGTGCGAAGGCGAGTTGCCGCAGAAAGCTCTGCACCGCCGACGCCGATCGCGCCGTCAGAGTGTAATTGCCGGGCACACCGGAGAGTCCGCCGGAGGTCGGAAAGCTACCCATTGTCGACGGGTAGGTGATCGTTGCGGTCAATTCGTCACCCGCATCGACGTCGTCGACGTTGATGCGGACAAACGGCGTCGAGGTGCTGTCATTATCACCGATCGGCGAAGGATTCGGATTCGAGAAACTGATGGTCGGGCCATCGTTCTCCGGCCTGACCACCAGACCGACCGAACCGGAGCCCGTCGCGCTGGTGGTATCCTCCGCGGTCAACGTGAAGATGGTGGTCTCGGAGGCTCCGATGGCGATGCGATTGGGAGTGGGAGTGAAGACCAGATTTGCCAGGAAGGTCGTCGCCGAAGACGGCGCGCGTGCCGACAGGGTGTACACGCCGGGCGAGGTCAGGGACAGGTCCGGGCCGCTCGTTGGGAACGTCCCGCTTTCCACCGACAGACTGATGGTAACGGTGACGTTGTGGTTGTCCGCGTCGGCGACGGTCACGTTCGCGAGCGGCCTGCTCGTGCCCTTGTCCCCGATGTCGGCCGGCGCGGCGCCGAAGCTGATCGAGGGACTCGCAGCCATCACCCGGAGGCCGGGCAAAGCCGTCAGGAGCAACAGGAGGCCCGCCAGGAGACTCCGCGGTTGCATCATGCCAAGAATGGGCCCGTGGTGACAGGCCGGGAGTCGATTCGGTGGTTCCATACCTCGTGCGAGCTTGCCGAGACCAAGAAGACGCCGCGCGCTGCGGCGAAGGCGGTTGAGATCAGTGGCCATGGGGGGCTTGGGTGCCACCGGGAAGGGGCGGCGGTTCGCGGTCATCCTTGCGCGCCATCATCGTCTCCCGACCTGGAAGATCGACCGAGGCCAGTGCCTCGAGGTGGGTGCGGGTTGCGGTCATCGCGACCGCTTCTTTCCGAAAGCTTTCCTCCGTCTCCTTGCGCTTCCGGCTGAGCAAGGCCTGGTGAAGCGAGCCTCGCACCTGTTCGAAAGGGGTCACCGTCGCCTGCCGATCGTCGCACTTCATCACCAGGTAGAATCCCTCGGCCGTGTCGATCACGGCACTCACCTCACCGACCGCCAGGGACCACCCGGTCTCCATGACTTCCGCGGGGATGCGCGTCGGTTCCTTGCCTCGCTCGATCCATCCGAGATCGCCTCCCCGGTAGCGGCTCACCTGATCATCCGAGTACTGCGCCGAAATGGATCCGAACCCGATCTGACCGCCGTCCCGCGGGGACTGCGCCGATGCGCTCCGCCTGCCGCGCCAGGCCTCCTCCATTCTCGCGCGCAGCTCCGAACGACGATCCGCCGGGGTCCTCCGGGCGTCCGCCTTCAGGGAAATGATGGCGAAGCGCGCCTGGGCCGGTCGCGTGTAGCGATCCAGGTTTTTCTCGAACTCCGCTCGCACCTCCTGCTCCGTCACCGTCACCGCTTCGATCCGACGGTTCCACTCGCGATCCTTCCAGTGACCAATCAGGAGATTCTCCAATTCACGCCGCACCTGGGGATCCTTCGACGTCCCCGCCATCTCCGCACTTTCCAGAAGGGCGGCGTGGACCACCAGTTCCTGGAGCAGGGTCTCTTTGTCGGGCACGGGCGTCCGCGCGGCGAGTCGGCGGCTCGCTTCGAGACGAAGGTCGGAGGCGGTGATGCGACGACCCCCGACTTCCGCGAGGATCACCTCACCCGGGGCCGTGGGCTTGCACGC
Organism: Verrucomicrobiales bacterium; assembly: GCA_016795425.1. Lineage (GTDB taxonomy): Bacteria > Verrucomicrobiota > Verrucomicrobiia > Limisphaerales > CAIMTB01 > CAIMTB01. The sequence goes on from JAEUHG010000270.1 coordinate 12,646, forward strand.
CACGGGTCCCGCGGTCGCGACGGTTACGAGCACCAGGGCGCAGGCGGCGGTGCGAAGCCTCTTCCCAAACGCTGGCGATGCCTCCGCCAGCGCGTCGCCTGGATCGATGAAGGCGTTCATGGGCGATGCACGACTCGGAGGTTCAGGAACAGCTGGGGCGTCTCCGCGATCGCCGGGACCGCCCGGAAACAAACGGTCGCCGCGTCCCCGGACAGCTGAGGCGGGTACATACGTTCCACCCGCGTGCCCGCGGCATCCCAGTGGATCATGTCGGTCGAAACTTCGGCCACCAACTCGATGTCGGCCGCCCCAGGTCGCCGCCACACGTCCAAGGTCAGGTGCCCATCACGCACTACGATCCTGGGCAATCGGGTCCGGTCCGGATTCTTGGGATCCAGGCCAAACGCGTATCGCAACAATGCCGATACCCCGTGGCCGCCCGGATCACTGGCCCCGAAGGCATCCAACGAGCCCGTGGCTCCGGGAAAGTGTTGAGAACGCCACATCGCGAAGGTGGTGGTGGACTCCACCAGGACCACGCGGGCGGTGGGGGTGGTCCCCACCTGATAATCGGACGAGGGAACGATCGTCACCTCGACCGTCTCCGCGCCCCCGGTCAAATCCGCGCCGGCAACCGGTTGCACCGAGATGAGAGCCGTCGTCTGGCCGGGTTTCAGCGATAGGAATCTCGGAATGGGCTGGTAGTCGCTGCCAGCGGTTGCCGATCCGCGGACGTCGAGACGCACCAGAAGGTCCCGGTCGATCAGCGCCTCGCGCCGCAGAAGAACGGCCCCGGCGGTCAAGGACCGGGTCGCACCGAACGGTTCGAGTGCCTCGACGGTCAAGACCGCGGCGAGATCCTCGATGGTGACGGTAGCCGACGAGCTGGGCCCAACCTCGTAACCACTGCCCGGCGCCACCGTGACTTCCACGGTTTCGCGAGGCTCGGAAGCGCTGTCTGAATACGGCTGGATGGTCAGTGCTACCGTCCGCTCGCCGGGCGGAAACGTCACGGTGTGGGGAAGAGTGGCAAAATCCACGCCGTTGGCCGCCGAACCGCGAACCCCAAGGGTCACCGTGGTGGCGTCCGAAATCGTCCCTGTCCGCACCAACTCCAACGTCGCCGAGCGCGGGCCGTTTTCGCTCGCCTGAGCTTGGCGGACCAGGATCGAGATCCGTGCGGGCAAGCTGAGTTTCCCCGCCCGCAAGCGCCCGTCGGCGATCCAGGCAGCCAAGTCCACTGAATCGACCGGCACACCGGCCAGTCGAAGAGACATCGGGGCCAGCCCGGGCTTTTGGAGGGTCAGGACGGCGCCATCCGTGCCACCGGCGATCCTGATGTGATCCCGCAGATCCCCGGCCGAGCTTTCGAAGACCCTATCCAGGTCTAGGACGTCGCCTTCGCCAGGTTGGAAGTCTTCCACCACGTCGCCGTCCGCTTCCTGGTCGGCGAAGGCGAAGCGATCGCCACCGCCGCCGCCGATCAGTCGATCCGCGCCGTTGCCACCTGCCAGGACGTCGTCCGCCATGCCGCCCTGAAGGACATCCCGACCACTGCCACCCGCCAGGATCTGGCGGCGTTCGGGCCCGAAACTGGCGACGTAATGGCTGGTGTACTCCCGCGGCGCCAAGCCGGTGCTCGGACTGGAGATCTTCACGTCCGCCGCGTCCTTCGTGCGATCCCAGATGACCGCCCCGAGTTCGGCGCCCTGGAGGTAACGCTGGACCCGGGCTGACTCGGCAGCGGGGACGCTTCCCGGCAGCGACGCCAGGCCCTGGGCGACGGAAATGCGCTGTTCGGCGGAGAGCGCCCGGAGCACAGCGGCGTCGGGACGATAGAACGACACGGCCACGGCACCTTCTGCGCGGGCGTGGGAGGGATCCTCATCCCCGAGCGACACGCGAAACGAGGTGGCCTCGCTACGGGCGCCTTCGGGATTGAGAATCAACCGGCCCGCTAGGACATCGGCCTGGGTGAACGTCGCCCCCACGCCGAGCACGAGGTCCGGGCTCACGGTGGAAGGCAGCGTGTTGCGCAGCATCAACTGGGCGCCCTTGGGCGTCTCCGTCAGGCGATAGACCAGCGCGGTCGCCGGCGAGTCCGAATCCTGCGCGTTCAAGTACACACCGGTGGTTCCGTCCGCATAGGCGGCGAGTTCGGTGGTCAGGAGGACGGGGGCCTTGCCGTTCTGGCGAGGATTGGTGCCGGCGAGGTATTCCTGTCGGTTCGACACGCCATCGCGGTCCGGATCTGTATCATCGCTATCCGTGAGTCCGTTCTGCGCCTCCCACCAATCTGGCAGGCCGTCGGCATCGGCATCCGGAGCCACCAACGGCACTTCCAAATCCAGCCGGTAGGTGGCTGCGCGGCGAACCTGCGCGATGTCGAACGAGGGATCGACCGGCCCTACGAACCGCGCGGGTTTCCCGTTCACGGTAATCTGGGCGTGGCTCAGGGTTTCCTCGGTGCGCCGGAGAGCCACGGCGTTCGGCGAGGCTTTCAAGCCGGCCGATAGAGCGGTGTGCGGGACACTCAGGCGGTACGAGAATTCGCCTCCGCCCTGTGGCCAAAGCCTTGCCTGGAGGACGATCTCGGTGTCATTGGCACCGCGAAGTTGCCAACGGATCTGTCCATCGGTGACCACGAAGGGTCGTTCCGATCCCGTGCCCACGATTTTCCCGTAGAACACGGTGGCAGGCTCGCTGATCGACGCGCCACTCACGGCCAGCGCGATGCCGGCCAGAGTTCCGGACACCGCCGCGGTCGCAACGCGGCGTTTCCGCCGGCCTGGGAACCAATTACCTCTGCTGGTTGTCATAGGTCGCCATTCCTCTGCTGCGCCAGGTCTCAGCCTCCCGACAGGCCGTAGGTGCGGAATACGAGTTTGATGTCACTGACCTGTCGGATGAAGCGTTCCAGGCCCTCTTCGGGATCGGCGTTCAGCATGCGCCCGGGGATGATGAGCAACCACTGGGTGTTCCAGATGGAGCGTCCGATCAGGCGCGTGTCGAGGACCAACTCGTCGCTGTTGACCGCGTTTCCGCCATCATGATAGGCCCGGAACATCGAGTATTTCCGCGGCTCGCCGAATCGTCCGTTCAGACTGTCGAGGACCGGGATCCAGTTCCTCGTGTCCAACTGCGCCCGGGTGGCCGCGAACGGCGCCGGAATGTGCTGGTCCACCACATTCCAGAGCCGGACCACATCCGGATCCGCGCTCGAAGGCACGCTCATGATGTCGGTGCCGACCGGGACAAGATAGACACGCGGCGTGGCCGGCAGATCCGCCAGGACGTCGGAACTCAGGTAGTCGGAGAACCACACCCCGACGGACTGGATCTTGGTCGCGTAGGTGCTCGGGTCATAGACCTGGTCGCCGCCCGTCAGGGGATGTCCGAAGAAGTTCTTGCCGGCTTGGATTCGGGAGCTGAATCGCAAGACAAGGCCCGGTTCCGGCACATGATTGCCGGCGGTATCTCTCTCCGAGTTGAAAGGCCGGCAGTAGTATCGGAACTCCGGTACCATCCAAAGATCTTCGACCCGAGACGCCTGAAGGGTGTCTTTCCACAAATCGTCCGACAGCGCTCCGGGCGACGGAAAACCATCCACGTCAGGTTGCACGGGGGAATCGGGCTCCGGCTGTTCCTCCGTGGGGTCGACCTTGGGCAGGATGCGGAACTTCTCGGTGCGCAGGGAGATCTTGCCGATCTCGATTTGCGGGATCTTCATCCCGAGCTGCGACTTCACGACTTCGTAGTTCTGGCGAAGCTTGGCCAATTCCTCGGCAAGCCCGCCGGCACCGAGGCGTGGTTCTCCGTCGAGGCGTCCCAGCGTCCGGGCGCGAATGATTCCCTGGAGAATATCCCGCGCTGACCCCGGGTCGTCGGGATCGTAGTTGGTCTCGTAATCGTAGGCTTTGGCCGCGAGGTAGGCGTACTTTGCGGTGAGGTCGAAGGCGGCCCGATAGGTTTGGAGAGCATGGTTTCGGCTGACTCGGAACGTCATGTCCTGGTAACGATTGCGCTGGGTCTGCGCCGCGACGCGCTTGTTGAAGGCGGCGCGTTCATCAATCAACCGGGTGGCCTCGTCCACCATGGCGCGATATTCATCAGAGAGTTCCCGGAGATTCTGGAGTTCTTTGAAGATCTGAATGCGCCGGATAGGTTCGTCGCCCACGAGGTTCTCCAGTCCCTTGAGCATCTCCTTCGCGGCGAGGGCATCCGTCTCTCGTTTTTCGAAGAGCTCCAATTCGAAGTTCGCGATGGAAAATGCCGTTTCGATGACGGCCTTGACCGCCTTGAAGGCCACGATTCCGGCGCCGAGGCCGGTGCTGACACCGACCGAGGCCAGGTACCCGCCGCCGCGCACCGGCGCGAGGGCGTCGCCCGGCGACACCGCAAGGCCAACGGTCGGCAGGTAGGTCGGAATGGAGGAGATGGTGGCGGTGACCGTTTCAGTGACGGTGTCCTTGCCCAATTCCACCGCATCGATCACTCCATCGATCCCGGTCAGGATCCCCAGGGTGATGTTCTGTAGCCGACCAAACACCTCGTTCTTCAGCCGAATGTTGGCCTGCATGTCCAACTTCGCGTTGATGAATCGTATTTCCCGAAGAATGGCCCCTTGGAGGGCGTCGTAGGCGCCAATCGCCACGGCCACCTGGGCCTCCTGTTGGATCATGCGGTTGATCTGCAACTGCAGTTCACCGACTGCCAGTCGCTGACCCCATTCGCGTGGCGCCTGAAAGGTGTAACCCGCCGCGGTGACTGGCAGGAGTTGAGTCAGGCGGTCCAGCGGGACCTTCGGGCTTTCCAAATCCGTGTAGTTGACGGCGTAGAGACCCTCCTTGGCCAGGACCGGCGTGGTCCCGCCGCCCGATGGATCAACGAAGGTTGGGGCGAACAGGCGACGCACGTCTTCGCTCAGATACAACTGCATTTCGGGCGGGATCTTATCGATGTCCGCCAGCGTGCCACGCGGAGCGCTTCCGCTGCCCTGCCCGTCCTCGAACGCCTTGTAGATGTCCGAGCTGGAGAGAGCCGTTGTGCCGGTACCGAACGTGGCAAAACTGGCGATCGGACCGGGAACCGTCTGGTCGGTGATCTCCCGCACGTCGGCATACATGTAGAGAAGGACATCGGGACCGTCGTACCCCGCCGGGTAGACCTTTCCTGGTCCAATGGTTCCCTCGTAGGGTTTGCCAAAGAGCTTGATGAGTTGGTTGCGGTAGGCGAGGTCCTCCTGGAACACCGCGTTCCGAAATTCGGCTTCGCTATTGGCGACCGATCGGACGTGGTTGCGCGATTCGTTGGCGTAGTTCCACACCGAGATCCCATGCTCCATCATCTTCAGGGCACGCTCGAAAATCTGGTCGAAGTGCATGAGGCCCTGGACGGCGCGTGTCCCGATCTGGGCCGTCGATCCCACTTCGAGGAAGGTCGGATCGATATCGAAGACCAAACCGTCTCGAGCGATGCCGAGAGGGTTTTCACCGCGGTTGGCCTGATCGAAGGTCGTCTGGACGGCGTTCAGATTCGCGGAGATGACCGCGATGTCCGCATTGGACTGACGATCGACTTTCTGAATGCCCTCGAGTCGTTCATTGGGGTGTTTGGACGGAAGCAGTGCGTTCGCCGTCACCCAATCGAAGTAGGCGCCCTGACCGGCGCGCCGCGCCCAGTCCTGAACGCCCCAGGCGCGTTCCGGTTGGGCATCGACATAGCCTTGCCACTGCGCCACGGGTTCCTCGACGTACTGCTGTCGGTACGTGAGGTTGACCACCTCAGCGCCCACCTTTGCCTTGGCGGCGGCAGTCTGAGCGAACTTGCGTTCATCCAGGAAGTCGACCTTCAGGACGATGTCCTGGAGATTGTAAAATTCCGAACGCGAGACCCAGTTGAAGAACGGGTGGTTGAGCAGGTCGTACTGATTGCGAACCGCGGTCAGGTAATGACCCCAGGCATCGCCATGGCCTTGCGGGAAAAGGGCCATCGCGTCGTCTTCGTTGATGAAGCCGTCTTTGTTGATGTCCGTGATGTTGTAGTTCTGCGCGTAGGCGGCCTCGCCCTCGCCCTTGGTGAAGTTCCAAAACAACCGGTTGTAGACCGGACGCGCGGCGTCGTCGTCCTGACCCCGCAGAAGCGCCAATTCCTCCTCGATGAGCGAGGAGGTCTGATTCTGGAAGCTGAACACCGCCGTTGCGAAACTCCCGTAGCCTGGGTTCGCCCCGGAGAGATCGTTGGGTCCTTCGCTTCCGTACCCTATCGTTGGATCGATGGCATCGGCGTAGGCCTCATTACCAAGGATGGTGTAAAAATCGGAGATGCGCGTCGACGCCAACTGCAGCGCATTGGCGATCGCCGGCGTCGACACCGGGCGCGACAAGTCGATGCTCAAACTCCGGCCGCGGCGCAGGATTGTTTCGTACAATTCGATCAGGCCCACGTTTTCGATGACGTTCTTATCGGGATTGAGCGCCACCGGCCCTTCAAACGGTCGTCCAAACTGGGCGATCATGCTGGAGACCGTCGCTGGATTGTCGCCTTCGAAGGACCGGATCCGGGCTTCGTAAGGATTCACCGCGTCCAAGACGCGCTTGACCCAGCCCTGGGCAAGCTGAGCCCGATAGTCGGGCACGCCGTTGGCGTCGAAATCATTGAAGGGATCCGAGTTGCCCGCGCCCGCCCAGGTGAAGTTGACCTTCGGGGAACCATCACCCTGGGGTACCTCCCAGTTGGAACCTTCGACGAGGTCGTTCTTGTGGCGGTAGCGGACGAACCAAAAACTGTCGGCCAGCAGGGCTTCGGGCACGTTGGGATTGCCCTTGAGGGTGATCTGGTAGCGCCCTGCACCTCGTCTGCCCGTCGGATCGGGGAACAACTTCCATGGACTGGTTTGTCCCGCTTCAATCAGATCCGGCGGCGGCACATTGAGGCTCCCGTCATCGAAACGGTACCACCACTCAAAGAACAACTCTCCCGCGTTTGCGCCAAAGTCGCCGGTGTGGCGAAGCGCCAGGTTCTCGTCGAAGACATTGTCGGATTCTATCGTCTTGATGGCGCCGCGGTAACGCTCCCGCCGATCGACCTGGATCACGTGAACGGTGATCGGCGATCCCCCGAGGCTTGGATCGTTGTTCTCCACCACGGTCACCCAACTAATCGTAGGCAGCCCGCCCGACGGATCGAGGAATGCCGGGTTCGGAAGCAAGGCCAGTCCAGGACCGAAGGCCCTCAACGGCACGGCTTGCTTGGGGTCCAGCACCGGGCGCGGAAATTCCTCGGGTTCCTCACCTTCCTGTCCGTCCACGGGCTCGATCTCGGTCACGGTCACCTCCTTGTCGAAGGCGTCGTAGACGCGCCTCGGCTCGAGGCCGACCAGGTAGCCTTCGTCAGCTTCGTCGATCGGAATCGGAGGAGGAACAGGATCGGTCAGTCCCAAATCCGCCACCGTCGGGAAATTCCCCAAGGCCGACGAGGTGGAGGCATCGGACGGGAGCACCCCGAAGTAATAATGCCGCCAGAATTGCTCCAGGCGCCTCTGCCAGGTCGCGGCCGACGCGTCGTCGGCGGGCAAGTCGAAGAAGAAACTGTTGTCGGTGTCGACCAGCGAAGGATTCCGGGACAACCGATAGAGTAGGTCCACCGCCTCATCCCACTCCGTGTCGGCGCCGGTTCCGTTGAGATCACGCAATGCAACGCGCTCCTCGTCGGTGAGAATGTTGGGTTCGAGAACGAAGACTGCCGGAGGCGCAGCCGTCAGGGTCCGATCCCCGATCTTCTTGTCATTCAGGATTCCCAGAATCTCGAGTTGCCCGCGCAGGGGATCATAGAGAACGCGGCGCTGCAGGGAGGCAGGCAGATCGTTGAACACGAATTTGCCGCCGCTGACCCGTGTCCGCTTCGTGGCCGGTTGTAGTTCCGCCGGGAAATCCGCGAGTGCGAGCGGTACGGCGCGCCGGTCCAACACTTGGGCGACGCGCGCGGTCCAAGCCTCTTTCCAGGCTGCGCTGTTCCCTTGAGCATTGAGGCTGTCGAAAACGACTTCCGCGGAGGCGAACGCCACGATGCCCGGAAGGCCCGAAGTCTCCACCTGCTTGCCGCCGACCGTCCGGAAGGGTCGGTCCGATCGAAACTCGCCGCCCGCAAACGAAAGGGTTTCGCCCGCCTTCAGGACAGGGGGATTCTCCGGCCAGTCCGCTTTGTATAGAATCCGAGTGGGCTCGATCTTCGTGAGAATTGGGCTGGTCGCGGAGACCACCGACTCCGGTGCAAGGGTCAAAAGGCTGGAGATATCGGAAGGAAGGAAGGCCACGCAGTCACCGGTCTCGGCCTCAGTGGCGCGCCGTTCGATGCTCGAAGCGGTGGTCACCTGACGGAGGAATCCCGAGGTATTCTCTTCCCACCAGAAATCGGGGGCCAGCGGATAGAGGAAGGAGACGGTGAACCAGGAGTTCTCGTCACCCGACACCGCCCAACTGGAGCCGCGCCAATCTTCCCAGTAGGCCGACTGCCCCTTGATGTTGACGCCAAAGGTCTCAGCACACGGCGACGCCCCGATGGCGACGCCCAACGGATAGAACGGAATCACCGGCTCGCCAGCCTCCATGCGGACGAACGGCAGACGGCCGAGGGCCGAGACACTGGTGGCCACTGAACCGTCTTCGGTAGCGGGAGTAATCAGCGCCTTGGGCGCGAACTGATAACTTACGATGTTTGGATCCTCCTTCTGAACCCGGTACACCTTCATCATGAATTCCGATTCGGTCGCGTCGAAGTACTGCGACAGGACATAGGGTTCGGAAGTGTAATTCTCATCATTCACTCCAGACCCCTGCCAACGATTGAGATCATTATTGCGCAGGGCGTACACCGCCGGAGGCCGGGGAGACACCTCGGCGAAACGCAGAGAGGGGGCCATGAGTCCGTGCTCTTCGTTGGGATTAAATCCGGGCTTCGTCCGGTCCGGTTGGCTGTAGACCTGCACCTGCTGGAAGCGCGACGGATTGTAGGTGGTCTCCTCCGGAAGGGGCACCGTTGCCGGGGCGACCACTTGCTCGTCGCCATTCGCATCGACGCCTTCACTGCCGAACTGGCTCGCGATCACGATCCGTCCCAGGCCCTCGTCGGAGTTCTCGGGCCACCTCGGAACGTAGACGCCAGCGCGATGGGGCCACATCAGTAGGTCGTTCTCCGCCGGGTCATCGTACCAAACCACGATCAACCGTTGCTCCTTGGTGGCTCCTGGGAACAGGTTCACAGGAATCACCGGGCCCGGGAGCTTGTTCTTGCGTAGCACGATCTTCGCGGCCGCGTCCGAACGGAGCGCCGTCATGTCGTAGACGTCCTTGGCCGCCAGGCCTTCGAGTTTGGAAACGTCGTAGACGAAGGGATTGTAGCGCGCCGTCTCGGTCGGGTCGTAGACATACCCGGTACCGAGTTTGGCACGATCGAGCGTCGGGTCCTCGACCTTCTTGCCAATGATCGCGAAGCCCTGCACCAAGCCCGTCTCCCAGTCGATAGTGTCCACCACCCGAACGCGGAGAAACTCGCGGGGCTGACCTCTCCCGTCTCGCTGCAACGATGTGAACAGGAGCACCGATTTGCCTTCCGTCGTCGCGGTGAATCGCTTGTTCGCGTCCACGCTCGCGTCGTTCTCGAAGTATCGAATCTCCCGGAAAACAAAATCGTCGTTGGGATCGGGATCCAGCGCCACCGGGGGCGTCCCGGCGACGTGCGGGTAATGGGCTGGACTCGGGTAGCTGACATCGACGGTCACATCGATGGTCTCCGGTGACGTGGCCACCGGGCGCCATTGGGCGATGAATCGGCCAGGCACCAGGGGGTAAAGCTTCTGCGCCACCGGATCCCAAACGGTCAAACCGTCGGATCCGACGCTGGTGTTGCGACCGGTGACGGACAGCAACTGGATGCGGGTCGGTGGCGTGTTGAACGCTGCCGCCATCGTCGGATCATCCTGGAAGACATGCTGCCCGATCGTCGCTCGAACGGTGAGCGCCTGGCGATCATACCGCCAGAAGACCCGGGCGGCCCGCAGCAGTTGGGGGATTTCCAATCCCCGATACTCCACCTGCGTCTGGGCGCTGATGTCGGATTCCAACCAGTTGCCGACCTTGCCCGCGTTGTCGGGCCGATCCGCCGGGCCTCCCAAGGTCAGGTTCCCGGTTTCACTGTCGATGTCGCCGGTGTTGCTGAAGTAGTAGCCATCCCCGTTGAACCATCCCCGCAGGGCCAGCGAATCCGGCCCCGCGACACGAGCCGCTGACAGAACCCGAATCGACGCTCCGGGATCGAACCAAAACACACCTTCCCCCGCGCCGATCTCGACAACGCTACCGCCCACGATCTGCTCGATCTTCGGCAGCGTGGCGCGCTGGACGTCGTCCACGGTCACCCGCACCCCGAACTGCAGATTCCACACGTACCGAATCACGCCGGGACTCGACATGGTGAATTGCGAAACCTGCTGACGGAGGGGTTGAGCCTGCCTCACGACGAACGGAAAGAAGGTTTCCACGAGCCTCGATCTCGACAGCGACTCGGGCTGGGCGTCCTCGATCAAAAGCCGGTTGAAGCGAATCAGCTCTTCTGCGGTGAGGGTGGCGGCATCGAACTTGGCCTTGAGGTTCAAGGTTTCGGTTCGAAGGGTCACCCCCGCAAAACGCGTGGCGTCATAGATCGCGACGCCTCGGAGAATCACGTTGAGTTCACTGGCGAGCGTCTCCGCCCATTCATCTTTCAACGAGACATCGGACAGTACATTCGTGCCGTCGTCGGTGAATCGACCCCACAGGTAGCTCGAGACCGGGTCGCTTCCGTTGGATAGAGCAGTCACGAGGGCATCGGCATCCAGAATCTGCGATGGAACCAACAACGCCTGCCGGGTCGTCCGATTGTCCTGGGGAGGTGAGACCCGGTTTGGTGCGCCTGCGGCGACGAAGCCGGTGGGCACGTAGCGGATGTCCAACCCCGGTCGATTGAAATCCAACACCTGGCCGTCGACTTGGGCCACGACAGTCTCCCCCTTCTTGACCCAGTTCTTCTTCGCCTGCGGTTGTGGATTGCCCTCGGCGGCCGAGACGAGTGGACCCGCCCACGGATCGTCGCCCCCGGCATCGCGCTCCTGGCTCTCGGTGTTGGAAAAATCATGCTCCACCACCAGCGCATATTCATGCTGCCACTTGACGGTAATGCTGGTGTCGCCTTCGACATCGATTCGTAGAAGGGTCGGATCGCCGCTCTGGGGAACGTCGTTGACGGAAATGCCAATGGCGGTAAATCGCTCCTGCGCCTCATCCTGAATGAGCTTCGGATCGTTCTCGACGCTGTCGCTGATATCGTCGCCGTAGATGTTGCGGTACACCTCGCGCGGAGCGGTGACCTCCAGAGTCTCCCCATCGTACACCGTGTATACCGCTGGATTTCCGTCTCCAAGATTTGTTCCGAAGACAACCCCGTCCACCTTCAGCGCGACCTTGTTCACGAATTCCACACCCCCTGCCTCGGTTACCGATCGCAACCGCAATTGCCGCGGGCGCGCCTCCGAAACGTAGACGTAGTTGGAAAGATCGGCGGCGCCGTCCGGCAAAGTCAGAGACACGAATTCGCCGGTGACCAACGTCACTTTCGCCGTCGCATTGGGACGATCTTCGCCGTTGTTGAAGAGGACCCGGCGATAGTTTTCTCCGCTGTCACCGCCGTCGCCGTCGACATCCGCACTCATGACCAGCGTGCGCCCGGGTTCGAGGCCGTTGATGGTGAGACTGATGGTGTCTTTCCGCGTGCCGCCGTTCTCGGTGTCGGGTGAATGGACGGTGACGCCACCGCTGGGCCCGAGGCCGGAGAAGCTGCTGACCGAATCGTAGCTCTTGTCGAAATCACCGATGGTCAGTTCGAACTTGGTGATCGCCACGCGCGATTCGTTCCGCAGTCGGATGGTGGGAACATTCTGGTCGCCACCGATTTCGAGTGTGAAGGCCACTGGGCTGGCTGCGCCCGACGCGTTCATGAGCGATCCGGCAATCCATGCCAGGGCCACCCACCAAGTGCTGCGTCCGGCCATTCGTCGGTTCGGATTGAGAAGTCGCATGGGAACCTTTACCTCGCGTTAAGGGCGTCGTTCAGGCTGACGCGGTTCAATTGGAACCGACCCTCAACCCGAAGCCCGACGTCTTCCCCGGCTGGTCCGAGTGGCTTGTGCAAGCCTTTGATCTCTTCCCGATAGGTGCCGGTAATCCGATCCACTCCGAACCCGGGGCGCGCGAGCGGATCAGACTCCGTGCCATCGAAGTCCAGCCGTATCCGCCGGTGAATGTCCAAGCCGATCCTATGCTCGGAGTGCCGGCGGTGAAGAAAGGGATTGGTCACATGATTGGCGGCGAGGAAGAGGGTTCCTTCCAGACCCGCCGCCCCCAGGGGTGCCAGTTTTCCCTGGCGGATATCATAGAGGAATCGGGGGTCTCCCTGGCCCGGCCCGAAAGCCCCGGTCATTGGCAATTCCGTCTGTCGAACACGTGCCGCGCCCCCGAAGGCGTCCTGCCCCACCTTGCGCAGGGCGTCCGTCGCCGCATCCAGTCCGATCCGCCGAAGCAGTTCCTCGTTGGCCAGAACATTGACGCTGCGCTCCAGGACCATGGCCTCCGCCGACGCCTCGGCGGCGACCGAAGCACTCGACTGATACGCCGTCGACGCGATGAAGTCGTTGTAATCGCCGCTGGGAACCTGCGGCACTGCAAAGCGGTCCACCGAATTCTCGAGAGCCTGTCGTCCCGCCGTTTCCGCAGCGCTCTCCACGGCTTGAGCAGTCTCCGTGTCCCCGCCCAGGAAGGAGGCCGCCACCGACACCATGTTGGAAACCACCGTCTCGACGGCCGCCGCGCTCCGCCGATCGGAGTAGGGATTGTTGGCGTCGAGCGACAGCGCGGTGGACCGGGCCTTGACCACGTTGGTCTGGCCGTTCACGGCGTTGCGAATGCTGCCGATGGTCGCCCCGACTGCCACGGCGGCCGTTCCTGCGGCGTCCGCCCCGCCGGCAATCATGTTCCCGAACTCGGCTCCGGCCAGGAATCGCTGATACTCATTGGCCAGGTCGGCATACGCCGCCGCCGCTCGTTGCGCTGCCTCGGTCTTTTGCTCCGGCGTGGTCGACGACGAAGCGGCTGCCACGATAGCCGCGAGCATGTCGACGCCGCGTCGATCGGAATAAAATGAACTGTTCCGGAGCGCGATCGCCTGCGTATTCGCGTCGATGTATTCCTGGGAGGAGGTCGGTACCGGCGCGGTGGCAATGGCCGTGACCTTGCCGGAGGACAGGTACTGCTCCCGGAAGGAGTGGAATGCGTTGGCGGCGTCCGCTTTTTGGATGATGGCGGCGCCCGAAGAGACCCCGGCGTTGATCGCGGCGGTCTTGGCGGTCCGTTGACCCGCTTCGGTCCGGAAGTTCTGCGTCGAACCCGCCACCGATTGGGCGACACTGTTCACCACCGCGTTCACCACCGCGTCCACCGCCTCCGTCGCCTTGCCGTCCCCGAAATCGAACACCGAACTGGCGATGCGAATCGCGGGTTGCGGGGGGAACTCGCCGTACAACCGATCATCGGTAACCAGGGAGAAATCACTCTCCCGATTCACCAACGGTTCCGAGTATCCCAACACTCCTGGCTTCTTTTTTAGTTCCACCATTCCAAGCGCACCGACGTCTGGGAGGGCGACCCCTTCACGGGCCAGGATCGCGCAATCCTTGAGAAGGCTCACTTGCCCGGCCCCATTGACGTGAAGGATCAGGCGTATATGGGCCTGATCGGAAGTCGGCGTGGGCACCTTGGGGTCCGGTGCGATGGCAATGTTGGATTCGTCGAGAGGAATCGTCACTTCATTGACATAGCTGAGCGTCACCTGCCCGACCCAGAGGCCGCGGTAGGGACTCGCCGCGCCGGCGGAGTCGGGGGCCGCAACCCACAGCGCCACCAGAATTGCCAACCCGTGAACCATCGGCGTAACCCATGACCGCGGGCGGATCATGGTTCGGCCTCCAGGGACGGCTGTCTGAACATCGAAGGGTGAAGTCATTTCTCCTCCAGATCTTCCCGAATACCGATCACCGGAACCCAGGATTCCGTCCCAAGATCCGTCGAAATTCGCAGCAACGACGACTGACAGAACGCCTGCATCTCCTCGATGCGTGCGTGAAACGGAATCCGCACCGACCGATCGGCCTCCAAGGCCGGCATCTGCTGGAGCCAGGGACCCGAGGGCTTCCTGGATACGAGACGCTTCACCGGCGAAACCGGATCGCGAACGCCCTGAACCACGATGGACAGCGGCACCGGATCCCCTTCGACCGGGAGATGCTCCAGCTTGGGCGACAACGGGTGGCCGGTCTCATTGCGGAGAATGACCTCCGCCTCCGCGGCCCCGAGCACCAAGCCCCGGCGCGTCAGGGTCTCCACCCGCAAGGGTCCCTGATAAGTCGACGGACCGTCGCAGTAGATCCAAAACGCCTCTCCGGAGCGCATCGCCTCGTTGCTCGGGTCCGTCAACCGCTGCCAACTGCCTTCCACCAGTCGGTAGATCCGATTATGGGTGTGCGCCTTCGAACCCCGAAAATATTCCGCGAAAGTCGGCGGCGCCGTGGCGTTCACCGAGAAGCCGACCAGGTTGAAGGCACCGGGCTGCCAGCGCACCTCCGAGAGCACCACCGCCCCGCGAATCCTCCCGGTGAACGCCTCCTTCGCGTGGACCAGGTACGCCTGGTGTCCGTGAACCGCGAAGAGCGTGGATAAAAATCCGTCCGGACGGTCCGCGGCATACCAGACTCCCCAGCCTTCCTGCCGGAATTGATCAACGCTCGGATTCGAGACGAACTGCGCCGACGCGGGACGGGCCTGGAACGTCGCGACGATGTCAACCGGGATTCCCGCGAACACCTTGGCGGGTTCCGCATCGGTCGGATGAACCTCCAGGAAGACCGCGTTCCAGCCCTGATGCAGCGAAAGAGTCTGGGTACGGTAGACAGCCGAGTCGGAGCCGGAAGCCACGCGTGGACTTTCCGGTTCCGCCAAAGTCGTCGTGACACCTAGTGCAGCCCAGATCCAAACGGCCATCACCCAGTTCGGACCGAGGCCGACCCATCGACTCCTTACCGAGCCGCACGGTCGCGGGCTGCTGGGGGCCGCCCGTTGAGTAGCAATGCTAGGGCTCACTCGAGTCCATACAGAGTCCCCTAGCTTGGGTTACAATATTTCTAGAGGTTCTTTCTATCGCGCTCCACCTAGGGAGAATTCTCCGAGGTTTCCTGGAGGATCATGGCTGCCCTGGCGGTGGCGATCCTGATTCGTGTTCGCGCAGGTACCAGCGAGCCCAGCGATCGTACTCGCCGGCTGGATTGGCCTCACTTCGTCGTATCAGGCCGTCCAACACCAGCGAATCCGCGGCTTCCACCTCGCCGTGATCGTTGATCCGGCGTCCCGCCATCGCTTCTGCCAGGTTTGGCAACCACGGCGGCGCCGCGCTCTGCATCTCGAAGTAACTCCAGCGCGTCAATTGGCCGGTATGAGTCGCTGTGAGGATTCGCCCCGGCTCGGGTTCGAACCAGGCCCGCAAGAGAATATCTCCGTGGGGCATCCGTTCGGTGAGAGGCAGGCCCGTCTCGACATCCCAAACCCGCACGTCGCCGTGGTCCTCGCCGGTCAACAAAAGCCGACCGTCCGGGCTGAACTCGAGAATCCATACCCGATCAGAATGCAGCAAAGGCGTCCCCAACGGCTTTCCGGTTGTGGCATCCCACAGCCGCACCGTTCTGTCTTCGGCGCCGGATGCGATGCGGCGTCCGTCCGGACTGAATCGGGCCACCAGCACGGGGCGATCGTGGCACATCGGTGGAAGGGCAAGGCTGCCGGTTTCCAGATTCCACAAACGGACCATGCGATCCACGGACGCCGTGAGCAGCTGCTTTTGGTCCATGGAGAAGGACGCCGTCCAAATGCGCCCGAGATGCTTTAAAGGTCCGCAGGGTTCGGTGAAGGTGCGCCTTCGAAGGACCCGCACCGAGGCGTCCGCGCACTTTGCCGCCAACCAATCGCCGTCCGCGCTCACGTCCAGGCCCTGAATGCCGCCACGTCCCAAAGCCGCAAATTTCGATTGGCCTGTCTCAAGATCGTGGAGGTAAAGCCAGCCGTCACGAGTGACGGCCGCCACCCACGTGCTGTCTGGTCCCCAAACCAACGACACCCAGTGGTCGCCCGCGCGCGACCAATTCAGCACCGGAGTGCCATTCGCCCATTCCCACAGTCGAAGACAGCTGCCACCCGCCGTCGCCAAACGCCGGCCGTCCGGGGAGAGTCTCGCCAGCTGGATGGCGGTGGGATGCGCGAAGGCTTCGCCCACTTGTTCCCCAGTTCGGGCATCGCAGGTCCACGCCAAAGCGTCCTTAGCCACGACCAGCAGGTCCCGCCCTGCGACACGGGTTACCTCATTGCCGACCCTCCCATTCAACGCCACCGATTTAGGAATCCCCCGTCGCATTCCAAGGGTCCACAATCGGGCTGTGCCGTCGTGAGACGATGTCGCCACTCGCTCCGAGCCACTGCCAAAAGACAGCCGCGTGATGGGCCCCCGATGCTCGAAAGGCTCCTGGATCATGGCCATCGTCAATGGATCATAGGCCACCGCACTGCCACTCCGATAAGCCAGAATCAGACTTCGACCATCGGGGCTCCAACAGGCGTCCATGACGACATCGCTGGACATGGCTTGAAATCGCCCCAGAAGCCGTCCCGCCACAGCGTCCCAGAGCTCCGGCCATTCACCAAATCTCCCCACGAGCGCCCGCCGCCCGTCGGGGTTCCACCGCAATAAGGTGACTTCTCCCGAAGCCTGGGTCTTCAGGCGCGGGCCCATGGCCTCCTCACGATCGATGAGCGAAGCAACGCCGCCCCGAGTTCCTACAAGTACCTGCCGCCCGCTCGGACTGAACTCCATGGACGACACTTCATCGTCGAGGCTGATCCGAGGTTCGTTGCGCGGGTCCCAGTCGCCAACCCTTGACACCCAGACCCTGCCCACCTCGTCGCCCACCGCCATCCACGTGCCCTCGGCACTCAACGACAGCGCGCTGATTGCTGGCAAAGGCCCCGCCAGCGAACCCACCGGATTGCCCGTTTGGGTCGCCACGACCTCGAGTCGGTCACCGTCAATGACAACCGCCAGTCGCGAGCCGTCCTGGCTTAGGGAAACGACCGAGGAAGCCGCGGCAGAGGGAACCCAAGAGCGCAAACGTCGCCGTTGTTGAATGTCCCACAGGCCCACTTGCCCACTATTGGCGACCGTCAACAACTGGCCGCCGTCGCCGCAAAAGGACGCGCGGTCCAGCGGTCCTTCCCCTGGAATTGAACCGAGGGCTTCGCCGGTGGCGGCCTGCCAGAGTCGCGCCTCGCCATCGGCGGATGCGGTCACCAGGCGTCGGGCGTCCGAATCAAACTCCACCCAATTCACCGGACCGCCATGTTCCATCAACCGTCCCACCGGGCGCGCCAAGGTGCGGTGGCTGAGCAACGAAATCATGCGGGTGGCAAGAACGCGATCCCCGGGTTGATCACGTAATAAGCGGCTGAAGGCGACCAATGCTTCGGTGGCACGGCCCGCGACCAGTGCATCCTCCGCCCGCTGCCAGTTGACCTGCCGGAGATTCCCCGCCAACAGTGCGTTGGCACGGGCGGTTTCACGTTCTGCCCGCGCCAGTCGGAGGCTCGCCAGACTGCTTACCAAGGCCGTCACCAGCGCCAGGGAAACGGTCAATGCCTGCATCGGACGCCGCCGGGCCCAGCGATGCGTCCGTCCTAGTGGACCGATGCGGCGCGCCTGCGTCGTTTCACCCTTCAGAAATCGCCCCAAATCGTCCGCGAGTTCCTTTCCCGTCGAGTAGCGACGCCGGGGATCCTTTTCGAGGCACTTCAGAACAATGGCCTCGAGGTCGTGTGGAACTTGAGGGTTGAGGCGTCGAGGACTGACCGGAAAGTTGTCGCGTATCAAGGCCAGTGTCTGCGCCAAGTTCACCGCGATAAACGGCGGACGCCCGGTCAAGGTCTCGTAAAGTATGGCGCCGACCGAGTAGACATCACTCCGGGCATCCACTTCTCGAGCCTTGCCGGCAGCCTGCTCCGGCGAAAGGTACGCCGGCGTTCCCAGCATTTCGCCGGTAATGGTCAACTCGGCGAGGTCGTCCAGGCGTTTCGCCAATCCGAAGTCGGTGATTCGCGGGCGATCCTCGTCATCCAGGAGGATGTTCGCCGGCTTAAGGTCACGGTGCAGCACCCCGCTGGTATGGGCGTACCCCACCGCCACCGCGATCGCTCTCCCGTATTCCGCCGCCTGGCGCGGGGCTCGCGGTCCGTCCCGTAACAGTTCGGAGAGGCTGCGCCCGCGAATATAATCCATCGCGAAATAATGCTGCCCTTCGTGAACCCCGACCTCATGCACCGCAACGATTCCTTCATGCCGGAGGCGCGCCGCCGCCTCGGCTTCGCGGAGGAAGCGCTGCACCGCGCCCTGGCTGGAATACCGCCCCATCAGGAGGAGCTTTACGGCCACGGTTCGCCGCAGACTGCGTTGCCAGGCGCGATAGACGACTCCCATCCCGCCATGCCCCAACTCCTCCTCGAGAAGGAAGTCGCCGAAGCTGCGTTGAATGCCTCCCCAAATGTCGACTGCGGATCCCAGGAACCGCACCGGCGCATCGCTGGTTTCGCGTCGGTCTGGCAACGCCCCGTCCCCATCCAGCAACAGGTCGCGTGCCAGGCAGCGTTCGCAGACCTCAACGCCGGTTCCCGGTCTCAACGGCCACGAACAGCGTGAACAACGCCCCTGTCTCGAGGTCCGCCGACTTGGGAAGGAACTCGCGTTCATCGCCTAGTGGCAGGACCGTTCAGCGCGCCAAAAGTTCGATCAAATGTCGGAACTCCTCCTCGACTTCGGTCGGGTCCGACAACGACGACTCCACCTCCGCCTTGACCAACTCGCGGAATCGTTGCCTGAGGCGGTGGATGGAGACTTTCACAGCCGATACCGAAATGCCCAACTGCAGGGCGATGCCCTCGTAGGACGGAGCGGTCGGTCCAGCCATCAGGCCCGGTTTCAGATGCTCAAACAGAGGGGCCCGGCCGGAAGCCGCAAACTCGTCCGCCAGCCTCCGGAAGGCGTGGCTGATGGTGGACCGCGCCCAGGCTAAATCGAACAGGTCCTCTGGGCGTCGCGCCGCATCGTGGTCAGCGATGAACTGATCCTCGGCGTCAACGGCATCCCACGAGACCCATTCCGAGCCGCCCCCCCGCTTCAGCGCCCCCGATGAAGCGATGCGATTGCGCAGGAAGTTCTGTAACGACCGCAGCAAAAACCACCGGAACCGCCCCCGCGATTCGTCCGCCCTAGCCACCAGACCGCTCTCCAACACGTGCTCAAAAAATGCCTGCGTGGTGTCCTTGGCATCTTCCTCCGTGAATCCGCAGCCGCGCACGTAGGCGTATAGCGGATACCAATACCGTCGGCACAACTCGCCGAGCGCATCCAAGCTGCGTGGCGATTCCGCATTCCCGGCCGCCAGAACATCGCTCCACCGCGTGGTTAGAAACTCCGCGCCTGCCGGGCACCTCTCTTCACCAACCTTCGAGCGGCGTAGGACGGAGTTCACCCCGCCCATCTAAACGGACGCCCGGCAATTGTCAGCATCGCGCTATAAGTTTCATCAACTTATAATATTAGAATACTAGAGCCGTTGGTCCTAGAGAATCGGCGTAGCACTTTAGCTTCCACTGGCGTGATGCCATTCGCCTCTATTCCTTTGGCCCGGTCGCCGACCACACCCGACGACCCGCGACATAGGTCTGAGTGACCTTTGTCGTGGCGATGGCGGTGTCTCGACATCGCAGCAGATCCGTGTCCAGGACTGCCAGGTCCGCCCATTTCCCTGCTTCGATGGAACCCACGCGGTCTTCCCACCCGAGCAAACGCGCGTTCTGTATCGTGTAGAATCGAATCGCCTGTTCCCGGGTGAGGCTCTCCTCGGGATGGAGTGCCGCGGAATGGTTCCTGGCCTTTCGGGTCACGGCGGTGGCCATTCCCAGGAATGGACTGTACGGATTGATTGAGCGCAGGGAGCCGATCTTTTGCATGTGATCCGATCCGCCACCGGCAACGACGCCAGCGTCGAACAGGCTTCGCAGCGGCTGAAAATATCTTAAGCGCTCCTCGCCGAATTGCCGCACCAGGGTCCGGGTATCGAGATAGAGCCAGGCCGGCTGGATATCCACGCCGACTCCCAAGCGTGCTGCCTGCTCCACGGCCTCGCGACTCATGAAATTGGAATGGGAGATGCAGGGTCGGGTTCCTTTCAAGGGCACTTCCCGACTCACAGTTTCGTAGGCCTCCAGCAACGCGTGGACGGCCCCGTCTCCGACCGCGTGCGCCGTGAATTGAAGCCCGGACTCCACGGCTGCTCGAACCATGGCTGCCAGACGCTCCGGAGCGATGAATCGGACGCCGCGATACTCCGGATCCCGGATGGCGTAGATGTCGCTGACGCCCCATGGCTTTCGCATGAAGGCGCTGCCGGTCAACATCCCGCCGTCCAGGTAGGTTTTCACTCCGATCAAACGCAGCCAGTCGTCGCGCTCGCGAAACAACGGATCGCGTGCCGTTTCGCGAATATTCGACAGAACCGCGTCCTGGCTGCCGATCGACTCCACGTGCTTCGATAGACTCACCCGCACGGTGAGTCGATCCGACCTCCGGAGTTCCCGGTATCGCTCGATTTCTTCAACGCTGGCGTCGCGTTCGCAGACGCCGGTGATA
>JAEUHG010000039.1 GCA_016795425.1 Verrucomicrobiales bacterium
GTGGTCACGCCATCGCCGACGCTGATGGCCGGGTGTTCGTGGCCGTAAATGAGCCAACCCGTGGGATCGAGTTCCGCTTCGAGATCCCGGGGTCGAAACTCGTCACCATGAACGAGCAGATGTGGACCGCAGCGCAGGGTCCGGGTACAGGCGATGGTGAATCCAAGGCGGTCGACCATTTGGGCCAAGTGGCGGTCATGGTTTCCCAGGACAAAATGCAGGGCACATTTCGCGCCGATGGCGGTGATGAGATCGGAAAGTTCCGCGCCCAGGACCTCCAAATCGGCAGTGGCATGAAGCGTGTCTCCGAGGAAGACGCACTGGCGGGGCTGGTAGTCCGCGATGAGTTCCAGCAATCGCCGTGTGGCGTCTTCGGAGACCAACGGCAACAGCGCACCTCGGGCGCGTTCGACCCAGACGTAGCCCAGGTGCAGATCAGAGACGATCAGAACGGAAGGCCCGGGAAGCCAGGCGGCGCGCCGTGGATCGACCAGCACGCCAGGGGCGGCCGGAAGCGCCGACGAATGCCGGGTCAAGGTCACGGGCGAGGCTACGAGACGACTTCGGTGCCGACCCCTTCGTCGGTGAAAATCTCGAGCAGGACCGAATGAGGCACGCGGCCATCGACAAAGGAGACCTTCTGGACGCCAGCGACGAGGGCGGCGACGGCACTGTCGACTTTGGGGATCATTCCCTTGTCGATGATCCCGGCTTGCTTGAGTTTGGCGACTTCGTCGATGCGCAGGTGGGAGATGATGGAATCCGGGTCCTTGGGATTCTGCAGAAGCCCGGGGACGTCGGACATAAAGACGAGGCGTTCCGCCTTAAGAACGATGGCGGCCATGGCGGCAGCGACATCGGCGTTGCAGTTGTAGAGATGGCCGTCGTAGCCGCGAGCGGTGGGGCTGATCACCGGCGTTATGCCTTCGGCGATGCATTCCAGAAGCGGCTTGGTGTTGACCTCGACCACTTCGCCGACGAAACCGAGATCCAGGGGCTGACCGTCGGGTCCGGGTGTCTGCAGCTTGCGGGCGCGAAAAATGTCGGGTCCGGCGAAGCCACGCGCACGTCCTCCGAGCTTGTTGATGGTCGCGACGATCTCGGGATTGATTTCGTGGGACAGGACTTGATTGACGAGGTCGACGGTCTTTTCGTCCGTGACGCGTTGTCCTTGGATGAACACGGGCTGAAGCCCGGCCTTTTCCATGGCTCGGGTGATGGCCTTTCCGCCGCCATGGACGACGACAGGATCGATCTCCACGGCTTCAAGGAAGACGATATCCCGAGCGACGCCCTGGCGTACGGTGGGATCGGGGGAGTCCATGAAGGACCCGCCATACTTCACGACGAATGTGGCGCCGGCGAAGCGTTGGATATAGGGCAGGGCTTCGAGCAGCGTTTGTGCTTTGGCGATGAGATCTTGCATCGAGGGACGCGTTGGGCCGCGAGTGTTCGTGTGAAGAGCTTGCCTCGGAATGCGTCAGCCGCCCAGCGACTTGGGGTCGGCTACGTTGCCCTTGTTGAAGTCGACGTAGGCTTCCGTAAGGTCGGCGGCGTAGATGGTGGCCTTGCCGCGACCGAGTCCGAGCCGGATATGGAGCTCAAACTCCGACGGCGCGACGGCGGCGCACAGATCGGCGAAGGTGGCGCGGGTGGGTTGACCGCGCTTGAGGCTCCACAGGACGTTGCGTCCGCCGGGTGCGCTGTAGCCGATGTCGACTTTGTTTTCGACAATAGTGGCGGAGCTGTAACCGAGGGCGTCGATGATGCGGCCCCAATTGGGATCGCCCCCATGCCAGCTCGTCTTCACCAGGGCGCTATTGGCGACGGCGCGGGCCGCGGCGTCAGCCTCGAGGGAGGTTCGCGCGCCTTCGACCTTCACGGTGACGACGCGATGCACGCCTTCGCCGTCGCGGACGATTTTTTTCGCGAGATCGAGACAGACGTGGTTAAGGGCGGCACGGAAGGATTCTAGGCCCTTGCCGGAGGGCTTGCGGCCGCGGGGTTTGGGATTTCCCGCCAGTCCATTGGCAAGGAGCAGCACCGTGTCGTTGGTGCTCATATCGCCGTCGACGGTAATTCGGTTGAAGCTCAGGGCGACGGCCTCTTCGAGTATCGGCTGCAGGTGGCTGGAATCGATGGCCGCGTCTGTGGTGAGGAACGCGAGCATCGTGGCGTGGAGGCCTGAGGGAAACGCCGGTGGGCGGGCACCGGTGGCGGACATTCCAGGCTGGATCATGCCGGCGCCCTTGCAGACGCCCCCGAGGCGGACCGGCAGGCCATCCCACAGGAACTCGACCGCGATCTGCTTGGGGCGGGTGTCGCTGGTCATGATGGACTCGGCGGTTTGGGCGGCATGATCCGCCGAGGAGCCAAGGACATCCGAGACCGCCCTGATGCCGGCGCGGACCTGGGGCATGGGCAGATTGACACCAATGCGTCCGGTGGACGCGACGAGCACGGCTTCCGCGGGCAATCCCAGCGCGGCGCCGGTTGCCTTGGTCATGGCGCGGGCGTCGAGCAAGCCCTGGCGTCCGGTACAGGCGTTGGCATTGCCCGAATTCACGACGATCGCCTGGGCCGAACCGCCGCGGACAATGTCGACGCAGACCTTCACCGGTGCGGCGCAGATCTGGTTGGTGGTGAAGAGTCCGGCGACCGAGCAGGGGACGACGGAAGCGATGATGGCAAGGTCCCGCTTCTGGCCCTTCTCGGAACCTTTTCCGGTGCCGATACGCTTGATGTCGCAAAAAACGCCTCCGGCGCGAAAGCCACGCGGAGCGACGATCGAACCTTCGATGGAACGGAATGGTGTCTTCAAGGCTGGTGGGTGTCGTTGGTCATGCAGGAAAGAAGGTGTCCGCTCAGTTTCTCCTGACGCCGCTGCGTTCCTTGAGCCAATCCCAGTCGGTCGTGGGATCGGCGGCGGTGCCGGTGGGAACGGCGCCCTTGACGGGAGGCCGGATCGTGGTGGCGGCGAGCCATCGATGGCCCTCGTTATGGCCGTCGGCGAAGGAGAGATTGGCCGAACCGTTATGGTAGGAGGCGGGCAAGTTGCCCCACTTGGCCTCTTCATCGAGGCGGTTCATGAAGAAGCCGTCGTTGATGGTATCAGGATGTTCTTCCAGGAAGACGAACGTCTGAGAGGGGCGTGAGAAATCCGCGGTTCGGAAGCATTGGATGAAGGCGGGATTGAAGCGGTTGGTGAGTTCGCCGGGGTCACCCACGAGGGAATTGAGCGAATAACTGCGTATTCTGGGGCCGACTTCGGAAACTGATTTGTCCGAAGGACATTTGAAAACCGGGACCGAATGGCCGGCATAGGCGCCGAGGAGGGCATCGCGCACGTAGACGATATTCGTGTTGTCCTCGTTGGCGCCCCAGTCAATGACGTGATTGACCCAGGTCTGGCGGCGGGCGCGGGTTTCGCCGACACCGTGGTTGTTGACCAGGCGCTCTTCGTTGTCGTCGGAATACAAGGTCCAGGCGAGGTGAAGTTGTTTGGTGTTGCTGGTGCACGCCGCGCCCTGGGCGCGGGCCTTCGCTTTGGAAAGCGCCGGAAGCAGCAAGCTGGCGAGGATGGCGATGATGGCAATGACGACCAGGAGCTCGATGAGGGTGAAGCCAGGGCCACCGCCCGGGGCCTCGGGCCCTCGTCGCAGGTGGGGGGAGGGAACGTGAGTCACGGGTTGGGAGCAGGAGATATCCATTTCGCGACCTGGCGCGGCTGATGGTGGTGAAGTCGATGAAGCAGCGAGCCGGGATCCGTGTCCACAACGATGTCTTCGAGGTGCTCCGGTTGAAGGAGTTCATCGTGAACTCCGCGGCGCAGGAAGGAGAGCAGATGATCGAAGAAACCGTTGATGTTGAGAATGCCGAAGGGTTTGCGGTGAATGCCGAGTTGGAACCAAGTCAGTGCCTCAAAGGACTCATCGAGGGTTCCGAATCCGCCGGGCATCGCGATGAAGGCATCTGCCAGTTCCGCCATGAGTGCCTTGCGGGCATGCATGGATTCCACGATGCGAAGATCGGTGACGCGGGGGTGGGCGAGTTCCTTGCGGGCGAGAGCGCGGGGTAAGACACCGATGGTTTCACCGTTTGCGGCGAGGACCGCATCCGCCAGGATGCCCATGAGCCCGACTCCGCCGCCGCCGTAGACGAGGCCGAGGCCGCGTCGCGCGAGGGTTGCTCCGAGATCCTGGGCGGCGGCGGCGAAGGCTGGTTCCCGCCCCCGGTTGGCGCCGCAAAACACCGCGACTCGCTTCATGGGGATCAGACCAAGCCGGTCGTTTCGTCGAAGCCGCAGGCGACGTTCATGTTTTGCACGGCCTGACCGGCGGCGCCTTTGACGATGTTATCCTCGGCGCTCATGACGATGAGGCGGCCGGTGCGTACGTCGAGGCGCCAGGCGATCTCGACCACGTTGGTGCCGACGACATTCTTGGTATCCGGCAGGGCCTTTCCCTCCAGCAATCGGACGAAGGGCTCGGAAGCGTAGGCTCGGCGGAAACAGGCGGAGACTTGTTCGCCCAGCTTGGCGGCGTCATCGCTGGTGCGGAAGTGGCTGCGAGGAGCGAGGTAGAGCGTGGTGAGAATGCCACGATTGACGGGGATAAGGTGGGGAATGAACTGGACGACGACCGGTTGACCGGCGACGAGGGAGAGCTGCTCCTCGATCTCCGAGAGGTGGCGATGCTTGGGAACCCCATAAGGCCGCACGCTTTCGTTGCACTCGCAGAAGAGATAATCGATCTCGGCCTTTCGACCGGCGCCGCTGACACCGCTGAGGGAATTGGCGATGATGCCGGTGGACTGGATCAGTCCGTCCTGAAGGAGTGGGACCACGGGAACCAGAATGCTGGTGGGATAGCAGCCGGCCGACGCAATGAGGGTGGCGCCCCGTATGGCTTCGCGGTGGAGTTCCGGAAGGCCGTAGACCGCTTGGGCGAGAAGTTGAGGTGCGGGATGTTGGTGCGCATAGAATTCCTCGTAGACCGCGGGGCTGCGGAGACGGAAATCCGCGCTGAGATCAATCACACGCTTCCCGGCGGCTTGGAGCGGCACCGCGAACTCGGCGGCGACACCATGAGGCAGCGCCAGGAAGACGATGTCCGCCACTTTCGCCATCTCGGAGGCGTTGGGTTCCGTGAACTGCAGTTCCTTGGCCCGCGGATAGTTCGCGAAGCGGGGAAAGACCTGGGCGATGGTGAGACCCGCACTCTGGCGGGAGGTGACGGCGACAAGGCGGACCCGTGGATGGCGCAAAAGAAGGCGGACCAGTTCCTCGCCGGAGTAGCCCGAGGCGCCGATGATTCCGACGTTAACCGGGGCGCAGTCTGAAGAAGACATGGCGGAAAGCAGAACGGAAAGATTGGGGTGCGTAAATGAAAAGCCCCGCCGGTGCTGGCCGGCGGGGCGACAAAGCGGGAAGAGGATCAGCGCTTGGAGAACTGGAACCGCTTGCGCGCGCCGGGCTGGCCGTACTTCTTGCGCTCGCGCATACGCGGATCGCGGGTGAGGAGGCCCTCGGATCGCAGGGTGCCCTTGACGTTGGCGTCGGCCTCAAGCAAGGCGCGAGCGAGACCCAGACTGACGGCGCCGGCCTGCCCAATCGGTCCGCCACCGTTCACACTCACGCGCACATCGTACTTGGCGGACGCTTCGGTGGCAGCGAGAGGGCGCAACGCCAGGGTGCGTAGCGCGTCGGTCGGGAAGTACGTCTCGAAGGTGCGTCCATTGACGGTGACCTTGCCGGAACCGGTGGCGATACGGACGCGCGCCGTCGCGGTCTTGCGTCGCCCGGTGGCGACGAACTCATGCGTTTTCGAATCGATCATGGTGTCGAAAGGGGCTAGGGGCGGTTAGTTGGCGGCGGCGAGAGGACCCGGCTTTTGGGCGGAGTGCGGATGAGCCGCGCCGCGGTAGACCTTGAGTTTGGTAAGAAGTTGGCGGCCGAGGCGGTTCTTCGGGATCATGCCTTTGACGGCGCGATGGATAAGCTCCTCGGGTGCCTTGGCGCGGACCTGGGCGACGGAGCGGTACTTCTCGCCGCCTTTCCAGCCCGAGTACGTCATGTACAGCTTGTCCGTTTCCTTGGCGCCCGTGACGCGCACCTTTTCGGCGTTGATCACGACGACAAAATCGCCGGCATCCAGGTGCGGGGTGTAAATGGGCTTGTTCTTGCCGCGGAGAATATCGGCCACCTGCACAGCCAAGCGCCCGAGGACGGCGCCATCGGCGTCAATCAAGTGCCAGCGCCGTTGGTCCTGCGCCTGTTTAGGCAAAAAAGTCTTCATGTCGTCCCTGAGAAAAAGGGACGGGGACGCTACCAGTGGAGGGGCTTGCGTCAACAGCCATTTCTTACGGGGTGCGGGAATTTGGTGGCGTGGCGAGCCGGGAGAGCCGCGAGGAAGTCAGGGGCGAAGGACCAGTTTGCCCGTAATCTCACCTCCCCGGGCCACGGTGCTCTGTTCCTGGAGAGCATGGGCCTGGGCGGCCTCCGCCAGGGGCAGAATACGGTCGATCCGTGGGCGGTAAGCTCCTGACGCCAGCCACCGATTCAGGTCCTGGGCGGCGGCACGCTGTTCGTCGGGAGATGCGGCGAACATGACAAACCCTTTCATGGAACAGCCTTTGACATAGAACGGGCCCACCGGGAAAGGAGGGCGAGCCTCGCGGCCGGCCATGAGAATGAGGCGTCCGCGGCTGCTCAGGGAGGTTACCGCCTTTTCGAAATCGGGCTCGCGAGTGGTTTCCCACCAGACGTTCACGCCCGCCGGAGCAATCTTCTTGAGCTCCGCGACGATGTCCTGAGTACGATAGTTGAAGGCCGCTTCCGCGCCGAGATCACGGCAGCCTTGGACCTTGGCGTCGGTGCCGGCGGAACAAAAGACGCGAGCGCCGAGCGCCAAGGCGAGCTGCAGGACGGTGGACCCGACTCCGCCGCTTCCGCCGTTGATGAAAATGGTTTCGCCTCTTTGAATTTGGGCCTCGCGGACCAAGCCGAGGTGGGCGGTGATGCCGACCAAAGCGCCAGCCGCCGCCGCGTTGTCCGAAACGCCTGGCGGAATGGGATAAGCCCAGACCTCGTCCACAGCAATTTGTTCGGCGAAGGTGCCCTGGCGGCCCAGCAGACCCTGGTTGCTTCCCCACACACGATCCCCGACGCGCAGGTGTTTGACATCCACCCCGGCGGCTTCGACGACACCGGCGAAGTCGCATCCCACGATGAACGGATTGGGTAGTTCCATGGGGACCAGCCCGCTGCGGACATAGGTGTCGATGGGATTGACGGCGACAGCACTGACGCGGACGCGAACCTGGGTGGCCTTAATCGACGGCAGGGGGAGTTCACCGAATTGAATGACGTCGGGAGGGCCTGTGCGTTCGAGAAAGGCGGCTTTCACGGCGGCAATCTGCCGAACCTCGGCGCTGGCGGCAACGCGTGATGCGGGTTTGACGGCAGGGCAGGGATCTCGGAGACCCCGCGGGGTGTTGGTTGGGGGTTGTTTGCGACAGGGATCGCTTCCTGCGAGGCGTTTCGCTACCCTGCCGCGGTGAATCGCGATGCCTGGATGATCTTCATCGCGCTGGCCGTCACTGGGGCGGTGGGTTTGCTGGGGGTGGCGGCTTGGCGCAGTCACCAGCAGGTGGCGGTCGCGCAAGCCGATGCCGCCGCCCTGAAACAATCCGCCGCGGCCCAGACTGCGCGTCTTGCCGAGGCGTGGGAGGAAGTGCGCGCCGCGCGCGAGCGGGCTGAGGCGCTCTCCGAGAAGGTCGCCACCGCCACCAAATCTCAGGAGCGACTGGAGAGCGAGATGCGGGCGGCCTTGGCGTCGCGCGACATTGCCATTTCGGAACTCCAAGGGCGCCTCACACTCACGATCCTGGACCGCATCCTGTTTGATTCGGGCGCCGCCGAGTTGAAACCGGAGGGCATGCAGGTCCTGGACGAGATCGCGGGAATTCTATCCCGCTTCACCAACCGATGGGTACAGGTAGCGGGCCACACGGATAATGTGCCCATCCGAGTGAAGTATGCTTCGAATTGGGAACTCTCGGCGGCCCGAGCGTTGGCGGCTGTTCGGCACCTGACGGAGAAGGCTGGCGTCGATCCGCGTCGTGTCTCTGCCGTCGCCTGCGGGGAATTTCAACCCATCGCCGACAATGCGACCCCGGAAGGGCGGGCGCGAAACCGGAGGATTGCGTTGGTGGTGCTTCCCGAGAAATTTGAGCCATCTGATGCGGCGGAGGGGGCGGTCGTCGGAGCAAGCACCAATGCTCCAACCGGGGCGATTCCCTTGTCACTGGAACCTTCGAAGACAATTCCTGCCGGGGCCACGAACGAGGGAGTGCCCACGCTCGAACCCCGCGAGGTCGAGGGGCGGGATCTGCCCTCGCCCTAAGGGGTGGAGGGGCGGATCTTCCGGGGAAGAAACGTCGCGGAGTGTCCCATCAGGCAGAGATCGCCTGCTCATCCTGCTTGCGGGCCGCCTCGGCCAGGTCCTGCTCGTGCTTCGCTCGCGCCGATTCGACATCATAATTCTGATTGTCGGGGTGCGACGGATTCAGCGGCGAGATGTCGCGCAGCTTCTGAATGATGGGCGGCAGGTGACGGATCAGGTAATCGACGTCCTCATCGGTATTGTAGATCCCAAGGCTGAAACGCACGCAGCCGCGCGCCCGCATCGGGGTAAGCCCCATGGCCATCAGCACATGGGAGGGGTCGAGCGATCCCGTGGTGCAGGCTGAGCCGCTGGAGGCGCAAATGCCGACCTGATCGAGCAGCATGAGTACCGCTTCGGCTTCGACGAACTCGAAGGCGATATTCGAAGTGTTGGGCAGCCGGTTCTCACGGTCGCCATTCACGAACGTGTTCGGGATCTGGCGGAGGATCTCCTGTTCCAATCGGTCGCGCAGCTTGCGAACCCGCGCGTACTCTGATTTGAAGTGGTGGCACGCGAGTTCGGCGGCCTTCCCGAAGCCGATGATATGGGGGACATTTTCGGTACCGCCACGGCGACCTCGTTCCTGGTGGCCGCCGATCACGTAGGGTTGGAAGCGGGTCCGCCGTTTCACGTAGAGGAGACCGATGCCCTTGGGCGCGTAAATTTTGTGCGCCGAGAGCGAAAGGAAGTCCACTCCGAGGGATTTCACGTCGAGATCGAGCTTGCCCGGGGTTTGAACGGCGTCGGTATGGCACAGGACGCCTTTGCTTCGGCACAGCGCGGCAATCTCCTCGATCGGAAAGAGAACTCCGGTTTCGTTGTTGGCCAGCATGGCCGAAACGATGGCCGTGTCGGGTCGAATCGATTTTTCGAGTAGATGGATATCCAGGGAACCGTCGGATTCGACCGGCAGCAGCGTGACCTCGTAGCCTTGTCGGCGAAGGAACTCCGCATAGTTGATGTTGGCCGAGTGCTCGACGGACGTCGTGATGACGTGCCGCTTGCCAGGCTGAGTCACCAGGGCGCTGTGAATGGCGGCATTGTTGCTCTCGGTGCCACAGCTGGTGAAGATGACCTCCTTGGGATCGGCTTTGATCAAGGTGGCCGCCTGGGCGCGGGCGTTTTCGACCGCTTTGTGGACTTCGTTGGCGATGCGATAGGCGCTGGAAGGATTGGCCCAGCCGTCACGGAGGAAGGGGATCATGGCGTCGGCGACTTCGGGCGCGACGCGGGTCGTGGCGTTGTTGTCGAAATAATAAAATCGGTCCTGGCTCATAGCGGCGAAAGCATCCCGGGGTACACAAAGCAGACAAAAATCGTCCGGTTCAGTGTAAGGCGGGTGTCACGGTTCGCAAGCATCGCTTCGTTCCGATCAAGATGTGGATCGCAGCGAAGACGGCAACTTGGTTGACTCGGTGCCGCGCAGGATTGACACGGCGTCCATCCCAACGCAAGGATTAGCTAAGTAAGTTGACTTTTTTACTTATGAATAAAGCTGTGCCGTCGGAAGCGAAGTGGACGCACAATGAGGAGATCAAGCAGGCGATCCCCACATTGGCAGGGACCATTGCGTCGACAATGGCGGATCCGGCTTTGGATCGATTTGCTGAAGACGACCAGCAATTCCTCAAGTTCCACGGCATTTATCAGCAGGACGACCGGGATCTTCGGAAGACGGGCAAGAAGTTCATCATGATGATTCGGGGCCGGATCCCGGGGGGCGTGATGACACCGGCCCAGTGGCAGACCTTTGATGATCTATCAACGCGGTATGGCGACCACACGCTGAGAATTACCACGCGCCAGAGCATTCAGTTCCATGGCGTGGTGAAGTCCGGACTCGCGTCCGTGGTTCGTGGCATCAACCAGTGCCTTCTGTCGACTTTAGCCGCCTGCGGGGATGTGAATCGCAACGTTCTGGCCCCGCCGACGCCGGCCTACACCAAAGCGCGCGAGGAAGTGTTTGCCGACTGCGTGGCGGTGGCCGATGCCTTGCGGCCGAGGACGCGGGCCTATCATGCGATCTGGATGGAGGGGGTCCAACTGGATCTGAACGCCGCGGAGAATCGGGAGTTTGTTGATCCGCTGTATGGACCCACCTATCTGCCGCGGAAATTCAAGGTAGCGTTCGTCATTCCTCCGCTGAACGACCTCGACGTCCTGACCAACGACTTGGGTTTGATCGCGGTGGTTGAGGGCGACCATGTGGTGGGTTACAACCTGGCGGTTGGCGGAGGCATGGGGCGCAGCCATGGGAATGAGCAGACCTACCCCAGACTGGCTGATGTGCTGGGTTATTTTCCCCGGGAGAAGCTGGTGGATGTGGCCAAGGCGGTGCTGACGATTCATCGGGACTTCGGTGATCGCACCGATCGCAAGCACGCCCGTTTGAAGTACGTGGTCCAGGAACGCGGAGTGGATTGGACGCGCCGACAGGTCGAGGAGCGTGCGGCGGTGACTTTGGAGCCCGCGCGAAGCTATCGGTTCACCAAGCAGGGCGACCTCTACGGTTGGCACCGACAAGTCGATGGCCGATGGTTTCTTGGAGTGTGGGTTCAAAGCGGCAGGGTAAAGGACACCTCGGAGCAGCGTCTCAAGACGGCATTGCGCCAGGTGGCCGACCGGTTTGCGGTGGAGTTCCGGCTGACGGCGAACCAAAACGTCATCATTGCCAATGTCACCGAGACAGATCGCGCATCGATCCAGGAATTGCTCACCGCGCACGCGGTCCCGACTGAGAACCAAGGCACCACGCTGAATCGGGTGGCGCTTTCATGTCCGGCGATGCCCACCTGTGGTTTGGCATTGGCTGAGTCGGAACGCTACCTCCCGGGCCTGATCGATCGCATCGAGGCTGTGTGTGCCGAACTCGGTCTGGGAGGCCAGGAAATCACGATTCGGATGACGGGCTGTCCCAATGGTTGCGCCCGGCCCTACGCCGCGGAGATCGGATTCGTCGGCAAGGCACCGGGGCGGTACCAGATCTGGCTGGGAGGCAACGAAGCCAGCACGCGCTTGAATCGGCTTTGGAAGGACAACGTCAAGGACCCCGATTTGATCCCCGAATTGCGAGTGGTGCTGGGGCGATATGCCCGGGAGCGGCGGGAGGCGGAGGGCTTTGGAGATTGGGTGGCCCGGGTGCTATGGACCGAGTCCGGTGCGGCCGGGGCGGCGTGAGGGGAAGGATGACAGAAACGACAGACAGAAGCCGGGACCGGCACAGCGTACCGGTCCCGACGCGAGAGAGGGGATCAGGCGTTGAGAGCCTCGTAGACCCGGCCGACCATCTTTTCATTGGGGCGAAGCGTCTTGGCTCCGGACTTCCATTTCGCCGGGCACGCTTCATCGGGGTGATGGCGGAGGTAGGCGTTGGCCTCCATTTTGCGGGCCAGCTCATCGGCATTTCGGCCGACGTTATAGAAGTTGACCTCGGACGACACCAAGAGGCCCTCGGGGCTGATGATGAAGGTGCCGCGAAGTGCGAGGCCCGACTTGGGATCATAGACGCCGAAGAGGCGGCTGACGGCGCCGGTCGGATCCGCGGCCATGAGGTACTGGACCCCGGCGAGCAGTCTCTCGCTGGTTCTCCAGGCCAGGTGGCTGAATTTGGTGTCGGTGGAAACCGCGATGACCTCGGCTCCAAAGCCCTTCAGCGCGGCATGTTTCTCGGCGAGGTCGGCGAGTTCGGTGGGGCAGACGAAGGTGAAGTCGGCGGGGTAAAAGACGAGGATGGTCCACTTTCCCTGTTTCCGAAGCTCATCGAGAGAGACTTTGCCAAACTCCCCCTGGGCGGGGTTGTAGACTTCCATCTCGAATGCCGGCACCGAACCGCCCACCGTCACCAATTGAACATTCTCAGACATAGGATTTCGCGTTGTTGGGTTTTTCGCGATCCCGGGTTCTCGAAGGAAGCGGATCATTCCCTGTCCCCACGTCCCGCCCGGGTCCGCCATTGCGGCGGGAGCAATGACGCGAGAGTGGGGCGCGGTCAAGTATCTGGTCTCAGTGAGTGAATCCGAGTCACTGAGTCGAATCTCTTTCATTAATTGTGAGTATGAGTCTGGATTTTGTTCAATTGAATCGTGAGTTGGCGGCGAAGCCGGCCATAGAGATCGTGCGCTGGGCGATTCAGCACAGCGGCGGCTCGGCGTTGGTTTCCACCAATTTCCGACCCTACGAAGCCGTGGTCCTGCACCTCTGTACGCAGGTATGGCCCGAGATCCCGGTGTTGTGGGTGGACCACGGATACAACCGACCCTCGACTTACCGGCATGCCGAGGAGCTGCGGCGACGGTTGAAACTCAACCTCAAGAGCTACCTGCCGCGCGTGACGGCGGCCCATCGGGACGCGGTGGACGGGCCGATCCCCGATCCTACGGACGAGGAGGGGCTGAAGAAGTTCAGCGCGGTGATGAAGCTCGAACCCTTTCAGCGTGGCATGCGCGAATTGGCGCCGGCGGTGTGGATCACCGCATTGCGCAGGTCCCAAAACCCCAACCGGGCAGGCCTCGACATCGTGACCCCGGACGCGAATTTCGGCACGTTGAAGGTAAGTCCAGTCTTTGGTTGGTCCGACGATCAATTGGAGGCTTATCTGAAGGAGCATCAGTTGCCAAACGAGTGGGACTACTTCGATCCGGCGAAAGCCGATGAGAAGCGCGAGTGCGGCCTGCACGCGGCCTGGGGCGGCAAGGCGGTGGAAGCGGCGGCGGGGGGCGGGACACGTGCCGTCCAGGCGTGAGACGTGGGGTTTGGGAAATCTGATCTTTGCTGAGACCTTATCCTGCCATGTCGTCCTACCATCTTGACCACCTGCAGCATCTCGAGACCGAAGCGATCCATGTGATGCGCGAGGTGGCGGCGGAGTTCGAGCGCCCGGCGCTGTTGTTCTCCGGCGGCAAGGATTCGATTTGCCTTTTGCGGTTGGCGGAAAAGGCATTTCGCCCTTCGGACCTTCCGATGCCGCTGCTTAACGTCGACACTGGCCATCACTTTCCCGAGTTGAACGAGTTTCGCGACCGGCGGGCGGCGGAACTGGGCGCACGCCTGATCGTGCGACGCGTCGAGGATGCCGTGGCTGCGGGAATCGCGATTCCGAATCCGGGCGAGGTGAGTCGAAACCGACTTCAGATTCCGACCCTATTGTCGGCGATCGAGGAGTTTCGTTTTGACGCCTGCATCGGGGGAGCGCGCCGGGATGAGGAGAAAGCCCGAGCCAAGGAGCGGTTCTTCAGTTTCCGCGACAGTTTTGGGCAGTGGGATCCGAAGAACCAGCGGCCGGAGCTCTGGAACCTGTTCAACGCACGTGTCAACACCGGGGAACACATGCGGGTATTTCCGCTGTCGAACTGGACGGAGATGGACGTTTGGGAATACATCCGGCGGGAGAACCTTGCGGTGCCGACGATCTATTTCAGCCACCGGCGATCCTGCGTCCGCCGTGGCGGTCAGTGGCTGCCGGTGACCGACCTGCTGCCGCCGAAGCCGAACGAGGAGGTTCGGGACCTGGTAGTTCGTGTGCGAACCATTGGTGACATCATCAGCACCGGCCTGGTGGTGAGTCCTGCGAACACGGTGGACGACATCATTGCCGAGATTGCGGCGGCGCGGGTGACGGAACGCGGGTCGCGCGCGGACGACAAGTCCTCGGAGGCCGCGATGGAGGATCGAAAAAAGCAGGGGTACTTCTGACCCGCACGCCTTCAGATTTGATCCCAAGAGACACCCATTTTTCTGATTCAGGCCGGCATTTCCCCTGACTTTCGCCATGCCCCATTCCACGCACCCGATCGAGATCCTTCGTTTCAACACCTGCGGGTCGGTTGACGACGGCAAATCGACGTTGATCGGACGCCTGCTCTACGATTCGAAATCGCTGATGGAGGACCAGATCGAGGCCCTCGAGCGTTCGGCCGACATCACCGGCGGCGGCCAGATCAATCTGGCGAACCTGACCGACGGCCTGCGGGCCGAACGCGAGCAGGGGATCACCATAGACGTGGCGTACCGCTATTTTGCGACCCCGCGACGCAAGTTCATCGTGGCCGATACGCCGGGGCACATTCAGTACACACGGAACATGGTGACCGGCGCCTCATCGGCGAACCTCTCCATCGTGCTGGTTGATGCGCGCAATGGCGTGACCGAACAGAGCCGGCGCCACACCTGCCTCGCGGCGTTGCTGGGCATTCCGCACCTGGTGATTGCCATCAACAAGATGGACCTGGTGGATTGGAGCGAGGAACGGTTTCTGGAGATTCGCGAGGAATTCGAGGGTTTTCTCCCGCGGTTGGATGTCCTGCGCGACGTGAAGTTCGTGCCGATCAGCGCCCTGAATGGCGACAACGTTGTGGACTCGTCCTCGAAGACGCCGTGGTACCAAGGGCCGACGCTGCTCGGGCATCTGGAGACGGTGCACATCGCCAGTGACTGGAACCTGACGGGCCTCAGGTTTCCGGTCCAGTGGGTCAATCGCCCGAACAATCCACGGGATTCATCGCTGCACGATTTCCGCGGCCTGAGCGGTCAGTTGGCGGGTGGGATCCTGCAGCGAGGACAGAAGATACTGGTCCTGCCGAGCGGACTTCGGAGCCGGGTGAAGGACATTTGGACCTACGACCGCGCCTTGGCCGAGGCCTTCTGCCCGCAATCGATCACCGTCCTTCTCGAGGACGATCTCGACATCAGTCGCGGCGATATGATCGTGGGTTTGGAGCATCTGCCCGGCATGGGAAGCGAACTTCGGGCGCGGATCTGCTGGATGAATCCCCGGCCCCTGCAGCGCGGGAAAAAGTACTTTCTCAAGCACACCACCCAGACCGTTCAGGCGGTGGTGACGTCGCTCGAGAGCCGGCTGGATATTCGAACCTTCGACTCCGAGGCGGAGCCGCCTGAATTGGCGATGAATGACATCGGTGAAATTCGCCTGCGCACTTCGAAGCCGATCATCTACGACGGCTATGGAACCAACCGGCTCACGGGCGCATTCATCCTGATCGAGCAGGGAACCAACATGACGGTCGGGGCCGGAATGTTGCAGGCGCCTACGGAGGCTGTGCGGCCGGACTACAACGACTTCGCGATCTGAAACGGGGTCGAGGCTCGACGGCGGTCGCAGAATCCCGCGGTTCGGGAAAGGCCGCACTACTTCCGGATGCCATCAGCGCGCGCGGCCCAGTCCAAACTGGTCGCCCACCCGGACGACGCGTTTTCCGTCGAACTGCACCTCGATCAGTTTCTCGCTGTGCACCTCGGTGCCTCGGCGGTCAGCCAGGGCAGTGACCACCCGTTTGGAGGCGACATCGATGACCTCGCCGGTGGATGGCCACGCATGGCGACCATCCAGGCTGAAGGCAATCCACCCGGGTTGCTCGCGTACCGGAATGCTCGCCAGTTGGCGGGGGCGATCGAGTGTGTTGTCAAAGACATGAACCTGCTGATTGGCGGCGTCCACGACCCACACTTCGCGTTCGTCGGGAGTGAGACCGACGCCATGGCTCGGGCAGCTATGGCGTTTTACCGGACCTTTGTTGAATCCCTCGACCGAAACGCGCTGCAGGAGTTTGCCGGTGGTGAGATCGCCGATCTCGAATCCCAGCAATTCATCGACACAAACGTAGACGCGGGTGCCCGCAGCATTGATGGTGAACGGTCGGATGGACTGGCTGAAGGGACCGATCTGGCGGGTGACTTCCTGACGATCGACATCCACCACGGCCAGGAGCGGCGACGATCGGTCGGCGAGGTAGGCGTGGCGGCCGTCGAGAGCGACGATGGTGTTATGAGCGGACTTGAATCCGTCGAGTCGCTTCAGAATTCGACCGTCATCTCCCGCCACGATGTTCCAGTGGGTTTTTTCCAGGGACGGAACGAAGAGTTGGCGGCCGTCGGGAGTGATCGCCAGGCGGTCACATCCTCCTTCGAACTCCTTTTCCCAGAGCAGGTTGTCGGTGATTAGATCGTAGCAGGCGAGCTTCTGCAGCGTCGTGACGTACAACCGTTGAGTGGTGGAGTTGGCGGCGATTCCTTTGACGTTGGCGGCGTCACCGTCGGCGTTCATTCCCGCGCCAGCGATGCGGCGAAGGAAACGGTAATTGTGATCGATGTCGTAGATCAGGATGCCGTGGCCGCCAAACTCGAGGTAGTTGCGGATTCCAGGAGCCGCGACATAAAGGCGTCGTTCCACGCTTCCGGCCGTCGCAGGGGGGGCAAGGGATAGAGTGACGCCGATGGTAATGCATGCGGCCAGAAACCGGGACACGAAGGGTGGAAGACCAGTCATGACTTGAGCATGGGTGCTTCCAGGGGAAACACCCATTACCAAATCGGACAACGACGAATGGTGGGCGGTTCTCAGCCCGCCAGGGTGAGGGATACGGCATGAAAACTCGCAGACTTTTTGTCGCCCTGTGGCCGACGGAAGCCCTGGTGCGGTCGGTCGGGGAGATCCGCGAGGCAGCGCGGATGCGTCTGCCGCGAGGGGTGGCGCGATACGTGGCGGACGACCAGTTGCATCTCACCCTGCGCTTTTTGGGCGAGGTTGGCGACGACGCGGTGGCCCCGCTCTGGGCGGCGATCGCTGGGCGCTTGGGGCGCCCGGCATCGTTGGCCTTGAATCTTCACCGGTGGGGAGTCTTCCCAGGAATCGGAAGGCCGCGGGTTCTCTGGGCAGGTTTGTCCGGCGATCTGGAATCCCTCGTGCGATTGCAGTCGGAGGTGTCCAAGGCGGCGGACGCGGTTCTTGGCACTCCGAAGCGTCCGGTTGCGGAATTCCATCCCCATCTGACCGTTGCCCGGCTTCGCGACATGGGACGGGCTGAGGCGAGCCGTGTCGCCGAGGTGCTGGCGGACCTTGACCGGCGCGGATACCCACCGACGAACTGGTGTCCCTCGGAGGTGAGACTGATGCGAAGCGATCTTGGTCCGAACGGACCTCGCTATCATGTCGAGGCCGAGATTCCGTTCGAGAACACCTCGAATCCTGGAGGGAAGGAAGCGGGTTGAACGATCAGGCTTCGAGCTTGGGGAAGATGCCGGCGGAGCGACTCTTGAAAGGTCTTGCCGTCGACGAGCAGGGCGGTGGAGAGGGCGTCCGATTCAGTGGCGGATGGGAGCACCAAAGCCGCCAACCAGGCGCCAGTGACCGGACGTCCGATCCGCGGATCCATGACGTGACCATAGAAAATCCCGTTGATTTCGAAGCCTCTTCCCCAGACAGCGGACACCGAGAGGGATTCGTCGCGCAGGGCAACGATGGCAAGAGGCACCGTGGGAGTTGGGGGGGCCTCCGGGGCGTTTGGCGGGCGAATCATCGGCGCGGGACGATCGATGGCGACCTTCCAGGCTTCCGCGTCCGGCGGGTTCCCGATGGCGACGACGGTACTGGTGCCCCCATGAAGCAGGGCGGAAGAGACGCCGGCTTCACGCAGGAGCTCGGCCGCACGATCAAGAGCGTAGCCCTTGCCGATGCCGCCGAGATCGAGGGCGACCCCGGGCCGATGGAACTGAACGAGGCGGTTCTCGGGATCGAAGCGAATCCGGTGGGCCCCGACGCATTCGTGCGCTTGGGCGATTTCCTCGGCTGATGGCAGGCGACCCTGGGAGTCCCGGAGGCCCCAAGCTTGGAGGAGCGGGCCGACGGTGACGTCGAACGCGCCTCCGGTTGCTTGGGAAAGCTGGGTCGCGTGGTGAAGCAGGTCGAAGATCTCCGGGGAAAGGCGAACCGGCGACTGGCCCGCTTCGCGATTGAGGCGTGCGATCTGGCTGTCGGGTCGGAACACGCTCAATTCGGCTTCGATCCGGTGGATTTCGGCGACCGCTTCCTCACCGGCGGCGCGCAGTGCGGATTCCCGTTCGCCGTGAATGACGAACTCGAAGCGTGTGGCCATGGCGGCGCAGGCCAGGTGCACCGTCGACATGGGGGCAGTGTTTCGCGATGGCGGGATTGGCAGAAGGCAAATCGGCTTGGAGCCGGTGCCTGGGCGGCGGTTGGGTAGTGAATTCCGCCGCGACCTGGGGATCGCGGCGATTGGAACCTTGCGCAATGGGTGCGGCGAGACTTACCAAGGGGATGTGCGCCTCCTCCTCGCGTTGCTGCTGATCTGGCTTTCGGCGATGCCGGGCACTGCCGCATCCCGGAATGCGCAGGTGCGGTTATTCTGCTTATCGTTGAAAGTGGAGCCTGGGGTGGCGCGTGAGTTCGGATTGGAGTCGACGCTGACCTTCACTTCGTCTGATTTCGCCTCCCCGAATCACGAATTCTATCCGTTGTTCGAGGATGACCTCACGCATGCGACGATATTTCGAATGGAATCCGCCCAGTTTCCGGAACCGTTGCTAGGGGAGATGGCTCTACTGGCGCCGGACACTCTCGACGGGAACACCAACGGCATTCCCGACCTGTACGAAGTGGCTGTGGGAGTGCCATCGACGACTCTCGACGGGCTTTGGATCAGCGATTTGGGACGAGGAACAGCGCAAGCGACGTGGCATCGCGAGGCGGGACAGTTGCGGGGCTCGGTGAAGATCCAGATGACCAGCGACGAGTTCGGTGTGCTCCCCGCATTCACGCACGCCTTTGAGATCCTCGAGTACGGTGGAACGCTGAGTTACGTGCCGGAGACGAATGCGATACGCGGCACGGTGGATTTGAAGCGGGTGGGCATCGACGCCCAGCGCTTATCAGGTCCGATGATCTTCACGCGCGAAGCGACCAATCGGTTCCGGCAGTTCGCCATCGGGGAGAGCCAGATTACCAATGAACTCGGACAGGTGGTGGGCGTCAGCCTGGGCGAGGTGGAACGGGACACCGACTACAGCATGGATTTCTTCGGGGCGATGGCCTTTGCCAATGGGGATCCGGCAACGCCGGAGATCGACTACGAACTCTTCTACATAGGCATCAATGATCCGAACGACACGGATGGGGACGGGATTTCGGACCTGACCGATGATGTGGAGGCACCACCCCCGCCACCTTCGCTGACGCTGCGTCTCGAGGGCGCTGACGCACGATTGACGCTGAAAGGGGCGGTCGGGGTGACGTATACGCTCCAACGCAGCGGTGATCTCATGGATCCCGAGGCTTGGATCAATGACCGAACCATCCGATTGGAAACGGCCTCGCAGGAAGTGACGGTTCCGCTGGGAAATTCCGAAGCGCGCTTTTGGCGGCTGCGCTGGCCGTGAGCGCGATCAATCCACCCTGGTTTCCAAGACATCAAGGACGGCGCGAGCCACGGTGTCTTCGGTGATTCCGAGCATGCAGCGAAAATCGATCGGGCAGGTGCGCAGGAAACAAGGGGCGCAAGGCGCTTGCGTGAGAATGAAGCGATGACGTGCATCGCCAGGGAGCCCCGGACCGGTGAGTTCAGGGGAAGTGCTTCCGAACGGAACCACAACCGGCGTACCCAGGGCCGCCGCGACATGCATCGGGCCGGTGTCGTTGGTGAGGAGTACCCGGGCGACGCGTAGAACTGCCAAGAGCTCTCGAAGGGAGGTTTTGCCGGCGAGATCCACCGAGCCGGGTAACGAAGCGGCGATCTCCGCGGTCAACGGACGATCACCCGGTCCGCCGAGCATCATCCAACGTGCGCCTGTCATGCGGGCGATGTCTCCTGCCACTTTGGCGAACCGGGCCGCCGGCCAACGCTTGGCGGGACCGTATTCAGCGCCCGGATTCAAGGCCAACCAGGTCGTTCGCGGGTCCAGTCCGTGCCGCTCGCGGACGGCAGCAACCTCGGACGCCGTGACGTGGAGGACCGGCGGGATCCACGCCGCATCCGCGCCGAAGCGGGCGGCAAGCGTGAGATAGTCCAGGCAGTGATGGGCGGTGCCGGGGCGGCGTTCGACGGCGGGCCGTGAGGCGTGTTGTTGAAGACGCCGGTGGATCTCCGAGACCGACGGCTTGTGCATGCGGATGGCATCGGATCGGGGGGGCACGGGATCGGTGAGCAGCCAGGAACGCAGCGGCCTGGCGAAGCCAACCCGGGTGCGGGCTCCGGCGAGCCAGCATTCGAGGGCGGAACGCGGAGAATTGGGAAGGATCAAGGCGGCCTCGAAACCGCGCGGACGCAGCCGTCGACCGACCTCCCACGGCCCTTCGTCGGCTCTCAAAGGAATGATCTCATCCAGAGCGGGGTGATGTCGCCAAAGGTCCGCGAGTTTGGCGGGGGTGAGGAGGGCGAGACGCGTTTGGGGGAGAACCTTCCGTAATTGCACCAAGGCTGGAGTGGTCATGACCGCATCGCCCAGCCAGTTCACGCCCCGGATCAAGAGGGAGGACGGCGCATTCATGAGGACGACGGCGCGGGTGATTGGGGACCCGGTTTCCAGCGCCGATGGACCCAGAACCAATTTGCCGGATCACGGCGAATCGCGTCCTCGAAGGCGCGATTCATATCGCGGGCGATGGCTTCCAAGGGACGGGCCTCTCCGTCCGCCTCGCGGGTGGCGATCTCAGGACCCAACTCCAGGCGCCATTGGGCGCTGGCCGTTCGGAAACAGAAGGCAGTGAAAAGCGGGCAACGGTAGCGAAGAGCCAGAAGTGCCGGTGCGGTGGACGTGCCGGCGTCGTGGCCGAGAAACGGGACGCGGACCCCACGGCCATCGTGCTGGTCCGCCAGTAGACCCAGAAGGACACGCTGCGAACGGAGGGTCCGCCGGAGAGCGGCGGCATCCCGACGGCGCTCAAAGAAAAGACAGCCGCTGCGGCGCCGGAGGTCGAGCAGCCACCGCGTTGCCAACTCTTGGCGCAGGGCGCGGTAGGTCGTGGCCGGCTGCAGATCGGGCGCGAAGACCTTTCCCCAGGTCATCAATTCAAAGTTGCCGAAGTGCCCAATGGCGACAATGACGCTGCGGTCTGGATTCCGGGCAAGGGTATCGCGAAGGGCGCTCCAGTCTCCAAGGTCGAGGTGAGGCCGGAGTTGATCCCAGGACATAATGGCGGTGCGGACGCCGCAGGCGTAGTTCTCGCCGATACGTCGGAAGTTCTCGCGAGCGACGCGCCGTAGTTCTTCGGCGGGCCAATCGGAACCGAAGCAGCGATGAAGGTTGTCCAGAGCCACGCGTTGGTGGCGACGATCCAGATGCCAGGCGAGTCCGCCGCCGCAACGTCCCATGGCAGCGACCCATCGAAGGGGCAGCGCCTGGATGACCGGAAGGAGAAGTCGGGCAAAGCCGATCAGCAACCACTCCATGCGTCAGCGGAAGCAGATCTTGTCGACGCACTCATGGAAGTCCTTGGCGCCGGCGATGATGTTGATCTCGACGCGCATGAAGTAGATGGGCAGATCACGGCGATCGAGTTTCGGGAAGCGAACGGCGTCTTTCTGGGTGGTGATGAGGAGCTGAGCAGTCCGCTTTTTGCTGCGATTGATGGCATTGAGGATTTCCTGCTGGGTAAAGCGGTGGTGATCGGCGAAGCGCTTGGCATACACCAGTTCGCCCCCAAGCTTGCGCAGGCCTTCCTCGAAGCTCTCCGGCTGGGCGATGCCGCTCAACGCCGCGATGCGTCGGCCACGGACGAATTCGATGCTTTGTTTTTCGCCGGTGAAGACATCCTCGAAATACAGAGGGTGGTGAACGCACTCGATGACGGGAGCCTTGGCGTTGAGGGTGGCGATCCGTTCCCGGAGGGCACGGGTGTTGCCGTCGCTCTTGGTGATGAAGATGACGCCTGCACGAGCGAGGTGGGAGGTGGGCTCCCGCAACGTTCCACGGGGCAGCAGATGCTGGTTGCCAAAGGGTTGCTGGCAGTCGATCAGGACCACGTCCTGCCGCCGACCCCGCAGCTTCCAATACTGGAAACCGTCGTCGAGCAACAGGGTGTCGCAACCGAACTTCTCGATGGCATACCGCCCTGCTTTGACGCGGTCCTTATCGACGAGAACGATGACGTCCTTGAGGTTGGAGGCCAGCATGTAGGGCTCGTCGCCGGCGCTCTCGGAATCGAGAAGCAACGATCGGCCATCGGAGACGATGCGCGGAGGCGTTTGTTCGCGGCGCAGCAGCAGGCGATCGATGAAACGCCGGGAGAGTGGCGGCGGTTTGGAGCGATAACCGCGTGAAAGAATGGCCACGTTGCGGCCCTGGTTCTTGAGTTCGCGGGCGAATTTCTCGACTACCGGAGTCTTGCCGGTGCCACCGACCGTGAGATTGCCGATGGCGATGACCTGCACCCCAAGGGTGGTATCGCGGATGATACGAGTGTCGTAAAGCAGTCGCCGAACCTTGATGGCGAAGAGGTAACCGTGGGAGAAGAGATGCAGAAGGGCGCGGACGATGGCCGCCGTCCGGCCCCGTCGCTGCTCGAAGATGACTTCGAGAAAGAAGGTTTCGGCGGATTCGGTCCAGCGCCGCAGCGATTCGGACATCGGTGGGAGGAGTTTGTCCGGGGGCGCCCTGGCTTTCAAGGCATGGTCCGTCGGGTTTCCGAGAAGAGAAAAGGAGGTCGAGGGGATGACTTTGGGTCGCAGAGGTGGGGCGAGGACCGCGCCGGCGGGGGAATGGCCTCGGAATTAACCTTTTGACGCTCGCGGACCCCCTCGGCATCGTGCGTTGGCACTGTCGAAGGTGCCGGGCCTTTCCAGCGCTTTCCGACCGAAGGTCCGGTGCGTCGAATCCTGATTATGGCTGAACTTACTGGAAATCTGCTGGTCGCCCAGTCGGGCGGACCCACCTGTGCGATCAACGCGAGCATTGCTGGCGTGATCACCGAGGCGGGCAAACACGAATGCATTGAAGAGATCTATGGGGGGCTCAACGGCATCCTGGGCATCCTCAATGAGGAATTGATCGATCTCAATGACGAGAAGCGGCGGGCGATCGAGGGCCTGAAGTACACCCCTGCCGCCGCCCTTGGGACCTGCCGGTACAAGATCGACTTCAAGAAGA
This sequence comes from Verrucomicrobiales bacterium, assembly GCA_016795425.1. GTDB lineage: Bacteria > Verrucomicrobiota > Verrucomicrobiia > Limisphaerales > CAIMTB01 > CAIMTB01. Next base: position 23,340 of record JAEUHG010000039.1, read on the forward strand.
AGCCCGAGAAGGCGGCTAAGGACATGGACCGACTTTTCGAAGTCTTCCAGGCCCACAATATCCGGTATTTCTTCTACGCGGGTGGCAACGATTCCCAGGATACTTCCCACAAGATTCATGAAGAGGCGGTGCGCCGCGGTTGGGACATGCGTGTGATCGGAGTGCCCAAGACCATCGACAACGACCTGCCGCACACCGACCACTGCCCGGGTTACGGCTCGGTCATCAAGTACAACTCCACCACCGTCATGGAGGTGGGGTTTGATGTGTCGAGCATGGCAACCGACGACGGGTCCTGCTGCATTATCGAAGTGATGGGACGCGCGGCGGGTTGGATCACCGCCGGCACCGTCCTGGCCAAGCGGGGGGATCCCGCAGCCCCTCCCCATATCATTCTTCTGCCCGAGATTCCTTTCGAAGAAGACCGCTTCATCGCGCGAGTGAAGGAAGTCATCGACGCCCATAAGTATTGCGTCGTGGTGGTAGGCGAGGGACTCAAGAATCCCCAGGGTGAGGAGATCGGCGCTGACAAGAGCCGTCTGGATGCTTTCGGGCATGCCGTGCTGGCTGGTGCCGCGGAGAAGCTCAAGGAGATTGTCCAGGGACGGCTCAACACGAAGACGCGAACCGTGCTATTGGGATACGCCCAGCGTGCGGCCGCCCATTGTGCGAGTCTGACCGATGTGAACACCGCCTTCGCCTGTGGGGAAGCTGCCGTTCGTGCCGCGGCTTCCGGCAAGAGCGGCTTCATGGTCAAGATTGTTCGCCAGACCTCGGCTGAGGGGGCGGTGACCTTTGGCACCGACATTCATCCTCTGGCCGAAATCGCCAACGTGGAACACTTCCTCCCGCGCGATTGGATTGCCGAGGACGGCTTTCTGCCCAATGAGAAGTTCGTGGCTTACGCCAAGCCGCTGATCGAAGGCGAGGTTCGTCCGCCGAGCGAAGGCGGTCTGCCCAAGTACATCGTGCTGGAGAAGAATCGGGTGGAGAAGAAATTGGCCCCGCGCTCCTGAGCCTTCTGGGCGTAGACCGTTTGATCTCAACGATCCCCGTGGCAGCCGTCGCTGCCACGGGGTTTTCATTTCAAGTGCGAGGCCCCCAGGTCAGAGGGGAGTCGTCGCATTCACGCAATTTCCCAACCGGCACGGTACTCCCCTTTCAAATAGGCATCGGCTTCGGCGGTGTTGGTGGCTTTCATGGCAGGCGCGTCCCACCACAGCTTCTTTCCGGTGCGCAGCGCCACGTTTCCCAACAGAATGATCTCCGTCAGGCGGGCGCCGTACTCGAAGTTGCTGCTGGCCGCGGGTCCACCTTTGCAGGCAGCGATCCAGTCACGATGGTGACCTTTGGATCTTGGGATGGAGGGCGTCGGCCGTTGGTAGGCTTCGTGCAACGACATTGGGAAGATGCGCGGTGCACCGCCCCAACCCGCGCAGGAGATCACCCCTTTCTCGCCGACAAACAGGGTTCCGTTGCCGCCGCCTTCCAATTGTTCCTCGGGGCCCACCACCTCAGGAATAGGCGATCGCAGACCCCCATCCGACCAGGTCAACCGCACCGCGGGGCGATCGCCCTTGGCGGGGAAGTGATAATGATAGATGGCAGCAAACGGAACGCGTTCGGAGTCCACTCCGTCCGCCGCAAACGCCTCGACACTGGAAGGGGCGTCGAGGTCCAGAGCCCATACCGCGTTGTCGATGTTGTGGCATGCCATGTCCGCAAAGGCACCTCCTCCGAACGCCCACCAACCGCGCCAATTGAACGGCGCGTAATCGGAATGATACGGGCGGGCGGCGCGGGGACCGAGCCAGAGGTCCCAGTTCATTCCGGTCGGGACCGGTGGAGTTTCGGAGGGGCGTCCCTTGCCGGTGACCCACCGACCGGCATCGGACCATGCATGAACCTCACGAATCTTGCCGATGGCCCCTGCGCGGATCCATTCCACCGTCTGTCGGATGCCGTCGCCGGAATGCCCCTGGTTTCCCATCTGCGTGGCGACACCGGATTCCTTGGCGACGCTGGCGAAGCGGCGGCATTCCCACACACTGTGGGCCAGGGGCTTTTCGCAATAGACGTGTTTGCCGGCGCGCATCGCTCGAATGGCGGCCGCGGCGTGAACATGGTCGGGGGTGGCGATGAGGACTGCGTCGATCGCCGATTCCTTGTCCAGCATGACTCGGAAGTCCTCGAACTCGGCACATTTCGCGCCGGGCGTCCGGGTACCGTAGTGCTTTTCGATCTCCGCTTTGATCGGCCGCCGCCCGGCGAGACCCTTGTAGTAGAATGCATCGTAGTCAGCGGACTCTGTGGGATCCGCGACGGCAATGACTTGGACGTCGTCCAGCTTGAACAGTTCCCGCAGGTTGGTGCGTCCTTGTCCGCCGCAGCCGATGACGGCGACGTTCACCTTTTCGCTTGGGGGGACAAACTTGGGTCCGCCCAGAACATGGCGGGGGACCACTGTAAAGGCGGCGACAGTGGCGGCTCCTTTGAGAAAATGGCGGCGTGAGGTGCCGGTGTAACGAATGCGCTTGTTCATCGTGAATGCGGGTTGAAGAGGTAGGGGCGAAATTCAGACGCTAGGTTGAACCCACGTCGTTCGCCTTCTCAAGGGTGAAGAACTCCGGAGAGATGCGCCATTTGGGGGGCGGACAACAGGAGAATGATTTGCCTCGAGGCTTTTGCCGCCTACTCTGTCGTCCGTTTGTTTTCGGAAGCCGAAATGAACCGGACGACATTACCTGCCGAAGCTGTGTCCACCGAGGACTTGGCTGGCGATGTCGCGCCCTTCTCCCAAGCCTTGGGGGATCCCGAGGCGATGGCGTCCCTGGCAGCCTTGGCCCAGTGGGTCAATTGGCCCATGCCGGTGTCGACCCCAGGGGTGCGAGGATTTCTGACCCGTTACCGCGATCGAATGCTCGTTCCGGTGGAGTTGCCGGTGATCCAGAAGGCGTACAACCACGCCTTGCGCGGCGAAGTTCGTGAATTGGCGGAATTGGATCGGAACCTCAGAGAGCGTCTGGGCGATGGTGCGTTCGCGATGGAGAGCCAGCGAAAGGGCCGCCTGCAACTGCGTCGGCTGCGGCCGATGCGCGATCGCTCTCTGCAGCGCTATTTGAAGGCCGTCGAATCCGGAGAAGCTGCGGGCTGGCACCTGATCGTGTTCGGCATCTTGTTGGCGGCCTTCTCCCTGCCTCTGCGACAGGGGCTCGCCCATTACGCCGCCAAAAATCAGCGCGGTCTGTTGGAGGCCGCCTCCGGGGCTGCCGCGCTCTCATGTGAAGACCGAGAGACGCTGCGCCTCGAATGCGAGGGACCGACGGCCATCGCCATCCACGATCTCTTGCCGGGATTTCAACCTGCCACTGTGTGAACGTCAGAATCCGAGGGCGCCTCCGGGCGTTTCGCACCGTCACTTTCGACGCCCGTCGCAATGCGGTCCGCCTTATCGAGCAGCGATGGCTTCCGCACCGATTCGAGGTCGTTGCCACGCGCGACTTTCGGGAGACCGCGGCAGCAATCCGGGAGATGACCGTGCGCGGGGCGGGCGCCATTGGTGCCACGGCGGCTTATGGTTTCGCGCAGGGATTGCGGTCGTTTCGTGGATCGGACCTCGCGCGTTTCGAGACGCATGCCGAACGTGTCTTCCAAGTGCTCGCGGAGGCTCGGCCTACGGCGGTGGATCCGGTAAACGCGATGCTCGGTGTGCGGAACGTGGTGCAGGGCGGCCGCACGGTGAGCGAGCGTCAGGAACTCGCCTTGTCGGCGGCCGAGGCGTTCGCGGACGAGGATGTCCGACATTGCCGCGAGATCGGCGAACAGGGCTGCCATCTCATACGGGATGGCACGCGGGTGCTGACCCATTGCAACGCCGGTTGGCTGGCGTTCGTTGATTATGGCAGCGCCACGGCTCCCCTGTACGCCGCTCAGGCGGCGGGTCGAAAGTTCCACGTGTTCTGCGATGAGACCCGACCGCGATCGCAGGGTGCCGCTTTGACGGCTTGGGAACTTGCCCAGCAAGGGGTGTCCCATCAGGTCATCGCGGACAATGCGGCCGGCCACTTGATGCAACGCGGTGAGATCGATCTGGTGATCGTGGGCGCTGACCGCGTTCTCGGCCGCACCGGTGAAGTTGCGAACAAGATCGGGACCTATACCAAGGCCGTCCTGGCGCGGCGGCATCGACTTCCATTCTATGTCGCCATTCCGCTCTCGACCCTCGATTGGAATCTGAAGTCGGGCGCGGAGATTCCCATCGAGGAACGCCCCGACAGCGAGGTGCTTGGCGCTTGGGGTTGTGCGTCGGACGGCAAGCGCACCTACGTGAGGGTGGCCAATCCGACCAGCGGCGGACGCAACCCGGGCTTTGATGTCACGCCGGCGGAACTGATTACCGGCATCCTGACTCCGGTGGGCATTTTCCGGCCAAATGAGCTGTGGAAAAAGCGGGTCGTGCTGGGGCACGCCGCACGGTAATTGCCTCGGGTCAGGTGGGTTCGGCAGGCCAGGACAGGTGGAAGACCTCGCGGAGTTCCACCGACCGCGGACTGTTATCGGGGTTGGTGGGCATGAGGTCGCGCATGTGTTCCCACCAGCGCTGGCAGCACTCGGTTTCGGCGATCGCTTGCCACCGGTCGGCGCTGTCCACTTCGACGTACCCGAAGAGTTCGCTGGTTTCCGCATCAAAAAAGATCGAGTAGGTGCGCACGCCGTGGGATTGGAGGGTTCGCTCCAGGTCGCGCCAGATCGGACGGTGCCGACGCTCATATTCGGCTTCCGCGCCAGGGTTGATCCACATCTTGAAGGCCTTGCGAATCATGCACCGAGGATTCCGCCGGACTGTTCAAAGCTCAATCTCCGGCATTCTCCGGATCCACCGAGCCCGCACGGACGTTCGGAACCGGAAAGGTTAGCCGACGCGGTTCTTTGGCGGTTCGCCGCGCAGCACTCGAGCGACTTCGCGAGCGGCTTTGACGCGGATCTCCTCCACAGCGGCTTCGGAATAGAAAGCGGTGTGGGGAGTGATGATCAGATTGACCGGTGGATTGAGTTCGGCACGCCAGAGTTGAACCAGCGCCTGGCTGGGGTCGGGGGGTTCAGTGGGAAGAACATCGATTCCGGCGCCCGCGATCCGCCCCTGCTGAAGTGCCGCGGCGAGGGCGTCGGTGTCCACGATGGCGCCTCGAGCGGTATTCACCAGCAAGGCCGAGGGTTTCATCCTGGATAACGCGGCGGCCCCTACCAATCCCCGAGTCTCGTCGGTCAGGGGAGTATGAATCGATACCACGTCGCTTTCTCGAAGAAGGGTGTCGAGATCGACCAGAGGCACGTCGAAGACTTTCTCCAATCCGGGACGCAGGTAGGGATCGCAGGCCAAAACCTTCATGCGGAAGGCTTGGGCGCGGCGGGCGGTGGCGGCGCCAATGCGGCCCAGACCGATAATGCCCAGGGTTTGGCCGGCCAATCGGGGCACCGGTTCGACCGCGCGCTTGTCCCAGGGCGTCAGCGATCGGCGCAAGGAGCGTTCCACGCGGACCCAGCCGCGATTGAGGGCGAGCATCAGACCCACGGCGTGGTCCGCGACTTCGTCGACGCCGTAGTCCGGGACGTTGCACACCGGGATCCCGCGTTCTCGGGCGGCGGCGAGGTCGACGTTATCATATCCCACGCCGCCGCGGACGATGATGCGGCAATGGCGGAGGCGGGCGATAACGGGGCGAGGCAGGGAGATTTCGTGGAAGACGATGAGGGCGTCCGCGCCTTCCACCTTATCGAGCAAATCCTCCGCGCGATGGGCCAGGAGGCATTCCACCCGGGCGAGACCCGCGAGTTCCCGTTCCTCGATGGTGGCAGGGGGTTGGAGGTAATCGGTGACGGCGACGTGGAACACGATAGAAGGGTAGGAAGAAGGGGGGGCATTGGGCGAGTCCGGGGGTGAGGTTGGGGTCGGCAGGGGCGAAGAATGAGGGATTTGCGACCCGCGGGCTTTGAAACGTCTCAGGTTGGGCTTGCCACCGATTCGGGCATCGCGCACTTTCGCCGCTCTATTTCGGTCTCATGACGATCGCCTTTGTCGCTTCGGTATTGATGGGTTTCGCCCCGCCGACGGCCCCTGGCACCCAGAGCACGGCGCCTGCTTGGGTCCAGTTGGTGCCGTTCGTGCTCATTTTTGTGGTGATGTATTTGGTGATGATCCGGCCCCAGCAGAAGAAGGCCAAGGAGCACGCCGCCCTGTTGAAGTCGCTGAAGGCCGGCGACAAGGTTGTGGTCAGTTCGGGAATCGTCGGGGTCGTGGTTAGTATTCGCGATCATCACGTGACGATCCGGTCCGAGGATTCGAAACTGGAAGTACTCAAGAGTTCGATCCAGGACGTGACCGAGCGTAAGGCCTGAATTTCCACCTCCGCAGTATGAAGAATCCGTTACCCTGGTTCCTGTCGGTCCTGATCATTCTCGCCTGGTCCGCCTACGAACTGTACCCCCCCACCAGCCGCCCCCTGCTCGCCCAGTTCGAGCGCGAGGCGGAAAACACCCAGGACCCCGTGTTCAAAGAGATTCTCGCGAAGGCGCGGGAACTCGATGCCCAGGGCACGGCCAATTCCTTTCAGAACCTGTTGAGCGCGGCCGGCACCAACAGTCTGGAACGGTTCTTCCCTCGCATCGATCTCACTACCGCCAAGGAGACCAACCGCACCATCCTCAATCGGCTGCAGAGGGATGCCCTTGGCCAGGTCAAACTGGGTCTGGATCTCCAGGGAGGCATGTCGTTCGTGGTCCAGATGCAGACCAACGAACTCAAACGGTCGGAAGACATTGAGCGCGCGTTGGACCAGGCGGTGGAGATCCTTCGCCGGCGTGTCGACAAATATGGCGTTGCCGAACCTTCCATCCAAAAGACTGGAGGCGACCGCATCGAAATTCAGATGCCGGGCCTCACCGAGTCGGAGAAGGATGCCGTCAAACGCCAGATCGAACGTGCGGCTTTTCTCGAGTTCCGCATGGTGCATCCCGAGAGCGATCGCATGCTCGCCGACGGCTTGGTTCCGTATGGATACGAGATTCTCACCGAGGTGCGGCGCGATCGGAAGTCGGGCCGGGAGCAGTCGATCCCCATGCTCGTCAAGAAGAAGCCGGAGCGCGGTCTGACCGGAAAATTCATTACTTCGGCGTTCCCCGAGCCGGATCCAGTGACGGGTGAACCGAAGATCGCCTTCGAGTTCAATGATGAGGGTGCCAAGATTTTCGCTGAATTGACCCGCGAGCACAGTCCTCGCCAGGGAGGCCCTGCGGGAACGCAGTACTCCTATTTGGCCATCGTCCTGGACGGTGTGCTTTATTCGGCGCCACGCATTCTGGGAGAGATCCCGGGTGGTCGCGGCGTGATCCAAGGATCATTTGACATCAAGGAAGCCTACGAACTGGCGAATGTTCTGATGAACCCGCTGGAGGCGCCGGTCAAGTTGCTGGAGGAATACCGGGTCGCGGCGACTCTCGGGACGGATTCCATCGCCAGTGGCATCCGTGCCACCCTGATCGGGACCATCTTCGTCGTCGGGTTCATGCTGGTTTACTACTTCTTTGCCGGCGTCGTGGCCAACGTGGCGCTGCTGTTGAACATCTTCATCCTGCTGGGGGTGATGTGCGCGGTGGACGCGACGCTGACCCTGCCCGGCATCGCCGGTATCGTGCTGACCGCGGGTATGGCCGTCGACGCCAACGTTCTGATTTACGAACGTATCCGGGAGGAGTTGGCGGCGGGCAAGTCATTGCGGGGTGCCCTTTCCGCCGGCTATGGCAAGGCATTCTGGACCATTTTCGACTCCAACCTGACGACGCTCATTTCAGCGGTCATCATGATTCAGCTCGGGAATGGGCCAGTGAAAGGATTCGGTGTCTCGCTGACGATCGGCATCTGCGTCAGCATGTTCACCGCCTTGGTGGTCACCCGGTTGATCTTTGATTTCCTTCTTTCACGTGGCTGGCTGACTTCGCTGAAGATGCTCTCCCTGATCAAGGAGACCCGCATCGACTTTCTCAAGCTGGCGGTGCCTGCGTTCATCCTTTCCTGGTCGCTCATCGTTATCGGCATGGGCTACGGCATTTACCGCGGCAAAGATGTTCTTGGCGTGGACTTCGCCGGCGGCGACGCGGTGACGTTCGCCTACAAGCAGAAGGTGTCGGTCGCTGAGGTCCGCGATGCATTGGCGAAGGCCGGGGTCAACGACGCGACCATCGTGCCAAAGTCGAGCCCTGGCGGCGGCTTGGAAACGGTCCAGGTCGTGGTGCCGTTCGGAGAAGGGGACAAGGTGCAGGCGGCGGTGCCCGCAGCCTTCCCGAATGCCGGCTTGGAAGTCACCCAGGTTGACCGCAAGGGGCCCAGCGTGGGGGCAGAGATTCAGTTGTCGGCGCTGAAGGCCACGGTCCTGGCATTGTTTGGTATCTTGGTCTACGTCGCGTTCCGGTACGAGTTCAGCTTCTCTATTGGCGCGGTGATCGCGATTCTGCATGACGTGCTGATGACCGTGGGATGGTTCTTCCTGACAGGGCGCCAGCTCAGCGCGCCCATGGTCGCGGCGATTCTCACCATCATCGGGTTCTCGATTAACGACACGATCGTCATCTTCGACCGTATTCGCGAGGACCTGAAGTTGGGGGTCCGCGGAAGTTTTCGTGATCTCATCAACCTGGCGGTCAACCAGACCCTGAGTCGAACGATCATTACCTCAGGGACCGTCTTCCTGGCGACGGCAGCTCTATATGTCTTCGGCGGAAGCGTGATCAACGACTTCGCTTTCACGTTCCTGGTCGGCATTCTGACAGGTACCTACTCGACAATCTACATCGCCAGCGCCGTGGTGCTGTGGTGGCACAAGGGGCAACGGCCGGTTATCGGGCCGGTCCAAACACCGACTGCGCCGCAGGTTCAGCCGGTTCGAGCCTGATCCGCGCCAATGCACGGCGAGATCACCGTATGGCATTGGACGGGATTCGTGGCCGCGGTGGTCGTCCTGCTGGGTTTGGATCTCGGTGTTTTTCACCGACGACCGCATGAGGTGAAATTCCGCGAGGCTCTGGGGTGGACCGGCTTCTGGGTCCTCCTGGCGGTGAGCTTCGGTGGTTGGATGTATCTCGGGCGTTCCCGGGACGACGGCCTGGAGTTTCTCACGGGATATTTGATCGAACTTTCGTTGTCGATGGACAACGTGTTCGTCATCGCCCTGATCTTCAGTTACTTCGGTGTGCCGCTGCGCTTCCAGCATCGCGTTCTCTTCTGGGGCATTCTGGGGGCGATCGTCATGCGCGGTGTGATGATCGGTGCGGGAGCAGCCCTGATTCAAAGGTTCCATTGGCTATTGTACGTCTTGGGAGCCTTTCTGGTGGTTACCGGACTGAAGATGTTGTTCGGGGGGGAAACCAAGGTGGAGCCCGAGCGCAATCCGGTCCTCCGTCTGGCGCGACGATTCTTCCCCGTGACGACCGAGTTTGACGGGCAGAAGTTTGTGACGCAGAGGGAAGGGCAACGGGTGCTGACGCCCATGGCGTTGGTCCTGATCATGGTGGAGACGACCGACCTCGTATTTGCGTTGGACTCCATCCCGGCCATCTTTGCGGTAACGCAGGATGAGTTCATCGTTTTCACCTCGAATGTCTTCGCCATCCTTGGCTTGCGCTCGCTCTATTTTGCTCTGGCCGGGGCCATTGCCTATTTTCGTTATCTCAAGGTGGGGCTTTCGCTGGTCCTCGTGTTCATCGGCGTGAAAATGTTGCTTGGGATTTGGAACCTGAAGATCGACATCGGCTGGGCCCTCGGGGTGGTCGGCACGATCCTGGTGGCCAGCGTCCTGGCTTCTTGGATCGCTGGTCGGCGCGGAGAGAAGCCGTCGTGACCGCGGCCCATGCGGTTCACGAACCGCTCTCGTGCAGTCTTGCTCGACTGGCTAGCGAAGGCGGGATCCGCACCTTGAACGATCTGGTGGTCAAGACGGGTGGACGGGGCATCTTCCTCGCCACCATCCTCCTTTGCCTTCCCTTCATCACCCCCATCCCGCTGCCAGGGCTCAGCAACATCGTGGGGCTCGCCCTGATGGTGGTCGCGGTGCGGCAGTTTCAGGGTAGTCCCGCCCGACTTCCGGCTTTCCTGGGCGCGCGCCCGTGGCCGGCGGAGAGAATGCAGCAGGTTCTCAAGGCCAGCCTGAAATTCGTGAGCTGGCTGGAGAAGTTGATTCGACCGCGGCGGACCCAGTGGCTGACGGCCAGTTGGGCGACGCGGTGGAACGCGTTCGTTTTTGGGGTGATGGCGTTGCTCCTGGCGTTGCCAATCCCGCCGATCATGCCATTCTCCAACGCGTTTCCGGCATACGCCATTATTCTGTTAAGCGCTGCCTTGATGGAGGAGGACGGAGCAACGATCTGGATCGCCTACGGCGCCTGCGTGGGAACCCTTGTCTATTTCGGCCTGTTTATTGGCGTCATCATCAAGTTCCTGATCCGATTTGAAGAACGGATCCTGGATTTCTTCCGCGGGCTCCTATGAATCACCGCTGGCTACTGTCGTCGCCTGACCCGGAGCAAGCCCGCGCCCTTGCCCGGAGCCTGGGGGTGTCGCCGCTGTTCGCCCAATGCCTCATCAATCGGGACTTCTCAACCGTCGAAACCGCTTCCGCCTTCCTTACCCCGCGTCTGCGTGACTTGCAGGACCCGTACCTCTTGCCGGATATGGGAGTCGCTGTCGACCGCTTGTTGCAGGCACGGCAGAACTCGGAACTGGTCGTCATCTACGGGGACTACGACGTGGATGGCGTCACTTCGACGGCTCTGCTCCTGGAAACTCTGGAGATTCTGGGGTGGCGGGTGGCGCGCTTCCTACCCAACCGGCGTGACGAGGGCTATGGCCTCAGTCACGACGGCGTCGAAAACTGCCTCGGCCAGTTTCCCGTCGGTCTCCTGCTCGCCGTGGACTGCGGGTCGACGGCCGTGGAGGCGATACGGCAGCTGGGGGCGCGAGGCGTGGATGTGGTGGTTCTTGACCATCATCAGATAGCCAATCCTCCACCCACAGCGAAGGCTCTCGTAAATCCGCGCGTCGGGGGGGATCGCGCCCATGGAACCGAACTGTGCTCGGTGGGGCTTTCCTTCAAACTGGCGCATGCCCTCGTCAAGCGTGGTCGCGAATTGCAGTGGCCGGCCGCGCTGTCGTTCGATCTCAAGACCCTTCTCGATCTGGTTGCGCTTGGCACCATCGCCGACCTGGTGCCGCTCCGGGCTGAGAACCGAATCCTGGTGCGGGCGGGACTGGACGGTCTCAACACGACGCAGCGACCGGGGCTGCAGGCGCTTTGCGAAGTCGCACAGATCACTCAGACCATCGGAGGTTACGAGGTGGGCTTCCTGCTCGCGCCGCGGCTCAACGCCGCGGGGCGCCTTGAGGATGCCTGTGAAGCGCTCGACCTTTTGCTCGCCGAGGACTACGCCTCGGCGACACGCATCGCCCAGAGCCTGGATTCGCGCAATCGCCAACGCCAACAGATCGAGAAGGTGATGGCCGAGCAGGTCATCGGTTCGCTCGACGCACGGTTCGATCCGGAACGAGACCTGGTCATCGTCGAAGGCGAGGGGCTTTGGCACATCGGCGTGGTGGGAATTGTCGCGTCCCGTGTGTTACAACGCTATTACAGACCGACCATCATCATGGGAGGTGACGGCGCCTCGTGGCGCGGCAGTGGTCGGAGTATCGAAGGTTTCGATCTGGCAGCCGCCTTGCGCGAATGCGACGGACTTCTGCTTCGCCACGGGGGTCACGCCATGGCGGCTGGACTCAGCATCGCTCCCGAGAACCTGACGATGCTCCGCGACCGGTTGAACGCTCTCGCTCGTCATGCGCTGAGCCCGGACCAACTGCGCCCTCCGTTGCGTCTCGACGCGGTCGTGGGTCTCAGCCAGTTGACGGAGGAACAATTGGTCGAACTCGACCGGCTGCGGCCGACCGGCCAGGGGAATCCACCTGTGCAATTGGTGGTGGGCGGTCTGAACCACGATCGAACCCCGCAACGCGTTGGCCGGGAGCGTCAGCACGCCAAATTCTGGGTCACCGACGGTCGGGTAACACGCGAAGCGATCTGGTATGGGGCAGGGGATCGCGAAGTGCCCAAAGCCAATTTCGACCTGGCTTGCGTGGCGCATCTGCATGAGTTCAACGGGCGTCGTTCGGTCCAATTGAAGGTTCTCGACTGGCGGGCTGGCCAGGCCAGTTGATTCCGTTTCCGGGACCGGCTGGATTCTTCGTTTCGAGTCGCGCCGCGGAATTGTGAACAACCCGTAGAGCGGTTGCTTGCACCGGGACGCCTCGCGCTTGGAGAATTCAGTCATGTCCCACGCGGACTTTGTTCACCTGCACCTGCACACGGAGTATTCGTTGCTCGACGGCGCCTGTCGCCTGGACCGGTTGATGGAGCGCGCGGCTCAATTGAAGTTCCAATCCCTGGCCATCACGGATCACGGGGTGCTATACGGCGCGATTGATTTCTATCAGGCCGCGCGCAAGGCCGGGATCAAGCCCATCATCGGCTGCGAAGTCTACGTGGCACCAGGTAGTCGCCATGAAAAAAAGGGAGGGAACGGAGCACGCGATGTCTATCATCATCTGGGATTGCTTTCCAAGGACCTCGCGGGTTACCGGAATCTCATCCGTTTGGTGACCGCGGCTCATCTCGAGGGGTACTATTACAAGCCGCGCATCGACAAGGAATTGCTGGCGGCGCACCGAGACGGACTGGTGGTGATGTCGGGCTGCCTGGCCAGCGAAATCCCATCCCTCATTCTGGCCGACCAACTGGATGCCGCCCGGGATACCATCGACTGGTTCAAGCAGGTCTTCGGGGCGGAGAACTTTTACCTCGAACTGCAGAACCACGGAATTCCCGAGCAGGCGAAAGTGAATCGCCACCTTATCCCCTGGGCCCGCGAGTTCGGCTTGCACCTGGTGGCCACCAACGACGTCCACTACGTCAATCGTGAACATTGGCAGGCGCACGACCTTCTGATCTGTATCGGCACGCAATGCCACCGGGATGACCCGAAGCGCATGCGGTACCAACCCGAGCAGTTTTTTCTGCGATCGGCCGACGAGATGAAGGCGCTCTTTTCGGAGGTCCCCGACGCCATTCAGAACACCTGCCGCGTTGCCGAGCAATGCAATCTCCAGATTGATTTCGGGCGCTTGCATTACCCGGTCTTTGCTCCGCCGGAGGGATTCACTCGCGAAGGTTACCTTCGGCAGATGCTGGCGGAAGGACTCGCCCGGCGTTATGGCATCCACGCCCGCGTCGTGGGTGCTGAGTTCGTCATCGATCGAGTCGAGGATTACTCGAGACTGCCGGGATCGCCGACGACCTCAGGAGAAGAGCGGCCGGAGGAACTGGATCGGGAGGCGGCTGAGAAAGCGGCGTTGAAGCCAATTCTGGACCGGCTGAGCCTCGAATTGGAGGTCATCGAGAAGACCGGGTTTGTCAGTTACTTCCTAATTGTCGCGGATTTCGTCCGGCATGGACGCAGCATGGGGGTGAGTTGCGTGGCTCGTGGTTCCGCCGCCGGGTCCCTGGTTACCTACCTTCTCGAGATCGCCAATGTTGATCCCATCCGGTACGGACTGCTGTTTGAACGGTTCCTCAATCCGGAGCGCGTGAATCCTCCGGACATTGACATTGATTTCGCGGACGACCGTCGAGCCGACGTGATCAACTACGTTCGTCAAAAATACGGCGACGATTGCGTCGCGCAGATCATCACCTTCGGCACGATGGGCGCGAAATCCGTCATTCGGGACGTGGGCCGGGTGCTGGGCATGAGCTATGGCGAATGCGATCGGCTCGCCAAGATGATCCCCAACGAGCTGAAGATCACGCTGGAGGAATCTCTCGCCAAGTCGCCCGACCTCAAGGGCGCTTACGAGAATGAACCGCAAACCCGCGAGTTGATTGATTTCGCGGTGGTCCTCGAGGATCTCACCAGGAATTCGTCGGTGCATGCCGCCGGGGTCGTGATCGGGGACCAGCCGCTGGTCAATCTGCTGCCGCTCAAGCGGGACGAAGATGGGGTCATTGTCACGCAGTATGCCATGGGCCCGGTGGGCGATCTCGGTCTCCTGAAGATGGATTTTCTGGGACTGAAGACGCTCACAGTCCTTCGCAATACTTGTGAAATGGTGGAGCGCACCCGTGGAATCGCGATCGATTTGGAGCGCCTGCCTCTGGACGACGCGCGCACCTACGACCTGCTCAATCGCGCCCAGACCCTCGGCGTGTTCCAATTGGAATCGGGTGGTATGCGCGATCTCTGCCGGAGGTTTCAGATCGCCTCTGTCGAACACATCACGGCGTTGGTGGCGCTTTACCGGCCCGGTCCAATGGACCTTATCCCGGACTTCATCGAACGCCGTCATGGGCGTGCCACCGTGGAGTACGTGCATCCGTTGCTCGAGAGCATCAGCCGCGAGACCTACGGTGTGCTGATTTACCAGGAACAAGTGATGCAGTCGGCCCAGATCCTCGCCGGTTACACCCTGGGTGGTGCGGATCTGCTGCGGCGCGCCATGGGCAAGAAGAAGCCCGAGGAGATGGCCAAACAACGGGCCATCTTTGTCGAGGGGGCCGCCCGTGTGAACCGCATTCCGGCGGCGCAGGCCAACCAAATCTTCGACATCCTGGAGAAGTTCGCGGGCTACGGATTCAACAAATCGCACGCCGCGGCCTACGCGCTGGTTGCCTACCAGACCGCCTACCTGAAGGCCAATTACCCGGTGGAATTCTTCTGCGCCATGATGACCAACGATATGGCGGACACGGACAAACTGGCGGAATACATTGCCGAGGCTCGCACGGCAGGCATTGCGATGCTGCCCCCGGACCTTAACACCTCAGACGTTTATTTCATGCCGGAGAAGCCCGCCGCCGAGACCGACGGCCATGGAGAGGCGGAGACTTTGGCCATCCGTTTCGGTTTGGCCGCCATCAAAGGGGTAGGCGAGGTGGCTGTGCAGAATGTGCTCGAAGCGCGCCGTGCCGGTGGACGGTTCAAGTCTTTGGATGATCTTTGTGAACGCATTGATACGCGCGCCGTGAATCGGAAGGTGCTTGAAGCGTTTGTGCGCTGTGGCGCCTGCGATTCCCTCGGCGGATCCCGCGCCGGTCTCTTCGCCGCCATCGACCGCGCCCTGGCTCGAGGACAAGAAGTGGCCCAGGACCGAGTCCGCGGGCAGGCGTCGCTCTTCGAAATGTTGGGAAACGACACCAGCCAAAAGCCGCAGAAGGCGGGGGAAGTGCTCGAATGGTCGCCCGGTGAACGCCTTTCCGCGGAGAAGGAATTGCTGGGTTTTTACGTCACCGGGCATCCGTTGGATCCTTACCGTATGGTGCTGGAAGTCTACGGACTGACGGACACGCTTCGGTTGGGATCGCTTCCCAACAGGTCCGTCACCCGCCTCGGCGGCATCATCTCCGCCGTGCAACAGGGGTTCTCCAAGAAATCCGGCAAGCCTTATGCCCTGCTGACCTTGGAGGACCTCCAAGGCTCGGTGCAAATGCTCTTCCTCAACGAAGCGTTCGACAATTACCGCGACCAGTTCGTGGTGGGGAGGCCCGTCTTTGTGATCGGGGAAGTGGTGGCCGGCGACGATCGCCCCAAGATCTTCCCGCAGGAAGTCTATCCGTTGGAACAAGCTCCGCGGCGACTCACACGGCAGGTCCATATCCGGTTGCCAGCCGCGGGCGTTTCCTCGTTGCAGTTGAAGGCCACCCGGGATTTGGTGTCGGCCCATCCGGGGGCGTGTCCCCTTTTTCTGCGGTTTCAAAGATCCGACGGCAGCGTGGCGTTCGTGGAGGCCAATGACCGGTATCGGGTCAGTCCATCGATGGAACTTCAGCAGGCCGTCGAGTCGCTCCTGGGACCCACCACCTACTTTGCCAAGGCGGATCCTACCCTTCCCGAACGTCCTCGACGCCGCTGGGAACAGTCGTCGGAAAGCAACTGACAGCCAACCGCTGGATCGGGAACGACGAGGGCTTCGTGGGAACTGGCCAGGAAGCGAACCTTGCCGTCATTGGCGTTTTGAGGCGAGTGTCGAGGTCATGGATGTCGTCAACCTTGGTGACCCCACTCCGTTTAAGACCCTCGACGGTTCGGAAATTGTCGAACTACTCGCGCACCGCAACTCGTGCATTCGGAACCAGAGTCTTGCCGAGGCCCGAGTCCCCGTGGGAGGAGCCACCCAGGCCCACTATCATCGGCTCGCGGAGGAGATCTACTTCATCACGGAAGGCAGAGGTCGCATTCGATTGGGCACCGAGGAGCGGGATGTCGCGGAAGGCGACGCCATCGCCATCCCTCCGGGCACCATCCACAAGTTGTGGAATACCGGACAAGGGATACTTCGACTCCTTTGCTGCTGCGCCCCCGCGTATCAGCACGCGGATACGGTGCTGACCGAAACGCCTGGATCCAACAGGCTCTGAGGAACGCCGCCTGCCCGGTGAGGCATCGGAGCTAGGTCTTCGCCGTCGGATTGCGGCTCGCCTCCGACTTCTTGGAAGTCGGTTCCGTCCGATAATGCGAGTAGTACTGGTTCTGGTAGTAGTAGTACGAGTAGTAGTACGAGTCGCGGCCCTCGAAATCGATGTCGTTGAGCAACACTCCGACCACCTGAATGCCAGCGTCCTGAATCCGTTGAACGGAACGGCGCGCGTGCTCACGGCGGATCTTCTTGAACTTCATCACGTACAGGATGCCATCGGATTTCGCACCCATGACCAGCGGATCGCTGACGGCGCTGATGGGCGGGCAGTCAATGACCACACGATCGTAGCGTTGCCGCAACTCGCCCAGCAGCTTCTCCATCTGAGGCGTGTCGAGGAGTTCGGAGGGATTGGCTGGAATCGGACCGCAAGCGATGACGTCGAGATTAGGTACGTCGGATTTGTGGGTGATGTCGTCCAGTTGCACCTTGGGATCCTGGAGGTAGTCCGCCAATCCCACCGGCGCATGAATCTGAAAGGCCTTGTGCACCGATGGCCTGCGCAGGTCGGCGTCCACCAGTACCGTCTTCGAACCGGATTGCGCGGTAACGATGGCGAAATTGGAGGCGCAAAGGGATTTGCCCTCGGACGGAATGCTGCTGGTGACCCCAAATACGCGCATCTTGTCGGCGCGTGCCGCGAGGGAAATGGCGGCGCGCAAGGTACGAAAACTCTCCGCGGCTGAGGACCTCGGATGGAGATGCGCGTGAAGATCGCGCTCGTGGAGATTGCCCGCCTTGATGTTGGGCACATAACCAAGGAACGGCAGGTTGAGGTAGTTCTCGATGTCGTCCTGGCTCTTGATGGAATCATCGAGGTAATTGACGAAGAAGGCGAGACCCAGGCCGACGCCCAATCCGCCAACGATGCCGAGCAGGAGGATCACGGACGTGCGAGGTTTGACCGGCACGAGGGGGCGGGGAGCTTCGTCGACAATCCTCATGTTATTGACCGAGTTGGCTCCGGAAACCTCCATTTCCTGGTAGCGGGCGAGCAGGCTGTTGTAGAGCGACTTGGTCTGCTCGGCTTGGCGCGCCAGTACATCGTATTCGATGCGCAGGCGGTTGTGTTCCAGAAGGGCCTTCTGCTTCTCCTCGAGCATTTCCTTCATGCGCCGCTCGGTGGCGGAGGCGATCATCGCCCGGTTGCCGATGGATTCGTAAATCCTCTGTGACTCCGCTTCCATGCTGTGCCTGAGTGACTCGATGTCACTGCGGGCTTGGATGACGGTGGGCCATTTCTCCTTGTAGCGACTCAACAGGCCCTGAAGGACCGCTTCCTTCTCGGCGAGGCGGACCTTGAGTTCGCGAATGGCAACGTTTTGCGCGACATCCGGGATGGCGTCGAGATTGGTGCCTCCGTTCACCATACGCATCACCTCCGCGGCGATCTGCTGGGCGGCGGTGGCGTCGCTCTGGGCGCGGTTGTAATCCGCCTGCGCTTGGATGACCGACTGAAGGACGATGTTCTGGCTCGCCTCCAGGGAAGCCATGTCGTGGTCTTCCTTGTATTTCTGGAGCTTCTCCTCGGCGTCGCGCACCTGGATCTCCTTGTTCTTCAGTTCCCCTTCCATCCAACCCGCGGCATCCCGGGCGCGTTGCTGCCGCAGGGACTTGTTATCCAAGACGAAGGTGTTGGCGAGGGTGTTGGCGATGTTCGTCGCCAGATCCGGATTGGTATTCTCCACCCGCACATCGACCAATCGCGTGAGGCGGACCGGAACGATCTGAACTTCGCTGCGGACGGCTCCGATGACGTCCTGAGCCTCGGAGTATGGAGGTATCGTGCTAAGTTTGAGTTCTTCGACAACCCGGCGGAAAAGGCTCGGGCTTTGAAGATTCTTGTACTGCGTCTGGAGGTAATCTTGTTCGCGGCCGGTGTTCAGAATCAATTCCCTGGCCGAAAACAGCCCCTCGGACTCGCGGTCGATCTGAATGGTCGCCGTCGCACGATATATTTTAGGAGCGCGCAGCAGGTACAGACTGGACGCGAGAATGCAGAAGAAGAAGCCCAGGACGACGAGCCATCGTCGTTCCAAAATCACCTGCCAGTAATGACGCAGGTGGACCTTGGCCTCGGCGCTGAGGATTCCACGACTCGTGCTATCGGAAGATTCCATAGGGATCACGCACTGGTTGAGTTCGATCGGTCGCCGGCTGCCTGGTCGTTAAATCCTCGATTCCGGGACGAAGATGACGTCCCCGGGTTCGACATAGACTGTCTTTTCCGGGTTGCGAAGGTCCTCAACGCTGAAGCGCATCGGTTCCGCACGGCCGGACCGGGTCAATTGGATGTCGCTCGTCCTGGCAAGGCGAGTGAAGCCACCGGCGGACGTGATGGCTTCAATGACGGTCAGCCGCCTCTCGGGCGGGATATCAATCAATCCAGGCCGGTTTACCTGACCGAACACGGAGATTTGTTGTTTGCGAAACTCCTTCACCTGGACCAGGACCTGGGCGTTGACCAGGTAATCGGCTTCGAGCATGGCTTTGAGTTCGGTCTGAATCTCGACGGTGGTGCGTCCGGCGGCTTTGACGGCCCCAATGAAGGGAAACGACACCTCGCCGCTGGAGGACACCCGAAACTCTTTGGCGGACAGTTGAGGTTCGTTGACCACCTCGATGATCAGGATGTCGGTTGGCTGAACTCGGTAGGAGTCCGATATCAGGTTCTTGGGCGACTCCGCACCGCGGGCGGTCAGGAATATGCCCAGCACCAGACCCAAGGCTCCGGCGTTCCTAATAGCCCGCCAGCAGGCGCAGACTGAATCGATGAACTTCATAATTCGGTACCGCTGCAAGGTTGTCCTCGTACATCAGGAAATCATATCCGGCCGTCACCGTGAACCATGGTTGCCATCGGTAGGCCAGGCGCGCGCCGATGCCACCCAAGTGGTCCACGCGCTTCACCAACGGGCCCGACGGATCCCTGCCGAAATCGCGGACTTCGCGGTCATAGTCGTCGATTTGATAGTACCCGTCCAGCATCGCTGTCCAGCGGCCTTGCGTTCCAAATTCCTGGCGGATGGAGACGGTTGGACGATGGGCGTTGTAAATGTATCCCAGAGCCTCGCGGGAAACTTCGATCCAGTGCCGATAACCCACCGACAGGCTGGTCTTCGCCCTCGGGCGCCATTGCATCAGCAGGTTGGCCACCCAGCCGTCGGGCACATCCGTGCCGTCGGCATACTCCCGGATCTCATACCCGCCGGAGACGATGCCGGTCAGTTTGGGGGTGAAATCGCCTTCTGCCCCAATCACGAAGTTGTAGTAGTTGAGGTCCGGGGCTTCCCGCGCAAGGGTGTTGTTCCGTTCCAGCGAACTGATGCCGGCGGTCGCTTCCGGATAAAGGGTGATCTTCTCCGAGGGCCGGTATCCGAACCGGACCCCGCCTCCATACGACATGTAGTCGTAGAGGTGGACGGGTTGGCTTGGGCTCGGGGAGGCCTGTGCCAAATCATCCGCATCGTAGTCGGCAAGGTCGAAGAGCCCTTTGATGCCGAGGACGGTCTTGGGTGAGATCTCGTAGTCCGCGCGCCATTGATCGGACAGCGTCAGGATGCCAATCCGTTCGTCGATGTAGCTGAACGTTCCGCCAAGGAGGGAACGGCTGGTGTTGAATCGGTCCGTGCCTTCAATGGTCAACTTCGAGAAGCGAAAGCGGCTTTGGTGCGTGATCGTGTGCCCAAGGTCGTTGAGTTGGTCGTTGTCAGCGTAGAAGGTGCCGTCCAGCGAGTATTTGAGGGATACGTAGCTGGCGGTGCGATCCCCGTAGATACCCAGCAGAGTGGGCCGGACCGTCGTCACGAGGTCGGCAATGGGATCCGTTTCGTTGAACCGCACATTGGTGTCGTAGGTTTCCACGACTTCCAACTGAGGCCTCAGCGTGATCTTGCCGAAGTCGTAGACGAGGTATTTCTCGGCATCGAATTCGGCCCTTCCCTCCCATCCCAGCAGCAAGCTCGCACTGGCGAGGCCGCGGAGAGCCGCCTTGCACCGATCAAAACGCGGGTCAGCGGCTGCGGCGAAGTGGCCGCGAGGGGTGTCGCGTTTGCACGCCAGGGACTTGGAATCGTCAACGCTCGGCATCGTGCCGCCTAAAAAAAAGACGCGGGCTGGGTGGCCCGCGTCGATCGAAATTCAAACCTAGACCGGTTCGGTGTTACCGACCCGCAGCACGACGCCGCAGGAACAACGCGATCCCACCAAGGGCCAGCAACACGCCGGCGCCGGGCTCGGGAACCGCAACCAAGCGGGCACCGAAGTTGGCTTCAAACCCAGGGATTTGAGCCAGCTCCCAACCGTCGATGGTAAAGCGCCAGATGTCGTTGAAGCTGCTGCCCACGGCCGGCGGATCATACAGCTTCAGGCCGAACTCTTCTCCACCCGCAACGCCCGTCGTCTTGATCGTCCACGTCAGCGTGTTCGGCAGGGCGATGTTGAGGCTGGCCAAATCGGTGATCGTCACCGGGAAATTGCCGTTGATGATCGGGAACGCGGCGCTCTCGTAGAGCAATTCACCTGGCGCCTGCACTCCGAATTCACCCGTCGGCACGCCGTTGTTCGCGTACAAGCGGAGTTTGGCGGTCTCGCCACCACCCAATCCGGCAGCAAAATATTCGAAGCTGAACGTGTGGGCGATCCAGCCTCCACCGTCGATGTTGATTTGGTCGCCAAACTCGGACTGGTTCGCAAAATAGCTGTTCAGCGGGCTGACCGAGTTATCATAGACCACCGTCTGCGCAGCGGCCGACGACGCAATAAGACCCACGACGGCAACACCTTGAATCCACGAGGCTCGTGCGTTCTTTTTCATTAAATCGGTTTGTCTTTCGGGTTGTCGGAACACCAGACCCGCTTGGCGGGGTTGTCTGGCGAAGTTCCTATCGTTCGACCGGTAATACGTCAACAGTTTTCTGCCCTAAATACCTTGGCTCACGGCTGATTCAGCAAATCCCACTATTGTCCTCCGGTCAATCCCCGGTTTTTACGTCGGGTCGTCCCGAGGCGATTCCTTGGTCTTGTCCGCGCGGCGCTCGCCGACCCGCCAGCCTGCCCACCAACGTCTCTGTCAACTCCCTGCAGGCGGGCACTTTTTGAAGCCAAAGCGCCCCAAAATAGACGATCGATCCCACCAACGCGGGCACGGCGACATTGCCCAGTTTCGTGATCACCTGGGTGCTGCCAACGTGCGATTCCCACCACCATCCCAGGAAAAACACGCCGATTCCCACCGGCACTGCCGTTCCAACCACCGTTCGTGACTCCCGACCCAATCCGGCAAAATCGAGTTTAGGAAGTTTCTTTCTCAAGGCGTAGCCCAAGAGCAGGACGTTGGCGATGGAGGTCAACGTATTGGCCAAAGCCAATCCGCCTTCGCGCAGGGAGAACATCAGGAGGATCGAGATTACGGTGTTCAGTCCGAGGCAGAAAACGCTCACCTGCATGGGGACTTTGGTGTCGCCCAAGGCGTAAAAGGCACGCGCCAGAATGCCGGTTCCAGAGAATGCGACCAACCCGGGGGCCAGCAGGCGGAGGGCGAATGCCACGTTCTCGGTGGCCATCGCCTGAAAAAGTCCACCTTCGAACAGCAAACGCACGATCGGACGCGCCAAGGCGATCAACAGCACGCTCGCCAAAGTGTTGATCAGTACCAGGTGTGAAAGACCCTGGATCAAGGTTTGCCGGAAT
The DNA here is from genome assembly GCA_016795425.1 of Verrucomicrobiales bacterium. Lineage (GTDB taxonomy): Bacteria > Verrucomicrobiota > Verrucomicrobiia > Limisphaerales > CAIMTB01 > CAIMTB01. The sequence goes on from JAEUHG010000039.1 coordinate 45,598, forward strand.
TCCGCGTGCTTTCGCTCGGAAGCCAGCCCCGAAAGTGTGGGCAACAGGTAGGTCGCCAGCGAGACGCCGAAAAGTCCTTGAGGGAGTTCCATCAAGCGGACGGCGTACTGAAACGAGGCGACGATGGAGTCTCCGATCCAGAAGGCGAAGCCTTGCGTGGCAACGATGTTCAGTTGATACGCCGCGACTCCAACGGTGGTCGGGATCATGCGGCGGGCAACCTCGGCGACGGTGGGGTTCTTCCAAGGGGTCACCCATCGGAATCGCCAGCCGTTCTTCCGCAGCGTTGGAACCTGGAACAGGGCTTGTGCGGCGCCTGCCGCCAGCACGCCGAAGGCCAACGCGTACACCTGTTCATGGAGTCGTGTGCCCATGCGGGGGGCGAGCCAGATCACGCTGGCGATCATAACCAAGTTGAGGACGCTCGTCCCCAGGGCCGGAATGAAGAACTGTCCGCGGGCGTTCAACATGCCGACGGCGATCGCCACCAGGCACATCATGAGCATGTACGGAAACATCCATCGAAGCAGCCGGAGCATCAGGGCGGTTTGGTCCTGTAGTCCGTCCCATTGAAGAGCCACGGTGATCACCAGGATTCCAAGGCCGATGATGGCCGCCGCCGCCACCAGCAGGGCGGAGACGACGGCATTGCCGGCTTCCCACATGGCGCGCTCTCCCTCCTCCTTTTCCTTGGCCTTGAAGATCGGAACAAAGGCGGCCGTAAGCGCTCCTTCGCCGAGCAGGCGTCGGAACAGATTCGGAATCTGAAACGCGAATAAAAAGGCGCTGGCGACCCATCCGGTTCCCATGAAGCGCGCATAGACCATTTCGCGCACCAAACCCAGGATCCGACTGACCAACGTGGCGGTCGCCATCGCCGCCGAGGATTTCAGCATTTGGGACATCCCGCGGCAGTAAGCCCGGGAACGAGCAAAGACGCCAGACTGCGACCGGAGAAACGCGACCGACGTCCTACTCCCCCGAGCTGTCTTTCGTCGCTGCCGTGCGGTGCCGCAACATCAAGTGTCGAATCAGCCCAAGGCAGGCGACCACCAGGAGCAACCCGCCCGCGAAGGTCCAAGCGAGTTGCCGGGGACTACCCTCCAACATGCCAGCGCCGAGAAGCAGCAGAGGGACCGCTTCCGGAATCAGGCCGATCAGCGAACCCGCAAAGAAGGCCCGTTTGCGGACCGGCGACAATGATAGAGCCACCGTTCCTAGGAGTCCGGGCACTGGAATGAGTCGGGTCAGAATCACCCCGGCAATCCCCGGATCCTTCTTCAGAAAGGCCAGCCGGTCGGGCAAAATCCATGGGGTTTCGCGATCAGCGAGTTGTCCGCGAATAAATAGGAAGGTGGTGAAATAGGCCGCCATCGTCGACGCGGTGCTGATCAGGAGTCCGGGCCAAAATCCGAAGGCGGCTCCGGCGATGGGACAGAACAGCAACCGCGGTACTCCCACGGCGATCAGGAGGCCGGAACCCAGCAGAAAGACGGGATAAGCGGCGAAGTCGAGGTTCTTCAGGCCTTGGGCCAACGCGCCGTCGGGTCCCAGCCATTCTCGCATCCATGGGGTTCGGGAGAGCGCCGCCCCTAAAAGAGCCAAGGCACCGAGCGCCACCGCTTTGATGATCAGGAGTCGCGGACCCAAGCGGGCCGCCCGGACCGCCGCGGTGGAAGCGTTGTCCGGCACGTTTTCACTGGGAACGCGTGCCTTAGGCACCGGCGGTGTCCTCCGGCAGGACACGCTGCGCGGGAATGACCCGGGCCCGATACCACCGCATGGCAAAGCAGTCCCGTATACCGCGCCACAACCGATTCCCGATGCCGTAGTTCGATTTCCCGGCGACGCGCGGCCGGTGGTTGACTTCAAGTTCCGTGAATCGATAGCCCTGATAGCTTAGCAGGGTGGGCACGAATCGATGAAGTCCGTTGAAAACGGGCAATTCCAACAAGGCCTCCCGGCGCATCACTCGAAGAAAGCATCCGGCGTCACGGACCGGAACTCCGGTGAGGATGTCTCGATACCAGTTGGCCAGCCGCGAGGACCACCGACGGACCCCGGTGTCCTCTCTTCGACGTCGCACGCCCAGCACGGCTGCCAATTCGGGGGTCAGCGTCGCGAGCATCCGCGGCAGATCGGCCGGGTCATTCTGGCGATCGGAATCGAGAGTAATGATGATGGATCCCCTGGCGTGAGCCAATCCGGTGGCGAAGGCGGCGCTCTGTCCGCAGTTCATCCGATGGCGCAACACGCGCAACTCGCCATACTTCGAACATTGGTGGCGAAGGACCTCCAGACTGTGATCGCGGCTGCAGTCATCAATGGCCAGCACTTCCCAGGACTTGCCGAGCGGCAGCAAGGCCGCGCGGATCTCCTCCAACAATGCCGGAATGTTGTCGGCCTCGTTGAAGATGGGGAGAACCACCGAGTATTCAGGGTGCGCGGGATCCATCCGACGTTGGTTGATCGATGCCATTGCCGTCCCGTCCGCTCCCAACCGGGCAGCGTCTTCGCCTTGAACTCGGGACGTCGCTTCGTGACACGGCCTCTGGCTAGCACGGGGGCCACCCCTCGGGCAATACACCAGCCGCGTTCTGGATTCCCTGGCGGATGCCCTACCCGCCCGTCGCGGCGCGCTGAAGGCGGTCGGCAATGGCCCGCCATGCCGGGGTCGGCGGGACGGCTTCGACCAGGATGCACTCCGCCCCACATTCATCACAACGGTGCCATTCGGCGTACATCGCGCGGGCATAGGCATCCGGTTCGTGTGGAATCACCGAAATCTGGGCGGCGCCCGGTTCCGGGGGGATGCGGTCATGGGCCAGCACATGGAGGCGTTCCGGGGCGCCGACCAAGGATGCCACCACGGCCTGATACTCGGCCGCATTGCGCCAGGATCGCACGATCAGCTTCGCCTTGGGGGCATAGTGCTTCTGAAACTGCCCAGGGCTGCGTAGGACGCCATCGGTTCGGCGCGAGACTCGGATTTCCCCAAGTACTGCCGCCAGTGATTCTTCATGGATCATCCCGGGACGCAGAAGGTGGGCCGGTTCCGAGGTGACATCCACCACGGTGGATTCGATCCCGACCTGGCACGGTCCGCCGTCGACGACGAGCGGGATGCGGTCGCCGAGTTGCCGAAGGACGTGCTGGGCTGTGGTTGGCGAGATCTGATTCGCTCGGTTGGCGCTCGGGGCTGCCAGTGGGAATCCGCAGGCTCGAATGACGGCCTGCATGAAGGGGTGCGATGGCCAACGAATAGCGACCGTGGGGCCGCCCGCCGTGATGCTGGCGGGAATGCGATCGGCTTTGGGAACCACCAGGGTGAGGGGACCGGGCCAGAAGGAAGCGGCGAGTCGATCGGCCGCCGACGGCCACTCGGAGACACAGCTCGCTGCCAATTCACCGCTGGCCACGTGTACAATGAGGGGATTGGTGGCAGGTCGATTCTTGGCCGCGTAAATCCTGGAGATGGCTGACGGGTCGAGTGCATTGGCCGCCAGGCCGTAAACGGTTTCGGTCGGCAGCGCCACGACTTCGCCGGCCTTGAGCAATTCCGCGGCGCGTTCCACCGCCGCCCGGAACAGCACCGGAGTATGCGTGCTGGCCACCTCGGCCGTGATGCGAACGTCGCCTGATTCCCCGCGCATGAAGGCCCCATCAAGCCACAGACCGGAAGGCGAGGAAAGGGGCCGATGGCGCCCTCGAATGTTCCAGACTCGCGCTGCCCGACCTCTGCCTCCTACCATGTTTCCATGCTGGATGCCTTGTCCGATCAGGTGAAGTCGGGAAGTGAGCTGGCTTCCACCCAAATCTCCGACGCCGTGGGTTGGCTGGTCCGAGAAGAGGTAGCTCCCGAGACCAAGGCCGACTTTCTGACCGCGTTGGCCCGCCGCGGCGAAACGCCATCCGAAATCGTAGGTTTTGCGAAGACGCTGCGCTCTTTGTCGGTGGTTCCTCCCATCGATGAGGCGACCCGTGCGCGGGGAATTCTCGATGTGTGCGGGACGGGCGGTGACCACCAGAATACATTCAACATCTCCACCACCGTGGCCATCGTCGTGGCCAGTGCCGGGGTGCCGGTGGCGAAACACGGCAATCGCGCGATCACCTCAAAGTCGGGCAGCGCAGATGTGTTGGAAGCGCTCGGCATCCCGATCGATCTCACGCCGGATCAGGCCGCCGCTTCCTTGCGGGACGTCGATTTCGCCTTCTTTTTCGCGCCGAAGTTTCATCCGGCCTTCCGCCACATTGCCCCCGCCCGAAAGCTCTGCGCCCAGCGTGGCCAGCGCACCATCTTTAATTTCCTCGGTCCGCTGTTGAATCCTGCCCAGCCCACGGCGCAATTGGTCGGTGTTCCGGTGCCGAGCCTGTGCGCACCCATTGCGACAGCTTTGCAGCAATTAGGCCTCTTGCGTGGCATGGTGGTGTGCGGCAAGACGGGGACCGGGCATCTCGACGAGTTGTCTACCGTCGGCGACTCGGTCGTCGCCGAGTTTCATCATGAGAGGGCGCTCGCGGTGAGCACGCTGTCGCTTCAGAATCTGCCGGTCCAACCCACGGTGCTGGCCGACCTCGCCGGTGGAGATTGCGCGGAGAATGCCGGGATTGTGCGGCGCATTCTCGCGGGCCAGGAGCGGGGTCCCAAGCGCGACGCGGTATTGCTCAATGCCGGCGCGGCGCTGTTCCTCGCGGGTCGGGCGCGCGGAATCAGCGAGGGCTGGGAACTAGCCGGTTCGCTGATCGATTCTGGCCAGGCCGCCAACCGACTGTCCCGCCTCCAACGCTGAGGTCCACGGCCGGTTGCCGGTTCGCCAGGGCTAAAGGTATTTCTGCAGAATGGGCTGGAGGTTGCGCAAGGTGTGCGCTGGCCACGCTTTTCGATCCGTCAGGATGGCGTTCTGCAACGCCGAGTGGGATGGCCAATCCGGTTTGGCCGGGATCTTGGGCAGGGTTTCAAGGAGCAACTGCCGGGCGCAGGCCGCATTGGCGTGAAGGTTGGCCAGAACCATCTCGACGGTCACGTGCGCCTCGTCCTCATTCCAGCAGTCATAGTCCGTGACCATTGCGGCGGTGGCGTAGGAGATTTCCGCCTCTCGTGCACATTTCGCCTCGCCCAGATTGGTCATGCCGATCACCGCGTGGCCCGCGACCTTGTTCGCCTTGGACTCGGCGCGGGTACTGAAGGCCGGACCTTCCATGCAGACGTAGGTGCCGCCGTCGTGTGCCCGCACTTTGAGGCGTTTGGCGCTGTCGACCAGGAGTTGTCTCAGACCCTCACAGACCGGATGGGCGAAGGCCACATGCGCCACGATGCCTTCGCCAAAAAACGTGTGCGCTGCGGACTGCTTGGTGCGGTCGAGGAACTGGTCAACAAAGACTATGTCCCGAGGCCGATAGCGACGTTGCAGCGAACCCACCGCACTGATGGAAATGACCCAAGCGACCCCAAGCTTCTTGAGGGCCCATAGGTTGGCGCGGTGCGGAAGTTCACTGGGCAACAGCCGATGTCCACGCCCATGTCGAGGCAGGAACACCACCTCGCGACCCGCCAGGCTCCCCGTGAGCAATTCGTCCGACGGAGGCCCGAATGGAGTTTTGACCTTCACCCATCGGGTCTTCGAAAGGCCTTCCAATTGGTAAAGCCCGGAACCACCGATAATCCCGATGCGCGGCGTCGACATGCGGGCGTTTCTTTAGCGGGTAACGGTGTGGAGTCCAAGCTTCCAGCCGAATTCTTGACGGTCATTCCAGGATCGGCACGACCAGGCGGCCCGGGCGCCTCGAAATCGGGAGGCACTTTCGACCTTTGCACCGGAGGCATCCCACCTTTGAATCGAGGGGTGCAGCGTGTTCTGGACGAATTGGCCAACCTGTCGCGGGAATTGGGAAGGGAAGACCGGCAGCTTGCGATCCTTGGCGAAGGCAACACCTCGGCCGCGGTCGACCCCGCGCACTTCGCGGTCAAGGCGAGCGGGGCATCCCTCGAGAAGTTGACCCCGGAAGACCTGACTGTCTGCCAACGCGAGCCGATGCTCGCGTTGTTGGATCAGAAACAACTGTCGGATAACCAGGTGGCTGAGGCACTCATGGGCACCCGGGTCGATGCCGCTGCCAAACGACCCAGCATTGAAAGTGTCTTTCACGCCTGGTTGCTGGCCCTGGAAGGGGTGCGGTTTGTCGGCCATACCCACCCGCTGAGCGTCAACCAGATCCTTTGCTCGCCGCGCGCCCGGGACTTCTCCGAGCGCCGCATGTTCCCCGACGAAATTGTGGTGTGCGGCGCCGCCTCCGTATTCGTGCCGTATACCGATCCCGGCCTTCCGCTGGCGCGCGAAATTCGCGACCGAACCAAAGCGTTCCTGGACAAGCATGGACATCCGCCGCGCCTTATCCTGCTCCAGAACCACGGTCTGATCGCGCTCGGGACGTCCCCGGGTTCGGTCCTGGCCGCCACTCTCATGGCCGTCAAGGCAGCCGCGATTTTCATGGGTGCCGCCGCTCTTGGCGGCCCTAATTTCCTGACGCCGCAGCACGTGGATCGGATCGCTGGACGAGCCGACGAGGCGTATCGGCAACAGCAACTGCGTCTCTGAACCGACGCATCGCTGAAAACACGATTTAAACGGGCGGTGCACCAACGTCATCATGTCCACCCACCATCTTGCCATCGATTTGGGGGCCGAAAGTGGCCGACTCATGCTGGGAACTCTCAACGAAGGTTTGTTGTCGTTGAAAGAAGTCCATCGCTTTCCCACCGGTGCCCTGCGGCAGGGCGACTCCTTGCATTGGGACATGGCCCGTCTCTTTCAGGATACCCGGGCCGGTCTTCGCAAGGCGTCCCAACTCGGAATCCCGGTGGCCAGTATCAGCACCGATTCCTGGGGTGTGGATTACCTTCTGTTGCGGGCCGACGGTTCGATTCTCGAGCCCACCTACCATTACCGCGACGCCCGCACCGCCCAGGGTGTCGCCAATGCCCACGCCAAGATCTCCTGGCCGGAGATTTTTGCCGAGACCGGGCTCCAGTTCATGCCCCTCAACACGTTGTACCAGCTCGCGGCGGAATCACCGGAACGACTGGAGGCGGCGGACCGGCTGCTGTTGATCGGCGACGGGTTCAACCATTTCCTGTCGGGTCGCGCCGTCGCGGAGGTGACGCTCGCCAGCACCAGCATGGTCTATAATCCCAAATCCCGCTCCTGGTCCTCGCTTCTGTGCGACCGCGTCGGCATCCCCTCGCGACTTCTTCCGCCCATCGTGCAGGCAGGATCACGGCTGGGGCCGATCCGAGAACTCCTCTCCCGCGAGTCCGGCCTCGCCCGGGTCGAAGTCGTTGCGAGTTGTTCTCACGACACGGGTGCGGCGGTGGCCGCCGTCCCAGCCGAGGGCGGGAATTGGGCGTACTTGAGTTCGGGGACCTGGTCCCTCATGGGCGTCGAGCGACCCGAGCCGGTGATCACCGATACCGCGCGCGAACTCAACTTCACCAACGAAATCGGTTTTGGGAACACCGTCCGGCTTCTGAAAAACATCAGCGGTCTCTGGCTCCTGCAGGAGTGTCGGCGTTCCTGGGCCGCGGCCGGTGAAACCTTCGACTATGCCACCCTGGTCCGGATGGCCGAAACGAGCCCGGCCTTCGTCTCGTTGATCCAGCCGGCCGATCCGCGCTTCTTGGCACCGGATGATATGCCCGCCCGGATCGCCGCCTATTGTCGTGAAATCGGGGAGCCTGTTCCCGCCACACCCGGCGCTATGGTGCGATGCATTTTCGAAAGTCTGGCGCTGCTTTACCGTCGAACACGTGAACAATTGGAACTGATCACCGGCACGCCCATCCACCGACTTCATATCGTGGGCGGCGGTAGCCAAAATGCCCTGCTCAATCAGCTGGCTGCCAACGCTCTCCAAGTGCCCGTGATTGCCGGTCCCGTCGAAGCGACTGCGGCAGGAAATCTGCTCACCCAGGCTTATGCTCTCGACCGGATTCCGTCCTTGGAGGGCTTGCGCGAGGTGGTTCGGCGTTCGTTCGAAGTCCGACGGTTTGAACCGGCCGATGCCGAGGCCTGGGACGCGGCATACCTTCGTTTCACCGCGTTCATCTGAACGAACCTCTCCGACCGGTTGGATCGGCACGTGCCGACTAGCGAGTATCGATCGCCGTCATGCGGCGCAGTTCGGCTTCTTCTATCCGCCGACGGATGCTGCCCAGGTTGGTGCTGAAAATCCCGGCGACCATGAGGCCCGTCAGCACGAGGACGCTCCACACGTGGAACGGCTGCCCGCTTAGCCAGGCTGCCAACCCGAGTGCCGCCAGGACGGCGCCGAGCCCAATCGCGGCCCGCGCGAGAAGTAACACCGCTCGACGGTATCGGCCTTTGGAAGTCAGAAGGCCGATCAGGGCGCCCCAGAGTCCAAAGATGGTGCCGAAAATTCCGCCTAGAAGACCCGAGGTTTTGGGGGGCCACCACCCACCGCCGGACGCCCCCGCTGGCCGCTCGAACTCCATTAGCGTCAGGTCGGAAAGGTACACGGTGCCGCGCCCTTCCAGGTGGAGATTAAGTTCCAGGCGAACCGGAGGAGTCTTCGTTCCTGTGCGGTTGAACGGCAGTTCAAAGGGTCTCCAATCTGAAGTGCCGGTCAGCTTTCCCATCCGCCCCGCCGTCCCCAACGTCCGGCTGAAGTATTGGCTTTCCGGTTGTCCGGGCGCAGAGGGTGGAAAGCAACTCCACATCTCCAAGTAACCCGTCCCACGCACCGACTCGTACTTCACCTCGCCTGCAACGACGTAATAGCTCTTCTGAATGCCGGGCTCCTGAAGGGTCAGCAAGTGGACTTGGCGCGGTTCGTCGTTGGGGTTTTCGATTTTCAGGACCGCCCGTCCATCCATCGCGAGGACCGTCCCCCCGGATGCTGGACCGCGATTGGTCAGAACCTCCCAGTTCAAGGTCGCGGGCAAGGTGGCGGCGCCGACCGAGAAACCGAGCAGGAGTGGAAAATAGGCCAGGAGAGCATTCATGAGGTGCTGCCGTTCTTTTGGTTTTGGTACGCGTCCAGAAGTTGTCTGAAGGTCGACGCGTCCATTCGGCCGTCGCCGAATTGCGCGCGAAGCAGGCGCTCGAACGGATCCTCCGTTCGCACATCGTCCAGGATACGGATTTTTTGAATCAACCGATCCAGCCTCAAGCGAACCGTCGGATAAGAAACGTCATAGGCGGTGGCGAGTTCCTTGAGGGAACCGGAGGCGAGGACGAAGCGCTTGAGAAAAGCCCAGTCTTCCTCCTCTAGACCTTGAATCCATCGTTGGTGCGGGCTTTCGGCCATTTTCTTAAATCGAATGTCTAGGTCCGATTTATAATAAATAAAACAGAAGTCAACTTTCGTTTTATTTACATTTTGGTCGGAATCAGGCTTTCGAAAGGGAGTCTCGTTGGGCGTGTTGTCGGACGTTTCTGGAAGCCGGAGGCGAGGCGAGGCTCTCACCAAAAAGCTCAGGCGCCCCGTAGAAGGGCGCCTGGTCGACTTGCTCCGCTGCAGCGACTCGCGACGGAGGAGGGGATCTGGTGGATGTCAATTCTCCACGAACTTCACGATCCGCTCTTTCTCGGCCCGCTTGCGCTGATTCTCGTCGAGCACCTTTTTGCGCAATCGAAGATGATGAGGTGTGGCTTCCACGTATTCATCCACATCGATGTATTCCAGGGCGCGTTCGAGGCTGAGTTTGAGCGGGGCATTGAGTTGGATGCCCTTACCATCGCCTTGGGATCGCATGTTGGTCAGGTGCTTGGTCTTGCACGGGTTCACCGGGATGTCGTTTTCGCGGGCGTTCTCGCCGACGATCATGCCCTTATAGATGGCGTCACCGGGTTCGACCATGAGGCGGCCGCGTTCCTGGACCATGTTCAGGGCGTACGCCGTGGCTTCGCCGTCTTCCATGCTGACCAGCGATCCGTTCTTTCGGGCTGCGATTTCCCCACGGTCCGGGCCGTATTCATGGAACAAATGGCTCATCACGCCCATGCCGCGGGTCTGATTGACCAAGTCGGTTTCAAACCCGATCAATCCGCGCATCGGGATGAGGGCCTCGACCGTCACCTGGTCGGCGTGATGGTGCATGTTGACGATCTCGGCTTTGCGGAAGGCGAGATTCTCCATGATGGCGCCGAGGTTTTCCTGGGGAATTTCCAGGAACATCTTCTCGATCGGCTCGAAGGATTCGCCGTTCGGGCCTTTGCGCCAAAGGACCTCGGGACGGGAGACCAGGACTTCGTAGCCTTCTCGGCGCATCTGCTCCACGAGGATGGCAATCTGCATTTCACCGCGACCGGACACCTCGAAGATCTTTGCGTCACTCGTTTGTGCGATGCGCAGGGCCACGTTGGTGCGCACTTCGCGCTGGAGGCGTTCCCAAATGTGCCGGGCTGTCACGAGCTTGCCATCCGTTCCCGCCAAAGGGCCGTCATTTACCGCGAACTCCATCTGGATGGTCGGTGGATCGATCGGGATGTAGGGCAGGGCGCCTCGCTCCGCTTTGTCGGCGATGGTCTCGCCGATGAACACGTCTTCGAAGCCCGTCAAACCCACGATATCGCCGGCGTGGGCTTCCTCGATCTCGATGCGTTTGAGGCCCTCGAAGTGGTAGATCATGGTGATCTTTCCGGGGGTCACTTTGCCATCGCCGTGCAGACAGGCCGCGGGTTCCCCCACCTTGACCTTGCCGGCGAGAATCTTGCCGAATGCAATTCTGCCGAGGTAATCGCTGTAGTCGAGGTTGGCCACCAGCACTTGAAAACCTTCGCCCGCCTTGGCGCGCGGCGGAGGGATGTACTTCACGATGGTGTCGAACAGCGGTTCCATGGTGCCGCTGGCATGGTCCAGTTCGAGCTTCGCATACCCAGCCTTGGCTGAGCAGTACACGAAGGGAAAATCGAGTTGCTCATCGGTGGCATTGAGCGACATGAAGAGTTCGAAGACCTGGTCGAGCACCTTCTTAGGGTTGGCATTGTCGCGATCGATCTTGTTGATGACTACGATCGGCTTGGCGCCCGCTTCCAGAGCCTTGCGCAGGACGAATCGCGTCTGGGCCTGCGGGCCTTCCGCCGCATCCACCACCAGCAACACCCCGTCGATCATGTTCATGATGCGCTCCACCTCGCCGCCGAAGTCGGCGTGGCCGGGGGTGTCCACAATGTTGATGTGGTAGTTCTTGTATTTGAAGGCCGCGTTCTTCGCGCGGATCGTGATGCCCTTCTCCCGCTCGAGATCCATGGAATCCATGATCCGTTCCTCCGAAGCCTTCGCCTCGTTGGCCCGAAATGTGCCGGATTGCTTGAGCAGGCAGTCGACCAACGTCGTTTTGCCGTGGTCGACATGCGCGATGATCGCGATGTTCCTGATATGTTGCATGAGTGTCATCACCGTTTCCGCCGTCGAACCGCTGTTCGGTTCTTTCTCCGCGGTGCCGGCGTCCATTGGCGCCGTTTCGACCGGGAATACCCGACGGGTCGGGTCCGCCATCCTACCAGTCGAGCGGCCACCGGCAAGAGTTGCCACGTTCTTGTTTCTGTTTTGTTCCAATCCGGTATTCCCATCAGTCACGTCACTTCATCCAAGTCATCGGCCTGATTCATTGGGTCTGAGAGCGGGCTAAGGTCTTGCGATGGAAGGCACCGACGCGCGTCTCTGAACGTTGTTCGCCGGCCATTTGGCCATTGCCGTGGTGGGTGTCCGAGCCTGACACTCCTCGCGTTCACGCCATCCGACGTGACCAACCTTCGCATGGGAATCTTCAGACATTTTGGATCGTGGCTGGGTGCGGGGTGCAAGACGGTGTCGAGCCTGGGAATGGCCGCTTTAACCGTGATGGTGGCGGAGGGAATCGGCCGAGCCGAGGATTCCGACGAGTTTCGTACCTATATGCATTGGCGTGGGTACGAGTGGGACACCATCTGGGGCGTCGATGACGCCAACGGCATCAGTCTCGGCGCGAATCTCTCACGCCACTGGGGAGTGGAACTCGCCGTGGACTCCTTCCAGCTCGGTCTGCGCAACAGTCGGGACCAATTGGTTGCCGAACAGACTTCCATTTCCCTGATGCCCCAGGTGCGTTGGCGCCAACCGTTTCTCGACGATCGCCTGGTACCCTACGTCATTGCCGGCGTCGGTTCTTCCTTCCTCCAATTCAACGACCGCAAATCGCATGGGTTTGGACACGATATCGAGGCCGAAGATTGGAAGTTGGCGTTCACGGGCGGTGTGGGTATCGAGTATTTCATCAGTGACGAAGTCGCCTTCGGTTTTGAAGGCAAGTACATCTGGATCGACGAACTCGACACCCGCATCGGCACGGAGACAGGGACCATGGATATGTCCTCTTTTCTCGTGTCCTTTGGTCTGCGGGTCTACTTGAGCGAGAATCATCCGAGGGAATTGGTGGATGCCCCAAACCAGCCCAGGACACCCCGGGTCTATTTCGGCATGCGGGCGGGCTTTCGACTGATTCTCGATGGCGCAATCGGGAACGGCGTCGAGTTGACTCCGACGGCCCAGGCCTACGGACACGAACTCACCAAGCACTACGGATTCACCCTGGGATACACCCTGAACCGCAATTGGGCCATCGAGCTGGCGGCGGATGGCGGCGAATCCAATATCAAGGTCGACGGTCGTGACGCTTTGGGTGAGTACGCACAGGCGGCCATTATGCCGCAGATCCGTTATCGCTATCCCATGGCCCACGGACGTTGGGTGCCCTACGCCCTCGTCGGAGGCGGCATGATGTTCGCCGAGTTCAACGACGCCAAACCCCAGAGTGTCGGCTATAACGTCGATGCCAAGGGTTTCTATCCCGTGGTCCGCGGTGGTGCAGGATTGGAATACTTCATCACCCGCAATTTCTCCTTCGCGGCTGAAGCCCTGTACCAATACAGCTGGGATCATAAGTTTGACATCGGCGACCGCCCCGAGGTCAGTGGCGATACCTCAACGTTTCTGGCTCTGCTCATGTTCCGCGTCTATCTGTTCGACCTCTAACCCCTGGCGCACGCGCTTCCCACGCTCCATGCTGAAAGCCGGAGAGGAATCTCAGATGGGGTGGTGCCCCGTTAGAATCGACTTCGCCTCGCCGACCCGGTGGCGTATGCATCGGGAGTGACCCGGCCGGATCCCCATCAAGTTTCGCCATCGGACGCTCCCGCCGATGACGCGATCATCGGCCGCGCTTTGGGCTGGTCGATGGGTATCCTCCTCGCCTTATCCGCCATCGTCGCGGTCATCGTCATCGCCTCGCGTCGATCCAATAGTCCGGCCACCAGGATGACGCCGCTGGCCGCACCGCGTGAAGCCGCCTCGGACGCCGTCAGTGACCTGCCTGTCGTCCGCTTTGAAGACGTCACCCGCGCCGTCAACATCAACTTCCAACATTACAATGGTGCCGTTGGCGAAAAGCTGCTGCCCGAAACCATGGGCGGCGGCGTGGCGTTCTTTGACTTCGATGGGGACGGTGATGCGGACCTCTTTTTCGTCAACGGGGCCGCCTGGCCATGGACACCCGCTGAACAGCGCCAACCTTCCCATCACGCACTTTTCCGAAATGATGCCGGACGTTTCATGGACGTGACCGAGGGTTCCGGACTCGACGTCTCGTTTCAGGGCATGGGGGTGGCCTGCGGAGACTACGACAATGACGGTCGGATGGATCTGTTCATCACGGGTGTGGGCGAGCAACGCCTCTTCCACAATGAAGGTGACGGTCGGTTCCGCGACGTCACGGCTTTGGCCGGGGTCATGGTGGAGTCCAGCGACTGGGGGACCGGGGCTTCCTTCTTTGACTACGACCGCGATGGACGCCTCGACCTGTTCATCTGTCATTATGTGCAGTGGTCGCGCGACATTGATTTTGAAGTCGACTACCGTCTCGCCGGCATTGGGAGGGCTTATGGACCGCCCATGAACTTTCCCGGCTCGTTTTCGCGCCTCTATCATAACCAAGGGGACGGTCGCTTCGCGGACGTCTCGGCCCGCGCGGGGATCCAGGTCCGCAACAAAGCCACCGGCCAACCCATGGCCAAATCGCTCGGCGTCGCGCCCGTTGATTTCAACAACGACGGCTGGATCGATCTCATCGTGGCCAACGACACCGTTCAGAACTTCGTGTTCTCCAACCGATGGGACGGCACCTTCGCGGAAGTGGGCGTCGAATCCGGACTCGCCTTTGACACCTTTGGGAGCACCCGGGGGGCCATGGGAATCGACGCCGGCCGCTTCGCGGAAGACGAAAGCCTCGGAGTTTCCATTGGCAACTTTGCCAATGAGATGCTGGCACTCTACGTGACTCAACCCGACGCCTTGATTTTCGCCGATGAAGCCATCGCGCAAGGCGTCGGAGCAGCCAGCCGTCTCTCTCTTTCGTTTGGCGTCTTCTTCTTCGACTACGATCTCGACGGTTGGTTGGACCTGCACACCGCCAATGGGCACATCGAAGAAAGCATCAACCGCGTTCAAGCCAGCCAGCATTACCAACAGCCCGCCCAGCTCTTCTGGAACGCGCGCGGCAGTCGGCGTGGGCGCGGTTTTTTGCCCGTCTCACCGACGCACGGGGGGCAAGACCTCTTTCAACCCTTAGTAGGACGAGGCTCAGCCTATGCCGATTTTGACGGCGACGGTGACCTCGACGTGATCATCACGCAGATCAATGGAAGGCCGTTGCTGTTGCGAAACGATCAGCAATTGGGCCATTCCTGGGTGCGGTTCCGGTTGATGGGAACCCGGAGCAACCGTGATGCGGTCGGGTCGTGGGTTCGGCTGCGGACCGGTGCCCACACCCAATGGCGCCAGGTCATGCCGACCCGTGGCTATTTGTCCCAATCCGAACTACCGGTGACCTTTGGCCTGGGCCACGCCGGACGGATCGACGAGGTGGAAGTGGTATGGCCCACGGGGGTTCGCCAGAAAGTGCCGCCATCGGAGATACGGCGGAACGCATTGAACGAAATCCGGGAGCCGAACTTCTGAAGGGCGGGATTTGAGCGGCGGCCCCAGTTCCCTTCTCGCCGGATACACACCTACTCTGACGGAAGCGAGATGACAGAACTGGCCGAGTTGGTGCCTAATTTGCCACCCAGCGTGGCGGTGGGCGGAGTGCCGACAGGATTGACGTTATACGTTTCGCCGGCGATCGCCTTTGGCCAACCGTCATAGGGCTTAAGGTCCTCGGATGACGGGGTTTCGCCGCTTCCCTTGTTGTTTTCCAGCGCCCAGAGGTTCTTGGCGGCGTCGATTTTGCGGAGGTTTTGCTCAATCATGCGCAATTGGGCGCGTTCGCGGTTCTTGGTGATGTTGGGAACGATCGCGATAGCGAGCAGGCCGATGATGCCCACGACGATCATGATCTCGATCAGCGTGAAGGCGGCGCGGCGGAGGGAAGGACTGTGGATCTTCATGGCTGGGCGAACAAAACTCTTATGGATTAGGCACGGACATCGGTTTCGAGGCACCTCGAGACACCAACCGGGGTTGCGCCATGCATTGTTGGGTGCAACCTAGGTGCCGGTTAGCCGGGCCGTCAATGGGAACACCGAGCGGGGTGGGAAGTTGCGGGTGGGGCGGGAGGTCGGGCTAAAACGCCAACAGCCGCCTCAGAAAAACTTCGCCTTGCGCAGATGGGCGGTGGGCCTAGACAATGAAGGGCCAATTGCGGCGGGGTAGCCAAGTGGTAAGGCAGGGCTCTGCAAAAGCCCCATTCGTCGGTTCGATTCCGACCCTCGCCTCCAGCTCCAAGTGCTTAGCCACAAGGAGTTACGGAGGAACGACGAGGCGACTGTCAGCAGAAAGTGTCAGCAGATTTGGCTGCCGGCACCAGCACGGGACCTACCCGTGCCAACCTCCTGACCGCTCGCTAACCCGTCGGCAACGGACGCCTCTAGGCTCGTAACCACGATTGGTTATGAAAAAGAGGTACCGCATGTTCCGCCGTGGTCGCGTCTTCTGGGCCCAGGACAACGAGACCGGCAAGCAGGAGACGCTTCGAACCCGCGAACGCATCGTAGCCGAGCGCCTCCTGCATGCCAAGAACGAGGCCCACCTTCAGCCCGTCATCAACATGCAGATCGCCCGCGCCTACCTCATGGTCGGCGATCCGCAGTCCGCCAAGCGCACGTGGCAGGACGTGATGGGGGAGATCGTGAAGCTCAAGCACGGCGAAACCCAACGCCGATGGCGGGTGGCGGCGAAGGACCAAGCGTTTGCGAGCATTCAGAAGCTCCCGCTCCTCGAAACCCGGGCGGAACACCTCCTGCGAGCGATGGAAAAGGGCGGCGTCGCCACCAACGTCTACCTGCGCCGCATCCATAATTTCGCGCTCGGGATGAATTGGCTCCCGGTCGCCGTCATCCCGGTGCGCCAGTGGCCGAGTGTGCGCTACAAAGCTAAACGCGCGATCACGCTCCTGGAGCATCGAGCGATCGTTGCGCGTGAAACCAATCCCGAGCGCCGGGCGTTTTACGAACTCTCCTGGCACCTTGGGGCCACGCAATCCGACATCGCCTTATTGTAAGCCTAAAACATCGACTGCAAGGAC
>JAEUHG010000151.1 GCA_016795425.1 Verrucomicrobiales bacterium
ATAGAATCGGCTCACGTGGCGCGAGTCCACCGGGAAACGCCATTGGGCCGGCGGCGTGCCACCGGTCGATGGCAGGTTGGTGAACAACGTCCATGGCCCGCTCACTGCCAAGGCGGTTTCGATGACAGGGACGCTCGCGGCCATTCCGAGAACCTCCAGTTCCAGTTGGCCATCCGAGCTGGGGCGAAGAATCAGACGCAGGCCATTTTCGACGAACACCGTGGCGTAGAGCGTGTTATCGGCAATTGCCGCGGGGCCTTCATTGAGGGTCGCCCATCGAACCTGGACCGGTTGCGGTCCGTCGAGACGCGGGCGCACCTGGATTTGTGCTGCGACCAGGGACCCGCGTGGCAATCGGCCCAGATTGAGCGTGATTCGTTTTCCCGATTGTTCCCAGGTGCCTTGGTCCGTGCGCACACCAGCGAACTCCCAGTCGGCCGGCACGTCACAATGCACCAGGGCGGCGAGTCCATCGCAATCGGGAGAAACGGATCCTTCAAGAATCAGTTCGAAGACTTGCCCCGCCATCGGGGATTCCGTCGAGGATCTCAAGGTGGGCACGAGATTAAAGTCCTCGCAGGGAGGGCATCGGAGCAGCCACCAGACGGCATTTTGGAAGAGACGTTGGCGAGGGACGAGGGAGTCGATGTTGCCGCCGCCGACCGGGAACGCCTGGGTGATTTGGCGACGGCCGGACGGAAGATCGGGCGATGCCACAGCGACGAGGACCGGGTGGCCGTGGCGTTCTCCGAGAACGACCTCATTTCCCAGGCTGGCGAGGCGGGTGGTTTCGGGGGGGAACGGATAATCGAAATCCGGGATCGATCCGGCTTTACCATGAAGCAGGGGATGCTCCACCGAGGCCAGGGTGTGGTCGTGGCGGAATTGGATAAGATTCGTCGTTTCGACCGAGGCGCCAGGTTCAAGTCGAAGTAGTTGGGTCCAGACACCCTGGCCAGTGGCATCGAGCCTGGCCAGGTCGGAGAGAAGATGGTCGCCGACGAAGTAAAGGCTCTTGCCCGACTCGGCGAGGGATTGGAATAGGCGCACCAACCGTTCATCCAGTGGGGCGATTCCACCGTCGTTCCAGATCACGAGGTCAAAAGGCGTCAACTGGGCTGCTGTGACCTGACCGGGTTCAAAGATCTGAGATGGAACCCCGAGTTCGAAGAGGGCTTCGACCATGGTCCGGATCTCGATCTCAGGGGCCCTACGAAGGAGGGCGACCTGCCCGCAGACCTCGGTTATCCCGATGGTTGCGGCGGCGGAGTCCGCGGTGGCACCACGCGCGTCGGTGGCGCGGGCGAAACACCGGACGTCGCCCGGTGGCGGATTCGTCCAAATAAACTCGAACGGGGCCTTACGGACGACGCCGACTCGGGTTTGGTGGGCGAAGAATTCGACTTGGGCGATGCTTCCCTCCGGGTCGTTGACTTCGGCCGCAAACCGCACGCTGTCGTTGAGCGCGTGGACCGAATGGTGGCCGGGGGAGAGGAGTTTCACCACGGGGGGGGCGTTGGACGCTGTTTCTACGGTGAACGAGACCGGGGTGATTGCGGAAGTCATGCCGAGGGCATCCGTCACCTGGACCGAGAGGGTGTGGCTCCCAGGGGTGACATTGGTCCAGAACCACCGATAAGGCGGTTCCAGGATTTGAACACGCCACACGTCGTCGATGGTGATGGCGACCGTGAGGGCATCTTGATCAGGATCTGTGGCGTCGACTTCCATCAGGATGGGCGAGTCGGAGCGATAGGAAAACGGCGGCGCGGGTGAGAGGAGGAGGAGTTGCGGGGGGCGATTCGATGGCAGCGCGGGGACGAGAGTGGCGCGGGCCGAGGGTGTCATGAGGGCGGCGTTGGTGGGGCGGAGGAAGTCGACAAGGAACGATTCCTCGACCTCGTCGCGCGCGTTGGCGGCGACGGGAACAGCGAGGAGGATTTCCGTTTCGCCAGCGGCGAACTCCAGGGATCCGGACTTGGCGATATAATCTTCACCGGCACGCGCCGAGTCATCGCGAGTGGCGTAGTCGATGGTGACGGCTTGGGTCGAACGCTCCGAGAGCGTGACGCGAAAGACCGCCTGAGTGGCTTCGGTGCGTGAAACGGAAAGGGTCACGTCTTCCACGCGAAGGCGCAGG